>CAVWFB010000014.1:0-30041 GCA_963754265.1 uncultured Actinomycetes bacterium | reverse complement strand
TCTCGTCTCCTACGCGCCGACGCGGGTGGCCGACCTCATCGGCGAGTTCTTCGCAGGCCGTGCGGCCGGTCAGCCGCCCCCGTAGATCGAGATCGGCAGGTCGAGCACCACGTCGTCCTCGCCGTCGGCAGCCCGCTTCCAGCTGCGCGAGCACCTCGGCCGCGCCGGGCGCTGCCGCCAGGAGCCGTTGCTCCACCTCCTCCAGCGTCTCGAGCCGAACGAGCTCCTGCTTGAACGGGCGTGGGAAGCGCCCGCGACCCAGATACCACCCGTAGAACTTCTTCAGGAAGCTCGTCGCCCGACGTTCGCCCAGCTCGCGCACTGTCTCGCGGATGAAGAGCAGCAGCTCAGCCACGACCTCCTCGCGTGAAGGCTCCGCCGCCTCGCTCTCGAGAATCTCGCGCAGCGCCCACGGATTGCCCTGCGCCGCCCGGCCCACCATTACCGCAGAGGCGCCCGTGGTAGCGAGGATCGCCTGGGCGCGCGCCCTGGACGTCACGTCGCCGGAGGCCACCACCGGCACGTCGACGAGCTCCACCAGCTCGGCGGTCAGCGAGTGATCCGCCTCGCCTGTGTACATCTGCTTCGCCGAGCGTGGATGCAGCGTCAGCGAGGCCGCACCGGCGTCCACGAGCCGCGGGCCGACGTCGAGGCACGCGCGCGAGCCGTTCTCGAGGCCTCGCCGCATCTTCACGGTCACGGGCACGGACACGGCCTCGGCCACGGACGAGACGATCCTGCAGGCCCGCTCGCGGTCGTCGAGGAGAGTAGCCCCGGCCCCGGTCTTCGTCACCTTGCGCACGGGGCAACCGAAGTTCACGTCCACGATGTCGGCGCCGGCGTCCTCGACCATCCGGGCCGCATCCGCCATCACGTCGGGATCGGAGCCGAAGATCTGCACGGCCAGCGGGCGCTCGTCCGCCGAGATGCGCAGGTACCCGAGCGTGCGCTCGTTTCCGTGCTGGAGGCCCGCGCAGCTGACCATCTCCGAGCAGACGAGGCCGGCGCCGAAACGGCGCCCCTGGCGGCGAAACGCCTGCACGCTCACGCCCGCCATCGGGGCGAGCACGAGGCGTGTGGGGATCTCGACATCGCGGATCCTCCAGGGGCTCCGGAGATCTACCTGCACAGGGGAGAAAATGGTATCGGGCCGGGGAGTTGACGTCCGTCTGTCCCCGCAGGTAACATCCCCGCCCGCGATGGTGCCCTGTGCGCCGCGCGTTTTTCTTTCAGGAGGCTCTGTGAAGGACGTAATCCTCACTCCGGAAGGCTACGAAAACCTCAAGGAAGAGATCGAGTATCTCTCGAATGAGAAGCGCCGCGAGGTCGCGGACCGGATCCGAGTTGCCCGGGAGTTCGGCGACATCGCCGAGAACGCCGAGTACGACGACGCGAAGAACGAGCAGGCCCTGCTCGAGCACCGCATCGCCACGCTCGAAGAGCGGCTGCGCAACGCACGCGTGATCGAGAAGAAGGACGTCGCGAAGGACGTCGTCTCCGTCGGGTCCAAGGTGCGCCTGCGCGACCTTGACTTGAAGCAGACGTTCGAGTACCGGATCGTCGGCTCCGCGGAGGCGAACCCCGCCGAGAACAAGCTCTCGAACGAGTCGCCGGTCGGCAAGGCGATCATCGGCAAGAAGAAGGGCGAGACGGTCGAGGTCTTGGCTCCGCGCGGCTCGATGAAGTTCAAGATCCTCGAGATCAAGGCTGCGTGAAGTCCGGCGCGCTTCGCGCGCCATGACGACTTCACGCAGCGAGCGCTGACGGACAAGCGTGGATGGGCGGAGGCGAGCCAAGCCCGCCTCCGCGGCGAATTAGACTCGCGCGGATGTTGCCCAAGCGGTTTCCCGACCGGGTCGAGATCGCGGCCGTCCGCGCGGTGGCCGAGCAGGCTGAACCGGGTGCCACGTTGGAGCACGAATATCGCGTCGCAGGCCGCGTCATGGCCCGCCGCGCGATGGGGAAGCTCAGCTTCCTCGACCTCGTCGACCGTTCCGGGCGAATCCAGCTGATCGCCGAGCAGGAGCTCGACCTCGACCTGGGCGACGTGGTCGGCGCGACGGGCAGGCCCGGCCGCTCGAAGCGCGGCGAGCCGTCGTTGACGGTTTCCGAGCTCGTCCTGCTGGCGAAGATCCGTCGGCCGCTCCCGGACACCTTCCACGGCGTCACCGACGTCGAGACGCGCTACCGGCAGCGCTACCTCGACCTGCTGATGAACGAGGAGACCCGCGCGGACTTCCAGTTGCGCACGCGCATGGTCACGGCGATCCGGCGCTACCTCGACGAGCACGGTTTTCTCGAGGTCGAGACCCCTGTGCTGCAGCCGCGCTACGGCGGTGCCTTCGCCGAGCCGTTCGTCACGCACTACAACGAGCTCGACGCCGACTTCTACCTGCGCATCGCCGACGAGCTCTACCTCAAGCGCCTCATCGTCGGCGGGCTCGACCGCGTCTACGAGCTGAGCAAGGACTTCCGCAACGAGGGCCTCTCCTACAAGCACGCGCCCGAGTTCACGATGCTCGAGTGGTACGAGGCCTACGCGGACTACACCGACACCATGGCGCGGATCGAGGAGCTCGTCGAGACCGTCGCGCGTGAGGTGACAGGAGGGACGACGGCGACCTTCCGCGGGCACGAGGTCGACCTGAAGGCGCCCTGGCGGCGGCTGAAGCTCCTGGACTCGCTCGAGGAGCGCGGCCTCTGGACGCGAGACCCGGACGAGCTGCGCCGGCTGCTGGACGAGCGCGGCGTCGACACGAGCCAGGACCGCAGCTGGGCGGAGCTCGTCGACCACGCGCTCAGCCACTTCGTCGAGCCGGAGCTGATCCAGCCGACGATCCTCCACGACTACCCGGTCGAGCTCTCGCCGTTCGCGCGCGCTACCGACGACGACCCCTCCATCGTCGAGCGCTTCGAGTACTTCGTCGGCGGCATGGAGCTCGGCAACGCGTTCACCGAGCTGAACGACCCCGACGAGCAGGCAGAGCGGTTCGCCCAGCAGGCGGCAGAGGCGGGCGGCGTGCCGGGCGACCCCGACTACGTCGAGGCGCTCGCGTACGGGATGCCGCCGACCGGCGGGCTCGGGCTCGGGATCGACCGGCTGACGATGGTGCTGACCGGGCGCGAGACGATTCGCGACGCGATTCTCTTCCCGGCGCTCCGGCCCCGCGACTAGTGGAGCCCGAAGGGCGGTACGCGCTCGACGCGCTGCTCGATGCGCTCGGGCTGCCGTTCGACGAGGGCGCGCCGGCCGAGGCGGAGGAGCTCGACGAGGTCTTCGGGCTGCTGACGCTTGCCGCCGAGCGCGACGCGGGCCTCGACGCTCACGGACGTCCTCAGCCGCCCGAGCGGCCGCCGGGACCTCGGGTGGCGGAGATCGCAGCCGCGCTCGGGCGGCGGCTGGGAGTCGAGCGACGTGGCTATCCGGACGGCGAGCGGTTTCTCGTCGCGCTCACGCACGACGTCGATCTCCTCGGAGCGGGTGGGTTGCGCACCGCCGCCCGCAGGCTCGCCGGTGGGGTCGTGCATCGCTCGCGTCGACGTCTCCAGGAGAGCATGGCGTTCGCAGGCGATGCCCTGCGCGGCCGCGACCCGGCCTATCCGCTCGACGCGATGCTCGATGCGGAGGAAGGCCGTGGCTCGACGTGCTTCTTCCTCACCCGACAGGAGGACCCGCACGACGGCTACCCGGAGCGCTACGGCCCGGCCTTTGCGCGTGCGGTCGAGCGAACCCGGGCTGCGGGCCTCGAGGTGGCGCTGCACGGCTCGTACCGGGCCAGAGAGCGGCCGGGCGCGATCGCGGAGGAGGCGGAGCCGCTCCCCGGCGCACGAGGCCTGAGGCACCACTACCTGCGCAGCGCCCCGGAGCGGCTGGCCGTCGAGCTACGCGGCTCGGGTCTTCGGTACGACTCGAGCATCGGCTGGCCGTCGCTCCCCGGCCTGCGGGCCGGGACGCCGTATCCGTACCGGCTCTGGGACCCCGAGCGGCGGGAGCCTGGCGGGTGGGAGCTGCCGCTCGCGGTGATGGACGCGACCCTGGCCGAGCAGCGCTACCTCGCCCTCGGGCGCGAGGCCGCCTTCGAGGCAGCGGTCGCTGCGCTCGAGCCGGTCGCCGAGCACGGCGGCGCTGTCGCCCTGCTCTGGCACCCGCCGATGCACCACCCGCGGCTCTCCAACGGCTACGACGGTGTCTACCGGCGCCTGCTCGGCTGGATCGACCAGCGCGGGGGTTGGGCCGGAAGCGCGGCCGAGGCGCTCGATCGCTGGGAGGCCCGGCGGGCTTAGGGCTCGGCGGACTCGCCGGCGCGAGCCAGCGTCGAGAGCGACGCGCAGACCCCGAGCAGGAGCCAGAGCTGCTTCTCGTACTGCGCCGTGATGAAGACGAAGGCGGCGAGCATGCCGAGCGTTCCGATCAGCACACCGCGCGCGAGGATCTCCATTCGCAGCTCGCCGCGCTGCGCGAACGACCGGATCGCCCGGAAGGCGATCAGCAGCGAGCCGATCAGGATTGAGCCGAACGCCGCGATGCCGACGAGGCCGAGCTCGGTCAGGATGTGCAGGTACGTGTTGTGGGCCACCTTCGGTGTCTCGACGATGAAGTCGGGGCGGCGCAGGTTGATGTCCTGCAGGGCGTATCTCGGCTCGATCACCTGGAAGTTCCCCGTGGCGACGCCCGCGAACGGATGGTTCTCGAACATCCGGATCGAGACCCGCCAGAGATCCTCACGGCCGGTGCCGCTCCCGACAGAGAACCTCGTCACGTGCTGGATCGCCTGGGGTGGGGCAATCAGCGCGAAGTAGCCGATCCCCAGCGCGGCGATCGCGAGGATCACGGCGACGGCCCGCAGTCGTACCGGGCCGGCCAGGAGCGGTGTGACGACGATGACCACCGCCAGCGCCAGGAGGCCTCCGCGGGACTGCGTGAAGAAGAGGGCAAGCGAGATCACCAGCACGAGCGAGAAGAGCAGCCACCGCATCAACGGCTCGCGCGTCGTCGGGATCAGGAAGGCCGCGATCGCGACGGCCGGGATCAGGATCGCCGCCAGCTCGTTGGGGTCGCCGATCCCGCCCGAGAGCCGGCTCGTGTCCGCGTAGGGATTGAACTGCTCCGAGGACGAGCCCCCGGCGAGCCCGACGACCGCCGTCAGGAAGGCGCCGCCGAGGTAGGCGCCCAGCACCCAGAGCAGGTGCTGGCGCTTCGCGATCGCGCTGAAGACGATGAAGAGCAGGATCGCGTTCTGGATCAGCCGCGTGGTCTCGACGCGCGCGGAGACCGGGTCCTCGGCCCAGAGCACGGACGCCAGCGACCAAGTGAGGAAGGCGACGATCGCGTACGCGAGCCACGGGTGGTCGCGGAAGAGGAGCGGCACCCCGGAGCGGCGGGCGGCCAGCGCCCCAAACCAGGCGAGCGCGAGAACGAGGCCGGCCGCCCTGACCAGCGTGAACCCCGTGGCGGGTGAGCCCGGCAGGCGGTCGAAGAACGTCAGGACGACGAAGAACGCGACGCCGCCGGCGAGGCTGCGGAACGAGACGGCGATGAATGCGATGCCCACGACCGCGCCGATCGCGAGCGTCGGCGAGTGCACCGCCGCGGCTCCGATCAGGATCCCGCCGAGCGCAAAGCCTCCGGCGAGACTCAGACGCCGAGCGGCCGATCCGAGATCGGGGGCGCCGGCTGCGAGGGCACCGCGCGCCGTCATGGCCTACTCGCCGGGGCCGACTTCGACCTTCGAGCGGCGCACCTTCAGCTCTTCGACCTCAGCCGTCTGCCGCTCGACGCCCTGGTACTCGTAGCCGTACGCGGGCCGCTTGACCACTCGCCGGCTCGTGACGACGAAGCCTGCGGGCGTGACGCCTCGCTGGGCGAGGGCCCGCCGCAGCTGCTCGAGCTTGTCGCGGCGGCTCCTGCCCAGGCGCACGGAGACGAGGATCGTGTCCACCACGTCGGCGAGCGGGAGCGCGTCGGCCACCTCGGTCAACGGCGGGGAGTCGATGATGATGACGTCGGCGTACTCCTGAAGCTGCGCGAGCACCGCCTCGAGCCGGTTGCGCTGGAGCAGGTCGACCAGGTGCGCGTGCTCGGGGTTCGCGAGCAGCAGCTGGAGGTTGGGTGCGCCCGGGGCGGGGAGGAGCGCGAGCTCGGGCGGCGCGTTGCCGAGCAACAGCAGCCCGAAGCCGTTCGAGCGGGCTGCCGCGCCGAAGACCGTGGCGATCATCGGCCGCCGGAGATCGGCGTCGATGAGGATCACCCGCGCGCCCGTCGCCGACATCGTGAGCGCGAGGTTCACGGAGGTCATCGTCTTGGCCTCACCGGGAATCGCGCTGGTGACGAGGATCCTTCGTGGGAAGCCGCCCTTCGGGCCGGCGCCGGTCAGCGAGGCCCGCAGCGTCCGGTAGGCCTCCCAGACATGGGGCGGCAGCTTGCCGCGATGGGTCAGGTAGCGCGAGGCGGAAGAGGTGCGAACTCGGGGCACGCGGGCCAGGATCGGCAGGCGGTGCCCCAGCAGCAGCTCGTCCTCGCGGTTGATCCTCGGGTTGAAGACCTCGAGCGCGAGGGCGGCGCCCGCGCCGACGAGCAGCGCGACCAGGAACGCCACCGCGATGCTCAGCATCGGGCGCGGCCACGAGGCAGACGTCGGCGGGACCGCGGCGCTCGCAAGGTGCAGGGTCGGGTCGTCGCCGCCCGAGAGCGTGGTCAGCTCCGATAGCTGGGCCTGGAGGTCGGTCGCGGCCGGGGTCGCGAGCTGGGCCGGGGACAGGCCGTCGAGGCGCGCGTGCAGGCGCGTGATCGTGGCGTTCACGGCGGACCGGAACTGGTTCGACCGCTGTCTGAGCAGCTGTGCGGCGAAGGCGTTCGCGATTGCGGCGGCGCGCGCGGCGCTCCCTGCGGTCGCCTGGATGGCGATGATGTTGCTCTGGCTCAACGGCTTCACGTCGATCGAGCCGAGGAGCGCGTTGCGGCTCATGTCGAAGCGGTAGCGGTTCCGCACCCCTTCGGCGACCTCGGGAGTCTGGATCAAGCGGGCCGCCGTGAGGACGCCGCTCGTGAGGCCGTTCGACTCCTTAATCACCGGCATGCCCACGAAGGTCGTGTCGCCCTCGCCCACGGGATTGACCAGGATCGACGCCTCGGCCTCGTACCGCTTCGGCGCCGTCAGCGAGTAGGCCGCCGCGCTCCCCACTGCCACGGCGACCAGGGTCAGGATCAGGAGCCAGTGCTCCCGCAGGGCGGTCAGGTAGCGCGACGCGCCTTCGCGCTGGTTCCCGAACGAGAGGGTCGGTTCAGTCATGCGTCCGTGATATCGGGTGGGCCGGCAGAGTACGTGAGTGTTCCCTTCCGAGTGTAGAGGACGCTCGGGCGGCCCGAGGGCCGGGGTGTCGCGAAAATCCGCTCTGGAAGCCGCTTAGCGGTGGACAGTGCGCGCGAGCCGGTGTAGCGCCCGACGGTTTTGCAGGCGGTAGCCCTTGAATGTCCTCACCGCGCCCTTGCGTCCCTTCTTCGCCTGGACGACCGCGCTCTGGACGCTGGTGGCGGAAGCGCTGCCCGCCGAGTTCTGCGCCCGAACGACGACGCGCAAGGTGAAGCCCACGTCGGCGTTGGTCAGCGTGAGGACGGGGCCGGTCGTCGAGGTAGCCGCGCAGGCGCCGCCGTTGCGGTCGCAGCGCTGCCACGCGTAGGTGAAGGTAGGTGTGCCGCTCCAGGCCCCGCTCGAGGCGGTGAGCCGCTCGCCCGATCGGGCTGTGCCGAAGACCGTCGGCGCCTGTCGTGTTGGCGGGAGGGCTCACCGTCGCCGGCGCCGGGGGAGGAGGCGGAGGCGGAGGGTTCGCGGCCGGGGTGGTGGTCACGTCCGGCCCGTAGCCCGCACACGGGCTCCCGCTCTGGAGCTGGAAGTCCTTGGCTGCGCGATTGGCGTACAGCGGGTTCACGGCCTTGTTGGCGGAGGCGGTGAAGCCCACCTGGGCGGCGACGTTGCCCTGGGCGCCGTTCCAGACGCAGTTGTCCGTGGCGGAGTTGCCGGTCCCGACCGGGTTCCCGTCGGGCCACCAGGACTCGACGTTGTAGCGGACGACCGCGTTGGAGACGATGTTGCGGGTGACGACGTTGTTGCTGGACGCGAGACCGCTGTCTCCCGAGAAGAGGACGCCTTCGCCGTTGCCGTCGATCACGTTGTTCGCGATCTTCGTCCCCTGCGCGTCGGGGTAGAGCTGAATGCCGCGGTCGGCGTTGTCGTAGATGTAGTTGTTGGTGATCACGGCGTTCCTCGTCGACTCGACGTAGATGCCGTGGTCGTGGTTCGTCGCGGGTAGCCGTCCGCAGTCGTGGATCCGGTTGTTGTCGATCACGACGTCGACCGCGGTGCCCCAGCCGCTGTCCGAGCCGAGCCCGAAGCAGATGCTGGTGTGCTTGTCGGTGACGTCGTTCCCCGTGAAGGTGATCCGGTCGCCGGCGACCATCGGGCTGGAGAGGTTGCCCGAGTTCGTGCCGTCGAGGTTCAGATCGGCGAAGACCGCGTCGTTCGAGGTGTCCGGCACGTAGAGCCGCCCGACGAGGGTCGCGCGGCTGCCGGGGGCGCTCGTGAGCCGGATCGGGCTTCCGGGAGCACCGCCGTGGTTGAGGCGGAGGTCCTCCTTGTAGACGCCGGCGCTCAGGCACCCGGTCTGGCCGGCGCTCAGGCTGTCGGCGAGCTTCTGGGCGGTTCGGAAAGGCGCGGCGGAGGTGCCGGCGGCGCTGTCGCTCCCGCTCGTCGCGGCATAGCGGTCGCACGAGACGGTCGCGTCGGACGGGGTGGCGCCGAAGCCCAGGACGGCAGCGGTGGCAATCGCGCAGAGGGCGGCGATCGAAACGGTGGTCTTCAAGAGGTTGCGATCCTTCGGCTCGCGGGCGGCGTTGACGTCCGTTGCCTCTGGATCGCGCGTTTCCCGGGAGCGCTTGAGGCGGCCTTCACTCGAACGAGGGAACGGGGCGCAGACGGTGTCCGGGCTAGAGTGCGCGCGGGCGAATGGCGGGCATCGACTTCCAGGCCCTGCCGGTGGCGGACGACGTCGGCCGGGACATGCACGAGCTCGTTCGCGAGCTCTTCCCGATCTGCCGCAGCATCACGGGCAACGGCCTGCGCCGGACGCTCGAGCTGATCGGCGAGCGGGTGCCGCTGGAGATCACCGAGGTGCCGTCGGGAACCCAGGTGCTCGACTGGACGGTGCCGCAGGAGTGGAACCTCGACGACGCCTGGATCGAAGGGCCGGACGGCGAGCGCGTCGTCGATCTCCGCGACTCCAACCTGCACGTCCTCGGGTACAGCGTCCCGGTGCGAGAGCGGCTGCCGCTCGCGGAGCTGAAGGAGCACCTGTTCTCGCTCCCCGAGCATCCCGACTGGATCCCGTTCCGCAACTCGTACTACAACCCGAACTGGGGCTTCTGCCTGCAGCACCGGCGGCTCGAGGCGCTTCGCGGAAGGCGAGTACGAGGTCTGCATCGACTCGACGCTCGAGGACGGGTCGCTCACCTACGGCGAGGCGTTCGTCCCGGGAGAGTCGGAGGACGAGGTGCTCGTCTCCGGCTACGCGGATCACCCGTCGATGGCGAACGACAACCTCTCGGGAGTCGCGCTGATGACCGCGCTCGCGCAGCACCTCGCGGGGATGCGCCTGCGCTACTCGTACCGCTTCCTCTTCAGCCCCGGCACGATCGGCCCGATCACGTGGCTCGCGCGCAACGAGGAGCGGCTCGAGCATGTGAAGCACGGGCTCGTCTGCCTCTGCGTCGGCGATCCCGGCCCCCTCACCTACAAGGAGAGCAGGCAGGGCGACGCCGAGGTCGACCGGGCCGCCCGGCTCGTCCTGCGCGACTCGGGCGAGCCGTTCGAGGTCCACGAGTGGGAGCCGTGGGGCGGGGACGAGCGCCAGTTCAACTCGCCGGGGTTCGACCTGCCGGTAGGGACGCTGACCCGCTCGGCGCCCGGCAGCTTCCCGGAGTACCACACCTCGGCCGACGATCTCGACTTCGTCCGGCCCGAGGCGCTGGGGGCCAGCTTCCACGCCTACATGTCGGTCTTCGACGTCCTGGAGACGAATGCGACCTACGTCAACCTGAGCCCGAAGGGAGAGCCTCAGCTAGGGCGTCGCGGGCTCTACCGGAGCATCGGCGCGGGACCCGACGCCGGCGTCGACGAGCTCGCGCTGCTCTGGGTGCTCAATCTCGCCGACGGCGAGCACACGCTCGTCGACATGGCCGAGCGTTCCGGCCTGCGCTACGCGCAGCTGCGCGGCGCAGCGCGCACGCTGGAAGAGCACGCGCTCCTAGAAATCCGCACGTGACCAGTCGTACGGGATCTCGCCGCCGTGCGGGTCGAGCCGGGTCGTGCGCGAGGGGTCGTGCGTATGGGTGCAGCAGTTGGCGAGCAGGGCGAACGGCGCGCTCATCCCCTTGACGCCGTTCCAGACCTCCGGCGGGATCACCGCGAGCGAGTGGTTGTCGGGGCCGAGGAAGACCTCGACGAGCGTGCCGCGGGTGGGAGAGCCCTCGCGGTCGTCGTAGAGCACGAGCTTGACCCGCCCGTATGGGCAGGCGTAGTTGAGCGTCATCTCCGTGTGCCGGTGCCACCCCTTCACGACGCCCTCGTAGATCGTCGTGAAGTAGATCTCGCCGAACTCGACGAAGTGCTCTTCGTCGCGGCGCAGCATGTGCATGATCGTTCCCGCGCTCGTCGGGGATCCGGCGCAGCGGCACGATCGCCGCGCCCTCGATCATGCGCTCGCCCTGAACGATTGACACGCCGGCGGCCCCGTTCACGAGCTCATCATCTCTCAGGCCGTCGTCCGCTCGAGGATCAGATCCTTGATCTGGACGATCGGCCGCAGCGAGAGGAGCCAGCGCACGGCGTCCGCGACGTCCTCCGGGACAAGAAGATCGGGGTCATGCTCGTGTGGGCCGAGCATCGGCGTCGCAACCCTCCCCGGGCAAATGGCCGTCGCGCGTACGCCGTCGCCGCGCACCTCCTGCAGGACGGATTGCGTGAAGCCGCGCACTCCCCACTTGGACGCGTTGTAGGCCGTCCCTCCCGCCGAGCCGAAGGTGCCGGAGCCAGACGAGATTGTGATCAGGTAGCCGCGGCTCGCCCGGAGGTGGGGCAGCACGGCTTGGGTGACCAGGTACGTTCCTTTGAGGTTCGCGCCCATCGTCGCCTCCCACTCGGCCTCGTCGATCTCCTCGAGCGGTGCGTAGCGCAAGACGCCTGCGGCAGTAACGGCGACGTCGATGCGCCCGAAGCGCTCCATGGCGAGCCGGACGAGTTCCCGCACCTGGGCGGCGTCGGAGACGTCGGTTGGCACCGAAAGCGCGCGCTTGCCGAGCTCCCGCGCCAGCTCTTCGAGCCGATCGGCGCGGCGCGCGGCCAGCGTCACGCCGTAGCCGTCCTCGATCAGCGCCCTGGCAACAGCGAGGCCGATCCCGCTCGAGGCTCCGGTGACGACTGCGGCCCGGTCCTCGGCCACTACTCGTGCACCTGGATGTGCGGCACCGGCGTCACGAACCGCGTGCCCAGCTCGCGGATGTGGGCCATCTGGGCCATGATCTCGTCCTTCAGGTTCCAGGCGAGGATGAGCAGATAGTCGGGTGCGGTCTCGGCGATCCGTTCCGGCGAATACACGGGGATGCGGCTCCCGGGCATGTACAGGCCCTGCTTGTGCTCGCTGAGGTCGGCGACGTACTCGACCAGGTCCTTGCGGATGCCGCAGTAGTTGACGAGCGTCACGCCCTTTGCCGCGGCGCCGTAGCCGACGACGGTCTTGCCCGCCTCGCGCGCGTCGAGGAGGAAGGCGAGCACCTCCCGCTTCAGGGCTCGCACCCGCTCGCCGAACGAGGTGTAGGTCTCGAGCTCCTTCAGCCCCGCGGCGTCCTCGCGCTCCCGGAGCTCGCCGATCCGCTCGGTCGTCTCGTGCGGGCCTTCGGCATGGCACCCGTAGATTCGCAGCGAGCCGCCGTGCGAGCGCAGCTCCTCGACGTCGAACAGGCGCAGACCGTGTGCGCCGAAGACCTGCTCGACCGCCAGCAGCGACAGGTACGAGTAGTGCTCGTGGTAGATCGTGTCGAACTGCGTCTCCTGAATCAGCCGAAGCAGGTGCGGGAACTCCATCGTGATCACGCCGCCGGGCGCGAGCAGGATGCGCATGCCCTCGACGAAGTCGTTCAGCGCGGGCACGTGCGCGAGCACGTTGTTGCCGACGATCAGGTCGGCCTGCCGGCTCTCGCCCGCGAGCCGGGTCGCCGTCTCGCTCCCGAAGAACTCGACTAGCGACGGGATCCCTCGCTCCTCGGCCACCTTGGCCACGTTCGCCGCCGGCTCGATCCCGAGCACCGGGACGCCGGCCTGCACGAACCACTGCAGGAGGTAGCCGTCGTTGCTCGCGATCTCGACGACGGTGCTCTCCGCGCCGAGGCCAAAGCGGGGAATCATCGCCTCGACATAGGCCTGTGCGTGCCGCACCCAGCTCTCCGAGACCGAGGAGAAGTAGACGTAGTCCGAGAAGATGTGCTCGGGCGCCTCGATCTCCTCGAGCTGGACGAGGAAGCACCGCTCGCAGACGTACGCGTGCAGCGGCAGGAACGTCTCCCCCTGGCGCAGCTGCGCTTCGCTTAGGAACGAGTTGGCGAGCGGCGAGGTCTCGAGGTCGGCGAAGGTGTGCCGGAGCGGCGCCGAGCAGAAGCGGCACGCGGCGTGCTCAGCCACGGACTTCCGCTGCGCGCGCCCACCGCAGCTCGTCGGTGACGAGCCCTTCGCTGCGCAGGTCGTTCATGACGCGCAGGCGCACGAGCGTCGAGTTGCGAAAGTCCGGGATCGGAGAAGCCCATCCGCTCGAGACCCGCGGAGAGGTCCTCGATCGCCTCCTGCAGCCCCACCTGCGGCTGGTGGTCCGGTGCGAGCTCGCGGAAGAGCGCGAAGCTCACCTTGTAGGAGCGCGGATCCGGAGCCGCGTCCTCACTGCACGCTGACCTCGACGCCCGGGACGATGGAGGCGACCGCGTCCGCGAGCTGCCGGATCTGGTAGTTCCACTCGTCGGAGCCGGTGTTCAGCGCGAGGAAGGCTCCGCCGTGGTCGGCCGGCCGCTCGAGCGCCCAGTCGATCGCGCGGGCCATGTCGCGGACGTGGATAAGCGGCCGCCACGGCGTGCCGTCGCTCAGAGAGCGTGATCTCCCGGAAGGCGTGCGCGCCTGCGACGAAGTCGTTCAGGACGAGGTCGAGCCGGAGCCGGTCGGTCATGCCGCAGGCGGTGGCGAAGCGGAGGCTCGTGACGGCGAAGGTCTCGTCCGCCAGTTCGGCCAGGTCTCGCTCGGCCAGCAGCTTCGAGGTCGCGTAGGCCGTCAAGGGCCCCGTCTCGGACTGCTCCGTCCGCAGCCCGTCCTCTGCAAGGCCGTAGACGCTGCAGCTGGATGCGAAGACGAAGCTGCGGGCGCCGGCTTCCTTCGCGGCGCGGGCAAGCGAGACCGTGGCACGATGGTTCACGTCCAGGGTCGCCGCCTCGAAGGAGGTGCCGATCGGGTCGTTCGAGACGCCGGCGAGGTGGACGACGCCGTCGACGCCTTGGAGCGCCCCTGCCGGAACGGCGCGAACGTCGCCGAAGTACTGGCAGTCGAGCCGGCGCTCCGGCAGCAGCGTCGTTCCCGTCAGGCACTGGGCGAAGAAGCCGGTGTCGAGCCCGACCAGCTCCGCGTCCGGCCTCGACTCACGCAAGTGCTCGACCACGCAGGGGCCGATGTAGCCCATGTTGCCGGTGACGAGGATCCTCGCGGCGCCCGGGTCCATCCGCTGAAGTTTCACAATGCGCAGGTCGAAGTCAACGCCGCAGGTGCACGCGCAGTCCTTTGCGCAGAACGAGGAACCGCAGCCGATCGAGCGCCCGCCGGCCCCTGGGCCCGAGGGTCGAGGCCGACCAGCGCCGCAGCCATCCTCGAGTCGATCACGGCAGGCGGATGTGTACGGAGGGCCTTACCATGTGCCGGCTGGCCGAACGGCGGTTCGGATCCTGCAGCTCGTCGAGCGCCGCCGAGAGATGGGCCCTGGCGCGTCGCCGCCTGAGGTGTCGCCGATCGGCCTCCACGTGCGGGGCGTTCACCAGCAGGCCGTCGATCTGGTCGAGCAGCCTAAGGTGCTGTCGGCCCCGGCGCCATCGCCGTCATCGTCACCTGCTGACTCATGTACGCGGTAGGCCGCGTCCCAGACCGCGAGGTAGCCGACGGGAAACCGGAGTGCAAGCCGAAGCCACATCTGGTAGTCGAAGAAGAGCGTCTCCTCATCGAACGCCGGTCCCACCGCGTCGTACGCACTGCGGCGTACGAGGACGGTCGGCATTCCGATCATGTTGTGGCGCAGAAGCAGCGGTACCAGCTGCTCGGGTGGGTGTACCCCCTCGGCCAGCACCTGTCTAGAGCGCCCCGTCTCCCTCGAGCGCTCGTCTATTTCCCGGTTCGCCGAGAAAACAAGGCCACATTCGGGGTGGCCCTCTAGGAACTCCACGCGTCGCGCGAGGAACCCGGGATCCCAATGAGTCGTCGTCGTGCAGGATCGCGACGTAGGGCGACGAGCCGGATTGGATTACCCGGGTGTGGTTCTTCGCGGCCCCCACATCGCGACCTGTTGCGCTGTACTCGATCCTCGAATCGGCGAGGTACGGACTGACCCGCTCCTCCACCTCACCGCCGCCGGGCCCGTTCTCGGAGATCAGCAGGTGCCAGGCCTGATGGGACTGGGCGAGGATCGAGTCGATCGACTCCGCGATGTACGGCGCCTCGCCTCGCGTGGGCAAGCCGATGTCTACCGTGGTTGCAGGCCGGCTCACGCCACGGGTTCTACCAGGCTGTAGCAGGGGCCGCCCGCCGCATGGCCTACGATTCGCTCCACGTGAGACGGTCGTGCCGCTGACTAGCGCGAACGAGCCAGCGGCGGGCCAGCCGCCCTCCCCCGAGGACAGGCTCGCGAGCGACAGCATCGCGCGGAACACCGCCTTCGCCACCCTGAGCGCGGCGCTGACGGCCTCGCTGGCGGTGGTGCTGACGCTGTACCTCGTCCGCGCGCTGTCGCCCAGCGGCTACGGGACGTACACCCTCGCGCTCGCGATCGGGGCCCTCGTCGCCCTGCCCATGGACTTCGGCATCAGCTCCTCCACCGGTCGGTTCATCGCGGAGCGACGCGGCGACCGGCAGGCGATCGCGGCCTACATCGCCGACGCGCTGCGCCTGAAGGTCGCGATCTGCTCCGCCCTCGGGCTCACGCTCTTCCTGGCCGCGGGCGGGATCGCCGACCTCTACGGCACGCCGAACCTGACCTGGCCCCTGCGCGGTGTCGCGCTGGCGCTCGTCGGGGGAAGCCTGACGCAGCTGTTCGCGGCCGCCCTGATCGCGCAGGGACGTCTCCCGGTCGGGGTCTTCATGACGCTCTCGCAGAGCGTCGGCTTCCTGGTCGCCAGCGTCCTCCTGGTCTCGCTCGGCGCGGGCGCGACCGGAGCGGCCTTCGGGCGCGCCACGGGCTATGCGCTCGGAGTCGTCACCGGGGCGATACTGATCAGGCGCCTGTTCGGCCGCTCCGCCCTCTCCATCCGCTCCGCCCGGGGCAACACGCGGCAGATCGCCGCCTACGCAGGCGCGCTCGCGCTCGTCGAGGGCGCCTATCTGTTCTTCGACCAGCTCGACGCGCTCCTGATCGGCGCTTTCAAGAACGAGGCGGCGGTCGGCCTCTTCCAGGCGCCGTTCGGCCTCACGGTCTTCATGCACTACCCGGCGGGGATCGTCGCGGTCACGATCGCGCCCCGCGTGGCCCGGCACCTGGAGAGCGGATCGGACGTGCGCTCCTTCAGGACGGCCCTGCGCTACCTGATCGTCGGGTACGGGCTCCTGCTCGCGCCGCTCATCGTCTGGGCCGGCCCGATCGTCGATCTGCTGCTCGGCCCGGACTATGGCGAGTCGGCGAATGTCCTGAGGGCCTTCGCGCCCTACGTCTTCCTCGCCGCGGTCGGAGCGCTCCTCTCTCCCGCCGCGAACTACCTCGGGCAGGCGCGGAAGCGGCTACCTGTGGCACTCTCCGCCGTCGCGATCAACCTCGTGGTCGACGTCATCTTCATCCCGCGGATCGGAATCGTCGCCGGGGCGATCGGCACGGACCTCGCGCTGGCGGTCTACGTGCCCGCCCATCTCTGGATCTGCGCCCAGGTGGTCGACATCCCGCTGCGGCCGCTCGGCGTGTCGCTCGTGCGCTCGCTCGTGGCCGCGGCGGCGATGGCAGGCGTCCTGCTCCTGTTCGGCACCGAGCACCTGTCGGTGACCGCGTGGCTGGTCGGAGGGGTCGGCGGCGTGCTCGTCTACGTCGCGGTCCTGCTCGTCAGCCGTGAGCTCTCGGTTGCCGAACTCCGGCTCGGCGCGGCCGCGCTCCGCCAGCGTCTCGGCTGACGGTCACCGCGGCGACCATCCGTGCGGCGACGCCGTCCCAGGTGAAGCGCTCGAGGAATCGCCGGTGGCCCGCCTCTCCGAACGCGCGGGCGCGGTCGGGCTCGGCGAGCTCGAGAAGGCGCAAAGCCAGCGCCTCGGTGTCGAAGGCATCGACCGTGTTGCCGGTGACCCCGTCCTCGACGATCTCCGGCATCGCGCAGCGGTCGCTCCCGATGCAGGGAAGCCGGTAGGCCATCGCCTCGAGGAAGGCGACTCCGAACGGCTCGTAGACCGAGGGCATCGCGAAGACCGTCGCATCACGATAGAGCTCGGCCAAGCGGCGCTCGCCCTCTGGCGAGCTCCTCGAGATTCGGCCGTGGAAGCGGATTCCGGCCTCCTGCGCCGGAGGCTCCTCGGGCCCCACGATCCAGAGCTCTGCGTCGGCCCGATCTTGCCGTAGCCCGCGGAATGCCTCGAGCAGCTGCGGACCGCCTTTGCGCTCCCAGCGCTTGCCGACGAACAGGACGCGGGGCGACGCGAAGGTTCGTTCAGGAGCTTCCGGAACGGACTCAAAGTTGGCTCCGGCCCCGACGGTGATCACCTTCTCTGGCGCCTGGTCGAAGTCGTCCACGAACGAGCGGCGCAGCCAGTCGCTCATGGTGAAGATCAGCTGCAGCCGGTCATAGAGGCCGCGCTCGGCCTCCAGCGCGCGCCGCACCCCGCGGTCGTGCCGGTCGAGGCCCGGCTCGGGCCGGGACAGTGAGACGGCGAGGTTCCCGTCGTGGTAGGAGCAGCGGATCCCTTCGCCCTCGACGTCATACCAGGCGCCGATCTGGAGCACGCCGTCGGCGTCTGCGTCGAGGTCGCGCAGGCGCCGCGCTCCGAGGGCGCTGCGGGCTCGGCGCGCGAGCGGGCCGGCCGGGGAGCTGCGCGAGTGGTAGCGGAGGCTCCAGCGCCGGCGGTCGGGGGAGAAGCTGGCGACCTGCTCGAGCAGGTCGAGGGCGCGGGAGCCGCCGCTGATGGCGCCGGCCAGTGCGCCGGCCCGCTCGAGCGCGCGCAGCAGGTACATGCTCGAGCCCGACCACGTGCTCGGCGCGAACGGCTCGCCTGGCGCGACCGCGACGAGCCGCGGCGGCGGCTCAGCCGGGGGAGGCAACGGCCGCCTCGATGTGAGGCCCCATCCGCTCGGCGACCGCGCGCCACGTGAGCTGGTCCAGCACCTTCGCGTAGCCCGCCCGGCCCATCGCCTCCGCCCGTGTGGAGTCGCTCAGCAGCGCGATCAGCGCCTCGGCCAGCGCTTCCGGATCCCGCGGAGGGACGAGCAGGCCGGTGACCCCTTCCTCCACGATCTCCGGTAGCGCGCCGACGTTCGTGGTCACGCAGGGGAGCGCGTTGCCCATCGCCTCGACGACCGCGTGCCCGAAGGCCTCGAACTGCGTCGGCAGCACGAACAGCGAGGCTTCGTCGTAGAGCTGCTCCAAGCGTTGTCGGTCGCTCACGTAGCCGAACCACTCGACGGTCGGCCGGTCCGGCTCGGGGCCTTTGGAATCTACCCCGACAATCCAGAGCATCGCGTCGGGAAGGCGCTGGCGGACGATCTCCCAGGCCTCCAGGAGCGTCGGCACTCCCTTGAGCTCGAACTTGTTCCCGACGAAGAGCGCGATCCGCCGCGCGTAGGCCTTGCTCTCGGCGCCCGTCGCCACGGAGTTCGCCCCGGCGCCGACAGCGACGACGCGCTCGCGGTCGCAGCCGTAGTCGCTCACGATCGCCTCGCACACCCACTCGCTCATCCCGAAGACCACGCGCGCGTTGCGGAACGTGGCCTGCTCGAGCTCGCGCCACGCGTGTGCCGCCCGCTTGCCGAGCGGAGCCCAGGCTGGGTAGAACCGCTCCGTCAGCGTGTAGGTGTTGTCCGTGTAGATTACGTACGGCCTCGTCGGGTCGAGCCCGGGCGCGAACAGCGTCTGCAACTGGAAGACGAGGTCGAACTCGCCTTCCCAGACGCGCAGCTCCCGCTCGGCGAGGAGGGTGCGCTGCCAGAACGCCTGCGGCGAGAGCCAGGAGCGCCCGCGCCAGGCGTCTCGCTTGGGATGGAACGCGCGGAGCTTCGCCGTCCAGTCCTGCGGGCCGACGAGTGCGGGCTGGACGAAGCCGACGATCGGGAACTGCCGCTCCAGCTCGATGAAGAGGCGCGATGTTCGCGTCGCCGCGCGCCGGTAGTCCTCGAGCGGCTCGAGCGCAGCGCCGAGCAGGCGCGTTTCGTTCACCGCTCGCCCCGCCGCCCGCTCGCGAGCCAGAGCTCCTCGTAGAGGTCCTCGATGCGGCCGACCATGGCCTCGAGGGAGAACTCGCGCTGCTGTCGCTTGCGGCCCTCGGTGCCCAGGCGCTTCGCCAGGGCCGGATCGCGCAGCAGGCGCGCGACCGCCTCCGCCAGCGCCTCCGGGTCACGCGGCTCGACGAGCAGGCCGTGAACATCCTCCTGCACGAGCTCGGGCACGCCGCCTACCCGCGTCGAGACGACGGGCTTCGCCGCTGCCATGTACTCCATCACCGACAGCGGGCTGCCCTCGTAGTCGGAGGACAAAACGGCGACGTCGACTGCGGCGAGGACGGCCGGCACGTCGCGGCGGATGCCGAGAAAGAGCACCGTGTCCGCAACGCCGAGCCGCCGGGCCCCCTCTTCGAGCCACGCCCGCTCGGGGCCGTCGCCGGCGACGAGGACCTTCAAGGTGGGGAACTCGGCGAGCAGGAGCGCAGCCGCTTCGAACAGCACCTCGAGCGCCTTCTGCGCCCTCAGCTCGCAGACGACGCCGAGCACCGGCGCGCCCGGCTCGATGCCGAGCTCCGCCCGCACGTCGCCTCCCGCGCCGTTCGCCGGTGAGGGGATCCCGTTCGGGATGAGCCGTATCTTTGCGGGATCGACGCCCTCCACCTCGATCATCTTCCTGCGGTCCTCGCCGGAGACGGCCACGAACACGTCCGCCAAGCGGGCGACGAGCTCGCGGTCGAGGAACCGGCGCAACGGGCGTCCCTGGAACGACCAGGTGTGCTCGTGCGCGACCACGACCGGGACTCCGCTGAGGCGCCCGAGCACGGTGCCCCAGACGTTCGAGCCGAACATGTGGGTGTGCACGACGTCCACGCCGTCCCGCAGGAGCGAGACGAGGGGACGCCAGGCCAAGAGGTCGAGCTTCGACCGGCGCCCGAGCGCGAGCACCCCGATCCCGGCCTCCTCGAGCTCGCGGTCGAGCAGCGGCTCGTCGGTCTGCCGGGAGGCGCAGAGCACGCTCTCGAAGCGGGCCGGGTCGAGCTTCATCGCCACGACCGCCGCGAGGCGCTCGGCCCCACCCGTCACCGTGGGCTTGTCGACCAGCGTGAGAACGCGCAGCTTGCGCACGGCCGTAGTTTCACCATGCGCGCATGAGCGACGTCGTCGTCCTCTGTTACCACGCGGTCAGCCCGGACTGGCCGGCTCAGCTCTCGGTGACTCCCGAGCGATTCGAGCACCAGCTGCGGAGAGCTCGTCGGGCGCGGTTACCGCGGTGCGACCTTCACGGAGGCCGTCATCTCCCCGCCACACCCGCGCACCCTCGCCGTGACCTTCGACGACGGGATGCGCTCCGTGCTCGAGCGTGCCCGGCCGGTGCTCGCTCGGCTGGGGCTGCCGGCGACGGTCTTCGTGCCGACCGATCTGGTCGGCTCCGAAGGCCCGATGAGCTGGCGGGGAATCGAGCAGTGGGTCGACGGCGAGCACGGCCGCGAGCTCGTCCCGTTGACGTGGCACGAGTTGAGCACCTTGCGGGCCGAAGGCTGGGAGATCGGCTCCCACAGCCGGACGCACCCGCGGCTGGTCGAGCTCGGCGACGACGAGCTGGCAGCGGAGCTGAAGGAGTCACGGGAGCGGCTGGAAGCGGAGCTCGGCGGGCCGTGCACCTCACTCGCGTACCCCTTCGGCGAGGCCGACGGCCGGGTAATTCGCGCCGCGGGCGAGGCCGGCTACCGCGCGGCCGGGGGCTTGCCGACGAGCTTCGACCACGCCTCCGCGCTGTCGTGGCCGCGCACCGGCGTCTGGCACAGCGACGGGCCGTTCAGCTTCCGGGTGAAGGTCTCGCGCCCGGTGCGGTCGCTCCAGCGCAGCAGTGCCTTCCGCCTCCTCGACCGGCCGAGGCGCGCCTTCAAACGGCTCCTGCATCCCGATCGGATGCGACGAGCCTGGCTCGGCGAGTAGGAGCGCTAGCACGCAGCGAAACGCGCGGCCAGCTCGGCGGCGATGCGCTCGACGTCGAACTCGGCCTCGACCCGGGCACGCCCACCGTCGGCCAGCTCGCGACGGAGCGCCGGGTCTCGCAGGCGTTCGAGTGCGGCGGCGAGCGCCCGCGGATCCCGCGGGGGAACGAGGAGCCCTGCGCCGTCGGTGACGAGCTCGGGGATCCCGCCGGAGGCCGTCGTCACGACCGGCACGCCGGCGGCCATCGACTCGATCAGCGAGACCGGCACGCCTTCCTGGTCGCCTTCCTCGGTGGGAACGCTCGGAAGCACGACCGCGTCCCAGCCGCCTCTCTGGAGCCTCTCGAGGAGCTCCGAGTGCGAGATCGCGCCGAGGAAGGTGACCGGGAGGCCTCGGGCACGGTGCTCGAGCTCGGCCCGCAGCGGTCCCTCGCCGGCAACGTCGAGGGAGACCCCCTCCAGCCCGGCGAGGGCCTCGAAGAGGTATCTGTGCCCTTTGACCGGGAGGAGGTTCGCGGCCGTGAGCAGCCTGAGCGGCCCGTCCGTCCGGACCGACGCGGTGGAGGCGGGAAGGTCGACGCCCATCCGGATCACGGTCGGGCTCCAGCCCTCGAGGCCGACGCGCTCACGCAGCTCGCTTGCGCCGCTCTCGCTGATCGTGCGCACGAAGCAGGCCGACCGCGCCTTCGCCCGAAGCAGGTTGTTCTCGCGAATGTCCCAGCGGTGGGCGGTGAAGCTCCAGGGGACGCCCGCGAGCTCGGCCCCGGTCAGCGCGAGCGTCGCGCTCACGGAGGCCCAGTGTGCGTGCACATGCTCCGCCTCGAGCTCGCGGATCCGGCGCGCGAGCCAGAGGCCCTTCGGGTAGACGGCCACGTTCTTCACGGCGATCCGCGGCCGCGCGGCGGCGGTCCGCGCCAGCAGCGACAGCGCCCGTCCCGGGGCGGCGGGCAGCTCTCGCGCAGCCTCCCCCGCGATCTCCGCAGAGAGGAGCGGTTCGCTGAGCGTGCGGGCGAGATGCGCCTCGGCGTCGTCGTGCAGGAGCTCGCCTCGCGGGTACATGGGCACGACCCAGACCTGGTGGCCGAGGCGCTCCAAGGCCGCGATCTCGGGCAGCACGAATGCCTCGAGAGGCCCGTGCGGAAGGCTCGAGGTTACGTAGACGAGCTTCACGCGCGCGTCAGGAAGCGCCGTTCCGTCCGGCGGTCAGCTCGCCGAGCAGACCCTCGAGCGTGGCCGCGATCACGGCCCGCGAGTAGTGCTCTTCGACGTAACGGCGGCCCGCCTTGCCAAGGGCCTCGCGGCGCTCGGGATCGTCGCGGAGCTCGAGGATCGCCGCCGCCATCGCCTGGGCATCGCCCGGGGCCACGGTGATCCCGCCGCCGGATTCGTCCAGCACCCTCGCTCCCTCGCCGCGCAGGGCGCCGACGACCGGCTTCTCGCAGGCGAGGTACTCGAAGACCTTCACGGAGACGATCTTCTCGAGGTAGGGGTCGGGCAGCAGGTTGGTCACGCACACATCCGCGCGCGCGAGGAGCTGTGGCACCTCTTCGATCGGCAGCTCGCCTCCGAAGAGGACGTTCTCGAGGCCGAGCTCGGCGACGCGGTCTTCGAGTACCTGGCGGCGGGGGCCCTCGCCGCGGATGACGAAGACGACGTCCTCGTGCTCGCGCAGGAGCTCGGCCGCGTCGAGGATCGTCTCGAGCCCGTGCTTGATGCCCAGCAGGCCGGAGTACATGACGACGAACCGGTCCCCGAACGGGTACCCGGCGGCGACCGGGTTCTCGCGGGGAAGCGGCCGGAAGAGCTCGACGTCGGCGCCGTTGGGCAGCAGGCGCCGCTTCTCCGCCCCGACTCCGCGCTCGGCGACGGTGTCCTCGAACGCGCGGGTGGTGCAGGTGACCACGTCGGCCGAGCGGTACATCCAGCGCTCGATCAGTCGCAGTAGCCGGATCGAAAGCGAGCCCTCCTCGGCCGCGCCTACGGCGACGACCTCGTCCGGCCAGAGGTCGCGCAGGTCGACCAGCAGCTTCGCGCCGCGAAGCTTGGCGAGCAGGATCGCGGGGAGCGCCGGGAAGATCGGCGGCGAGGTCACGAAGACCACGTCCACCCGGCCCGCGCGCCAGCCGCTGTGCAACACCGCCGGCAGGAAGCTCAGGTAGCTGAGGAGCTGCGAACGCTTCGAGACGTTGCGCGGGGTGGTGAAGTACGCCGTCCGGAGCACGGTCGCGCCGTCCAGTGCCTCCCGGAGGAAGCGCTTGCCGCGGTACGCCGGGAAGACCTTGCCCTTCGGGTAGTTCGGCATGCCGGTGGCCACGTAGACGTCGTGCCCGTGGGCGGCGAGGTGGCGCGTGAGCGGGTAGAGGCGGTTCGGCAGCGCGCCCATCTCGGGCGAGAACTGCTGGCTGATGACGAGCAGGCGCACGGGCGCGCTCACCAGGAGATCCCCTGATAACGATCGCCGAGAGACCGCAGCTGTTCGTCCGAGAGCCTGAGCCCAACGAGGTCGACGACGGCCTGATCGCGCGTGCCGGCGACGAGCTCGGCGAACTCCGGGCTGTCGTTGCCGACGACGATCGAGTCGCAGCCGTCGAGCAGCGCGCTCGCGTCGTCGACCATCAGGTCTGCGAGGTGCGGCACCACCGCCTCGATGTACTCGCGGTTCGTCCCGAGCACGCGCGCGACGTTGACGTTCCCGTCGTAGATGCGAACCTCGTAGCCCTTCCCCAGGAGCGCCTCGACGAGCTGGACGACCGGGCTTTCGCGCAGGTCGTCGGTCCCTGTCTTGAAGCTCAGGCCGAGCACGCAGACCCGCTTGCCGGGCTGGGCGAGCACGAGGTCGATCCCGCGGCGCAGCTGCATCGCGTTCGAGTCCTGAACACTCTCGAGCAGCGGCAGGTCGACGTCGCCCTGGCGCGCCGCGTGCAGGAGGGCGCGCACGTCCTTGGGAAGGCAGGAGCCGCCGAAGGCGAAGCCGGGGCGCAGATAGGCGGGGGAGATGTTCAGGCGCGAGTCCTGCACCAGCAGCTCCATCACGCGGCGGCCGTCCACACCGGCAGCCTTGCTGAAGTTGGCGACCTCGTTGGCGAAAACGACCTTGGTCGCGTGGAAGGCGTTGGCGGCGTACTTCGCCATCTCAGCCTCCGGGATGGAGACCCGGTGGAGAGGGGCGTCGAGCTCTCCGTAGAGGCCGGCCGCGGCCTCCGTGCTGTCGCCGTCGAGGCCGCCGACGAGCGTGTAGGGCGGATCCATGAAGTCGGCGATCGCGGAGCCCTCGCGCAGGAACTCGGGGTTGTACGCGAGCCCGATCTCGTCGCCGCACCGCTTGCCCGACTCCTCTTCGAGCAGGGGCTTGAGCCGGTCGAGGGTCGTTCCGGGCAACAGCGTGCTCCGAACGACCACGGTGTGCCTGCCGGAGCGTTGGCGGAGGTGCCGTCCGATCGTTCGGGCGACGTCCTCGACATGGCTCGTGTCGAGGCTCCCGTTGGGGCGGCTCGGTGTTCCGACGCAGACCAGTGAGAGCTCCGAGGACTCGACTGCCTGCTCGTGGTCGGCGGTCGCGGCGAGCCGTCCGGCCTCGACCGCCTCGCGGATCAGCTCCTCGAGGCCGGGCTCGACGATCGGGCTGCGCCCGTCGTTGATCTGGGCGTTCTTGGTCTCGTTGACATCGACCCCGAGGACGTCGAAGCCGAACCGGGAGAGCGTCGCCGCACAGACGGTCCCCACGTAGCCCAATCCGAAGATGGAGATCCGCATGGTTTCTGTATCGGCGTTCTCAGGCCGCCACAGAAGCCCGCTGCTCGGCGATCACATCCTCGAGGATCCGTTCCAGGTCGTGCTCGGGGCTCCAGCCGATCGCAGCCCTGACCTTCTCGGTGGCCGGGATGCGGTGGAGCATGTCTTCGATGCCCTGGCCGTAGACGCGGTCGTAGGGGATGAACACTGTCTCGGAGCTCGAGCCCGTGGCGGCGAGAACGCGGTTGGCTAGCTCGCCGATCGCGATCCGCTCGGTGGAGCCGACGTTGAAGATCTCGCCGGAGACCGAGCCCTCGTTCATCAGGCCCTTGAGGGCTCGAATCGTGTCTGCCACGTGGCAGAAACAGCGTGTCTGCGTTCCGTCGCCGTGAATCTCGAGCGGTTCGCCCGCGAGCGCCTTCTCGACGAAGCGCGGGATCACCATCCCGTACTGGCCGCTCTGCCGCGGGCCGACGGTGTTGAAGAGCCGAACGATCACGCAGTCGAGGTCGCGCTCGCTGTGGAATCCGAGCGCGAGGTGCTCGTCCATCGCCTTCGAGTCGGCGTAGAGCCAGCGGCGGGCGGTGGTCGGGCCGTAGATCCGTCGCGCCGTCTCCTCGAGTGGCTTCTCCTCGCGGTGGTCGCCGTAGACCTCCGAGCTCGAGGCGACGATCACCCGCTTGCCAAAACGGCTCGCCTGGTCGAGCACGTTCTCCGTCCCCTGGACGTTCGTCACCATCGTGTGCACCGGCTGCTCGACGATCAGGCGGACGCCGACGGCGGCGGCGAGGTGGAAGACCACGTCGCACTTGTTGACGAGCTCGTTGACCGTCGAGGACGACAGCACGGAGTCGACCACGAGGTGGAAGTCGCCTCGCTCCTCGAGGTGCGCGATGTTCGCCCCGTTGCCGGTCGAGAGATCGTCGAGCGCCCAGACCTCCCAGCCGTCCGCCAGGAGCAGCTCGCTCAGGTGTGACCCGATGAACCCGGCGCCGCCGGTGACGAGTGCCTTCATGCTCGCAAGCCTACTGGCGGCGGGGGACGCTTTTGAGAGCACGCTCGATCGAGTCCGCGCCGGGCTCGAGAGCCAGCGCGGCGCGCAGCTCGCGCCGTGCCTCGAGGGGGCGCTTCGCTCGGAGATACGCGAGGCCGAGCTCGAACCGGACCTCGACCGCCCGCGGCTCCTTCTCCGCCGCCTTGACGAGGGGCGGGATCGCCGCCGCGGGCGTGGGCGCGATGTGGGCCTGGACGACGTACGGCTCGACCGTGAGCGGATCGAGGCGCCTGGCCCAGCGTAGGTCCGAGCTCGTGGACGAGGAGCTCTCGAGCGCATGCGTCGAGAAACGGGAGGAGAGCCAGGGAGGCGCGAACGCGAGCAGGGCGATCGCGGTGGACACGGCGGCCGCGGGGATCCACTCGCGCCGGCGCAGCGGTCGCGTGCCGGCCGTTGCCGCTCCGGCGCCGAGCAGCAGGAAGAACGGCAGTCCCACCGCCGGGATGGTCCAGTTCCAGTCGCCCGAGGCGTGCACGAGCCAGTAGGCAGCCGTCGCGAAGGCAGCGGTCCCCGCGACGTTGCGGCTGCGGAGGCCGCGAAAGCAGAGCACGAGCAGCGGCACCAGCCCGGCGGCGAGGAGGATCAGCCCGATGACCCCGAGCTCGCTCAGTGCGTCGAGCTCGATCGAGTGAGCTCGGACCGGCGTCTCGCCGCTTCGCCGTTCGACGAGGTAGGCGGGACCGAAGCCCCGATCGCCGATCCCGGCCAGCGGGTGGTCGCGGAACTCGGTCAACGCGACCCGCCAGAAGTCGTAGCGGTTCGAGCCGAGGCTGATGAAATGCGTCCGGCCGTACTCGTCGCGCGGGGCGTGCTTGAAGGAGCGCCAGCGGTCGCCGAGGTAATTGCCGGGGTGCGCGACCGAGGCGAAGAAGGCCACGGGAACGGCGATCACCGCGACGACGACCACGAGGAGGGCGAGCGCACCCGCGCCTCGCCGCACCCGCGCCGGTACCTCCAGGCGCTTGTCCAGCAGGGCGTAGACGGCCCCGGCGACCACGGCCGCGGCGGTCAGCCAGAGAAGGGTGAAGGCCGCGTGCCGGCCCGCGTCGGCGAGCGCCGCGTCTGCGTTGAACGGCGCCGTCAGCGGATCGAACTGGGGCGCGACCAGGACGGCCGCGATCACCGTCGGCACGAGGAGGCGCAGCCGGTCCGGCACCGCCGCGAAGACGACGACGGCCGAGACGGCGAGCGCAACCCCGCCACCCTTGCTCTGCGTCATCAGCCAGGCGGAGAGAACCGCCGCCGCCGAGCCGAGCGCCAGCGCGCGCACGACCACGGGGAGCCGCCGCTCGGCGGACAGGACGAGCGCGGGCCAGAGCCCGACGAGGAACATCGCGGCCGCGGCATTCGGGTACGTGATCGGCCACGCGAGCCGGCCGTCTCCGACGAAGTACGTTCCGAGGTCGGAGCCGAATCGCGCCGCGAGCGCGGTCGCGACCGCGAGCACGCCCGTCCCGGCGGCGACTGCGCTCGTCACGATCACACCGTCCAGCCGGCTGCGAACGGTGAAGAGGGCGATCGCGGCCGCGACGACGTAGAACACTGTCAAGAGCGCGTCGTCGCGGGCGAGCGATGGCAGCGGCGACCACGCGGCCGAGATCGCCTGCCACACGGCGAAGCCGGTTAGCGCGACGAGCCCGGCGACGGCCAGGCGAGTCGGGGCAACCGCCGTCCCGGAGACGAACACCAGCGCGAGCAGGAGCGCCGCAAAAATCGCGTAGAGCAGCCAGTCTGCGGCATCGATGCTGCCCGTCTCGACCCAGGCCATCACGCACGCGGCGACCACGAGAGAGACCGCGGGAAGAGAACGGACCACTCCTGCGTTGCGGCTCGAGATGGACGTATCTGTCATGCGCGGTCCCGGTCGCGGCACTTTGTACCCGTGCCAGCGGAATCCTCTCTGGCCACCCGCGTTTTCGGACTCGACAAATCACCCTTGCCAGGGAGTCGTTGCGCATCTACGTTGTGGGAGGTCACACGCGGCAAAGGCGTGACCGGACTGGGGATTGTCGGAGAGGCAATTCTGCGGGAGTGACCCGGGGCCGGATGCTTCGGGAGTTATGTGGTTCTCGGCCAAGTCGGCCGGGAAGAGGAGGAGGGAGAGCAAGATGCGGCGTCGTTTGATCGTGTTGGGGGTTTCCGTCTGCGCGCTGGGCATGTTTGTCGCCCCGTCCGCGCTCGGAGCTACCCCACAGCAGATCTACCGAGACTACGCGGACAACGGTCGTCTCGACCACGCGTACTCGAAGGCTGATCTGCAGCGTGCGCAGAAGTATGCGGCGCTCCAGGGATACCCGCAGGTCGGGGTGCAAGGCGCAGTCGAGCAGGCACTCGGCGCGCAGCCTGTCAAGCCGCGCGGAGGGTTGCCGTTCACGGGTGTCGACCTCGCGTTGATGGCGGCCGGCGGCGCGCTGCTCCTCGGTGCCGGAACCACTCTGCGGAAGCTCGGCAAGGCCCGGAAGTAACCCGGACCTAAGGTAGACAGGCGGCGAGATGGCGACCCGATCGCTGAATGCTGACGCACTCCCGGCTCTGGAGCGGCTCGAGTTCGAGCGCTCCGAGAAGCTCGGGCTACGGCGTCTGCACGGCGTCGGCTCCTGGACCCTCGGGGCCCTGGTGCTCGATGCCGCGATGCTGGCCGCAGGCGCGGCCGCGGCGCAGCTCGGGGCGGGCGACGCAGGGATCCTGCGGATCTCGCCGGTCTGGCTCGTCGTCTACGGAGGCCTCGTCCTGTTGTTCATGCGCTTCCGCGGGATGTACTCGTGGCGGCTGCGGGTCTCGGCGCTCGACGACGTGCGCGCGGTCGTCGCGGCCACCGCCCTCGCCTCGGTCAGCGTGCTCACGCTCCGGATCCTGTTTCCCGGAGAGGTCGACGACCTCGCCTCGCAGTCGCTCAGGCTCCTCGCCTTCAGTGCCGTCTACGTCGCGGCCGGGCGGGTCGCGCTCGACTGGGCGCTGCTCAGGGGCCGTCGCGACGGAGACCTCGCGAAGCCGACTCTGATCGTCGGAGCTGGAAGGATCGGCCGGCTGACGGCCACCCGTCTCCTCGACCATCCGGAGCTCGGGCTGAAGCCCGTGGGCTTCATCGACAAGGAGCCCCTCGACGAGCCGGGCCTGCCCGCGCCGGTTCTCGGAGCCAGCTGGGATCTCGAGCGGCTGATCGAGCAGCACGGCGTCGAGCACGTGGTGATCACGTTCTCGACTGCCCCGAGCGAGGTGCTCCTGCGCGAGCTGCAGCGCTGTGAGGAGCTCGGCGTGAGCGTCTCCCTCGTGCCGCGCCTCTTCGAGCGCGTCACCGAGCGCCTCACCGTCGACCACATCGGCGGCCTCCCGCTGCTCTCGACGCGTCGAGCCGATCCGAAGGGGTGGCAGTTCGCGGTCAAGTACCTGGTCGACCGCGCCGTTGCCGCGGTTCTCCTCCTCCTCACCCTCCCGGTTTTCGCGGTGGCGGCGCTTGCGGTTCGCCTCTCGGTCGGCTCTCCGGTGCTGTTCCGCCAGCGGCGGGTGGGCCTCGACGGTCGTGAGTTCGACATGCTCAAGCTGCGCACGATGAGCGGCACGCCGACCGACGGCGAGGCCGATTCGGACTGGGCTCGGGAGCAGCTCGGCGAGCAGGACGGCCCCATCGAGCTCCGGCCGGACCGGGCGACGCGGGTCGGACGCTTCCTGCGCGCGCTCTCGATCGACGAGCTGCCGCAGCTCTTCAACGTGCTGGTCGGCGAGATGTCGCTGGTGGGGCCGCGACCGGAGCGCAGCCACTACGTCCGCCTGTTCGAGGAGAAGGTGTACCGCTACGGAGACCGCCACCGCGTCAAGTCCGGGATCACCGGCTGGTCGCAGGTGAACGGGCTCCGCGGAAAGACCTCGCTGAGCGACCGGGTCGAGTGGGACAACTACTACATCGAGAACTGGTCGCTCTGGCTCGACGTCAAGATCCTGCTGATGACGGTCTGGGCCGTGCGCCGCTACCTCGCACAGGCCGAGTAGCGCTCGAGCCCGCCTAACCCCGCGATCCCTCGTTCGCGGTGGCTCGAAG
Source organism: uncultured Actinomycetes bacterium (assembly GCA_963754265.1). Taxonomy (GTDB): domain Bacteria; phylum Actinomycetota; class Thermoleophilia; order Gaiellales; family Gaiellaceae; genus AC-32. Next base: position 577 of record CAVWFB010000014.1, on the reverse strand, counting down.
GGGGGATTGTACGCGGGCGCGCGCCTTTCCACGCCGATTCATAGGCCGAGCAGGAGTGCGGTTGCCGCCCGACCCTCGCCGAAAGAACGTCTTGCCGACGAGCCGGCCGCGGGCGCACGCCTTCGGTCGGCTCGCCGGTCGAAGAGGCTGGTACGAGCGCGTCTGAGCCCGGCAGGTTGAGCCGGCGCGCCTCGCCGCCCGAGACGGCCGGCTCTCTCCTCTAGATGCGCGCGGGCTCGCGTTCCCGCGCGAGCAGGAGGGTCGCGGCGACGAAGCTCGTCAGCGCAGGCCCGGCCGCCCAGAGCGGGCCAAGCGTGGCCAGAGCCGCGTAACCGGCCATGAAGAGCAGCAGCGATATAAGCCTCGGACCCATCCCCTGTTCGCAATTTAACGCCATTTGGAGGCAAAAAGATATGGCCGTCGAACGCTCGGGCGGGGGATGCGCCACCCCCCGACCTGTTCGCTACGATGAGCGCCTCAGCAATACCGCGACCGCGCGGGGGAAGGAAGCGACTTGTTCGAACGCTTCACCGAGAGAGCCCGGCAGGTCGTCGTCCTGGCGCAGGACGAGGCCCGC
>CAVWFB010000013.1:0-12849 GCA_963754265.1 uncultured Actinomycetes bacterium | reverse complement strand
AGACGCCGTGAGCGGCCGCCCAGCCGAGGTGCGTCTCGAGGATCTGGCCGATGTTCATCCGGCTCGGCACGCCGAGCGGGTTGAGCACGACGTCGACCGGCCGTCCATCCTCCAGGAACGGCATGTCCTCCTCGGGCACGATCTTCGCGATCACGCCCTTGTTGCCGTGCCGGCCGGCGAGCTTGTCGCCCTCGGCGATCTTGCGCTTCTTGGCCACGTACACGCGCACGAGCTCGTTCACGCCCGGCGAGAGATCGTCGCCCGCCTCGCGCGAGAACGTCTTCACGTCGATCACCTTGCCGCCCTCGCCGTGCGGAACCTTGAGCGAGGTGTCGCGGACCTCGCGCGCCTTCTCCTTGAAGATCGCGCGGATCAGCTTCTCCTCTGCCGTCAGCTCGGTCTCGCCCTTCGGCGTCACCTTGCCGACGAGCAGGTCGCCCGAGCCGACCTCGGCGCCGATGCGCACCACGCCGCGCTCGTCGAGGTCCTTGAGGGACTCCTCCGAGCGGTTGGGGATGTCGCGCGTGATCTCCTCGTCGCCGAGCTTGGTCGAGCGCGCGTCGATCTCGTACTCGTGGATGTGGATCGAGGAGAGCACGTCCTCCTTGACGAGCCGCTCCGAGATCACGATCGCGTCCTCGAAGTTGTAGCCCTCCCACGGCATGAAGGCCACGAGCATGTTCGCGCCGAGCGCGAGCTCGCCCTGGTCGGTCGAGCTCCCGTCCGCCAGCACCTGCTCGGCCCGCACCTTGTCCCCGAGGCCGACGATCGGCTTCTGGTGGATCAGGGTGCCCTGGTTGGAGCGCATGAACTTCGTCAGCGGGTACTCGTGCTTCCCATCCCTGCCGTCGACCACGATCCGGTCGGCGTCGACGTCGACGACGCTGCCCGCGTCCTCGGCGAGGATCACGTCGCCTGTGTCGACCGCCGCGCGGTACTCGAGGCCGGTGCCGACGAGCGGCGCCTGCGTGATCATCAGCGGCACCGCCTGCCGTTGCATGTTCGCGCCCATCAGCGCGCGATTCGCGTCGTTGTGCTCGAGGAACGGGATCAGCGCGGTGGCGACCGAGACGATCTGCGCCGGCGCGACGTCCATGAAGTCCACGTCCTTGGGCCGCGCGGTGACCGCCTCGCCCTCGCGGGAGCGGCAGAGGACCTGCTCGTCCACGAAGCGCCCGGTCTTGTCGTCGACCTGCGCGCTCGCCTGGGCGATCGTGTACTGGGCCTCCTCGGCGGCGTCGAGGTAGACGATCTCGTCGGTCACCTTGCCGTTCGAGACCTTCCGGTACGGCGTCTGCACGAAGCCGAACTCGGAGACGGTCGCGAACGAGGCCAGCGAGCCGATCAGGCCGATGTTCGGGCCCTCCGGAGTCTCGATCGGGCACATGCGCCCGTAGTGCGTCGGGTGCACGTCGCGCACCTCGATCGGCGCGCGCTCTCGGGTCAGGCCGCCGGCGCCGAGCGCCGAGAGCCGCCGCCGGTGCGTGAGCCCCGCGAGCGAGTTCGTCTGGTCCATGAACTGCGAGAGCTGCGAGGAGCCGAAGAACTCCTTCAGCGCCGCGACCACGGGGCGGATGTTGATGATCGTCTGCGGCGTGATCGTGTCCACGTCTTCCGTGGTCATCCGCTCGCGGACGACGCGCTCCATGCGGTAGAGCCCGACCCGGAACGCCTCCTGGATCAGCTCACCGACGGTGCGCAGACGCCGGTTGCCGAAGTGCTCGTACTCGTCGAGCTCGCCGCGGATCGCGTCGCGCGGGAGCACGATCGCGTCGGCCGCGAAGTCCTTCGACTCAGGGTCGACGCCGAGCTTGTCCGGCAGCTCCACGAGCCTCTTGACGAGCGCCAGGATGTCCTGGGTCGTCAGCACGCGGACGTCGTCGGGGACGTCCACCGCGAGCCGCTGGTTCAGCTTGTACCGGCCGACCTTGGTCAGGTCGTAGCGCTTGGGGTCGAAGAAGAGCGAGCGCAGCAGGTTGCGCGCGTTGTCGAGCGTCGGCGGCTCGCCGGGACGCTGCTTCTTGAACACCTCGATCAGCGCCTCGTCCTCGCGCGTGGAGGGATCCTTCTCGAGCGTGTTGGCGATGTAGAGCGAGTTGCCGAACAGCTTCATGATCGCCTCGTTGGAGCTCGTGTCGAGCTTCCAGCCGGTGGTCGGATCCTCCTCCGGCAGCGCGCGCAGAAGCGTGGTGATCGGCAGCTTGCGCTTCCGGTCGATGCGCGCGTAGACGATGCCCTTCTTGTCGATCTCGAGCTCCAGCCAGGAGCCGCGGCTCGGCATCAGGTTGGCCGTGAAGACCTGCTTCGCCGGGTCCTTCGGCTCCATCAGGTACGCGCCCGGGCTGCGCACGAGCTGCGTCACGATCACGCGCTCGGTGCCGTTGATGATGAACGTGCCCCACTCGGTCATCATCGGGAAGTCGCCCATGAAGACCGTCTGCTCGCGGATCTCGCCCGTCTCCTTGTTCACGAAGCGGACGGTCATCGAGAGCGGAGCCTGGAAGGTCAGGTCCTTCTCACGGCACTCCTGGATGGTCACGGGGGGCTCGCCGAACTTGTAGTCGCCGAACTCCACCGCGAGCGTGCCGGTGTAATCCTCGATTGGAGAAATGTCGTCGATGGTCTCGCGCAGGCCCTCGCTGAGGAACCAGTCGAACGAGGCCTTCTGGATGTCGATCAGATTGGGGAGATCGAGAACGTGCTTGAGGCGCGAAAACGTTTTGCGCGCGCGTGGCGCAGCGACCCTGGTGGTCAAATGGGGATGCCTCCCTTAACGGCTCGGAGTGACTTCAGAATGCGGACAGGCGAACGTCGGCGCGGAACCGCCAAGAATAGCGAAAGAGGTGGTCGCTGCGCAAGGCTGAGCGACGGGTAGGCGCCCGGTAGGCGACCTCACTATAGAGATTTGCTTCGAAAACCGCCAGAGGCGCCCTTTCGGACGCCTCTGAGGTCTCCGCTTCTAGCCGAGAACTAGCTGGATGGCGCGGCCTTTGCCGGATGCGCGCCGATCTTGCGCGCCGTGAGATCCGGGGTGCCGCCGCCCTTCAGATCGGCCTTGCAGACCTTCGCCGTCACATGGACGCGGTCGTTAGGAGCCAGCGCGCCGAGGTTGTCGGCGCCCTGCCGGCGGATCCGCGTCTTCGCGTCGACCATGACCGTGGCCGAGCCCGCTGCCTTGAACGTCCTGCCATGCTTGTTCGACTGCTTCACGAGCATCACGAACGACGTGTCGCCGTCCGCGGGATCGACGTCGGCGGCGAGGACGCCACTCAGCATCACCGTGACGGCAGGCTTGCACTTGGCGCCCGTTGCCGGCGGCTTCTTGCCTTTGTTGCCGGGGTGGTCCTTCGCCACCGCCGCAGAGACTGCGACGAGCGAGGCGACGAGGACGAGAACGAGAACTCTCAACCGCATTTGTGTGTACCTCCGAGGGGGTAAGGGGGTTCACCCAGTAGACGGCGTTCTCGGCACCCACCTGCGGCGTGCCCTGCGCAAATCACTGGAACGGGTGAGCGCTCCCCGAGCCGAAGGCGTGTAGAGCAGGAGCCCGGCGAGCCGGGCTCCCTCGCTACTTGACCTCGACTCCCGCGCCTGCCTCTTCGAGCTGCGCCTTGATCTGGTCGGCCTCCTCCTGGGGGACGCCCTCCTTGACGGGGTTGGGCGCGCCGTCCACCAGGTCCTTGGCTTCCTTGAGACCCAGGCCGGTGATCGCGCGGACGACCTTGATCACCTGGATCTTCTTGTCGCCTGCGCCGGTCAGAACGACATCGAAGGCGCTCTTCTCCTCCTCCGCGGCGCCGTCGCCTGCGGCCGGTGCGCCGCCCGCCGCGGCCACCGCGACCGGTGCCGCTGCGCTGACGCCCCACTCCTCCTCCAGCTTGTTCTTCAGCTCGACGAGGTCGAGGACGGTCATGCCGCCCAGCTGCTCGACGAGCTTGTCGGTATCGGTCTTAGCCACTGCTCTCCTCCTCTTGCTCCGTCTCCGCCTCCGGCTCAGGCTCTGCCTCCGCCTCGGCTGACGGCTCTTCGGTTGTCTCCTCAGCAGGCGCATCCGCCTGCAGTTCTTCGGCCTCTTGCGGTTCCGCCTCGGCCTCTGCCTGGGGCTCCTCCGGAACCGTCTCGCCCTGCTCCTCGAGCTGCCTGATCCGGGCGTCGATCACGCCGACGAGGTCGCGCAGTGGGGCAGCGAAGAGCCCCACCACCGTCGTCAGCGGCGCCGCCACGGCGCCGACGAGCTGGGCCCGCAGGACGTCGGCCGGGGGCAGCGTCGCGAGCCGCTTGATCTCCGCGTCGCCGACGACGGCGCCCTCGAACACGCCGCCGCGGATCACGAGCACGTCGTTCCTCCGGGCGGTCTCGCTCAGCACCTTCGCCACCGCGACGGGATCGCCCTCGGCCTCGAGGAAGGCGATTGCGGTCGGCCCGTCGATCAGCTCGAGCACGTTCTCCTTGCCGGCAGCCTCCGCCGCACGGCGCGTGAGCGTGTTCTTCACCACCGTGAAGCGTGCCCCGGCCTCGAGCAGACGGCTTCGAAGCTCGTCGATCTCCGGCATCGTCAAACCGCGGTAATCCGCGACCATCAGCGTCTCCGAGTCGCGGAGACGCTGGGCCAGCTGCTCGACGACTCGCTCTTTTTGCTCCTTCAGCATCGATTCACCTCTTCACGAAACGAGCCCGCACTCGGGCGGGCTGGGAGAGGCTCGATGCCTTTCCTGCTCCGCCTGCGCTGGACTTCCGCCTTGCGGCTGCCAACGGTCTTCGGCTGGGGCTCTCTTACGCCGGGACTGCGTCTTCTTCTGCCTGTGCTCCTTCGAGCTCTTCCACGATGCCCCTCGTCCGCGCCGGGTCGACGTGGATCCCTGGGCCCATCGTGCTCGTCAGTGTAACCGTCTTGATGTAGCGGCCCTTCGCCGCCGCCGGCTTGGCGCGCATGATCTCGTCGATCAGCGCTGCGTAGTTCTCGAGCAGCTGGCGCTCGTCGAAGCTCTTCTTGCCGATCGTGACGTGCACGTTCGCGCCGCGGTCGGTGCGGTACTCGAGCTTGCCGGCCTTCGCGTCCCGGACCGCCTTCGCGAGGTCCATGGTGACCGTGCCGGTCTTCGGGTTCGGCATCTTCCCGCGGGGGCCGAGGATGCGGCCGAGCTTTCCGACGACGCCCATCTGATCCGGCGTGGCGATTGCGACGTCGAAATCGTCGTAGCCCTCCTCGATCTTCGAGGCGAGGTCGTTCGTGCCGACGACGTCGGCGCCCGCGTCCTGCGCCTCCCGGGCCTTCTCGCCCTCGGCGAAGACGGCGACCGTCGTCTCGCGGCCGGTGCCGTGCGGGAGCATCAGCGTCCCGCGCAGCTGCTGCTCCGCATGGCGCACGTTGAGGCCCAGGTTGAAGTGCGCCTCGACGCTCTCGTCGAACTTCGCTGTCTCGGCGCCCTTCAGCAACCTGACCGCCTCGGCGGGCGAGTAGAGCTGCTCGCGGTCGATCTGCGCGCGGGCGTTCCGGTAGGCCTTGCCGTGCCTCATCGATCCGTCTCCACGCCCATCGAGCGGGCCGTTCCCGCGATGATGAGCATCGCGTGCTCGACGTCGCGCGCGTTCAGGTCCGGCATCTTCGTCTCGGCGATCGAGCGCAACTGGTCGCGCGTGAGACGCCCGACCTTCTCACGGTTGGGCTCGCCGGAGCCCTTCTCCAGCCGCAGCGCCTCCTTGATCAGGACGGCGGCCGGCGGCGTCTTGGTGATGAAGTCGAACGAGCGGTCCTCGTAGACCGTGATCTCGACCGGGATGATGCGGCCGTTCTCCTGCGCGGTCTGCGCGTTGAAGGCCTTGCAGAACTCCATGATGTTGACGCCGTGCTGGCCGAGCGCAGGGCCGACCGGCGGCGCGGGGTTCGCCTGCCCGCCGGGGATCTGCAGCTTGATGAGTGTCAGAACCTTCTTGGCCATCAGTCGATCTTCTTCACCTGGTCGAAACCGAGCTCGACCGGGACTTGGCGCTCGAAGATGTCCACGAGCACCTTCAGCTTCTGCTGGTCCGGGTTGACGTCGACGATCTCGCCGTCGAAGTCCGAGAGCGGGCCGGAGGTTACCTTCACCGACTCGCCGAGCGAGAACTCCACCTGGGCCCGCGGGCGCTCGCCGGTCGCCGCGCCGGTGCGCAGGATCCGGTCGACCTCGCCCTGCGAGAGCGGGACCGGCTTGGAGCCGGCGCCGACGAAGCCGGTCACGCCGGGCGTGTTCTTCACGACCGTCCAGGCCTCGTCGTTCAAGTCCATGTTCACGAGCACGTAGCCCGGAAGGATCCGCTTCTCGGTCTGGACCTTCTGGCCGTCCTTGGTCTCGACCACTTGCTCGGTCGGGACGACGACGCGGCGGAAGCGGGTCTGCTGCGCCATGGAGTCGATCCGGTGCTCGAGGTTCGTCTTGACCTTGTTCTCGTGCCCGGAGTAGGTGTTGATCGCGTACCAGCGGAACATCGGTCTGCCCTACCCGCCCAGCAGGACGTGCTGGACGAAGCGACGGAAGATCTCGTCGGCGAGGAACAGGTACGTGCCCGTGATCAGGCAGGCGATCAGGACGACGACGGTGCCCTGGATCAGCTGCTGCTGGCCGGGCCAGTCGACCTTCTTCAGCTCGCCCCACGACTCCTGGACGAAGTTCCAGAAGCCGCCGCCCGGAACGTGGCGGCCGCCGTCCGCGCTCGCGGGCTCGGCCGCCGGCCGCAGCTGCTGCTGCTGCTGGCGCGGACGCGTGCGCTGGGCCGCGGACTGGCTCTCGAGCTGCGCAGCGCGACGCGCGCGTCGCTCGGAACGGGTCTGTCGCGCCACTACCTCGTCTCCCGATGGGGCGTGTGCCTGCCGCACCAGCGGCAGTACTTGCTGAATTCGACGCGGTCGGGCGTGTTCCGCTTCGACTTCATCGTCTGGTAGTTACGCCGCTTGCACTCGGTGCACGCGAGCGTGATTCCAACTCTGACTCCGGTTGCCATGTCTGTTCGTCAGTCCTTCGAGTTCGCGAGGAGGTAGCGGCGGGAGGACTCGAACCTCCGACACGCGGATTATGATTCCGCTGCTCTAACCAACTGAGCTACGCCGCCGCGCGCGGCTGAGTGTAGCAGTCGTCCTTTCGAATCTTAGGCGGTCGCCTGTGCATGTCCACGAGCTCAACTGGATGCATCTGGAGGAGTACCTCACGGGCGACGACCGGATCGTCCTGCCTCTCGGCTCGACGGAGCAGCACGGCTACCTCTCGCTCGGCACGGACAACATCCTCGGAGAACGGGTCTCGCTCGAGGCGGCCGAGCCGCTCGGAGTGCCGGTGCTACCGGTGCTCCCATACGGGTTGACGCCCGCTTTCGGAGCGTTTCCGGGGAGCCCGTCGCTGCGGTTCGAGACGCTGATCGCGGTGCTGCGGGACGTGCTCGACTCCCTCCATGAGCAGGGGTTCCGGCGCTTTCTGGTCGTGAACGCCCACGGCGGGAACGCGCCGGTCAGCGGGCTCATCCGGGAGTGGGCGGCCGCCCACCCGGATGCGCAGGCGATCTTCCACAACTGGTGGAACGGGCCGAAAGTGCTGGAGGTGGCGCTCGCGATCGACGCGGAGTACTCGCACGCGAACTGGGGCGAGAACTTCCCGTGGACGCGGCTCGAGAACGTCGAGGTTCCGGACGAGGCGAAGCCGATGCTCGACGAGGATTCCTATCGGGTCGCCGGCCCGGAGGGGGTGCGCGAGCTGATCGGCGACGGCTCGTTCGGCGGGCTCTACCGTCGCTCCGACGACGAGATGCAGCGGATCTGGGAGGCCGGCGTGACCGAGGTGCGCGAGCTGCTCGCGGGCGGCTGGCGATGAACGACGTCGACCCAATCGGGCAGTTCAACGACTGGCTCGCCGAAGCCCGCGCGGCCGCGGTGCCGCTGCCGGAGGCGATGACGCTCGCGACGGCGGATGCGTCGGGCCGCCCGTCGGCCCGCATGCTGCTCCTGAAGGGCGCCGACGAGCGGGGCTTTGCGTTCTTCACGGGCTACGAGAGCCGCAAGGGTCGTGAGCTCGAGGAGAACCCGCACGCCGCGATCGTCGTGTACTGGAATGCGCTCGGGCGCCAGGTGCGGGTCGAGGGAACCGTGCGGCGGCTTCCGGTCGAGGAGTCGGACGAGTACTGGGCCACGCGACCGGCGCGGTCGCGCGCGGCTGCGGCGGCCTCTCGGCAAAGCGAGCCTCTCGCGTCGCTCGAGAGCCTCGAGGCGGAGGCCGAGCGCCTGCTGGCGGAACACGGCGGCGAGGTCCCGCGGCCCGAGCGCTGGGGCGGCTACCTCCTCGAGCCCGACGCGATCGAGCTCTGGCAGCATCGCGACGACCGTCTCCACGATCGCATCAGGTTCACGCGCGAGGGCGGTTCGTGGCGAGCCGAGCGCCTCGCACCCTGAGATCGGCGTTGCGGCGCTAGGGTGGGGACGTGGCCGCGAAGCCGACACTGCTGCTGATCGACGTGCAGCGGGCATTCGACGATCCCGGCTGGGGCCCGAGAAACAACACCGACGCTGAGAGCCGCGTCGCCGAGTTGCTCGCTGCCTGGCGCGAGGCAGGAGCTCCGGTGCTCCACGTTCGGCATCGAAGCGTCGAGGCCGACGGCCTCTTCCGCGACAGAGGCTTCGAGTTCAAGCCGGAGGCGATGCCCGTCGAGGGTGAGCCGGTGCTCGAGAAGACCGTCAACAACGGCTTCGTCGGCACCGATCTCGAGCGACGGTTGCGGGCCGCCGACGCGCATACCGTCGTCGTCGCCGGCCTGACCACCGATCACTGCTGCTCGACGACGGCCCGCATGGCTTCGGACCTCGGCTTCGAGGTGTGGTTCCTCGCGGATGCGACCGCGACCCATGCGCGCGAGGTGCCGGGCGGCCAGCAGTTCGACCCCGAGACCGTGCACGAGTCGGCCCTCGCGAGCCTGAGCGACGAGTTCGCCGAGATCGTGGACACGGCTGCGGCAGTGAGCCGCCTGCTAGAGGTTCACGCGCGCGCGTAAGGCCCTCGAGTTGCGCCCAGCCGAGAGCGGCGGCGGCCGCCGCCTAGTTGCATCCGCCCGAGCTCGACTCCGATTTCCGTGCTCGCCGATGGGTGCCGCGTCTCGCGTGCCGCAGCTATTCCGCGTACCGCTCCGGGTGCTGGGCAAAGGCTGCCGCACAAGTAAGCGAACAGAAGTAGTACGCCTTCTCGTCGAGCAGCAAGCGACCGACCGCGCGCTCTGGATCGACCGCCATCTGGCAGACGGGGTCGATCGCCAGGTGATCGGCACTCTCGTCCACGCGAACGACGGCGAAAATCTCGACCGGCTCAGCGACGTTGCGTAGGACTTGCCGCCCACGAGACTCGTAGAGCACGCCCTCGAGATCAGGCGCGAGCGCTGCCGTCTGCCCGGTGACAAGTACCTCGCCACCGGCGGCGAGCGCCGAGACCCGCGCTGCGACATTGATCGTCGACCCGAAGTAGTCCCCGTTGCGCTCGACAGCCGAGCCGTAGTTGCCGCCCACGCGGACCGATGGCGCCTGGTGGCCGCTCATCGCATTGCGCGTGATCCACAAGCCGAGGCGAACTGCATCGGCCGGATCGGGCACTCGGAGCATGAGCGCGTCGCCGACCGTCTTCACGTACTCGCCATCGATGCGTGGAAGCTCCGCCTGAACGGCATTCGCGAACTCCTCCACGAGCTGCACGGCCTGCTCGTCTCCATGCGCCTCCGTGAGCGCCGTGAAGCCCGCGATGTCCGCGAACAAGAAGGTGGCTTCAGCGTCGCTTGACACGGGTAGAACGTAGTCGTTTATTCCCGGCCGAGACGCGACCTGAGTCACAAGGGAGTGCGTGAACTCGGATTCGAGCCATTCCAACGACGGCAGCGCGCAGCACCTCGATGTGGCAGTCATCGGCGGCGGCCAGGCCGGACTGGCCATCGGCTATTACCTGAGAGAGCAGGGTTGCCGCTTCGTGATCCTCGACCGGGCGAGCGAACTTGCGCTGGCATGGCGCGAGCGCTGGGACTCGCTAACGCTCTTCACCCCCCGTCTCTACAGCGCGCTCCCAGGCCTTCCGTTTCCCGGTGACCCGGACGGCTACCCGACCCGGGACGAGGTGATCGCTTACCTCGAGCGCTACGCCGAGACCTTCGAGTTGCCGATCGAGCTGAACAGCCAGGTCGAGCAACTCGACCAGGCCGACGACGGCCGGTTCCGGCTTGCCCTCGGAGGACGGACAATCGTCGCCGACCAGGTCGTCGTCGCGACGGGTCCGTTCCAAACTCCATACGTGCCGAAGCTCAGCGAGAAGCTCTCCGCCGATCTCTTCCAGACCCGTGCCGTCGGCTACCGCAAGCCGGGTGACGTGCCAAAGGGGACAGTGCTCGTGGCCGGCGGCGGCAACACCGGCTTTCAAATTGCGAAGGAACTCTCGGCGTCGCACGAGGTCGTGCTCTCGATCGGGTCGCAGCAGAAGCCGCTGCCCCAGCGCATGCTCGGGCGAGACGTCTTCTGGTGGCTGACCAAGACGCGCCTCCTCAACAAGACGGTCGAGTCACGGCTTGGTCGCAAGCTGAGCACACGCGACACGCTGATCGGCTCGAGCCCTCGCGAGATGACCGAGCGCTACGGCGTCCAGCTCAAGCCACGGCTCGTGGACGCCGAGGGCCGGCGGGTGCGCTTCGAAGACGGGAGTGACCTCGAAGTCGACGCGGTCCTCTGGGCGACCGGCTACCGATCCGACTACTCCTGGATCAAGCTGCCGATCCTCGACGAGGACGGTCAGCTACGCCATCGCCGCGGCGTCACCGAGGTGTCCGGCCTCTACTTCCTCGGCCTCACCTGGCAGCACACGCGTGGCTCGGCGCTGATCGGCTTCATCAAGGACGACGCCGAGTTCATTGCTGAGAAGATCGCGGAGTACCGGCAATCGAAGAGACCAGCACAGGCAGGCACACCGGTCGAGGCCGGCGCAACCAGCGAAGCCCGTTCGAGCGAAAGGAGCTAACGGTGCATGGCCACGAGTCTCATGAGCACGATCACGGCTCCCATCACCACGGCCACGTCGCCGTACTGCCGCGCGAGACCGAAGGACTGCCTGAAGCAGGCAAGACCGAACTGATCGAGCTCGCCGATGGAGACGAGCTCAAGCTCGAGATCGTCCCGGTCAAGAAGAAGATCGGCGACGCGACTGTGCGGATGCTCGCCTACAACGGCTCCGTGCCGGGGCCGACGCTGAAGGTCCCGCAGGGCGCGACGATCGCCATTCCGGTCACCAACCACGGCGACATCGAAGCGACCGTGCACTGGCATGGCTTACGGCTCGAGAACCGCTACGACGGCACGCACGACACACAGGCGCCGGTCCCGGTCGGCGAGAGCTTCACCTACCAGGTGCACGTGCCCGACCCCGGCGCGTTCTGGTACCACCCGCACATCCGGGAGGACTACGGCCAGGAGCTAGGCCTCTACGGGAACATCCTCGTCACCCCGAGCGAGGCCGACTACTGGCCGCCAGCCAACCGCGAGCTCTTGGTGACGCTCGACGACATCCTGATCGAGGAAGGGCAGATCGCAGCATTTCGGGAGTCGGAGACGACGCACGTGGCGATGGGCCGGTTCGGCAACGTGATGCTCGTTGCGGGTGAAGCTGACCTTTCGCTCGAGGCCAGGCGCGGCGAGGTCGTGCGCTTCTACCTCACGAACACCGCCAACACGCGCGTCTTCAACGTCACACTGCCCGGCGTACAGATGAAGCTGGTCGGTGCCGACGCAGGCCACTACGAACGGGAGGAGCTGGTCGAGGAGGTTTTGCTCGCTCCCTCCGAGCGTGTCGTCGTCGACGTCCTCTTTTCCGATCCCGGCGAGCTCGCGCTCGAGCACCGAACGCCCGAGCGCGCCTACCGGCTTGCGACGATCAACGTCTCGGACGACCTCCCGGAGCAGTCGTTCGCTGACCAGTTCGGGCAGCTGCGGACAACCCGCGACATGGCTGAGCAACGCGACCGGATCGAGCCGTACCTGAAGGCGCCGCCCGTCAAGACGCTCTCGTTCGTCGCGGAGATGGACATGGGCGTGCCCGAGGGCGTCGAGGTCGTCTACGTCTGCCCGATGCACCCTGAGGTGGTGAGCGCGGAGCCCGGCAGCTGCCCCAAGTGCGGCATGAGGCTGCTCGCCCAGGCGGCAGAAGAGACCACCTACGTCTGCCCGATGCATCCCGAGGTGACGAGGGACAAGCCTGACCGCTGCGCGACGTGCGGCATGAAGCTTCTGCCCAAGAGCATGGTCGCGGCTGGCGCAGAGCACGGCCACGGGCACCAAGGTCACGGGCATGGCGCGAGCGCGCACGAAGAGCAGGGCGGCGCTGGCCACGGGCATCACGGCGAGCACGGTCATCACGGGCACGGCCACGATCAGCACGGCGAGTCCGGGCACGGTCACGACACCGCACAGGGCATCGAGTGGGAAGACGACATGGTCGAGGTCAATCGGAAGACGACGCCGGCGAACATGCGCTGGAAGCTGGTCGACCGCGACACCGGTGCCGAGAACGCGCAGATCGACTGGACGTTCCACGTCGGCGATCAGGTGAAGCTGCGGCTGGTGAACGAGATGGATTCAGATCACCCGATGCCGCACCCGTTCCACGTCCACGGCGCCGGCCGTTTCCTGATCCTGGCGCGCGACGACGTCGTGGAGCCGAACCTGGTCTGGAAGGACACAGTGCTGGTGCGCACCGGGGAGACGGTCGACATCCTGCTCGACGTGACGAACCCAGGACGGTGGATGGCTCACTGCCACATCGCCGAGCACCACGAGAGCGGAATGATGTTCAGCTTCGACGTCGAGCCGTA
>CAVWFB010000012.1:0-20496 GCA_963754265.1 uncultured Actinomycetes bacterium | reverse complement strand
CGTGCCCAACCACCTGCTCGAGCTGCGGCCCGACGGCCGCTCGACCGAGTGCCGCAGCTCGAGATGCTGCCGCTCGAATGCGTCGTGCGCGGCTACCTGACGGGCTCCGGCTGGAAGGACTACCAGGCGACCGGCTCGGTCTGCGGGCACGTCCTCCAGGAAGGGCTGCGCGACTCGGACAAGCTGCCGGAGCCGATCTTCACCCCGTCGACCAAGGCACAGGAAGGGCACGACGAGAACATCGACCGCGAGCGCGCCGCCGAGCTGGTCGGACAGGAGCGCTTCGACGAGGTCGAGCGCGTCTCGACCGACCTCTACCGCTTCGCCGCCGAGTACGCGGCGGAGCGCGGGATCCTGATCGCCGACACGAAGTTCGAGTTCGGACTCGACCCCGAGGGACGGCTCGTGCTCGGCGACGAGGCCTTCACGCCCGACTCGTCCCGCTTCTGGCCGGCCGACGAGTACGAGCCCGGCCGCGCCCAGCCTTCCTTCGACAAGCAGTTCGTGCGCGATTACTGCGAGACGCTCGGCTGGGACAAGACCGCACCGGGGCCCGCGCTCCCGGACGACGTGGTCGCCGGCACCCGCGCCCGCTACGTCGAGGCGTTCGAGCGGCTGACCGGGATCAGCTTCGACGCCTACCTCGCCGACCCCGGGGTCGTGCTCGCATGAAGGCGACAATCCTCGTTCGGCCGAAGCCCGGGATCCTCGACCCGCAGGGCGAAGCCGTGCAGAGCTCGCTGCGCCAGCTCGGCTTTGCCGTCGACGAGGCTCGCGTAGGCCGCGTGATCGACCTCCAGCTCGACGGCGCGGACGCCGACGCCGCCCGGGCCGAGCTCGAGCGGGCGTGTGAGCAGCTGCTCGCGAACCCGCTGATCGAGTCCTACGAGATCGCCCTGGAGCGATGAGCACCGAGCCCAGGCCGCGCATTGCAGTTCTCGTCTTCCCCGGCTCGAACGACGAGCGGGACGCCGCGCTCGCACTCGAGCGGCTCGGCGCCGAGCCGGAGCTCGTCTGGCACGCCGAACCGGAGCTCCCGGACGTCCACGGCGTTGTTCTGCCGGGCGGGTTCTCGTACGGCGACTACCTCCGCTGCGGGGCGATCGCCCGCTTCGCGCCGGTGATGGAGACCGTGCGGCGGTTCGCGGACGACGGCGGGCTCGTGCTCGGAATCTGCAACGGCTTCCAGGTGCTCTGCGAGGCGGGCCTGCTGCCCGGCGCGCTGCGACCGAACGCCTCGCTCGAGTTCGTCTGCAGCGACGTCACGCTCCGGCTCGAGCGCGCCGACACGGCCTTCACGAACCGCGGCGAGTCCGGCCAGACGCTGTCGATCCCGATCAAGCACGGCGAGGGCTGCTACTTCGCCGACGACGAGCTGCTGGGCGAGCTCGAGCGGAACGGGCAGGTCGTCCTGCGCTAGAGCAGAACCCGAACGGCTCGGTGGCCTCCATCGCCGGCGTCATGAACGAGCGCGGGAACGTCTTCGGCCTGATGCCGCATCCCGAGCACGCGGTCGACCCGCTGCTCGGCTCGACCGACGGCGCGCTCGTGCTCGGCTCGTTCGTCGACGCGGCGCACGAACGCCTGCTCACGGCGGCTTGAGCCCGAGCGCCTCCGCGAGCGCCGGCCGCTTGGCCAGGCCCTCGCGCAGCCGGTCGAGGTCTCGGCTGCGCAGCGTCACCGGCCCGCGCCGGGCCGAGCCGCCCGTCGTGTAGGCGAACCGCACCAGCCGCTCGCCGCCGGGCGCCTCGAGCAGCTGAACGACCGACGAGAAGCGCTTCTTGCCCGCGCGCTGGGCGAGCGTCAGCTCCTCGACGAGCTCCGCCGGGCCCCAGGGTGTCGCCGCCTTGGCCATTGCAACGACCGTAGCCGCCCACCTGTCACGGGTGCGTGACGCCTTCGCGCCCGAACTGCCACAAGCGCGAATCACCACTTCGAGGGAGGCGCCGAGCAGCGCGTCGGGGCATTGTCCGAGCGTGTCTGCTGCGGCCAGCCACCAGCGTGCCTTCCTGCTCGCGTCCTCGGCCGTGCTCTACCCGCTGATTTTCACGGCCTTCCTGATCCTCGAGAAGCCCGGCCTCGGCATCGGCCACTTCTACTACGTGCCCGTGGCGATGGTCGCACTGGCCGAAGGCGCCGCCTGGGGCGCGGCGGCAGGGATCGCCGCGACCGGCTTCTACACGGTCGGGATGGTGCTCAACCCTCACATCGCGACGTCGCAGGTGCTGACGGCCGGCTCGACCGTGCGCCTGGTCACCTACACCTCGATGGGCGCGCTCGTCGGCTGGTTCGCTACCCACCACCGCGACCTCTCCGACCGGCTCCGGATTGCCAGCGAGCGCGATCACCTGACCGGCCTGCTGAACACGCGCGCCTTCGACGCGGCGCTGACGGCGCGGCTCGAGCGGGGCGGCCCGTTCGGCCTGATCCTGGCGGACATGGACAACATGAAGGAGATCAACGACTCCGAGGGCCACGCCGTCGGGAACGACGTGCTCCGGCTTGCGGGCGAGGTGCTCGCGAGCGGCCGGGACTCGGAAGGGCAGGTCGCTCGCATCGGCGGCGACGAGTTCGCGGTGATCACGAGCCTGCCGGGGAGCGAGACCGTCCGCGCGCTCTGCGGCCGGCTGACGGCCGCGCTGGCGGAGGAAGGGATCAGCATGAGCTTCGGCTGGGCCGTCTGCCCCCGCGACGGCGAGAGCGCGCTGCTGCTCTTCCGCGCGGCCGACGAGCGGCTCTACGCCCAGAAGGTGATCCGCAGCCGGCTCACCGCCGCCGAGGTCGTCGCGATGCCGTCGCAGGCCGAGCGGCTCGCGATGCGCTCACGTGCCGGCTAGATAGCGCGCCGCCCACTCGTACGGGTCGAGCTGTCGCGGCTCGGCGCGCACGAGCCGTCTTCCCTCTCGGAAGCCGCGTGCGACGAAGCGGCGGTAGCCGACCGCGAGCTCGATCGGCACCAATGGAGCGGGACGCCGCTCGAAGACCAGCACGGCCGCGTCCACGCTCGGCGGTGGGGCGAAGGCGCTGCGCGGGAGCCGGCGGGCCACACGGGTCAAGTACCAGGCGCCCCACACGACCCCGTTGACCGTGCTCGGCCAGGGCAGCGCGCGCTTGACCGCGACGCCCCACTGGACGATCAGGTCGGCCCGCAGGAGCGGCACACGCGGGTCGTCGAGCACGTGGCGCAGGATCTCGTTCGTGCCGGCAAACGGGAGGTTGGCGACGACGCGGAACGGCTCGCGCGGGAGCTCGACCTCGCGCGCGTCGGCCTCGACGACCTCGACGTTCGCCCAGCGGCCATGCAGCCGGGCCGCCAGTCCGCGATCGAGCTCGACGGCGACCACGCTGCGGACCGCTCGCGCGAGCTCGGCGGCCAGCCGGCCGGTGCCGGCCCCGAGGTCGACGACCAGGTCGTCCCGCGTGAGGCGCGCGTCGCGGACGAGCTCGGCCGCGACCGGCCGCCGGAGGAAGTGCTGACTAGGAGCGCGCCCCGAGCGGTGCGCCGTTCGCGCGGCGCCGCTCGGACACGGACCATCACCGAGAAGGTCGTCATACCGCCGATGCTACTTGGCCCAGGGAAGCTTGTCCCAGTACGCGGGACGCTCGTGCCGGGGCCGGTTGTGACCGGCGCGCGAGTACGCCTCCTGCGGGCGGTGGTGGTCTCGACCGCACTGGCGCCATAGCGCCCGGCGAGCTCCGACCGCGGATAGTTGATGTGCTCGTCCTCGGGCCGAGCGCCGACCGCGAGCACGATCGCGAGGCCGTCGCCGGCGCCGACGATCACGTGCTCTACGCCCGGCGGGCAGTGGAAGAAGTCCCAGGCCTTGAGCGGCCGCTCTTCGCTCGTTGACGAGCAGGACGCACTCGCCCGACAGCACGAGGAAGCCCTCCTGAGCGCTCTCCTCGTGGTAGAGGCAGAGCGGCTGCCCCGGCTCGACGACGCTGATGTTGATCCCGAGCTGCTTGAACTGGGCATCGCCGCCCTCGAACGTGCAGCCGGCGCCGAACGCGTCGTGGACGGCCCAGCCGGTTTCGCCGACGTTGACGACGAACCAGCCCTCGGTGGACGGCTTGAGGCCGGAGTCGGTCTGCCCGAGTCGCGCTTCCTCGGTCACACCCGCGATCCTATCCGGAGCACTTCCAGCACCCGTGGGAGCCAGACGCGGGCGCGGTCGACGTTAGGACCGCTCGGTCCGAGCTCGACGGTTTCGAGCTGCAGCTGGTTCAGCACGAGCAGCGCGCGGAACGGGTCGGGCTCGGTGAGAGCCTCATCGATCCGCTCGGCCAGGCGCTCGGGTCTCACCGGCAGTCCTTCGACCCGGGCTGCCACACGTTTGGTGGTCGGTGGCCAGACGCGGTTGAGCGCGTAGACGATCTTCAGCACGCGGGTTGCGTCGTCGACCATCCGCTCGACCAGGGCGAGGCGCTCGCCCTGGCGGGCGATCGTGAGCATCCCTTCGGGCGCGTAGCCGCCCCAGGCCAGCGCCGCGTCCTCGATGCGGGCAGCCACCAGCTCGGCCGGGTACTCGCGTAGGTCCTGCCTGCCAGCGCTCGAGCAGGCCGCTCGTGCGCAGCGACACGCCGTTGGCGAGCGCGTCGGCAGACCGAGGACTCCTGCCCCGCGAGCAGCGCCGCAACCGATGCCTCCGCGAAGTTGTGCGGCCACCAGACCAGCTCGACCGGCACGCCCTCGCAGTAGCCGAAGACGCGGGAGGTCGCCGTGCCTTGCCGGCCCCAGGTGTCGAGGCCGCTCGAGACCCGCGCGGCCGGCGTGCTCGAAGCAGGTCGCCAGGTCGAGCGGCTCGGCGGAGACGACGAGCATCTCGATGTCCGAGACCTCGTCGGCGACCCCACGCGAGACGCTGCCGGTGAGCACAACCTCTTGCACCACCGGCGGAAGCGCGTCGGCGATCCGCTGGGCGAGCTGCTGGAGCTCGAGGCTGCGGGCCGTCGCCAAACCGGCTAGCGCTCGATCAGCTCGATGCGGTAGCCGTCCGGGTCTCGCGACAAAGCAGAGGCGCGAGCCGCCCTCGCGCACCTGGTAGGGCGGGCGCTCGGGCTCGATGCCCTGCGCGGCCAGCCGCTCGAGCGTCCCGTCCAGATCCTCAACCCCGATCGCAATGTGACCGTACCCCGTCCCTGACTCATAGCTGCGTCCGTCGTGGTTGAAGGTGAGTTCGAGCTCTTCTTCTTGGCCGGGAACACCGAAGAAGTAGTTCGTCGCTTCCGTCTCGCCGTTGCGGACGATGTCCATTTCGCGTCGAAACTCGAAACCGAGCGCCTCGTAGAAGGCGCGGCTCCTTTCCGGATCCGTAATGCGGTACATGGTGTGGAGGTAGCGAGTCATGGCCAGATCGTACGAGCACCCACGCTCGAGTGCACGCACACCTGCGAGATGCCGACGAACGAGAGACAGGGCATGCAGGCACGGCCTGTTGGGAACAGAACCCACCTACACGCCCGGACCTCGCGTGGCAGGCGGCTCACGCCGCGGCGACGTCGTCAGTTGTGGCCTTGCCTCCGGCCGCCTGGCTAGTCCTGAACTCGCGCTTGCGCAATCCAGCCGCAGTTGGTGAGGGAATCCCTCGACCAAGGGACGCTAGCGGTTCGATCGAACACTCAGGGCGTCGATGAGTTATCCGATGTCGGGATCCGCCCTCCCTCGCCCACGTCATCTAAAGCTGCTGTTGGTCGCAACCCTCGCCGCAGTGGTTGCCCCGAACGCCGCCGCCGCCGACTCTCGACAAGGTGCATTTCTCCCCGAGCTTTGGGGCGTCGCCGGCAATGCATCCTTCCGCACGCCGACCTTTGCCCGGCTCCGACGAGGGGGGATCAACACGGTTGTCATCGACTCCCGACGTCTCCGTCCCAGACAGGTCAGGCGACTGACGCGTGCGGCCGGGAAAGCCCGGCTCCGCGTCGTGCGGCCCACGTTCCTCGCTCGGCCGAGCACCGTCGACGATGCTCGTACAGCCTGTGATGTTTTCCGGAACGCGCATCACGGCAGCGCCTGTGCGCTGTGGGAATCCTCGGTCTCCTCGGCGCTGACACTCGCGCAGTCCGGCGCGGCCGACCTCGTAGTCGTGCACCTCGCCCGGCCTGGGGCGCTTCGCGCCCTCGCGGGTTCGTCCGCCGGCCGGATACTCGCAATCGTTTCGCTTGGGCAGCACTTCCGCGCAAGGACATGGAGGAGCCTCATCCAGGTGGCGAGCTCCAGCGCCACTCTCGACCTCGCCTTTGCGCCGCGCAGGGCGAGGCAGAAGACCGTCTCCGGCTATCTGAAGCTATTGGACAAATCGAGGGTGACCACCCCTGACCGAAGGGCACCCACCAGCCCGCTCGGCCTCAAGATCGCTCAACAGACGCAGACGACCCTCGGTCTGAGCTGGGGCGCCGTCGTACGACAAGCGTGGCGTCGCCGGCTACGACGTCTTCGTCGACGGAGCCTTGCTTGGACGTACGACGTCGACTGCTTACGTGCACCCCAATCTCCCTTGCGGTACGTCACACATCATCGCGGTGAAAGGGTTCGATGCCGCCGGAAACCGCTCCGCCGGCAGTTCGCTCCGCGCCGAAACCAGTCCTTGTGACCTCTCGCCCCCGGCGCCGCCAACCCCACCGCCGGGCTCCAACGACACGATCGCCTTCCCGCGGATCGGCCAGTACGACTCGTTCAACTTCGGCGACGGTAGCGCCCCGGCGCACTTCCAGCTGAACGTTTTCCTCGGCTGCAATCCGGCCATGGCCGACAGGAGCTACGCGCTGAACCCGAAGCAGGCCAACTTCATCATCCCGACGATCCCCATCTCACCCGACGGCGTGCGGGTTGGACCCAACTGCGGGGCGGCCGGTACGGGCTTCGCCGTCAGCTATGGAGCCTACGCCTCGATCACGACTCCGATTGCGAGCCCGTATCCGGGCATCGGCACGATCCGTGCCTGGAGCGGGGCGGCCTGCCCGCTCGGTGACTACGCCTGCTTTGCGGACAACACGAGGATCACCAGCCCGGACGTGCTCAACATGGCGTCGATTGGCACCGCCGAGTGGGCGGCGAAGCTGCGCGCGCACTTCTACCAGCAGGATCTCTCGACCGGCTCGCATCCCGGGCGTCCACGGCATCTGGGGCGACAACTTCCCGTGGTGGGGCCCCTACTTCAAGAGCAGACGTTCCGCCGGCGGGTCGGCTCCGCTCGGGCCGGCGCAGGCATGGGACGATGGGGCGATAATGAACGTGGCCAAGCTCCACTCGCTGGTACCCGAGGCGCTGCTCGGGGCCAACGGTGCAGGATCGGCCTGCGGGTTCGGCAACGTCTACGTCGGTTCCGTGACGGGCAAGGACTGCATGGGCGCAGGCGACACGACGTTGTGGGAGGGCTATGGCGGCTATCACTACGTTCACGACCCGGCTACCTTCGACTCGGCGATCGCACAGTTCCAGCGCTGGCTGAGCACGCCCGCCGACGACGGCCATCCCAAGCGCGGGCTGATGAACGTGTTCGGCATCAGCGGGCTAGAACGCCCTCGGCCACGTGCTCACTCCGCAGGACCAGCGCCTCGAGCTGGCCTATGCCTGCATCGGTGGCCTCTACGCATGGATCGTCAACGGCGACGGCTGGGTCACGACCGCGATTCCCGGCACGCCGGCAGGGAGCAACTTCGCTATCCCGGAGATGGGCGACAGCGCCGCCTATCCGCGCGGCTGGCTCGGGCTTCCCACCGGCGCGGCGGTGAGGGTCGCAGCGGGCGAGTGGAAGCGCAGCTTCACCGGAGGCACGGTCTACGCGAACGCGACCTCGAGCGCCTGGTCGGTTGATGGCCATATCGTCCCCGCTCAGGACGGTCTGTTCGTCAAGTCCTAGAGAAACGGCGGCCGAGGCGCGGCCGTCCAAGTGTCGAGTCAGATCGCTGCTCAAAAGAGGGTTGCAAACTGCAGTGATCCACTCATCCCGTCGCCGTCAAGAACATCCGAGTGCGGGCATGAGCAGCTGAGTCCCGCAGTCGCACGCTACCCCGCTGGGATTCGTTGTTGGATCGCTTGCACCGTGCCCTTTTCCAACAGTGAAGAATTGGTGCTACTGTCGCCGAGGTCCGCCGGAGAGATGGCGCTGAGGAGAGTTCGGAGATGCGGTCAATGACCGGCGCGCGGTGCGCCTCAAGTCGAATTAGATGGCTGGCGCTGCTCGGTTGCTTCGTCGTACTCGGCCTCGCCGCGGCGTATGCGTTTACTGGAGGGTCTCAGGCTGCTACGCAGGGCGCGACGCTGCCGAACCCTGACCCGCCCCCGCCGCCGCCTCCGCCCCCTGCGCGCGTGCACGTCCCACCGCCGCCTCCGCCGCCCAGCTACGTGCCGCCCCCTCCGCCACCGTCGTTTTCTCCCCCTCCGCCTCCAGCCGTGGCTGTTACGCCGCCACACGTGAGCACGCATAGTCGGTCTACCGCTCGCCAACAAGCTCAGAAGGCGAAGGCAGCGGCGAAGGCGAAGGCGGCCTCGAAGGCCAGGGCCGCGGCGAAGGCCAGGACAAAAGCCGCGGCGAAGGCAAAGGCGGCGGCAAACGCGAAGGTCACCCGACCCCCGGCCAAGCCTCGGCGGACCGCACTCACCGCAAGCACTGCCAATTCGAGCTCGGCTTCGACGGTCGTGCCGGCTGCCCTGGGCCTCACGTTCGCGCTTTCGCTAGTTCTCGTCGCCCTTGCGCTGATGCCGTTCCGGCGCCTACCGAGGCCCGCCCAGATGATCGCCTACGACCGACGTGAACCGCTCCTCTACACCGCCGTCGTGATCTATGTCACCACCGGTCTCAGCCTGGCGATCGCTCTTCTGATGTCATGAAGCCAGTTGGGCGCTACACGGCAGTCTTGACGGCGATCGTGACCGGCGCCTTGCTGGCGGCGGGCGGGGCGGCCGCCAAGCCACCACCGAAGCCGATGCTTGTACCGCCACTTCCGTCGGATCCTTCCAACCAGCCCACGGCGAGCTTCGCCTTCACCGACAGCCAAGCCCGGCGTGCTGTTCGATTGTCAGCTCGACGGGCCGCCCTTCCTCCCCTGCATCAGCGGACAGACGTATTCGGGCCTCGCCGACGGCACACATACCTTCCATGTCCGCGCGGTCAACACGGACGGTCCGAGCGACGACACGACCTTTACGTGGACGATCGACCTTCGCTCTCCGCCGGCGCCGTCGATCACTGCGAAACCACCGAATCCCTCCAACGAGAGCAGTCCAAGCTTCAGCTTCTCCGACAGCGAGGGCGGGGTGACCTTCAGGTGCAAGCTCGACTCGGAATCGTTCGCCCCGTGCTCGAGCCCGAAGCCGTACACGGGTCTGTCAGGTGGCAACCACACCTTCGGGGTTCGGGCAGTCGACCAGGCCGGCAACCAGAGCGGCCTGACCGAGTACACCTGGACGATCGACCTTCAAGCTCCGCCGGCGCCGTCGATCACCGCGAAACCACCGAATCCCTCCAATGAGAGCAGTCCAAGCTTCAGCTTCTCCGACAGCAAGGGCGGGGTGACCTTCAGGTGCAAGCTCGACTCGGCACCGTTCGGCACGTGCTCGAGCCCGAAGCCGTACACGGGTCTGCCAGGTGGCCACCACACCTTCGGGGTCAAGGCAGTCGACCAGGCCGGCAACCAGAGCGGCGTGACTGAGTACACGTGGACGATCGATCTCATCGCGCCGCCTGCGCCCACCATCAGCGGTAGCCCGGCGAATCCCACGACCGCGACTACCGCGAACTTCGCCTTCGCCGACAGTGAGGCCGGCGTGGCGTTCCGCTGCGAGCTCGACGGGGGCGGCCTCTCGAGCTGTACGAGCCCAGTGGCGTACTCGGGCCTTACGACCATTCCCCATGTGTTCTCCGTGCGGGCGGTCGACCCGGCGGGCAACATCGGAGACCCCACGAGCTTTGCCTGGAGCATCATCGGCTCGACCGACACAACCGCGCCCGGAGACGTCAGCGGTCTCAGGCGCAGCCTCGGCTACAGGGCTATCAAGCTGGTGTGGAGCCGGCCGCGCGACGCCGACTTCGACCACGTGCGTGTCCTCATCGCGACGGCCCAAAAGGGAGCGAAATCCGTGCCACGAAAGGTCGTATACACCGGGAGCGGCACGCAGTACATAGACAAGCGGTTCCGGAACGACGTCTACCACCGCTACAGAATCCTGAGCTACGACCACACCGGGAACCAGTCGAGCGGCGTCGACGTGGTGGCGCCGCCGAGCGCGCTTCTCCGGTCCCCGGCGGCGGGCGCAGTTCGTTCACGCCGCGCCTCGCCTCGCCTGGACCGGAGTCGCCGGAGCGAGGTTCTACAACGCCCAGCTGTATTTCCGCGGGCGAAAGGTCCTGAGCGCGTGGCCGACCCAACCGAGGCTCGGTCTGAAGGGGAGGTGGTCCTACTCGGGCCGCTCGTTCCGGCTGAAGAGGGGGACGTATACCTGGTACGTCTGGCCCGGCTTCGGCTCGCGCGCGAAGGTCCGATACGGCCAGTTGCTCGGTCTGAGCTCCTTCACGGTCCGCTGAGTCTGGGCGATCTCGCTTGCATCAGCTGGCGCAACCGAGCCTGTCGTCCCCCGGTCAGGCGAGCTGCTCGCTATCTCCGAGCCTGACACACCGTCGGTCCGTGACGAGCGCCGTGATCAGCGTGGACGGCGTGACGTCGAAAGCGGGATTCCTTGCCTGCGTGCCATCGGGCGCGACCGACTGATCCCGGAAGGACACGATCTCTTCCGCGCCGCGATCCTCGATTTGGATGTCGGCGCCCGTCGGCGTTGCAAGATCGATAGTCGACTCAGGAGCAACGACGAGGAACGGAACTCCCGCATGACGGGCACCTAGGGCGAGGCTGAATGTGCCGATCTTGTTTGCGGTGTCGCCGTTTGCGGCAATGCGATCGGCTCCCGTGACGACCACATCCGCTTCCCCGCGGGCAAGGAGGAACGGGCCTGCGGAGTCGACGATTACTTCGTGAGGAGCACCCATTCGCTGCAGCTCCCACGCCGTCAGGCGCGTTCCCTGGAGCAACGGCCGCGTCTCGAGGACGAGCGCCTGCTCGAGCCGCCCAGCCTCGTACAGCGTCTGGATGACTGCGAGCGCAGTCCCGCGCTCGACCGCCGCAAGTCCGCCCGTGTTGCAGATCGTCATCGCGCGAACAGGGCGGTCGCCGACGAGCTCCTGTACGAGCTCGGCACCGCGCCGACCCATCTCCCCGGACGCTTCGATCTCTTCGTCGCGGACCGCAATCGCCTCGGCGAGCACTGCGTCGAAGCCATGCTCTGCCCGCTCCGCGACCCGGTCGACCATGCGGGCGAGGTTGACCGCAGTCGGGCGCGCGACGCGCAACGACGCGCACGGCCTCACTGAATGCTTCTGTCTGCCCGTGAACGCGATATGCGAGCGCAACGCCGAACGCACCAGTGACTCCGAGCGCGGGAGCGCCGCGCACCGCAAGTCGCTGGATCGCTTCGACGAGCGTGGGCACGTCGGAGACGCGGAGTGTCACGACTTCCGTGGGAAGCCTGGTCTGGTCGATCAGCTCGACCGAGTCACCCACCCAGTCAACGGTCCTCACGTTCGAAGAGAATAGGCGCCGTGGACGACTCGCGGAGCGCGCTCGAGGAGTGCGTGCACTACAGCCGCCTCATCGGCGCTGATCCGGCACTCGTCCTGCACGGCGGCGGGAACTCATCCATCAAGACGACTTGGCGTGACATCACCGGGCGAGACATTGACGCGCTCTTCGTCAAGGGAAGCGGCTGGGAGATGGCCACGATCGACGCCGCCGGCTTTGCACCGCTCGCACTCGCACGCCTACACGAGCTACTCGCGCTCGAGTCGCTGAGCGACGCCGAGATGATGCGAGAGCTCGCGGCCGCGAAGCTCGATCCAGCTGCGCCAACCCCCTCCGTCGAAACACTGCTGCACGCCTTTCTTCCCTTTCCCGCAGTTCAGCACAGCCACGCGGACGTGATTGCCGCCCTGACGAACCTCGCGAACGGAGAGGAGGTCGTCAGAGAGGTCTTCGGGGGTGCCGTCGTCGTCGTTCCCTACGTCATGCCGGGCTTCGACCTCGCGCGCGAGGTGCGTCGGATCTGGCCCGGGCAGACCGACGGAAAGACGCGCGGGATGGTCTTGTTGAACCACGGCCTCTTCACGTTCGGCGCGACCTCGCGCGAGGCGTACGAGCAGCACGTCGAGTTGCTCGAGACGGCCGAGGCGTGGTTGAACGAGCGCGCTCCCGCGCCGGAAAGTGAGACGCCGCCGCCTCGCGACGTCTTGCTCAGCGACCTCGCAGAACTCCGCCGGGCGGTTTCGAGGGCAGCCGGCAGGCCACTCGTCCTACAACGTCATACCGATGCAGCAGTGCGTCGGTTCGTCGCACGCCCCGACCTGGCGTCGCTCGCGGCGAGAGGGCCTCTCACGCCGGACCACGTGATCCGAACGAAGCCGATTCCACTGATCGGCCGCGACGTCCCCGCGTTCGCCGAGTCGTACTCTGCGTACTTCGCGGAGCACGCCCCGCACGCCCGCACACCGCCGAAGATGCTGGATCCAGCCCCCCGAGTGATCGTCGACAACGAGCTAGGCATGATCACCGCGGGGCCTTCCGCACACGAGGCGCAGGTCGTCGCCGACATCTATCACCACACGATCCCGGTTCTCGAGCGAACCGAGGATCACCTCGGCGGCTACGTCGCGCTCCCGCCGGAGCAGCTGTTCGAGATCGAGTACTGGGAGCTCGAGCAGGCAAAGCTCCGAAGCGCCGGA
Source organism: uncultured Actinomycetes bacterium (assembly GCA_963754265.1). Classification (GTDB taxonomy): domain Bacteria; phylum Actinomycetota; class Thermoleophilia; order Gaiellales; family Gaiellaceae; genus AC-32. The sequence goes on along the minus strand of CAVWFB010000012.1, from coordinate 7,729 downwards.
GCACCCCCGCCGCTGAGTGGGACGGTCGCGCTCGTGACTGGAGCCGCCTCCGGGATCGGTCGGGCCTGCGCCGAGGCTCTGCTCGCGCAGGGGAGTGCCGTCGCCGGCCTGGACGTCTCTGCCGACGTCGAGTCGGTCTTCGAGGGCCCGGCGTGGAGAGGGATCGTCGCCGACGTCGCCGATGCGGATGCAGTCGGCGCGGCGCTCGACCGAAGCCGTCGAGGCGTTCGGCGGAGTCGACATCGCCGTCGTCGCGGCGGGCGTCTTCGGGCCGAGCTCCGCGATCGCCGAGCTCGACGAGGCGCCGTGGCGGTCGGTGTTGGCGGTCAACCTCGACTCGGTCGCCCGTCTCCTTCACGACCTCCACCCTCTCCTCGCTCGCTCGCCTGTCGGCGGGCGGGTGGTCGTGATCGGATCGAAGAACGTTGCCGCGCCCGGACGCGGCGCGGCTGCCTATTCGGCGTCGAAGGCCGCGCTCACACAGCTCAGCCGCGTCGCGGCGCTCGAATGGGCGGATGACGGCATCCGCGTGAACGTCGTCCACCCGGACGCGGTCTTCGACACCGGGCTCTGGACGCCGGAGCTCCTCGCGGAGCGCGCGGCCCAGCATGGCGTGGACGTCGAAACGTACAAGCGCCGAAACCTGCTGCGCACGGAGATCACCTCGGCAGACGTCGCGCGAGCGGTCGTCGCGCTTTGCGACGACACGTTCCGAGTGACGACCGGCGCGCAGATCCCGATCGACGGCGGCAACGAACGCGTCGTCTGATGCGAACGTACCGACAGAGCGGTTAGAAACCTGCGGGACCTGGTTAGCATGGCGGCGTGGACCTCCGGGACTACTACGACAACCACTGGACCCATGTTGCTGAAGGGCAGGTCGACTACTCGCGCCTGCAATACGTCGTGGATGCCCTCGACCCGGGCGAGCACGTGCTGGATTCGGGCTGCGGCCCGGGATTTCTCGCCGCGCTCCTGAACGAACACGGCGTCCGCGTCGTCGGCACCGACGTGTCGTCGGTCGGGCCGGAGCGAACGCGCGGCCGGGGGATCGACGCCCAGCAGGTCGACCTCGACACCGACTCGCTGCCCTTCGCGGACGGCGAGTTCGACGCAGTCGTGGCCAACTCGAACCTAGAGCACCTCTTCTACATGCATCGCCACATCGCCGAGTGCGTGCGGTGCGTCAAGCCGGGCGGAAAGTTCATCTGGCTCGTGCCGAACATCGGGCACTGGCGCTACCGGCTGTGGCTGCTCTCCGGGCGCTTCCCCTACGTCCCAAATAGCCCGACGGACGAGTACCACATCCGCTACGTTACGGCGTACGAGGGGAGGAGGCTGTTGAGGGACGCTGGGCTCACACAGATCCGGCTGCGGGGCCATGCAGGAACGTGGGTGCGTGGCCTGTATCCGCGCTTGCTCGTCAACAAGTACTCGAAGCGCTACTTCGATCCGCCGTACGAGCTCCTGGTTCGCCTTCGCCCGTCCGTGTTCGCCCGTTACCTCTGCTTCTACTCGGTGAAGCCGGCGTGAACCGCGAGACCCTGACCAATCCAAGGCGACTCGCACGACGGCTGAAGCAGCACTCGAACATGGCAGCCAAGTACGTGTCTTACGAGCTGGAGCTCGAGCGCGCGCCGACCTTCCCCGACCGGGTCTACGTCGAGTCCACCAACGTCTGCAACCTGGACTGCATCATGTGCCCGACGGGGCTCCACATCGACACCAGGCCGAAGGGCTTCATGGAGTGGGGCCTCTACACGTCGATCATCGACGAGATCGCGCCATTCGCGGAAGCGGTCGTACTCCACTCGTGGGGCGAGCCGCTGCTCCACTCCCGGATCATGGAGATGATCACCTACGCCAAGGAGCGCGACCTCTGGGTCGAGACGTCGACCAACGCGACAAAGCTCACCGAAGAGACCTCCCGCAAGATCCTCGACGCCGGCCTCGACCGGATCTACCTGAGCATGGACGGTTTGACGAAGGAGACCTACGAGAAGGTCCGTGTCAAGGGGAAGTTCGAGGAGGTGCTCGGAAACATCGAGCGCTTCCTCGACCTGAAGCACGAGCTCGGGTCGCCGATCGAGGCGGACATCCAGATCGTGCGCCTGTCGGAGACGGACGCAGAGGTCGAGGAGTTCGTCGACCGCTGGAAGCATACGCACGCCGACCTGATCAACATCAAGGAGCTCGACACCTGGGGCGGGCAGATCGAGGACGTGAACGCGCTCGAGGTCGAGGAGCCGGTCGACGACGTCAACGCCCACCGCAAGCCCTGCCCGAACCTCTGGTACCACTGCCACATCCACTGGGACGGCGTCCTCGTCTCCTGTTCGCGTGACTACGACGCGGTCACGCCGCTCGGAAACGTCAAGAACGGCGGCGTGCTCAACACGTGGCACGGCGCGCGCATGCAGATGATGCGGCGCTGGCACGCGACCGGCAACTTCTGCGCGGAGCAGTGTGTCAATTGCACGGAGTGGTCCTGGTGGACGCCGGCTCCGTTCTCCGGTGGCGGCACCGGCGGCAAGTCGGAGAAGGTGGAGACCGAGGATGAGTCGGACACCGCCGGAAACGGCATGAAGCTCCTCCCCGTGGTCGGGAACGGCTCCGACGCCTCCGCCGACGGTTGTGGCGACTCCTGCGCCGGACACCAGGACTGACGGCGGCAGTCGCCTGAGCTTGCGCGTTGGCTGGGTCGGCCCGAGGCCGTCCTGGCTCGAGCTCGACGAGGCGCAAGCAGAGCTCGACGGCATCGAGCTCGAGCAGTTCGGCGCGGGACAATCCGTCACCGAGCCTCCGGACATCGCGCATGTCACGAGATCGGCGCTCGAGGAGCTCGACGTTGTCCGGGAAGCGCTCCCGGATAACCCGCTCGTCCGTCGACCTGACGGGCGACGGGGACACGGCGCTCACGCCGACCCCAGGCGCGCCAGGTTCAGCTTGCGGACGCGGTCTTCGCCGGATCGCGCTGGGAACTCGGCCAGCTCGGCAGCTCCCACGCCCTACCCGCACACGCAGCCGTCGTCCAGCGGCCACTCGACCTCGAGTGGCACGCGCCGGAGGCTCAACTCGCAGAGGCGAAGGGTCGCGGCCGCGACCTCAGGCGCTTCCGACGGTTCCACCGCCTGGCGGGGCCGGTGGTTCTGTTCGTCGGGCCTTACACGGAAGCCGGGGGTCTCGACCTCCTACTAGAGGTGGTCTTCCGGCTCCGCGAGCGAATGCCCGACCTCCGCCTCGCTGCGATTCCGCACGGACCGACCGACCCTGACTACCGCGACCGCTGCGAGATGCGGGCGCTCGGACTCGGCCATCACGGCATTGTCGAATGGGAGCCCGTCGACTCGGAAGTTCCGTTCTGGTACGCGATCGCGGCTGTCGTCTGCTCACCGGCCCGTGAGGCGACGAGCGCCGGAGCCGGTGAAGCGAGCAGCAGCTGCCGCGCGACCGTTCGTCGGCTCCAACCTGGAGCCTTTTGAGGAGTACGTCGACAGCGGCACGACCGGACACCTCGTTTCCGTCGGTGATCTCGAGAGCCTTCAGGCCAAGCTGGAATCGATCCTCGACGATGAGGAGGAGGCCGCGCGGCTCGGGGATGCGGCGCTCCGAGCGGCGAAGACCGAGTACTCGCCAGCCGCCGCGGCGCAGAGGCTCAGGCGGGAATGGGAGAGTCTGCTCAGAACTCGGCCCGGCTCCGCATCAAGCGACGGCTTCTCGACCTGAGCTCATCCATTCGCCGAGCAGAAGCCCGAGGGCGGCGCTCGGCTCGGCGCCCTCATGCTCGAGCGTCACCACGCCCTCATAGCCGACGTCCTCAAGTGCACTCCTGAGGCGACGGATCTCCAGGGCACCGTCTCCGGGCAGCACCGCCGCCGGCCTGGGCAAGAGGCGCGTTCGGAGCCGGCGGCCCATGAGCCGCTCACGCAACGGCGGGAACGCGGCGTCCTTTAGATGGACGTGGCCTACTCGGTGACCGAGCGAAGCCACGAATCGCTCCGGCGGTTCGCCGGCGAGAATCGCATGGCCGGTGTCGACACAGGCGGCGAGCCCGGGGCATGCGTCAAGAGCCTCGCCCACTTCGCGCGAAGTCGCAAGGGATTGATTCCAGTGGTTCTCCACACAGAGCGTGATGTCCGGCGGCAGACGCTCGACGACGGGCTCGAGCACCTCCGGGGCGACACAGGCGACGATGACCGGCGCCGCAAGCGCCTGGGCAAGCTCGATCGTCCTCGGGATGGCGTCCGAGTTGGCGCTGTAAAAGCCTCCGGCGCTGACCGCAGCCGCTTCCAGGCCACGCTCGCGCAGGGCACGCACGACGCCGTAAGGCCCGTCCACCGCGTGGCCCAGCCAGACCTCGACGAGGGAGAGCCGAAGCCTCGCGAGCTCGTCGAGCGCGTCCTCGAGAGGCCTGTCCCGGTAGGGATACGTGTGGCCCGCAACCCTCATCGGGGCGCACACGTGAACTACGCCCCCCTCCGCCAGGCCCGGAACCGTCCCCGTCGCAAGACCCTCGCCAGAAACGCAGTAGCCCCACGAACGAGCTGGCCGAGGATCCGAAAAACCAACGTCTGGAACCAATTGATCAATCTCAGGACGGCATTCACGCTGTCCATGGTAAGTGCGCAGTTCCTTTCCGTCAGCGGAGATCGGCGCGCAGAAACCGAAGCAGCTCCCCGGATAGCAAGGTGGTCTACTGCTTGTGCAGCGCGCGCTTGCCCTGCGCGCCTTAGGACGACTGAAGATCAAACGTGATGTGGTTGAAGATCGAGGCCGCGGCGGCAAGTAGAGAATCATCAACCCGACGAGGCGTTTTACAACACAGAGATGAGCGAGCATCAGAGGCCGATGCTCGAGCTACCGAATCATCGGAACAACGCTCGGGAGGCGCATGAACGATCGAGAAGTGGAGCCGCGATCACCGAAGGCCGAAGCGGTGACCGACGGGAGGGAGCCAACACCCCCGCGTTCACAACCACCCCGCCGTCGCAGAATCGCATGCATGTCGGTAGCTTCGTGGAATCCATACCTCCGGCTGCTCTACGGCCATTTGGCGGCCCATGGGTTCGAGCTCGACCAAAACCCTCGTTTCTCGTTGACGTGGCTCTGGCAAGCGCGATCGAGTGTCGGCTTCCTCCACTTCCATTGGCCCGAGAGCCTCTACCGCTACGGGCGAGGGCCTGTTCGGCTCCGTGGCCTTCTTTCGTGGGCGAAGCTCGCTCTCTTCGCTGCACGTCTCTGGACGGCACGAGCCCTTGACTATCGACTCGTTTGGACAATTCACCAAGTCTTGCCGCACGAGTCTTCGAACCGCGACCTCGACCGGCGTGCGGCTCGACTACTAGCACGGGCCTGCCATTTGCTGATCGCCCACGACCACTGGACCTCGTCCGACGCCCGCTTCCAGCTGGCAATAAGCTCGAAGATCGCCGTAGTCCCGCACGGCTCGTACATCGGCGTCTACCCGGAGGGTCTGCCTCGAGGAGAGGCCCGGCGCGCGCTGGGCCTGCCGCAGGACAGCTTCGTATTCCTGTGCTTCGGGGAGTTGCGTGCCTACAAGGAGATCGACGTTCTCCTGGAGGCCTTCTCGTCGCTCCCGCTCCCGAAGGCGCGGCTTCTTGTCGCCGGTAACCCGAAGATCGAGGGCGTCGCGTCGGCAGTAAGGGGAGCGTCCGCCAACGACTCACGGATTCTGAGCCTGCTCGAGTTCATTCCGGGCCCGCGGGTCGCCGAGCTCTTCCTCGCGAGCGACGCCGCGGTCCTGCCCCGGCGAGACGGGGGGACGTCGGGTTCACTCGTCCTTGCCCTCTCGATGGGCCTGCCCGTCGTCGCGGCAGACGTGCCGACGGTTCGAGAGCTGACCCGCGACGGTGATGCGGGGTGGCTGTTCCGCCCTCACGAGCTGTCGTCTCTTCGAACCTCACTCGAGCGCGCAGGCACCGATCGCTCAGAAGCCCAGGCGCGTGGCCGATGCGCGTTCGAGATCGCCAAGGAGCTCACTTGGACTGGAGTCGCGGACAGACTCACCGAGCTCCTTGATCAGACAATAGGCGAGGACAGGCCTCGCAAAAGACCGCCTTAGGCGATTTTTTGCCAGTTCAGCCGTTGCTGAGCAACCTGGTACACGTCAAGAGTGGCCTCAACCATGTGCTTCAGTGTGTACTTCTCTTGTACGCGGTCGAGTGCTCCTTTCGCCAGCCTGGCGCGCAGGTCTCGACCGTCGTGTACGGCCGTCGCCGCCTGGACGAGCGCCTTCAGGTCTCCCGGCGGAACGAGAAGGCCGTTTTCGCCCGGCCTATCGATTACTTCGGGAATCCCCCCGCAGGTAGTGCTGATCACCGGAATGCCGCACGCCATCGCTTGAGGCAGAATGAGGGGCGCCGCCTCGTCGCGCTCGGTCGGGAAGAGAAACGCATCGGCCCCGGCCAGGAATAGCGGCATCCTCTCAGGCGGTTGTGCTCCGAGAAAGACCGCCCTTTCGTGGAGCCTGAGATCTGACGCGAGCCGCTCAAGCTGATCACGCTCCTCCCCGTCGCCGATGACGCAAAGCTTGGCTTCAGGTGCGCTGTCGCGCAGGAGCGCGAGAGCGTGAAGCGCGTGGTGCATGCCTTTCTCACGGTTCAAGCGCCCCGCGCAGACGAAGAGAAAGCCATCGGGGAGATCGATCTTTGCCCTCGTTTCTGGCTGCGGTCGCGGTCGAAAGATGAACGTGTCGACGCCGTTGGGGACTACGTGGACACGGGCCGGGTCGAGGCGATGCGAACGGCATGTGTCGGCAACCTGCTGCTTGGAGGGCACGATGGCCTCGCAGTCGCGGAAGACTCGCCAGTTTCCCTTGGCGAAGTGGCGTCTCGCAAGCCAGACGAGCCCGCGCTGCTCACGGACTACGTCGCGCGGTCTTCCTCCTCGGACCTGACGCCTCAGACTGGCCTTGACCAGCCCCACGAAGTTGCCGTGGAACATCACGACGATCGGAATCTCCCGTTGGACGCCGCGCCTGACGAGTTCGAGCCCGCTCGAGCCCTCGCTGTGAACGACGTCGAATCGCGGGACGTTGATACCCATGAACTCCTCGTACGAGCGCTTCAGCCATTCGGAGCTCGCGAAGTCGGTCGGTGCCTCGACGTAGTGAAAGCGAGCGCCGTCGATCTCGTTCTCGCGGAGACCCTCCGGGTGCCTGCCTGTGATCACGTCAACGGCGTGGCCCTCCGCCACGAGCCCGCGCGCGAGGTCCATCGTATGGTCCTGCATGCCCCCGATCCCGTGGGCAGGCACAACGCGCGCGACGATGCAGATGCGCATCCAGCAACCGTAGAGGAGGCGAGCGACTAACGTGAGGCGCGATGAACGGTCTGGTCGAAAAGGGCGCGCGCACTCTTCGTGACGAGGGTCCCGGTCGGCTCGTCTGGAAGGGCGTTCGTTACCCGTTCAAGCCGCTGCTCGTTCCGCGAGCAGGTCGGGCTCTCCAGGCCGCCGCTGCCGCTCGACCAGAGGTTGAGGCGTGGGTCGAGCTCGTACGGCACTTCAACTACTCGGGCATCACCGTTGAGTCCTGGCAGATCCCTTCCGAGATCGCTGGATTCCTGCGACTTCTCGAGTCGGAGCCGCCGCGGAGCGTGCTCGAGATCGGCACCGCGAGGGAGGGACCCTCTTCCTCCTGACAAGGGTGGCTGGCCCGAGGCGCTCCTCGTCTCGGTTGACCTCACGCACGGGCAGTTCGGCGGCGGTT
>CAVWFB010000011.1:0-113627 GCA_963754265.1 uncultured Actinomycetes bacterium | reverse complement strand
TCTCCTCGTACTTCGCCGCCCGGGCCTCGGTCTTCTGCTCGAGCCAGCCAGCGAGACGCTCGTGCAGGTCCGCGCGGGCCTCTTTGGCCAAGGCCGCATAGGCCGCATCGCGGATCAGAATGTGCCCGAAACGGAAAGCGTCCTCGGCAGCGAACGTCGAGGGCTCCTGGCGAATCAGCTCCATGCGCGCGAGTGCCTGCAGCCGGGCGCCGACCCTCGGACGCATCTGTTCCGGCGACAGCTCGGCGACGGCGCCCCACCAGAAGACCTCCCCGGCCACAGACGCGCGCTGGATGACCGCTCGCTCCTCGGGCTCGAGGCGATCGAGCCGGGCCGAGAGGAGGGCATGGATCGTGGGCGGCGCGGCCAGCTCCGTCATGTCTCCGGTCGACTGCCAGCCTCCGTTCTCGCGCCTGAGGATGCCCTCGTCCAGGAGCATTCGCAGCAATTCCTCGACGAAGAGCGGATTGCCCTGGGCGGCAGACGCGATCCGCCTCTGGTCGTCCGCAGCAGGCGGCAGCCGCCCGAGCAGATTGGCGATCAACTCGTCGGCGTCCTCTTCGCCCAACGGCTTGAGGAGGATCGCGGCGGAGTTCGGCTTTGGCAGGCTCCAGGCTCCCCGAAGCTCCAGGAGCTCCGGGCGAGCGAGGCAGCAGACGAGCACTGGGGCGTTCGTCGTCCAGCCGGCGACGTACTCGATCAGGTCGAGGAAGGTGCTCTGCGCCCACTGGATGTCATCGAAGACGATGACCAACGGCCGCTCTCGCCGACAAGTCCTCGAACAGCCGTCGGACTGCCCAGAACGTCTCCTCCGGCCGGTCGGATTCCGTCTCGTCTATCCCCACTGCGGCTGCGATGCGCTGCACGTCAGCGCTCCGTCCTCGTTCCTCGGCGAGGAGCGCGGCAATCTTGTCCCGAGCCTCGCTTGAGGTGTCGCGGTCGATCAGTCCTGCGGCCTGGTCTGACCACCTCGACGAGCGGCCAGAACGTAATCCCCTCGCCGTAGGGAAGGCAGCGGCCACGCAGCACACGAGCGCGACCGTCCAGGCGGTCGACGAACTCGTGGATCAGCCTGGACTTGCCGATCCCGGCGGGACCGAGCACCGTGATGAGCCGGCACGCGTGCTCCGACTCGACGAGCTCGAAGGTCTTCTCCAGGGCCGCAAGGTCGTGCTCGCGCCCGACGAGCGGCGAGTCGAGCCGGAGCGGCGCCGCCCCGTCCCCGTGCACGAGTCCCACGAGGCTCCACGCCGGGATCGCCGGTTTGCCCTTCCCCTTGACCGGGCCGAGCGGCTCGGCCTCGACCATCTCCCTGACAAGCCGGTAGGTGCCGTCCCCCAGCCGAATCTCGCCGGCCGTCGCGGTCTCCTCGAGTCTCTTGGCTACGACGACCGCGTCACCGGTGACCAGATTCTGCGCGGTCTCCGACTCCCCGGCCACGACCTCGCCCGTGTTGACGCCGGTTCGGATCGAGAGCTCGAGATCCCAGTCACGACCCAGGTCGCGGTTGAGCTCGGCGACCGCCTCCTGCATCTCGAGGGCAGCCCTAACCGCACGGAGCGCGTCGTCCTCGTGCAGAACGGGAATTCCGAACACCGCCATGACCGCATCGCCGATGAACTTCTCGACGGTCCCGCCGTGCCGCTCGAGGACGACCCGCATCGCGTCGAAGTACCCGCCCATCACGCGCCGGTGCGATTCCGGATCGAGGCGCTCCCCGAGCCGCGTCGAGTTGGCGACGTCGGAGAAGACTACGGTCACGGTCTTGCGCAGCTCACGCGGAGGGCTCGGCTCGGTCGCCAGCTCCGTCCCGCAAATCGAGCAGAAGCGGGCCCAGTCATCGTAGGGCTTGCCACAGTTGGGACAAGCGGCCATGTTCCGAGTCTACGGCGGGAGTTCCGGCAGGAACAGCCTCCCCGCCGCGGGGCTTCGAGCGGACAACCGCGCGCCGAGGGCGCGCGCCCTGGTTGTAGGAGGCGGAGCGATCCCGACCCATCCCGTGCGTCAACCACGGCTGTAGGATCGACACCATGCCGACGACGCACCCGGATCGGCTGCACTACACGGGAAACGACGAGGCCGACGAGCTGCTCGCCCGAGAGCCGTTCGCGCTCCTCGTCGGATTCGCGCTCGACCAGCAGGTGCCGGTGCAGACGGCCTTCAGCGGCCCTCTCAAGCTGAAGCAGCGGCTGGGCACGCTCGAGCCGGGCAAGATCGCAGCCACCGACCCGGGGCGGCTCCAGGAAGTGTTTCGCGAGAAGCCGGCGATCCACCGCTTCCCGGGCAACATGGCGAAGCGCGTTCAGGACCTGGCTGTGGTCGTCGTCGAGGACTACGGCGGCGACGCCGAGCGGGTCTGGAGCGACGCGGAGGACGGCGACGATCTACGGCGGCGGATCGGCGGGCTTCCCGGCTTCGGCGAGATGAAGATCAAGGCGCTCGGCGCCGTCCTGGCGAAGCGCTTCGGCGTCCCGGCCGCACAGGAGCTCGTGCCGGGGCACCCGACCCTCGGAGACGTGGACTCGGCCGAGGCGCTCGAGGACTACCAGGCCAAGAAGCGCGCCTACAAGGCCTCGATGCGCGCCGCCAAGACCTAGCCCGTCCCCGGCGCTGCAGCCTCGATGATCGACGCGGTCCAGGGCGACATCACCCGGCAAGAGGTGGATGCGATCGTGAACGCGGCAAACGGGTCGCTGCTCGGCGGAGGCGGCGTCGACGGCGCAATCCACCGTGCGGCCGGCCCGGAACTGCTCGCCGAGTGCCGCACTCTCGGCGGGTGTGATCCCGGGGAGGCGAAGTCGACCGCGGGCTACCGGCTCCCGGCGCGCCACGTCATCCACACGGTCGGCCCGGTCTGGCAGGGCGGCACCGCGCAGGAGGCGCAGACGCTCGCCTCGTGTCATCTGAACGCCATCGCAGTGGCAGCCGAGCTCGGCTGCCGCACCGTCGCGATTCCGGCGATCTCCACCGGCATCTTCGGGTACCCGCCGGAGCGCGCGGCCGAGGTTGCGGTGGCGGCGACACGGCAGGCGCTGGCCGGTCAGGACCGCGTCGAGCGCGTGAGCTTCGTCCTCTTCGACGAGGAGACCCTGCGGATCTACGCTTCCGCGCTCGAAGCCTGACTCGAACGGCTTCCCGAAGGCGGGATGCGGTCCGCCCGCCCGAGGCCCGATACTGATGAGGTGAGCCGCGCCGCCGCCGTCCTGGTCGTGATCGCTCTCGCCTGCCTCGGCGGCGCTGCCCAGGCCCTGCGCGTCCCGGGGGCCCCTCGGTGTCCCGTCTTCCCGGCCTCGAACCCCTGGAACAAACGCGTCGACAAGCTGCCGGTGGCGCAGAACTCGGCCGCCGTCATCTCCTCGATCGGCGTCGACACCGGGCTTCATGCCGACTTCGGCTCAGGCCTCTGGCAGGGCTCGCCGATCGGGATTCCGTTCGACGTCGTCAGTCGCTCCACGAAGCGCTCGCGGCCCACCTTCGAGTACGACGACGAGAGCGACCACGTCGGGTACCCGATCCCGAAGGGCGTGCACATCGAAGGCGGCAGCGACCACCACGCGCTTCTGCTCGACAAGAGCGCCTGCCGCCTCTACGAGCTCGGCGGCCTCGAACGGCGCGGCGGCCGCTGGCACGCCTGGGCCGGCGCCACCTGGAATCTCCGCTCGAACCGGGTTCGACCGGCCGGCTGGACCTCCGCGGATGCCGCAGGCCTCCCGATCTTCCCCGGCCTCGCCCGCTACGACGAGGTCCGGCGCGGCGTGATCGACCACGCGCTTCGCTTCACGGTCGAGCGCACCCGGCGCGCCTATCTCTACCCGGCGCGCCACTTTGCGAGCGATCTCACCTCGCCGAATCTGCCGCCCATGGGACTGCGCGTGCGCCTGAAGGCGAGCTTCGACGTCCGTCCGTTCCCGCGCCAGGCGCGGATCGTGCTCGTGGCGCTGAAGCGCTACGGGATGATCGTCGCCGACAACGGCTCGGACTGGTACATCACGGGCGCGCCGAACCGCGGCTGGTCGAACGACCAGCTGCACACGCTCGGCCATGTGTCGGGCTCGAACTTCGAAGTGGTCGACACCAGCTCGCTCCACCCGTAACCTTTCCGCTCTAGGGAGACGGTCGCCAGGGCCGCGAACCCTAGGTTTCCATGAAAGCGGGCGCACTCGCCGTCACGTTCGCTCTACTCGCGCTGCTGTCCGGTTCAGCTGCGGCGCTTCGCCTGCCCGGCGCTCCCCGGTGCCCGATCTTCCCGAAGAACAACCCGTGGAACAGCCGCGTCGACCGGCTGCCGGTCTCGCCCAACTCCCGGACGCTCGTCAACTCCATCGGCGCCGACGAGGGAATGTGGGCCGATTTCGGCTCCGGGCTGCTCGGCGGAGTGACCAGGGGCATCCCGTTCAACGTCGTCGGACCCGGGCAGCCCAAGCTGCGCGTCACGTTCGATCACCCATGGGGAAGCGATCACGTCCGCTATCCGATTCCGAAGGGCGTGCTGATCGAGGGCGGCGTCGACGACCATGCCCTGGTCATCGACCGCGGAGCGTGCCGCCTCTACGAGCTGTACCTCCTCCACCGGACTCTCAGGGGCTGGCGCGCCTACTCCGGCGCGACCTGGAGCTTGCGCTCGAACCGGCTCCGCCCGCCCCGCAAAACCTCCGCGGACGCAGCCGGCCTGCCGATCTTTCCCGGCCTCGCCCGCTACGACGAGGTAGCGAGGGGACGGATCGACCACGCCCTCCGCTTCACCGTCAGGCGGACGCGTGGCGGCTACATCTATCCGGCCCGCCACCCCGGCAGGGACTTCGAGGATCCGTCGCTTCCGAGGATGGGCATGCGCGTGCGCCTGCGTGCGGACTACCCGGTCGACAGCTTTCCACCCCAGGCGAGAGTGATCCTCGTCGCGCTCCAGCGCTACGGGATGATCCTGGCGGACAACGGCACCGACTGGGTCGTCACGGGCACCCCCGATCCGCGCTGGAACAACGAGCAGCTGCTCACCCTGAACCGCGTCCAGGGCTCCGACTTCCAGGTCGTCGACACCCGCTCGCTGCGGCCCTAGTCGTCGGCTCGCAGCCTGCGCAACGCCGGGCCGAGCGCCTGGCCTCCGCGGAGTACCGGCTCGAAGAGGTCGCCGTGCTTCTCGACCCGCTCCAGCGCCTCGCGCCTGCCGAAGTCCCGCGGGCGAACCTTCTCGCCTAGCTCCTCCCAGTGGAGCGGCGTGGAGACCGGGGCGCCCGGCTTCGGACGTACCGAGTAGGCAGATGCAATCGTCTTGCCGTGCCCGTTCTGGCGGTGGTCGACGAGCACGCCACGCCGCTTCTTCTTCAGCCACTCCGTCGTCACCAGGCCGGGGTGCTCAGCCTCGAGTTCCCGCGAGACGCGCTCGGCGAGCTCGTAGGTCTCCGGGTACGAGGAGCGGCGCGTGATCGGGACGAGAACGTGGATGCCGTCGGCGCCGCTCGTCTTCACGTACGAGCGCAGCTCGAGCCCCTCCAGCGCCTCCCGCACCAGGTGCGCGACCTGGATCGCCTGCGCGAAGCCGTTGCGCGACTCGGGCGGGTCGAGGTCGAAGACGACATAGTCGGGCCGCTCGGGCTTGTCGACCCGCGAGTACCAGGCGTTCATGTCGATGCAGTTCATCTGCACCATCCAGACGAGCGCCGCGGGCTCGTTCACGAGCGCGAAGTCGACGAGCCGCGAGCCGCCCTCGCGCGGCCAGGTTCTGAACTGCCGAGTCGGAACCCACGACGGCTTCCCCTTCGGCGCCTGCTTCGCGAAGTACGGCCGGTCGTCGATGCCGTGGGGATAGCGCTTGAGCGTGAAGGGCCGGTCGCGCAGGTGCGGAACGATCGCCGGCCCGACGTCGGCGTAGTACTGGGCCAGGTCGCCCTTGGTCACGCCGTCGGCGGGAAACAGCACGCGATCGGCGCTCGTCACCCGGACCTCGTGCCGGCCGACCTGGATCAGTTCCTCGTCGCCCACGCGAGGTTCGCCCGCATCTGGAAGGTGTAGTCGCCTTCGGGGAGCAGCGACGCCAGCTCGCCGAGCAGCTCGTCGCGGTCGTCGCGGCTCGCGATCCAGCTGACCGAAGCTGCGAATGCGAGCACGTCGTCCCGGCTCGAGCGCTGCTCGTGCTCGACCGCGCCTTCGTGCACTTCTCCGAAGGGCGCGCCCTCGAGAATTCGCTCGTCGATCGGAGTCGGCCGCATCGCGTCGTGCAACTCGCTCAACCGCCGGCGGTAGCCCTCGGGGAGCGGGTTCGGCTCGATCGCCTCGTTCCACAGACGCGCCAGCACGCCGCCCGGCCGCAGGACGCGCGCGATCTCCGCGAGGGCGACCTCGTTCGCGAACCAGTGGAACGCCTGCCCTGCGAAGACGGCGTCTACGGAGGCGTCGGGAAGCGGGATCGCCTCCGCTAGCCCCGGCAGCGGCTCGGCTTGGGGCACGCGCTCCTCGAGGATCGCCCGCAGCTCCGCGAGCGGCTCGAGGGCGATCACCCGTGCGTACCGGTCGGCGAGGACGCGGGTCAGCTTGCCGGTTCCGGCGCCGAGGTCGAGCACCGTCGCCTCGTTGGAGACGGGTACCGCGTCGAGCACCTCGGGCGGCCAGCCGGGGCGCCCACGCTCGTACTCCTCGGCCGCGCGGTTGAAGCTGCGCGCCTGCTCCGTCAGCCGACCTCCGCCAGGAGAGAGGCACGGTTCTCCTTCAGCATCTGCCGCGCGATCACGAGCCGTTGGATCTGGTTCGTTCCTTCGTAGATCTGCGTGATCTTGGCGTCGCGCATCATCCGCTCGACCGGATACTCCTGGATGTAGCCGTAGCCGCCAAGGATCTGCACCGCGTCGGTGGTGACCTCCATCGCGACGTCGGTGCAGTAGAGCTTCGCCATCGCCGAGATCTTCGTCAGCTCCGGGCCGTCTGCGCCCTCGTCGATCAGCTGGCCGCACTTGTAGAGCAGGCCGCGCGCCGCCTCGCACTTCGTCTCCATGTCGGCCAGCGTCGCGGCGATCAGCTGGTGCTCGGCGATCGGCTTGCCCATCGTCTCGCGCGACTTCGCGTACTCGAGCGCGTAGTCGGTCGCGCCCTGCGCGAGCCCGAGGCCCTGCGCGCCGATCCCCGGGCGCGAGCGATCGAGGATCCGCATCGCGATCGCGAAGCCTTCGCCCTCGGCACCGAGCAGGTTCTCTGCGGGGACCCGGCAATCGTTGAAGAAGATCTCGCCGGTCGTCGAGCCCTTGATCCCCATCTTCGGCTCGATGCGCCCGACCTCGAAGCCCGGCGAGCTCGCCTCGACCACGAAGGCCGAGATGCCGCCGTGCCCGGCCTCGGGATCGGTCTTGGCGAAGACCGTGTAGAGCTCGGCGACCCCGGCGTTGGTGATGAAGCGCTTGCCGCCGTTGAGCACGTACTCGTCGCCCTCGCGTCGCGCCTCGGTACGCATGGCGGCCGAGTCGGAGCCGGAGCCGGGCTCGGTCAGCGCGTACGCCGCCAGCCACTCGCCGCTCGCGAGTCGTGGGAGGTAGCGGGCCTTCTGCTCGCCGGTTCCGGCGAGCTTGAGCCCGAGGGACCCGAGCTCCTGCACCGCGAGGATGAGGCCGGTCGTGGCGCAGACCTTGGAGAGCTCCTCGATCGCGACCAGCACCATCAACGCGCCGGTGCCGGTACCGCCGTGCTCCTCGTCGAACGGAAGCCCGAGCAGGTCGTGCTCGCGCATCAGCTCGACCATGTCCCACGGGAACTCGGCCGACTTGTCGATTTCCGCGGCCCGCGGCGCGACGCGCTCGCGCGCGAGGTCGCGCACGAGGTCGCGAATCTCGCGCTGGTCGTCGGTCAGCGGGTCGCTCGGCACGGCCTGAGTCTACGTCGAGCCCTGGTACTCGAAGTCGCTCTCGTAGCCGCAGTTGCCGCGAAACGCGAACTCGAGCTCCGGATCGCCTACCCGCAGCGACTCGGCGACGATCTCCTGGCCGGTGCGCTCGTGACCGGGGATGACGCAGGTGACCGTCTCGCCGCTTGCCACCGGACCGGAGACGCGAACCTCGACGAAGCCGCCCGCGCGGAACCACCCGCGACCCGGCGTGTGGTCGATCTCGATCCGCGCAGGGCGCACCGCGAGCAGATGGCTCGCCTTCCAGGCCCAGGGAAAGTGCTCGAGCTGCGTTCCCCGAGACCGGCCGGTGAAGATCGCCTCGAGCGCCTCGCGCTGCGGGTCGTCCGCCCGCTCGTCGAGGTAGAGCACGAAGCTCCACGGCGAGCCCTCCTCGTCGTCGCTGTAACGAGTCGCAAGCACGACGCCGAGCCCCGCGAGGTCGACGGCGTCGGCGGAGCCTTCCTCGATCTGCCACGAGAGGGCGCCGAGGCACTCGCCGTAGGTCGAACGCCCGCCCATGACCCCGTCGATCCGGCGGCAAGGGCAGATCGCCTCGCAGTTGCACGACTCGAGGTAGGAGCCCGCCACGCGCCAGTCGCCGTTCACGCGGGCGCCAGGCTACACGGGCGCCTAGCGCTCGGTGGATTCGGCCGGCTCGAGCGTCTCGAGCTGCGGCGCGGCGCGCTGCGTCTCGGGCGGCCGCCGCGGCCACCATGAGATGCGGCCGAACGTGGCGATCAGCGAGGGCACGAGGACCGAGCGGACGAGGAAGCTGTCGATGAGGACGCCGACGGACATCACGAAGGCGAGCTCCCTCATGGCGCGGATCGGAATGATCGCGAGCAGCGCGAAGGAGCCGGCGAGGGTCACGCCTGCGATCGCGATCGTCCGGGAGGCGCGCGGCGCCGCGTGCGTGATCGCCTCGCGGAAGGGCCGGTTCTCGGCCTCCTGCCAGATCCTCCCGACGACGAAGATGTTGTAGTCGGACCCCAGCGACAGGAGCAGGACCGCGGCCGCGAACGGCACGTAGTAGGCGAGATCCTGGTAGCCGAAGAGGCTCTGGAAGACCCATGTGGCGGCTCCGATCGACGCGGTCAGCGCGAGAACGCTCGCGGCGAGCAGGTAGAGCGGCGCGAGCACCGCCCGCAGGAAGAGCGCCAGCAGCACGAAGTTCGCCAGGAGCAGCGCCAGCGCCACGCGGGCGATATCGCTGTGGATGGTCGTCACCGTGTCGTCCGCGAGCGCCGTGTCGCCCGCGAGCCCCGCACGCGCGCCTCTGAGCCCGGACGCAGAGAGCAGGCCGGGCAGGTCCTCTCGCAACCGCTGCAGCGTGCGGATCGCGTGGGCGCCGAGCGGGTCGTCGTCGAGGACGAGGGCAAATCGGGCCGCACTCCCGGCCGAGTTCACGAAGATGGGCTCTTGGATCTGGCTGGGCTGGTAGCCGGCGCCGATCACGCCGGCGATGCCGGGTCGAGCGGAGAGTCGTTGCTGCAGCTTCGCGAGACCGGCCTGGTCGTCGCGGAGTCCCTCTCCTTCGACCAGAAGCTCGGTCGGCGAGACGATGCCCGGCGCGAAGCCCTTGCCGGCGTCGTCGGCAGCCTGCTTCACCTGGTCGCTTCCCGGCAGGCCGGCCAGGAGGTCGAGGCCGAGCACGGTCGAGCGCGCCTGGCTCGCGCCGAGCACGAGCACGGCGGCGGCTCCGATCGTGAGCACGAGCGCGACGGGCCGCCAGGTGGCGAATCGCCCGAGCGAGTGCCGCAGGCGCGACGACGACTCCCCCTCTCGTTCCGGGCCGAGCCCGGGCCAGAAGAGTGCCCGGCCGAAGATCGCGAGCGTCGCCGGGATGACCGTCACCGCCACCGCGAGCGTCACCAGCACCGTCACCGCCATGCCCGGCCCCAAGGCGCGGAAGAACCCGAGCCGGCCCACGATCAGCGAGGCGGACCCGAAGGCCACGATCAGCCCCGCCGTGAAGATGATCGGCAGGAAGAGCCGGGTGGTCTGCTCCGCGGCACGGACGCGCCGCTCTCCGGAGGCGAGGCTGCGCTTGACGCCGGAGAAGAAGAAGACGGAGTAGTCGGTCGTGAGGCCCAGGAGGAGCGCCACCAGCACGGGCTGCACCTCCCGGGGCACCTGCACGCCGAGCGCATCGGCGATCCAGGTCAGTAGTCGCACCGAGATCGCGTACGAGAGCGCAGCAGCTCCGAGGGTGACGAGCGGCGGGCCGATGGCCTGGAAGGCGATCAGCAGGATCAGGGCGATCAGGGCGATGGTGGCCGCTTCGACATAGGGCAAGGCGCGCTCGATCTGCCGGAACTCGGCCTCGCGCGCGGGGATCGTGCCCGTGACGCCCGTGACGGGGTCGCCCTGCGCGCGAATCCTCTGCGCGTAGGTCTGGGCGAGCGCGAGCTGGGCGCTCGGCGCGACCCCCGGCCGGTAATAGAGATAGGTGATGGCGGTGGTCCCGTGCTCCCGAGAGGAGGGCACGAGCTTCTTCGCGTTCGAGATCGGGAGCGCGAAGGCGATGCTGTGCAGCACCGGCTCCTGGTGCCGGTCGATTCGAAGGGCGAGCGCGAGCGTGCGCTTCTGAGCTGCCGTCGAGAGCCCCTTGGGGTCGCGCTGGACTACGGCCACGCGGGAGAGGAGCGGCGTCCCGAACTCGCGGACGCCGCGTTCCTCCACTCGAACCGACTCCGAGCCGGTGGCGATCATGCCGCCGACGTCGCTCTCCGACTGGTTCGTGAACGCCGGCAGCTGCAGCGTCACCACGACCGCCAGAAGGATCCACGCCGGCAGGACGAGCAGGCGCAGACGCAGGAGCAGCCAGACGGCGGCGCTCGTCACGCCTCTACCCCCGGAAGCGGAGCCAAGGTTGCGCGCCTAGGCGGTTCGGCCCGAGAGCGCGGCGACGATCGCCACGATCAACGCCACGATCAGAACCAGCCAGAGGAAGTGGCTCACGGCCACGCCACCGGCGACGGCGAAGATGATCAGCGCGATCACGAGTATCCAGAGAAGCATTCAGAACTCCTTTCGATTCGCAGACACAGGAACAACGCGAAAGCGCGGAAAGGGGTTACTCAGGAACCCATCTGCATCGACGGCGAGCCCGGAGCTCCGGGATCCGTCAGGCCCGGGACGCTGCCCGGCGCGGCGGCCACCCAGATCCCAAGCGCGACCAGGGTGAGGGCGACGCCGCGCGAGAGGAGGACGCCGAAGGGAAGAACCTTCTCGGCGAAGATCACCGCGGTGAGAACGGCCGTCCAGAACAGGCTCATCACTCCGAGAGCGAAGAGGGCGACCATCAGCCCCCAACAGCACCCGATGCAGTAGAGGCCGTGCTCGACGCCCATGTGCAGCGCGCCGAGGCGACCCTCCCTCCAGCCGTGGACGACGAAGTGGAAGGGCCCGCGGCAGTGACGTAGGCAGGCCTCTTTCAGCGGCGACAACTGGTAGAGGCCGGCGGCCAGGACCGCCCCGCCCGCGACGTACGGGCCGTTGCGGTCCCAGGCGAGCCACTCGCTTCCCAGAGCAATGACCAGCCGGAAGACGCCGTAGGCGAGGAGCCCGTATGCCGTCCAAGCGGCGAGGTACCCGGTGACGAACACCCACGTCGGCGAGGTGCGCGAGACCCTGGCGAACATCAGCGTCATCGGAGCCGCCGAGGGCAGCATCATCGCCGCCAGCATCGTCACCCAGACGCCGACGAACCAGCCGAGCCCGCCGAGATCGGTACCCGGCCCCGCATCCATCCCGCGCATCCGGTCGATCGTCACGATCCAGGCGACGAGCGCAATCGCGACCAGCACCACCGCGGTCAGCAACGGCCGGGGAGATCTGCGAGGAGCGACGAGCGTCATCGCGCGATCATCCGCCGCCTCGCGAACCTCGGTCAAGGTCCAACCCGGCGGCGCGGCGAGGACGAGCGGTGGAGTCGCGGATGACCAGCTCCGTCGGCAGGATCGCGCGCGGCTCGTCGGGTGGAGCACCGCCCTCGATCTGGTTCATCAGCCACCGTGAAGCGAGCGATCCCTTCTCCTCGTGCGGCTGGGCCACCGTCGTCAACGGCGGCGTCGCGTGCTCGGCCGCGGGACCGTCGTCGAACCCCACGATCGAGAGGTCCTCCGGAACCGAGACGCCCAGCTCGGCTGCAGCCTCGAGAGCGCCGAGCGCAAACATGTCGCTCATGGCGAGAATCGCGGTCGGGGGATTCGGCTCACGAAGAAGCTCGATGGTGGCCTTTCGCGCCGGCTCGGGCGCGTTCGGCCGGCACGTCCGCACGAGCGTCGGGTCCCAGGCTTCGCCCAAGCCCTCTTTGTAGCCCTCGAGCCGCTCGACGCTGAGATCCAGCTCGAGTGTTCCGGACGGGTCGAGCGCCGTGATGAACGAGAGGACCGCGACCCGCTCGTGCCCGAGCTCGCGAAGATGCTCGGCGGCGCTGCGCGCCGCGGCGCGATCGTCGATGCCCACGAACGGCGTGGCGGCCCCGCGCGGCTGATCGACGGTGACGACCGGGAGCCGACGCGAGAGCGCGGCCTCGACGCGCGGATCGTTCTGCGCCGCGGAGTAGATGACGAAGCCGTCGACCGCCGCCTCTCTCACCGTCCGGGCGGCCTCCTCGCGGTAGCGCGAATCCGGGATCAGGAGGAGGCCGGTCGGTGCCTCCTGCATCCCGCGGGCGATCCCCCGCAGGAAGGCGGGGGCGGTCGGATCGGTGAACTGGTACCCGAGGCGCTCCGAGAAGATCAGGCCGACGGCACCCGCGCGCCCGGTCCGCAGGCGCCGCGCCGCAGGGTCTGGCCCGGCATAGCCGAGAGCGTCCGCCGCCGCGAGCACGCGCTTGCGCGTCTCCTCGGAGACGAGCTCCGGGCGGCCGAAGGCTTGCGAGGCGCTGCCGACCGATACGCCTGCGCGCTCTGCGACGTCTCGCAAGCGAACCCGGCGGCCGTCCTCATGCGCCATAGACGGAATACTACGCTCGTCTGAACCGTTTCAGATAGCATAGGAACTGAATCGGTTCATATGAAGGAGGTCGAGATGTTCGAACTGTTCGTAGCGAGTGAAGCGGCTCGAGACAAGATCAGGAGCTCGGTGGAGCCGGCCTACCGCCCGCAGCTCGGAGCACCGACGGCCAAGCACGAACGGAGGGTGGTGGCCGCACTCCGATCCACGTCCGCTGCGGTACTGCGCAGGCTGGCCGAGCGGCTCGAGCCCTCGCCGACGGCGTAGCGGCCCACCTACCCGGCGCCACGGCCGTACGATCCGAGGCACGTGATCCTCGAGAACGGCGTCATCCGGACGATGGAGCCCTCGCTGCCGCTGGCCCGCAGCCTCGCGATCGCGGGCGACACGATCGCCGGCGGCGTCGGCACGCACGAGACCGCGCTACCGGGACCCGAGCGAATCGACCTTTGCGGGAGGTGCGTGCTGCCCGGCTTCACGGACTCGCACGTGCACTTCCCCACCTGGGCGCTGGCCGAGCACGAGGTCCGGCTCGAGGACACGAGCTCGCTGGACGAGGCGCTCGCGCGCGTGCGCGGCGCGCTCGAGAGCGCGCCAGGGTCAACCTGGCTGCGCGGCCGGGGCTGGCGGAGCGGAGACTGGTCGCCGCAGGTCGAGCCGACGAAGGCCACGCTGGACGCGATCGCTCCGGACCGCCCGGTCGCGCTGATGGCCCGCGATTCGCATTCTGTCTGGCTCAACTCGGCCGGGCTCGCCCTCGCCGAAGGGGATCTGCAGGTGCCCGGCGGCGTCGTCGAGCTCGACGAGCGCGGCGAGCCGACCGGCGTGCTGCGCGAGGAGTCCTGCTGGAACTTCCGCGACCGCTACATCGAGACGACCGACGACGAGTACGTCGAGGCGATGCGCGCGGCTGTGAAGCTGGCGGCCACGCGCGGCGTGACCGCGGTGCACGACAAGGACGGCTGGCTCGGCGCGCTGCGCTTCTGGCAGCGCCTCGCCGCCGAGGGCTCGCTCGGGCTGCGCGTCTGGCAGTCGCTCCCGGCCGAGAAGGCAGACGATCTCGCCGGCGTGGACGTGCGCAGCGGCTTCGGCAGCCCGCTGCTGAAGCTCGGCTACCTGAAGGCCTTCATGGACGGCACGCTCGGCTCCGAGACGGCGCGCCTGCTCGACGGGTCCGGCGTCCAGATCACGAGCAAGGAAGAGCTGGAGGAGCACATTCGCCGAGCCGCGCGCGCAGGCCTTCCGATCGGCGTCCACGCGATCGGGGACCTCGCCAACCGCGAGGCGCTCGACGCCTTCGAGGCGACCCGCGCCGATTGGGAGCCACTCGGATTGCGTCAGCGCATCGAGCACGCGCAGTTGCTCGCGCCCGACGACGTCTCGCGCTTCGCAGAGCTCGGGATCACGGCCTCGGTGCAGTTCAGCCACGCACCGTCCGACCGCGACCTCGCCGACCGGATCTGGGGCGGGACGACGAGCCTGCCGTACGCCTACCGCTCGCTCCTCGACTCCGGCGCAGTGCTCGTCAACGGCTCGGACGCGCCGATCGAGGAGCTCGATCCACTTGCCGGCATCCGGGCCGGTGTGCTGCGGACGCTGGACGACCGCGGCGCCTGGCACGCAGATGAGGCGGTCACCGTCGAGGAGGCGCTCGTCGCGAGCACCGTCACGCCCGCGTGGCTGGCCGGCGACGAGCGCAGGCGCGGCAAGCTCATCCCGGGCTTCCTCGCCGACCTCGTCGTGCTCGACCGCGACCCGCTCACGTGCGAGCCGGAGGAGCTGCCGGAGGTGCGGGTCGTGGCGACGATGCTCGGCGGTGCTTGGACGCACAACCCGCCGCCCTGGTGAACTTTTCGTAAAGGGGCCTAACCGCCGCGCCGGCCGTCCGTCCGAGTGTGAACAAGGCGCAAGTCGACCGCTCCTTCTCCCCCACCAACCCGGAAGCGGTCGTTCAGTCGACGGAGGGCCGGCCTCCCAGAACCCCGGCCCTCCGCCTCCCCCAACAGGGCTCGGCGGCAGACTCGCTCCTCGTCGGGGGCGGCCCGACGGTTCGCGACTCGCCGAGCCCCTATCCCTATCCCTCAGGCGCGTTCGGGGTGCGAGGCGTCGGTGAACTCCTTGAACTCGGCCGTGAGCAGGTACGCAACCTGCTCGCCGATGTCCACCGCGTGGTCGCCGATCCGCTCGATCGTCCGCGAGACCAGCACCATCCGCAGCACCCACTCCCGCAGGCCCGGCTCGGCGACGATCTCGACCACGCGCTCGACGAAGCGCCGGTTCGAGCGGTCGATCAGCTCGTCGAGGTCGACGAGCGATTCCGCCGCCTGGAGGTCGCGGTTCGCCAGCGCGTCGAGCGCCACCCGGATCATCTCCTCGGCCCGCTCGCCCATCTCCTGCAGGCTTTGCAGAAGCATCGCGTCGGGCTCGACGTCGGCGACGAGCTTCGTCAGCTTCGCGATCGTCACCGAGTAGTCCGCCATCCGCTCGAGGTGAAGGTTCACGTGCAGCATCGCGAGCACGAGCCGAAGATCGGTCGCCACCGGCGTCTGGCGCGCGAGCAGCGACTCGATCTCGTTCTCGATGTGGAGGTAGAGCCGGTCGACGTCGTCGTCGAACGAGATCACGTCGTCCGCAAGCTCGACGTCGCGCTGAGCCAGGGCGTTCAGCGCGCCGCGCAGCACCCGCAGGACGAGCGCGCCTTCCTCCTGGAGGCTCGCCTCGAGCTGGTCGAGCTCTTCCTGGAAGGTGACTCTCACGTTTTCGCCACTAGCCAAATCGACCCGTAACGTAGTCCTCGGTGCGTTTGTCTGACGGCGCCGTGAAGATCTTCGTCGTCTCGTCGTACTCGACCAGGACGCCCGAGCGCCCGCTCTCGTCGACGTCCAAGCTGAAGAACGCAGTGCGGTCCGCCACGCGCGCGGCCTGCTGCATGTTGTGGGTGACGATCACGAGCGTGTACTCCTGCTTGAGGTCGCGCATCAGCTCCTCGATCTTCTGCGTCGCGATCGGGTCCAGGGCCGAGGCCGGCTCGTCGAGGAGCAGGACCTCGGGCTCGATCGCGATCGCCCGGGCGATGCAGAGCCGCTGCTGCTGACCGCCGGAGAGCGAGAGTGCGCTCTTCTTGAGCCGATCCTTGACCTCGTCCCAGAGCGCGGCGCTCTGCAGCGCCTTCTCGACGCGCTCGTCCAGGCCCTTCTTCAGGCCGAGGACGCGAGGCGCCCAGGCCACGTTGTCGTAGATCGACTTCGGGAACGGGTTCGGCTTCTGGAACACCATCCCGATCCGCCGCCGAACCTCGATCGGTTCGACACCGCTGCCGTAGATGTCGATTCCGTGGTAGTTGACCGTGCCGTCCAGCGCGAAACCTGGCACGTCGTCGTTCATCCGGTTGAGGCAGCGGATGAAGGTGCTCTTGCCGCAGCCGGAGGGGCCGATCACCGCGGTAACCAGGTTCTTGTAGATCTCGAGGTCGACGTTCTTGACCGCGAGGTTCGTGGCGTAGCGTGCACTCAGTGCCTGAATGTCGAAAACGGGCTCAACGGTCCGAGCCTCGGCGTCTGTCCGCTCGGCGACGTCGACCGGCCTCATCGGAGGCATGGTAACCGTCTCGCTCACGTCTTCCTCCCCGGTCATTGGCCCAACCTTCGACGGCTGCGAGCAAGCGCAAGGCGTGCCAGCAGGCTGGTGGCGAGCACGAACAAGATCAGCACGAAGCCCGTGGCCCATGCGCGCTTGTGGTCGTTGGGGTCGGCGGACTCAGACCAGATGAAGATCTGAACGGGCATGTTGGGCAGCGCGTGGCGCGGGTCCCACTGCACCGTGTTCGCGAAGATCGCGGTGGCGAAGAGGAGCGGCGCCGTCTCGCCGACAGCCCGCGCTATCGCGAGCACCGCTCCCGTGAGGATCCCGCCGAAAGCGCTTGGAAGCACGATCCCGACCACGACACGCCAGCGGCTGACACCCAGGGCGAGGGCACCCTCACGCCGGGCGCTTGGCACGAGCCGAAGGACCTCTTGTGTGGCGCGCGTCACGAGAGGGAGCATCACGATCGCCAGGCCGTAGGAGGCTGCAAGCCCGCTCTGCGGATGCCCGTACACGAGAAGGCCGAAGATGAAGACGCCGATGATGATCGACGGAAGTCCGTTCATCAGGTCGATGGCGAGCTGAACAACGGCCCGCACCCGCGGCGAGGCGTATTCCTGCAGAAAAACCGCAATGCACACCCCGAGTGGCAGCGCGATCGCAGTGGCGATTCCGACCAGGATCGCCGAGCCGACGATCAGCGGCAGGATCCCGCCGCCTGCCTGCCCGAAGAGCGGCAAATCGCTCGTGAGGAAACTCCACGAGAGCTCGCCTGCGCCTCGCTTGGCGATTGACCAGACGACTACGCCGAGCACGCCGACCGCGAACAGAGCTGCGGCTGTCGCAGCCACCTGGGCCAGCCAGTTCACAATCCGCCGCCGCCGTGCTCGCCCGTCGCCCTGCAGCGTCAAGATCGGCTCGATCGCTGCCACGCTATGCCCCCGCCCGATGGACGTCGAAGCGGCGGACGATCAGCTGCGCCAGCAGGTTCGTCAGTAGCCCGATCACGAGCAGAATCGCAGCGAGGTAGAAGAGCGCCGAGATCTGCATGTTCGACACCGCTCCCTGGTATTGCCCGGCTATGCGGCTCGCGAGAGTGTCTCCCGGAGCGAACAGCGACACGTTGATCGACGTGGCGGCGCCGATGACCTGCGTGACCGCGATCGCCTCGCCGATCGCCCGCCCGAGTCCGAGGATCACCGCCGCGGCGATACCCGGACGAGACGAGTGCAGGACGACGCCACGAACCATCTCCCACCGGGTGGCGCCGAGGGCGAGCGCGCCCTCCTCCAGCTCAGGCGGAACGCTCAGGAACAGCTCCCTGCAGATGCTCGCGACGATCGGAACGACCATGATCGCGAGGATGAGGCCGGCGATGAAGACTCCGCTCGAAGACGGAGTCCCGCTGAAGATCGGTAGGAAGCCGAACCAGCGTTGCAGCCATGGCTCGATGTGGTCCGCGGCAAAGGGCCCTAGGACGAGGATCCCCCAGAGCCCGAGGACGACGCTCGGAATCGCCGCCAGCATCTCCACGAGCGGACCGATCACCCCCCGCACCGCGCGAGGCGCCAGCTCGCTGAGGAACAACGCAATCGCGATCGCCAGCGGGACCGCGATCACGAGGGCCATGATCGACGTCACGACGGTGCCGTAGATGAGCGTCCCGGCGCCGAAGATGTTCTTGGCCGGATTCGCGTCCCAGACGGTGCCCCAGAGGAACGAGATCCCGAATTTGCCGAAGGCGAGCCGCGACGCGTCGACGACCTTGTAGATGATGGCCACCATCACTGCGACTGCGGCGAGAGACGCGCCGAGCGTCAGGATCAGAAGAAGCCGGTCTCCCAGCCAGTCGCGCATGCGGCGTCTGCCGCTCAGAGCCTGAGTGGTGGGAACCGCGCTCACGGGGCTGCAAGCTAACCCGATTGTCGGCTTCCCAAGCGGGCTGTAACCGGATCGTTACCGCACCTCAACCGGCTTTCAGCCCACGGTCCAGCGCGGCCCGGCGACCCTACTCGTGGTGCACTCACCACGAGAGGAGAGAGACACTTGAACGTCACTAGGAAACGAATCGCCGCGGTCCTTGCGGTGCTGGCAGTTGCGGCGGTGACGCTCACCGCGTGGACCGGTCTTGCGTCCGCGAAGCAGACCGGGACGTTGACGGGCGCCGGCAGCACCTTCGTCGTCCCGCTCGTGACGCAATGGACGCAGAGCTACCACGCGTCGCAAGTCTCCTACAGCGGCATCGGAAGCGGTGGCGGTATCGCCGCAATCACGGCGCGCACGGTCGACTTCGGGGCCAGCGACGCACCGCTGACACCCGACCAGGCGAGCGCCTGCAAGGGTTGTGTTCAGATCCCGTGGGCGTTCTCGGCCACGTCGATCCCGTACCACGTGTCCGGCGTCGGCTACGGGCTGAAGCTGACCGGGCCGATCCTGGCCAGCATCTACCTCGGCACGATCGACTACTGGGACAACCAGACGATCAAGTCGATCAATCCGGGGGTCAAGCTCCCGCACGAGAAGATCGTGCCCATCTACCGGAGTGATGGCAGCGGGACGAGCTACAACTTCACCGACTACCTCTCCCACGTCAGTAAGGCGTGGAAGAACAAGGTTGGAAAGGGCACGCAGCCCAACTTCCCGGCCGGAGTCGGCGCACGCGGCAGTTCCGGGGTCGCCGGGAAGCTCACGACCACCCCGGGCGGCATCACGTACGTCGACGTGGCCTACTCGCTGAAGAACAAGTTCACGATTGCGAAGATCAAGAATCGGGCGGGCAAGTTCCAGCTTCCTGGCCTTGTGCAGATCAGGGCCGCTGCCGACTCGATCAAGAAGCTTAGGAACAGCCAGAACGCGTTCACGGCCGTCGACCCGAACCCCCGACAGCCGAAGGCCTATCCGATCTGCACCTTCACGTGGGTGATCATCCCGCAGAAGACGAGCAAGGCGCCCGAGCTGAAGAAGTTCGTCGACTGGGCTCTGACCAAGGGCCAGAGCTACGGGCCAAAGCTGCTCTTCGTCCAGCTACCTGACGCAGTCAAGAAGGCGGGTCGGAAGACGCTCGCCAAGGTCCATACCTAGCTCAGCCGGGAAGGCTGCACCGAACGTCGAGCCCGCGGCTCTGCCCGCCGCGGGCTTCGACGTTTCCGCCTGCGGACTCGATCACGTGCTTGACGATCGCGAGACCCAGGCCGCTGCCGCGCGTCGTGCGCGCGCGGTCGGAGCGGAAGAAGCGCTCGAACAGCCGTGGGACGTCCTCGTCGGGGACGCCGGTGCCATCGTCGGCGACCTCGAGCACGCCGTCGTCTCCCTCTCGGCGCAGCGTGATCGTGCAGGTCGCGCCCTCGCCGGCGTAGCGGATGACGTTCACGAGCAGGTTCTCGGCCACGATCTGCAGCATCCGCCGGCGCAGAGGCAGGCGCAGCCCCTCGTCCTCGATGCGCAGGTCGAGCGTGATGCCGGCGAGCTCGGCCCGCTCCGCGAGCCCGGCCACCAGCTCCCGCAGCACCGGCGCGGCCTCCGTCTCGCCGAGGGAGACCACCTCCCGGTCCTGCTCGAGCTCGCTCAGGAAGAGGATGTCGTCCACGAGCTCCGTCATCTCCTCGACCTCCTCATGAGCCTGCCGCAGGAGCGCCTGCAGGTCTGCTCCGGGGAGCTCCGCCGACTCGAGCAGCGCGAGAAGCCTGGCGAGCGGCGTGCGGAGCTCGTGCGAGACCGCAGCCGTGAAGCCCGCCCGCAGCTCGTCGTACTCGGATCGCGGCATAGGCTGAGTATCGCGTGACCAAGGTTTTGATCGTCGAGGACGACGAGCTGATCGCCGAGGGCATCGGCCAGCATCTCGCCGCCGCCGGGCTCGAGCCGGTGCGCGTCAGCGGTGGCGAGGTCGGTCTCGCCCGGCTGCGACACGAGCGGCCGGACGTGCTCGTGCTCGACCTGATGCTTCCGGGCCTCGACGGCTGGTCGTTGATCGAGCAGGCGCGCGCGGAAGGAATCGGCACGCCGATCCTCGTCGTGAGCGCCCGCGGCACCGAGCACGACCGCGTGCACGCGCTCCAGATCGGGGCCGACGACTACATCGTCAAGCCGTTCTCGATGAAGGAGCTCGTCGCGAGGGTGCAGGCCGCGGCGCGGCGCGGCGTGCGGGGTCTCCAGGAGGACCGGGGCAGCGAGCTCGTGATCGAAGAGCTCCGGATCGACCCGCGCTCGGTGCAGGCCTTCGTCGACGGCGAGAACGCCGGCCTCACCCCGACGGAGTTCCGGCTCCTACACGCGCTGGCGCTCGACCGCGGGCGCGTCGCCAGCCGAGACGAGCTGCTGCAGCGCATCTGGGGCCGTCGCGCGACCCATCGCGACCGCACCGTCGACGTGTGCGTGCGGCGGCTACGGGAGAAGATCGACCAGCGGGCGTCCAAGCACACGTTCATCCAGACCCGCTACGGCGTCGGCTACAAGCTCGAGCCCGTCGCGAAGACCTAGCGCGCGGGCCCGTCGCGAAGGAGCTGGTAGACGAGCGCACCGAGTGCCGCGAGCTCCTGGCCTAGCGCCTCTAGCAGCAGCCCGAGCTTGCAGCCGGCTCGAGGACGGGCAGGGCGGCGAGCCTCGACTCGATCCTCTTCACCGCCTTGACGATCGCGCCGTGCATCCCGTCCGCCACCTCATGGGTGAACTCGACGGCGATCTCGTCGAAGCCGGCAGCCTCGAGACCGGCGATGTACTCGCCGCGCGAAAGTGCGCCGGCGATGCAGCCGACATGGCTTCCCCGCTCGGCCCGCTCTTCGGGCGAGAGTCGGTCCTCGGCGACCACGTCGCTGATTCCGAGCCGGCCCCCGGCCTTCAGCACGCGGGCCATCTCGCTCAGCACGGCGGCCTTGTCGGTCGAGAGATTGATGACGCAGTTCGAGATCACGACGTCGACCGAGTTCGCAGGGAGCGGGATCTGCTCGATCATGCCTTTCAAGAAGTGGACGTTCGCGACTCCGGCCTCGCGCGCGTTCTGCTGTGCCAGCGCGAGCATCTCGTCGGTCATGTCGAGTCCGTACGCGACGCCGGTCGGTCCAATCCTCTTCGCAGACAGGATCACGTCGATTCCGCCACCCGAGCCGAGATCGAGCACGATCTCGCCCTCGTGGAGGTCGGCAACGGCAGTCGGGTTACCGCAGCCGAGCGACGCAAGCGCGGCCGCGTCCGGAATCGCACCGCGCTGCTCCGCGCTGTAGAGAGACTCGCCGAAGTCGGCGCTCGCCGCGGCATCGCCGCAGCATGAGCCGCTTCCGCAACTACCGCTGTCGGTAACCGCGCATCGCTGCCTCGGCATAGCGGGCGCGTACCTGCTCGCGCAGGGTTTCGGTCGTATCGCTAGCCATCAAACAACCTCCGGGATTCGAACGAGGCTCACCAATTCGGCGGCGACCTCTGAATTCAGCGAGAAGTAGGCCCACTTCCCCCGCTGCTCGCGCTCGAGCAAGCCCGACCTGGGTCAGCTTCTTCAGGTGGTGGCTGACAGTCGCCTGGGCCAAGCCCAGTGCGGGGACGAATTCGCATGCGCAAACCGGTTCCTCGCTGCGCGCCAGCGTGTTGACGATCTTGACGCGGGCAGGATCGGCGAGTGCCTTGAACAACTGCGCTGTCGCAGCCGCCTCGCTATCAGCGAGCTCCTCGCCGCCAAGGGGCGCACAGCAGTCGATCAGCTCGGATGCGTTTGACATATCGACGACTATCGTATTGAAGTTTGTCGATCTGTCAAGAGCACCTGCGAACTACTCGAGGCGATACAGCGGGACGAGGCTCTTCTCGGCCTCGTTCTCGATGCGCGCGACCACCTCGACGTAGGGCTCGAGGCCGGAGCCGTGCAGCTTCGCCTTGAGGAGCTCGTCCACCTGGTAGAGCCCGGCCGAGTTGTTCATCTTGATCTCGACCGAGACGGCGCGCTCGGTTCCCTCGGAGATCACGACCTCGTCGATCGCCGCCGCCGAGATCGAGTGAATCGAGACGCTGCCTCGTTCGAACGGGATCCGGGAGCGGCCCTCCTCGATGTCGAGGGCGTCCGCGACGCGCACGATCCCGGCCTCGAGCGTCAGCGGCCTCCCCGACTCGCGGTGGCTCGTGATCGCCTGTAGCACCTCGGACGTGACGACGGTCAGCTCCGGCTCCTCGTAGATCCCCACGAGGAGCTCGCGCATCTTCGGCTCGGCGAGGAAGAGGCTCCAGTCCTCGTGGCGGTCGCGGTGCACGCTCATGCCGACGCAGTGCAGCAGCGCGCCAAGGACGACGACGACCTCGGCGTCCTCGCGCTTCATGCCGTAGTCCTCGACCATCGCCGGCTCGATCCCGCGCTTGGCGAGGAGGCGCAATAGGCGCAGGCCGATGTTGGCGACGATCTGGATGTGGACCCAGGAGTGGTCGTTGATGCCGAGGCGCTTGATCGCGTTGACGTTGGCGACGTGCCACCAGGCCTTCAGCCCGTCGTCGGCGTTCACGCGCTCGAGCACCGTTCGCAGCTTCGCGTTGCGCTGCGCGGGCACCTTGATCCGCATCTGCGCCGTGGCCTCGGCGGGGGTGAGCCGCGCCTCTCGCTCGGCCTCCTGCGAGGCGGGCTCGTCGATGCGCTCGCGGAGCTCCTTGTCCAGCCTCGACACCGCGCGCGAGCGTATCAGCGTCGCTTCGCGCGGCGGGAGCGGCCGGGCGAAGCGGATACCGGGCGCTCGGGGACCGGCTCGGAGGCGATCAAGGCAGCGGGCACGTCCTCGGTCAGCCAGCGGCCGAGCTCCGGGTCGCCGATGGACGCGACCGCGTTGGAGAGCCCGATGGCCCGGACAGAAGGCGCGTGCGCGTCGCTCGCGAGCAGGTGCGCGAGCTCGAGCTCGAGCATGAGGAGCGACGTTTCCCGCGGCCGCCGTCCGAGCCGCCCGTCGACCGAAGCGGCGGTCAGCTGCACGAGCATCCCGGCGTCGACGAAGTCGTGTAGGCGCTCCGGCCGGGCCTGCACCTCCTCGTTGCGCTCCGGATGGGCGATCACAAGCCCGAAGCCTTCTTCTCTCAGCCGCAAAGCGAGCGGCGACAGCCCGAGCGGCCAGCCGGCGTACGGAAACTCGAACAGCAGCCAGCGCTCGGAGCCGCCGAGCCCGAAGCGGCGCAGCTCGTCCGGCTCGAGCTTTCCGAGGTGCCCCAGGGCCAGCTCGCCTCCGGGACGGAGCACGAGGTCGATTCCGGCCTCGTTGACGGACCGCCGCAGCTCGGCCAGCGAGGCCTCCATGCGTTCCGCGCTCGTCGGGTAGTCGTCGCGCACGTGCGGTGTCGCCGCCAGCATTCGGATTCCATCCTCGACGGCCGATCGGGCCATCGCCAGCGCTCCGTCGAGCGTCGCCGGCCCGTCGTCGAGCCCGGGCAGGATGTGGGAGTGGAGGTCGATCAGAGCGGGCCGAGCCTACCTAGAGGTTACGATTCGGTAGCAATGCGCACGATGAACCCCATCCACGACTCGACCTGCTCGGTCGTGGCATGCGCCGAGATCCTCGGGGCGAAGTGGACGGCGGTGCTCGTGCACGATCTCTCCGAGGGCGCGCGCCGATTCACCGAGCTCGAGCACTCGTGCCCGGGGATCAGCCCGCGGACGCTCTCAGAGCGGCTGCGCGCGCTCGAGCAGGAAGGCATCCTCGTTCGGCGCAGCTACGCCGAGTCCCCGCCGCGCGTCGAGTACGAGCTGACGGCCAAGGGCGAGGGTCTCCTCCCGATCATCGAAGAGATGCGCCGCTTCGGCCACGCGTGGCTGGTCGAGGACGAGCCAGCCTCGGTTTAAGCGCGTAGCCCGACCAAGACGGCGAGAACAACCGGATGGCATTTCAGTTCGGCCTCTCGGGCAGAAGGCGCCGGAAAGGCTAGAGGCGCGCCAGGCTGCGGAAGAGCTCGCGAGAGACCTCGATCCCCAGCGGGATGTACTCGGCGAGCAGCCGTTCGTTCGGCGAGTGGATGTTGCTCTCCGGGAGCGCGAAGCCGCTCAGGATCGTCGGGATGCCCTTGTCCACGAGCGCGGGGACGATCGGCAGCGTGCCGCCGGAGCGCACGAGCAGCGGCCGCGTGCCCATCGCCTGCTCGAACGCTTCGAGGCCGAGCAGCAGCGCCGGCGCATCGGGCGGCACCAGGCCGGCCGGCGCCGCCGAGAGGCGTCGCACCTCGAGCTCGGCGCCCGCCGGCGCCGCCTCACGCATGAGCTGCTCCGCCGCGACCGCGATCGTCTCGACCTCCTGGCCCGGCGCCAGCCGAATCGAGACATTGGCCTCGGCGAAGACCGGGAGCACCGTCTTCTGCAGGATCGGCGAGCCTCCGACGATCCCGTTCACGTCGAGCGCCGGCTCGGCGGTCGTGCGCAGGTAGAACTCCTCCGCCGCGACCGGATCGGTCGGGCGCGCGCGGGCCTGAGCGAGCATCTCCGCCCCGGGTACGAGCTCGGCCCAGGCGGCCTTCTCCTCCTCGGTCGGAGGCGCAATCCCGACGCGCAGAGGGTCGGGCATGCGGCCCTCCCGGGGAAGGACTGCGGAGAGGATCTGCGTCAGCGCATGCACGGCGTTCAGCGCCGCGCCGCCGTAGATGCCGGAGTGCAGGTCGCGCTCGCCGGTGCGGACGCTCAGGTGGAGGTAGACGAGCCCCCGCGTGGCGACCGCGAACTCGGGGACGCCGCGTCTCGTCATGCCCGAGTCGAAGATGATCGCCGCGTCGGCGCCCCGGTCGTCGTCGGCCAGGAAGTCCACGATCTGGTGGCCGCCGGTCTCCTCCTCGCTGTCGCACGCGAAGCGCACGTTGACCGGCAGCTCGCCGGCCGCGGCGAGGTCCGCCGCCGCCTTGGCCAGCATGTACAGCTGTCCCTTGTCGTCGGCGACGCCACGGCCGTAGATCCACTCGCCGCGCTGCTCGAGCGTGAAGGGATCGGACTCCCAGAGCTCGAGCGGATCGGGCGGCTGGACGTCCACGTGCCCATAGACAAGTACCGTCGGGACCTGACCCGGGGTCTGACCCCGGGACCCGTTCGAAGCGGGCAGGTCGCCGAGGATCAGCGGGTGCGTCTCGGTCTGGACGACTTCGGCCGTGCCGCCGGCCGCGCGCACGAACGCGGCCAGCCACTCCGCCGCGTCGTTGACGTCCCGGGCGCGGGCGGGGTCGGCGCTGACGCTGGGGATGCGCAGCAGCTCGGAGAGCTCGTCGAACCAGGCCTCAGCCACGGCGCAGCAGTCTAATGACGCAGCACCAGCGCAACATCGCACCACCCAGCGTGCAGCGGAGGGGCGGATCCTAGAAGCGCTAGCTGTGCGCGGGCTAGGCCGTAGGCCGTTAAGCGACGTCGCGCAAAGCGACCGAGTCCGACAGCGCCCGCAGCTTCTTCAGGCTCTGGTTCTCGATCTGCCGGATCCGTTCGCGCGTGACGTTGAACGTTCGACCGACCTCGTCCAGCGTCCGCGGATGCTCGCCGTTGAGGCCGTAGCGGAGCTCGAGCACGCGGCGCTCGCGTGCGCTCAGCGTCCCCAGCACGCGCTTCAGTGTCGCCTTGCGCATCTCGACCTCGGCCACCTCGTCCGGCAGCGGCTCGCTCTCGTCGGTGAGGAAGTGCCCGAACTCGGATTCCTCCTCGTCGCCGACCGGCTTCTCGAGCGACACGGGCGCCTGCGAGCTGCGGCGGATCTGCTCGACCTCGTCGGGCGAGAGCTCGACGTCGAGGCCGATCTCGAACGAGCTCGGCTCGCGCCCGAGCTCGGCGCGGAGCTTGCGCTCGGAGCGGACGATCTTGTTCAGCTTCTCGACGATGTGCACCGGCATCCGGATCGTGCGCGCCTTGTCGGCCAGGGCACGGGCGACGGCCTGGCGGATCCACCAGGTGGCGTAGGTCGAGAACTTGAAGCCCTTGCGGTGGTCGAACTTCTCGGCCGCGCGCACCAGGCCGATCGTCCCCTCCTGGATCAGGTCGAGGAAGGGTAGGCCCTGGTTGCGGTACTTCTTGGCGATCGAGACGACCAGGCGCAGGTTGGCCTCGACCATCTCCTGCTTGGCGCGGTGCTCGCCGCGCTCGATCCGCTTTGCCAGCTCGACCTCCTGTGCTGCGGTCAGCAGGTCGACCTTGCCGATGTCCTTCAGGAAGAGCTGCAGGGAGTCGGTGGTGACTTCACGCGGCTGCTCGACCGGCCGCTCCGCCTCCTCCCGTCCGTCAACCACTTCGATCTGCTGCTCTTCGAGCGCGTGGTAGAAGTCGTCGACCTGCGCTGCGTCGAGCTCGAGCTCGCCCAACGCGAGCGCGATCTCCTCCATGCTCAGCGACCCAGCCTCGCGGCCTGTTTCCAGCAACCCCTTGGCCTCGTCCGTCTCCAGCACCTCGGCGATGGTCGACGGTCTAGCCCGTTCCCCCTGCTCGCTCACTGCGATCCCTCCTGGGCTTGTGACATTCCGCACGCGGCGCTGCGGGATGCGGCACTCTCGCATGGCGGCCGGACGGACGCCATAGGCCGAACGGCTCATTTTTCGCTCAACGGGTCCCAACACCTCTCAGGGCTGCCAGGTACCTCCCCGCCTCCTTGCCCAGCAGCGACCTCGGGGCCTCGTTCCGGGCGAGGGTCAACTGCCTGCGGGCGGCCTGGACCTGCGCCGACCACAGCAGCATCTCGCCGAGGTGGAACCGGACGGTCTGGGCATGCGGGAAGACGCGCACGAGCGGCCCGAGGCGACCGAATGCGCGCGAGGGATTCTGCTTGTCGAAGAGGCCGACCGCGGCAGCCGTGCGCGCGTCGGCGTCGCGCGGGGCCAGGCGCGCGGCGGCCGCGAACTGCTGCTCCGCCGAGCGCGGGTGGCCCAGCTGTTGGAGCGCTGCGCCGTAGAGGAGCTTCTCGTCGACCCCACCACGCGCGGCCGCCTCGCGGAGCGCGGGAAGCTGCCGGGAGGAGTCGAGCACCTGGATACGCACGGGCAGCGGGAACGACGGCACGAAGATCGGAAGGCCGGGCGCGTACTGGGGGTAGAGGAAGTCGCCCGCACGCACCGCGTACGAGGTGTCGGGCTGGAGCGTCCGCGCGGCGCGCCAGGTGATCAGCGCCTGCGCGTCGCGTCGCGTCCAGTAGTAGGCGAGCCCGAGATGGAGCGCGAGCAACGAGCTTCGCGGGTGCTCGGAGGCCAGCGACTGGAGCTTGTCGAGGCTGCCGTCGGGCCAGGACGCGAGCGCTGAGCCGACCTGCGCCTCGAGCGAGTGGTAGCGGCCGAAGATCGCCTTCGCCTCGCCGAACCGCTTGTCTCGGTAGAGCCGCTGTGCCCGTTCCAGGGCGCGGGCCTCGGAATCGGTGCGAACGCCGAGGTCGAGCGCGAGCGGCGGCTGGCCCGCGCGCGGCTTCGGCGCTGCCGCTACATGATCACGCGTCGCGACGACGCCGAGCACCACCGCACCTGACGCGACGAGCGCGGCGAGCGCGACGAAGAAGAAGACACGGCCCCGCGGGGTCATGCGGCGACGATAGCCGCCGTTCTCCCGGCCACTCGCGCTTCCCGCTATACAATTGAAAGCGTGCCGACCACCTACCGAGAGTTGCTGCAAGCCGCCCGGGCGGAGATCGAGGAGATCGACGCCGCGGGCGCGCAGCGCCTGCTCACGGACGAGGACCCGCCGGTGCTGGTCGACGTCCGTGAGCGGGACGAGTGGGAGCAGGGCCGAATCGGCGGCGCCGTACACGTGCCTCGCGGTCACCTGGAGTCGAGGATCGAGGCGGCGGCGCCGGACCGCTCGCGCCCGGTGCTCCTGTACTGCGCGGCCGGAAACCGTTCCGTCTTCGCGGCGAAGACGCTGACCGAGCTCGGTTACGAGCGCGCGATCTCGCTGGCAGGCGGCTACACGGACTGGCAGCGAAGCGGCTTCCCGACCGAGCTCCCGCGCACGCTCGGCCCTGCGCGTACGACCCGCTACAGCCGCCACCTGCTCATCCCCGAGGTCGGCGAGGAGGGCCAGCTGCGCCTGCTGGACTCGAGCATCCTGCTGATCGGCGCGGGCGGCCTCGGTTCCCCGGCCTCGCTCTACCTCGCCGCGGCGGGCGTCGGGCGGCTGGGGATCGTGGATGCGGACGTGGTCGACGAGACCAACCTCCAGCGCCAGATCGCCCACTCGACCGACTCGCTCGGCGAGCCGAAGACCGACTCGGCGCGGAGACGGATCGAGGCGCTCAACCCCGACGTCGAAGTGGTTCCGTTCCGCGAGCGGCTCACCTCCGAGAACATCGAGCGGATCCTCGAGCCCGGCTGGGACGTGATCGTCGACGGCGCCGACAACTTCCCCACCCGCTACCTCGTCAACGACGCCTCGGTCTGGCACGACATCCCGGTCGTGCACGGCTCGATCTTCCGCTTCGAGGGCCAAGTCACGGTGTTCAAGCCGGGCGAGGGGCCCTGCTACCGGTGCCTCTTCCCGCAGCCGCCGCCACCGGAGCTCGCGCCGAGCTGCGCCGAGGGAGGCGTGCTGGGTGTGCTGCCGGGCGTGATCGGCTCGATCCAGGCCGCAGAGGCGCTGAAGCTCGCGCTCGGGATCGGCGACCCGCTCGTGGGGCGGCTGCTCCTCTACGACGCGCTCTCGGGCGAGTTCGACGAGATGAAGCTCCGGCGCGACCCGGCCTGCCCGGTGTGCGGCGAGAGCCCGACGATCACGGATTACGTCGACTACGTCGAGTTCTGCTCCGGGGTCGGGCATTGAGCCGCGTCCGGATCCCGCCCACGCTCCGGAACGAGACCCATGGTGCGCGCGAGGTCGAGGCCAGGGGCGGCACCGTTCGAGAGCTGCTCGACGACCTCATGGACCGCTTCCCCACTCTGCGCGGGCAGTTGCTCGAGGACGACGAGCTCGCGCCCTTCGTGAACGTCTACGTCGAAGGCGAGGACGTTCGCACCAAGGACGGGCTGGAGACTGCCGTCGCCGAGTCCTCGACCGTGATCCTCCTGCCGGCCATGGCCGGTGGCTAGCGAGACTGCTTCCTCCCTCCTCGAGCTCGTCGGCGACACGCCCCTCGTCGAGCTCCCGCGGCTGAGCCCGAAGCCCGAGGTCAGGCTGTTCGCGAAGCTCGAAGGGCAGAACCCGACCGGCTCGATCAAGGACCGGGTCGCGGTCGCCATGGTGGAGGCTGCCGAACGTGCCGGCGAGCTCGAGCCCGGCCGGGAGCTGCTCGAGCCGACGAGCGGCAACACGGGCATCTCGCTCGCGCTCGTGGCGCGGCTCAAGGGCTATCGCCTGACCTGCGTGATGCCGGCGAACGTGACGGAGGAGCGCCGCCGCCTGCTCCGCCTCTACGGCGCCGAGATCGTGGAGTCACCGCCCGGCGAGGGCTCGAACGGCGCGGTCAGGCTGGCTCTCGAGCTGGCCGAGCGCGAGCCTCGTTACCACATGCTCTTCCAGTACGGCAACGACGCGAATCCGGGCGCCCATTACGACGGCACCGGCGCGGAGATCGCCGAGTCGCTCGACCGCGTCGACGTCCTCGTGGCAGGGCTCGGCACCGGCGGGACGCTGATGGGAGCCGGCGCGCGCGTGCGCGAGTCGTTCCCGGACGTCGTCGTCGCCGCGGCCGAGCCGCTCCCCGGCGATCCGGTGATGGGGCTCCGGTCGCTCGAGGACGGCTACGTGCCGCCGGTCCTGGACGTCTCGAAGCTCGACCGCAAGGTGCTCGTCTCGAACGCCGAAGCGGTGGCCGGGCTGCGCGCGCTCCTCGACCGAGAGGGCGTCTTCGCCGGAGTCTCCGCAGGAGCCGTCGTCCACGTCGCGCGCAAGCTCGCGGACGAGCTCGACGAGGGGGTCGTCGTCGCGATCCTGGCCGACGCCGGCTGGAAGTACCTCTCCGCGCCTTTCTGGGACGCGAGCGACCCGGAGCTCGCGATGGAGGAGTCCGTCTGGTGGTGATCGGGGCGGAGATCCGGGCGGCGCTGGAGCAGCACGCGCGGGCCGAGGAGCCGAACGAGGCCTGCGGGCTCGTGGCGCTCCGAGACGGCGTGGCCGAGCGCTACATCGCGGCCGAGAACGCCGCCGCCAGCCCGTATCGCTTCGAGCTGGAGACGGAGCCCGAGAACTGGTTCCTGGAGGACGAGGGGTATGAGCTCGCCGTCTTCCACTCCCACGTCTCCTCGCCGCCGCGCCCCTCGCGCACGGACGTCGAGAACATCGGACTCTGGGAGGGTCGCCCCTACCTGATCCTGTCGCTCGGGACGGGCGAGCTCGCCGCCTGGCGGATCGCCGGCGGCGAGGTTTCGCCTCTCGCCCTCGAGCCCCTTCGAACCTAGGTCGCCTTGAAGCTGCCCTTCATGCCGAGCTGGGCATGGCCGGGCACGGTGCAGATGTAGGTGTACTTCTTGCCCTTCTTGAGCGTGACCGTGAGGGTCGCGCTCTTGCCGGGGCCGAGCAGCTTCGTCTTCTTTCCGGCGATCTTGAAGTCGTGCTGTGTGTGGCCCTTGTTGGTGACCTTGAAGGTCACCTTGCCGTGCGTCGCGCTCTTCTTCGAGAGCACGAATTTGAAGTCCTTGGCGGTGACCTTGATCGTCGTCGCGGCAGTTCGCGCGCTAGCGAACGGAACGACCACAAAGAGCGTGGCCGCGACCACGGCAACGGCCGCGAGCAGGGAAACGATGCGCTTCATGGATCTCCTCACAGGTTGTTGACCCCTTCTTCGCCGAGGATACCTGGCTACGAGGCCTCTTCGAGCCGGTGCTCGCCGGGCTCCTGCGGCAGCAGCTCGACCTCGAGCCGCTCGATCCGCGAGCCCTCCACCTCCAGCACCTTGAACCGGGTGCCGTCGGCGTGGACCTCGTCGCCCGGCTCCGGAGCGCGGCCCAGCATGCCGAAGACGAGACCGCCGATCGTGTGGTAGTCCTCGATCGGCAGCGAGCGGTGGAACTGCTCGTTGAAGTCGTCGATCGGAAACGTGCCGTGGATCCGCAGACAGCCGTTGTCGAGCTGCTCGATCGACTCGTTCGGCAGATCGAACTCGTCCTCGATCTCGCCGACGATCTCCTCCAGCAGGTCCTCGAGCGTGACGATCCCCTCGAGGTCGCCGTACTCGTCCACCACGATCGCCATGTGCTGGTTCGCCTTGCGGAACTCGGCCAGGAGCGCCGCCAGGTCCTTCGTCTCGGGGACGATGTAGGCAGGTCGCAGGAGCTGCTCGAGCTGCACGCCGGCGATCCCGCGGTCGACGAGCGCCGAGAACAGGTCGCGCACGTGCAGGATCCCGACCACCTTGTCGAGTGTCTCGCGATAGACCGGGTAGCGCGTGTAGGGCGACTCGATCACCGCGGCCAGCGCCTCCTCGGGCGGGAGGTCGATCGAAAGGGCGACCACCTCCGGCCTCGGCACCATCACGGCCGAGACCTCCTTGTCGGCGAAATCGAAGACCTTGTAGAGCATCTCCTGCTCCTGCTGCTCGAGTTCGCCCTCCTCGGTCGAGCGCGAGAGCAGCATCTTCAGCTCGGCCTCCGAGTAGACGTCGACCTCGCCGCCCGGAGGCCGAAGCCCGAGCGCCTTCAGGATCGCCTCGCTGGACCGTTGCAGGACCCAGATCAGCGGTTTGAAGACGACGAAGAACCCTCGCACCGGTGTGGACACGGCGAGAGCCGTTCGCTCCGAGTACTCGAGAGCGACTCCCTTCGGAACCAGCTCGCCGACGACGACGTGCAGGAACGTGATGATCAAGAAGGCGAGCGCGAATGCGAGGAACGACGCGAAGATCGGGTCGAAGACCCGGGCGAGCACCTGTTCGCCGAGCGCACCGATCGCCAGGCTCGTCGCCGTCACGCCGAGCTGCATCGCCGCGATGAACCGCGGCGGGTCGGCCACGATCCGAAGCACCGCGCGGGCCCGGCGGTCGCCTTTCTGGGCGAGCTCCTGGATCCGCGTCCTGCGCGCCGTTACGAGCCCGTACTCGGCCGCCACGAAGTAGGCGTTGAGCAAGATCAGCGCCGCGACGCCGAGGAGCTCCAGAAAAAGGATCACGCCCCGCTCTCCGGGGCGCGTGTACTAGGCGGTTTTTCGTCGTCCAACTGGATCTACGCCGCAGTATAGGAAACAGCGCTGTCGTCGCCACTGCGCGCAACGCGCCCCTCCTGAACAAGCCGTTCGAGGTGCGCAAGGGTCTCGGCGAGCGCGAAGCGGCGGTTGCTGGCGTCGAGCCCTTCGCCGAAGAGCGCGAGCGAGACCTCGAAGGCGCTGCAAGGCTCCGGCCCGAGCGCTCTGACCGCCTCGTCGAGGCGGCGCCGGTGGTGCTCGATGAGCTCGCGGGCGCGCGCGACCGGGTCCTCGACCGTGTCGTTGTGGCCCGCGAGCGCAACGGTCGGCGCCAGCTCGATCGTGCGCTCGAGCGAGGCCAGATAGTCCCCGAGGGGGTCCGGGCGGGAGTCCGGATAGAGGCCGACGGTCGGGCTGATCTTGGTCAGCAGGTGATCCCCCGCGACGAGGATCCCGTCCAGCAGGAGGCAGATGTGCCCGTCCGCGTGGCCGGGCAGCTCGAGCACCGTCCAGCCGTCGACCTCGTCCCCTTCGGTCAGGCGCTCCGGGTCGCGGGCGAAACGGATGAAGGGCGCGAAGAGCCGCGACTCGAGTCGGAGCTCGTTCGCCTGCGCCTCTGGGAGCCCGTGCGCCTGCAGGTACTCCGCAAGCCGTTCCGACCAGTCGGAGCTGCCCCAGACCGCCTCGCACTGGTCATAGTCGTGCGCGCCCTGGTGGACACGCGCCCCGGTGAGTGCCTCCGCATCCGCGCCGCCGCCCGCGTGGTCCGGATGAAAGTGCGTGACGACGATCCGGGCCACCGGCGCGTCCAGCTCCTCGAGCACCGGCCCCCAGCGCGACTCGGCGTCGGGCAACCCGAGACCCGTGTCGACGAGCGTCCAGCCGTCCGAGCCCGGCAGCAGGTAGCAGTGGACGTGCCCGATCCCGAGCGGCAAGGGGAAGGTGAGGCGCCGGATCCCGGCGGGCAGGCCCGTCAAGGAGGAAGCTCGCGGTGCTCACCGCGCTTCGTCGCCCGCATGATCTCCCCGAAGGTCTTGCTCGCCCAGCTCGTCGGGACACGCCAGAGGTCGGCGGTGCCGAACAGCGAGAAGATGCGGGCACGCAGCAACGGCGCGCCCGGCTGCGGGGGAACGTCCCGGCCGTGCTCGCGGCGGTGGCCGATCGCGGCCACCCCGCCGAAGTCCACCTCAACGCCTTCCGGCACGTAGAGATCGATGTTCCCGAAGAGCATGAAGGCGGTGAACGACACCTCCGAGTCCCCGAGCTCGGCCTGCCTGAGGTCGAGGTCGGCGTTGCCCACGAACACGAGCGCGAAGCTGAACCTCGGCAGCCGCCAGCGTCCCGTGCGCTCGGTGTCGCTGAAGAAGACGCCGGTGAAGCGCTTGGGACGCCGGCGCGGACGCTCCGGCTGAACCGACGGAGGAAGATCCAGGCCGATCTGGTCCAGCTCGTCGAGGGTGGTGGCTGTCGTCGCCTTCTCGACCCTTTCCGAGAACTCCTCGAGCGTCAGGCGACCCAGGGCTGTGTGCTCTCGCAAGGCCGCCATCGTCCGCTCCCGGTCGGCATCCGACGCGCGGATCGCCGGGACCGACGCGGGCTCCGGCTCTGGCCCGGCCGTACGCAACGGCGGCGAGTCGGATTGCAAGCCCGGCGCGAGGAGCTGGTAGATCCGGACGGGGCGGTCGAAGTCCTTCAGCCGGTGCTCGCCCAGATCGCGAAGCTCGATGCCGGAGAGGTCGTCTGCGTCGTCCTCGAGAAGCGCGACGGTCGCTTGCGAGATCAGGATCTGCCCGCCGTGTCCCACGGCGCACAGTCGCGCGGCCCGGTGGACTGCGAGGCCGACGTAGCGCCCGTCGGCGACCTCGGCCGGGCCGGTGTGGAGACCGACCCGCACGCGCAGCTCGGCGCCAGGCGGCCACGGATGCTCCAGCAGCGACCGTTGGGCGTCCACCGCGGCGAGCACCCCGTCGCGAGGGCGGCGAAACGAAGCGAAGAACGAGTCTCCCTGCGAATCGACCTCGTGCCCACCGTGGGCGGCGAAGGCCTCGCGCATGAGCCGCTGGTGCTCGGCGAGGACAGCGCCGTACTGGTGGCGGAGCTGACGAAGCAGCCTCGTCGAACCCTCGACGTCGCTGAAGACGAAGGTCAGCGTTCCTGTCGGCAGCTCCGGCATCGGCGGCAGTGTCGCACCGCGCCGAAGCGAACGTGTGTTCTATACTTCGGGCGTGAGGATCGAGTACCGAGAGGAGCCCTGCAAGGTGGCGCTCAACCGCGTCAAGGGCATGCCGTTCGACTGGTCGCTCAACCCGTACATGGGCTGTGTCCACCAGTGCACCTTCTGTTACGTCCGTGCGTTCGAGCTGCGCGCCGACCGGCCCCACGACGACCGCTACGGCCGCTCGATCCGCGTGAAGACGAACGTGGTCGAAGTGCTTAGAGCCCAGCTCGCCCGGGCCTCGTGGCGGAACGAGCCAGTGGCGATCGGAGCTGCCACCGACCCCTATCAGCCGGCCGAGGGCCGCTACCGGCTCACGCGCGGCTGCATCGAGGCCCTGGGTCGGGCGGGCACCCCGTTCAGCATCATCACCCGCGGGCCGCTGATCGTCCGCGACGTCGACGTGCTCGCGGACGCGGCCAGACGCGTGGAAGTGTCGGTCACGTTCTCGGTGCCGACCCTGGACGACGAGGTCTGGCGAAAGACGGAGCCCGGGACCGCCCACCCGCGCCAAAGGCTACGAGCCCTGAAGACCCTCGTCGACGCGGGCGTCAAGGCGAGCGTCGGCATGGCGCCGCTCCTCCCCGGCATCTCCGACCGGCCGGAGCTGATCGAGCAGGTCGTCCGCGAGGCACGGGCAGCCGGCGCCTGCGGGGTGTGGGCCAACGTGCTCTTCCTGCGGCCGGGCACCCGCGAGCACTTCCTCGAGGCGCTGGCGGAGGACTTCCCGGAGCAGCTTCCGCACTACGAACGCCTCTACGCCCGCCGCGCCTACCTGGGCGCCGCGGAGACGAAGCCGCTCCGGGCGCAGGTGGCCGAGCTGACGCGCAAGCACGGGATCCGCGACCGGCGTCGCAGACGGCTCGCGCCCGCCCCCGAGTCGGAGCAGCTCGCCCTGACGCTTTAGGCGTACGCCGACTCTCCGAATACAATCCGCGTGCCGTGAGTGAGCAGGCGCCAGAGCGCACCAATGGAGAGATCACGTGCCTGATCGTCGACGACCACGAGGTCGTCCGCGAGGGCTTGAGACTTTCGCTCTCGCGCGCACCGCACATCCGCGTGGTCGGCGAGGCGGCCGACGGTGCGACGGCGGTGGCGCTGGCGGAGCGGCGCAAGCCCGACGTCGTGATCATGGACGTGCGCATGCCCGGCATGGACGGGCTCGAGGCGACCAAGCTCCTGACGGAGAAAGTGCCGGGGACGGCGGTGCTGATCTTCACCGCGTACAGCGAGCGCAGCCTGCTCGGGCGCGGGCTCGAGTCGGGCGCGAAGGGCTACATCCTCAAGGAGGCGCCGCACCAGACCCTGCTCAAGGCGATCGACAAGGTCGTCGCAGGCGAGGGCTTCGTCGACCCTGCGCTGATGCCGGCCTTCCTCTCCGGCGACCGCGAAGGCATGCTGACGGCGCGCGAGCGCGAGATCCTCCAGCTGCTCGCGGACGGCATGTCCAATGCGGATGTGGCCGCGCGCCTGTTCATCAGCCAGGAGACCGTGAAGAGCCACGTGCGCCACATCCTCACGAAGCTCGAGGCCGACACGCGCACGCACGCCGTCG
Organism: uncultured Actinomycetes bacterium; assembly: GCA_963754265.1. Classification (GTDB taxonomy): domain Bacteria; phylum Actinomycetota; class Thermoleophilia; order Gaiellales; family Gaiellaceae; genus AC-32. The sequence continues at coordinate 77,452 of CAVWFB010000011.1, read as the reverse complement.
CGATTGCCCTTCGTGACGCGGTCATCGACTAAGGCCGCGCTGATCGTCGCGGCGGTCGGGGCAGCCGCCGTCGCCTCGGTCGTCGGGTTGGCACTGGGCTCGAGCTGGCTTGCGTTCGTGGGCCTTGGAGCCGCGATCATCGGCGCTGCCGGCTTCGCCTTTCACCTGATCGTGACCGAGCGGCGGCGCCACGAGGTCGTCGAGGAGGAGCTGGTCGACAAGTCGAGCTTCCTCGAGGCGCTGATCGAGTCGATGGGCTCGATCACGGCAACCCACGAACCGGAGCAGGTGCTCGAGCGCACCAGGCGCGAGGCGAAGGAGCTCTTCGGCGCCAAGGCGTCGCTGCTCGCCCCGGGCCAGACCGTGCCCTCGGCGCCGGCAGAGAACGCCGTCCTGCTGCCGCTGCGGATCCGCGGGGAGGAGATCGGGGCGTTGCGGCTGGTGCGGTCGCACCCGCTCGACCGCGAGGAGCTCGCGCGGGCGCGGCTCCTGGCCGACTTCGCCTCGAGGGCCGTCGAGAACACGCGGCTGCTCGCCGAGGCGCAGGTCCGTGAGGCCGAACGCGCGCGGCTCTCGGACCAGCTGATCACGGCCGAGCAGGAAGAGCGCAGACGTCTGGCGCTGTTCCTCCACGACGGGCCGGTGCAATCCCTCGCCGGGATCAGCCTGATGCTTGACGCTGCCATCGAATCGATCGGCGGGAACCGCCTCGAAGAGGCCACGCGCGTGACCCAGTCGGCCCTCGAACGCCACCGGGACACGATTCGCTCCCTACGCGACCTCTCGTTCAACATCGAGCCCGTCGTCCTGCGCGACCAGGGCTTCGCCCCGGCCATGGAGGCCTTCGCGGAGCAGGTCGGCCTCGCGAACAGGATCCAGGTCGACCTCGACGTGGACGCCGCCGACGCGCTGGCCGAGAACGCGCGCGTCGGCCTCTACCAGATCATCCGTGACGCGGTGAACCAGGCGCTTCGGCGTGGACCGCCGACGCGGGTCTCGATCCGGGTCGCCGAGCGCGCCGACGGCAGCGTCGAGACGGTCATCGCCGACGATGGGGCGGGCGAGCGGCGGCGAGCGAGCTTCGACGAGGTGGAAGAGCGGGCGCGGACGCTGAGCGGACGCCTCGACGTCGAGGCGGGCGACGACGGCGGCACCGTCGTCCGCGTGGTGCTCCCGCCCTACGTGGCGCACGGCTGAGGCGCCGCTTGCGGTGCCGTTTTCAGGAAGGGCGGGCTTCGCCCGCGCTTCCGTCTGAACTGACCGGTCGAGCCAACCGCACCTCGAGCGACCGTTAGCATCTAGAGATGGAGAACGGGCAGCGCCAAATGACCCATCTGCGCTTCGTCTGGAAGGCGACGGGCTACGAGCTGCGCGAGCGCGAGGGCGAGGCACCCTCCGTGGGGGAGCAGGTCGAGGAAGACGACGAGCGGCTCTTCGTGACCAAGGTCGCCCCCTCCCCGCTCCCGGGCGACACCCGGCGCTGCGCCTACCTGCAGCCGCTCACCTAGCCGCGCTCTCGGCGGCGGCGCGGCCGAGCACGAGCGCGGAAGCCAGGCCGCTGGCGTAGCCGCCTGTCGAGATTCCGCCCACGTCGGCTCCGGCCGCATAGAGCCCGTCGATGGGCGACCCGGCCTCGTCCAGGACACGGCTTCCCTCGTCGACTCGGAGGCCGCCGATCGTGTGCGTGATCGCGGCGGCCACCCGAACGGCGACCACGGCCTCGTCCGGCGCCCTGAAGGGGAGCTCGGCGGGATCGGCGCGCGTGGGCGCCTCAGCGACGAGCTCTCGCACCGACCGCCCGCGGACGCGCTCATCGAGCGCTTCCTCGTCGAGCAGGTACCACGCCCGCGCGCCCGGCTGGTGGGCGGTCGCCTGGACCAGGTCGATCTCGGACCAGGAGACCTCGTTGTGGTCGACGAACTCCTCACCGCGCTCGTTGAGGATCCGGGAGAAGCGGCCGTAGACCTGTGCCAGTGGAACGAAATCCGCCTCGGCGAAGTCCACGTCGGCCATGTTCCGGCCGTAGAACTCGTCGAGGCCGCCGGTGAGCCCGGCACCGCGCTCGAGCCCCGCGCGCAGGCCGTCGCCGGCGCTCCACGGGTTTGCCCGCAGCCGCAGCGTGGCCGCGGGCTTGACGAACCGGCTCACGAGCTCCGGATCCCCCTGGAAACCGCCGGTCGCGAGCAGGAGCGGCTCGCCGTCGGCCGGCGTGGGCTCGCCGAGACGCACGTCGCCCGCGGCGCGGACGAGCGCCTCGGTCAGGCCGGCGGGGTCGAACCGGACGCCGGTCGTGAGCGGGTTGCCTGTCTCCCGCTCGACCACGGGCGCACCGAGGGCCTCGAGCCAGTCGAGCCCCTCGTCCAGCCGCTCGTAGACGAGCTCCTGGAGGCGCGGATCACCGCCCGGGCATTGGGCGCGGAACTCGTCGAACGAGCGGTAGCGCCAGACGACCCCGCTGGAGAGGAGCATCGAGCCTCCGGGGCGCGATCCCTTCTCGAACACTGCCGGAGAGGAACCGAGCTCGCGGGCGCGCGCAGCCGCGCACAGGCCCGCCATCCCGGCGCCTGCTATCAGGAGCATCTAGGTCAGCGAGAACTCAGGCTTGTGCTCGACGTACTCGACCTTGACGCGCTCCGGGCCCCAGACGAAGACGGCGTAGGTGTTCGCCGCGTCCACGATGTCGGCGATCTCGAGCCCGAGCTCGCGGGCCTCGGCGATGTGCTCGTCCGCCGAGTCGACCTTGACCGCCAGGTGGTTCAGGAGCGGCTTCTCCGGATCTCCGGGCTCGCCCTGGTGGAACTCGACGAACGCACCGCCGGCCTCGACACGCGGCGCGCCGGCGGGGCCCTGAGCAGCGGGCTCGAAGCCGAGGCGCGCGTACTCGTCGGCGGTCTCCTTGGGCGAGCGCGACCAGAGCGCGACGTGATCCAGGTCGTACTCGACCTCGGTCGGCGCCTCGACGAGGCCCAGGCGCAAGCCCTCGGCGACGTCGAAGTACACCTCACCCGCGCGCGGCCGCTCGACCTTCGTGCCGTCGAGCTCGGCGAGCGCGTCGTCGAGGTTCGAGACCCGCAGTGCGACGTGCTTGAGCGCTCCCTGTTCCCGCGGCCCCTCGGCTCCGAAGAGCGTCAGCTTGCCCCGTCGTGCGTCCGAGCCTACGAGCGTGAACGCGTCGGTGCGGTCGACGACGTGCATCCCGAGCCGCTCGGTGACGAAGCCCGCGATTCGGTCTCGCTCGGCCACCCAGAGGGCGACGTGGTCGAGTGTGTCCGGCCTCACGCCGGGAGAATAGCCAGCCACTACTTCCTGCCGTCGACCGCGCGCTGGAGCTGCTGCTTGTTCATCCTCGAGCGGCCCCGGATGTTCATCCGCTTGGCCTCGTTGTAGAGCTGCTCCTTGGTGCGGCCTCGAGGCCGGTTGGTACCGGAGCGCAGGCCGCCGCGGCGGCTCGAGGACATGTCCCGCCGTGACGTCCGAGACGACTCCTCGGCCTCACCGCTGCGCGCCCGCTCCTTGTTGACGGTTCGAGCCGCGATCTCCTTGGCGCGCTTGGTCGAGCGCCCCTGCTTGCGCTCGCTCTCCTTGATGTGCTCGTACTGCCGCTCGCGCTTTGCGTTCCAGGCTTGCTGAGGCATTCGATCCCTCCTCGGTCGGATTCGAGGGAGGGGGTGCCCAGTGCGCGCGTTTTTACTCCAATGGCTCGTTCTGGACGTTGTGCTCCGTGGCGTACTCGTCCGTGAGCTTGTTGATCACGTCCGCGCCCTCACCGAAGGCGTAGTTGATCTTCACGAACGGCTCCCATTTCTGTGGGAGCGCGTCCTCGGGGAAGATCGCCTCGACCGGGCACTCCGGCTCGCAGGCGCCGCAGTCGATGCACTCCTCGGGGTCGATGATGAGGATCCGCTCGAACTCGTGGATGCAGTCGACCGGGCAGACGTCGACGCACGAGAGGTCTTTGATGTCGATACAGGGCTCGGCGATGATGTATGTCACGACGAGTCAGTCTAGTGACGCGGTCAGCTCCTCGACGAGCTCGTTCGCACGCTCGTCCAGGGCAGCCTTCACGACCACCTGATCGAACCCGGCGGCGTGGGCGCGTCGCAGCCCGGCCGTGTCGGTGTGGTTGGCGAAACCGAGGATCGGAACCTCCGGATAGGCGTCGGCGACTTCGTCCGGATCGACACGGGCGATGTCGGTGATGACGCAGTCCGGCGGGTCGACGCTGTCCACCGTCACGAGGTGGTGCCCCGGCAACAGCCCCTCCAGCTTGCCGCGGAAGAAGAGGTCGACCCCCACCAGCAGGATCGTCGCCACGTGGCAAACGTACCATTGTCGGGCCTAGGCTCCAACGGCATGACCAAGCTCGACACCGGCCTCGACCTGATCCGGAGCGGAGAGTTCTTCGCCGCCCACGAGGAGCTCGAGGACGCTTGGCGGGCGGCCGAGCCGGAGGAGCGCGACTTCTACCAGGGGCTCGTCCACGTGACCGTCGCCTGGTATCAGGCCGGGCGCGGCAACCGCGTCGGCTGCGAGCGGCAGCTCGAGAAGGCGTCCCGGCGACTGGCCGCGTTCGCTCCCGAGCACCGAGGCGTGGACGTCGGCTCCGTGCTCGCGCAGGTGGACGAGGCGGCGCGGATCGTCGCCTCGGGGTCGCTCGAGCTGCCGCCGCCGAAGCTTTAGAAGGGCTTGCCCTCCTGCTAGAGCTGGTCGAGCCCGATCGCGCTCAGGGCGCGGTTCATGAGCACGTTCAGCCACCAGTCGCGGTTGAAGAAGAGCAGAAGGCCGAGCACCACGAGCGTGAGGCCGCTCGCGACGCGGATCCAGGTGTAGTGATCCCGCACCCAGCGGAAGGCGGTCATCGCCTTGCCGAAGGCGATCCCGATCAGGACGAAGGCGACGGTGATCCCGAGCGAGTAGGCGGCGAGAAGCACGCACCCGCGCACCACGGTGCGGGAGTCGGCCGCGAGCACGAGGATCGAGGCGAGGACGACGCCTACGCACGGGGCCGCGCAGACCGCGAACGCAGCGCCGAGGAGCGCCCGCGAGCCGCTCGCACGCGCGCGACCAATCGTGCCGGGTGCCAGCATTCGCTCCGGCCAGGGCAGCAGCCCCGCGAGCGCCAGGCCCAGAACCACGAGCACGAAGCCGGCCAGCTTGCTTCGGGTTTCCTGGTCGACCCAGCCTCCGAGCGCTGCCGCCGCGGCGCCGAGCACGACGAAGACGACGGTGAACCCGACCGCGAAGGGGATGCTCGCGACGGCAATTCGCCGGGCCACTCCCCGCTCGCCGAGACGATCGACCTCCACTGCCGAGATCGCGGAGAGGTAACCGGGGACGAGCGGGAGCACGCACGGGAAGGCGATGGAGACGACGCCGGCGAGGAACGCTACGCCTGTTCGTTCAAGCATCGAAGCGTCGGAGTTCCTCGTCGAGCCGGCGTTCCTCCTCCGGCTCGAGCGGGTGCCCGTCGAGCGCCCATTGCCGCGGTACGGGCGCCGGCTCGCGGACCCGGGTCCAGCGCCAGGCCAGGAGCCCCATGATGCCCGCGGCGCCCACGAGTCCCACGAGCGGCAAGGCCCACGCCAGGAGGTTGAAGCCGTGCCGCGGAGGAGCGGCGAGGATGCGCTGGCCCCACTGCGCAACGAGCTCGTCCTTGATCTGGCTCCGTGTGGCCCCGGCGGCGATCCGACGCGCGATGTAGGCCTTGATCCGCTGCGCCGCGGGCGAGTCGGACTGGGCGAGGGTCTCGCCCGCGCAGATCGGGCACATCAGCTGGCTCTCGAGCTCGCCCTGACTGGGATGACGCTCGCTCGCCGCCGCCGGAGCGGCCAGCAGCAGCGCCGCCAGGACGAGCGCGGCGAGCCTCACGCGCGTAACGCCCTCTCGACGCCGCTGTTGAGATCTGCCGCCCGCACCTCGCCCGGCACGTGCTCGACGATCCGACCGCGACGATCGAGGAAGAACGTCTCGGGCAGGCCCGTGAGACCGTACTTCGGCGTGGTCACATTCTTGTTGTCGTGCACGACCGGGTACGTCAGCCCGTACTTGCGCATGAACCCGCGCGCGTCGCCCTGGAAGTCGTTCACGTCCACCCCGAGCACCACGACGCGCTTGCCCCAGGTCTTCGAGACAGCCTGGAGCGCGGGCGCCTCGCGCTTGCACGGCGAGCACCACGAGGCCCAGAAGTTGAGCACGACCGCCTTCCCGCGAAGAGACGACAGCTGCAGGTCGCCGGGCCCTCCGATGCGGCTCAGCGTGAAGTCGGGCGCGGGCTTGCCGGGCGCGGCCTCCTTGTGGGATCCCTGCGCCACCTTCCAGATCAGGAGCGCGAACAACCCGAGCACGAGCGCGACTGCGACTGCCTGCGCGCCGAGCTTGAGTCGCGAGGTCACGTCACGCCGAGACGACGAAGACCGTCGTGCCGATGTTCACGTGGTTGAAGAGCCACTCGGCGTCGCTGATGTGCATGCGGATGCAGCCGTGAGACGCCGAGTAGCCGATCGAGGCGTCGTCCGGCGTGCCATGGATGCCCACGCCGGAGGCCGAGAGGCCCATCCAGCGCGTCCCGAGCGGGTTTCCCGGCCCGGGTGGGATCGGCTTCTCTCCCTTCGCCCACGACGAGTTCGGCGGATACCACCACGGGTTGCGCCACTTGACCACGATCGACCAGCGGCCGAGCGGGGTCGGGTAGATCGACTGGCCGGTTGCGACGCCGAAGACGCGCCGGAAGAGCGCTCCCTCGTAGAGGTAGAGGCGGTTCGAGCCCCGGTAGATCACGATCACGGGCCCGATCGCCGAGCGCGTCACAGCGGGCTTCAGCTCGCGGAACTCCAGCCGCAGGGGTTGGCGTTCGTTTGCCGCGATGGCCGTGAAGATGGCTGCCATCGCCCGCTCCCGGCGCAGCACGCGGCCCGCGCGATCCTTGCTCACCCACGGACGAAGATGCCTGAGCGCGAGCTCTGCGTCCTTCGGCGTGCGGTCGAACCTGCGCGCGACGACGGCCAGGTAGCTCACCGTTCGCGCGCGATTGAGCTTCACCCGCAGCTTGATCGCGGTGCCCGCCGCCGCGGTGAGCGCCCGCGCCACGGCCGGGCGGACCTGGGCGACTGCCCCGAGCCGCTTGGGCGTCACGACCAGTCGGGAGCGAGGCGCGATGAGTACGAGAGGCTCCGAGAAGCTCGCGTTGACCTTGGCGAGCGCGTCGGCCGAGGTCAGGTCGCCGACGTCCACGCCGCCGATCGTCACGCCGGGCGCGATCGTCTGCGGCGGAGCGGTCGTGGTCGTCCCCGTCGTCGTTCCCGTCGTCGTTCCCGTGGCTGCGACCACGCCGGCGGAAAGCCCGCCGGCAGCGCCGAGTCCGAGCACGAAGAGCAGCGCGAGACCGATCCTCCTCATCGCGTCGAGAAGTCTAGCCTCGGAAGATCCGCGGATCGTTCGTGATTACGCCGTCGACGCCCAGCGCGTCGAGCCGGGGCACCTGGGCACGGTCGTCCACCGTCCACACGAGCACGGGCACTCCCTGCGCATGGCAGCGGGTGATCACCGATCTGGTGGCCACGGAGAAATGCAGCATCGCGGCGCTCGCGCCGGCCCGCCGGAGCAGGCCTGACACCCGAGGCGGAAGCGCGGCTCTGAGCAGCGCCAGGCCCGCGCCTGCGAGAGGCGCCGTCACCCGCCGCTGGGAGAGCCCACGCCGATCCTCGGGGTAGGTCAGGCCCAGTCGCAGCCCCGGTTCGGTCGCCGCGAGCGCGCGCAGCGTCTCCCGACGGAACGAGCTGATCACGGTGCGCCCGACGAGCCCGTGCCGGCGAAGGGCATCCGCGACAGCCTCCTCCGCGCCGCGGGCCTTCAGATCGAGGTGCACGCCCGAATCCGTCTCGGCGAGGAACTCGAGTGCCTCGTCCAAGGTCGGCAGTCCCGAGACAGGCCCGGTCGGCGGGTCATGGACGAGCACGAGCGTGCCGTCGACGTCGTGCACGTCGAACTCGACGAGATCGCAGCCGAGCTCGAGCGCGAGGCGCAGCGACTCGATCGTGTTCTCCGGCGCGAGCGCGGCCGCGCCGCGATGACCGATCCGCAGCATCCGGCCGTCGCGCCGGTGGAGGTCGATCACCCGCGCTTCTTGAGCACGACGATCGCGCAGTCGTCCGCCAGCTCGCCGCCGTAGGCGAGGCAATCGGCGAGCAGGGCGTCTGCCAGCTCCTGCGCCGGGAGCCCCGCATTCGCCGTAAGCGCGTCGTCGAGGCGCTGCTCGCCGTAGAGCTCGCCGTCACGGCGCGCCTCGACCAGCCCGTCCGTGAAGAGGGCGACGGCGTCCCCGGGCTCGAGCCGCACACGGGCCTCCTCGTAGTGCTGGCCGCCGTCGATCCCGAGCGCCAGCCCGCCGACGTCAAGGGGCTCGGGCGTACCGCCCCGGCGGAGCAGCCTCGGCCGCGGATGGCCGGCGCTGGCGCACGCGAGCTCCCCCTTCCGCGCGTCGACGGTCAGGTAGAGCAGCGTGATGAACTTCCCCGGTTCGATCTCCTCGAGCACGATCTCGTTCGCCGCCGCGAGGAACTCAGCGGGCTCCGAATGCTCCCGCGCAAGCGAGCGGAAGACGAACTTCGCCATCGCCATGTCTGCCGCAGCATCGATGCCATGACCGGTGACGTCGCCGAGAACGACGGCCAGACGCCCGTCCGCGAGCTCGAGGAAGTCGTAGACGTCGCCGCCGACGTCGACGCGGGCGGAGGAGTCGTAGACGTCGCCCACCTCGAGCCCCGCCAGCTGCGGACGCGTGCGCGGGAGCAGCGAGCGCTGCATCGAGTCCGCGAACTCCTTTTGCTGCTGATACAGGCGTGCGTTGTCCAGTGCCAGCGCGGCCTGGCCGGCGACCGAGACGGCGGCGTCGAGCGTGTCCCCGGCGATCGGGCGATCCGAGTCGAGCGAGAGGAGCGTCAGCGTGCCGAGGATCTCGGCTTGCGTCGTCAGCGGGATGATCGCGGCGGACGAGCCCTTCTCGAGGAAGGGGACGAGCGGCTCGTGCGCCGGGCCAAGCGCACCGGCGCTCTCCGGGTCGAGGACGCGCGCCTGGCCGTTCCGGAAGAAGCTCGTGAGTAGCGGCGAGAGCGGCTGAGGCAGCGACAGGACCGCCCGCAGGGGCTCGGCCAGGCGGTCCTCCCGCACGTGGACCGCCACCGGGACGAGCGAGGTGCCGCGCCCGTCGGGCATGCGCAGCGCCGCCGCATCGACGTCGAGTGACTCGACGATCGTCCTCGCGACGGCCTCGAACGTCGCATCGAGCGACAGGCTCTCCGCGAACGCCCGGGAGATCTCGTACAGCGCGCGCAGGCGCTTGGCGGCCTCGCGTTCGGCATCCAGCGCCTCCTTGCGCTCGGCGCCGAGTCGCTCCGCCCTCTCGTGCAGGGCCGCGTTCTGCACCGCGACGGCGAGCTGAGCGCCGAGGGCGCGCAGCAGCGACTCCTCGTTCTCGGTCAGGTCGCGGCCACGCTCGGGGTAGACGGCCAGCAGCCCGACCAGCTCGTCGCGTGCTCGGAGCGGCACGGCGACCGCCGCCTCCAGCCCGACCTCCTCGAGCGCGTCGCGAACGCCCGCCAGGCGCGGGTCGGCCGCCGTGTCGGGGACGTGCAGGATGCCGTGCGCTCGGGCCGGCCCGAGCGCGAGCTCGAGCAAGCGCTGGCCGATGGGCACGTGCGGTCCCGCGAGGCCGCGTGCGGCCGCCGGCTCTAGCGCACCTCCTTCCTGCTCGACGAGGTAGACGGCCAACCGGTCGACGCCGAAGAGCTCGCACACACGCTCGACCGCGGTCTCGAGCGTGTGGGCCAGCGAGAGCTGCGCGATCGCCTGCCCGACGACGGTGAGCAGCGCCCGGGTGCGGACGAGCTCGACCGCGAGGGTTCGCCTGCGCTCGCTCGCGCGGAGCGCGTGCGCGGCCCGGACGGCGAACGTGCCGAGCCTCGCCAGCTGAGCTTCGTCCGGCTCCCGCTCAGCCCCGAAGGCGAGCTGGAGCGCCCCGAGAGGAGGCTGGCCGAGCTGGAGGGTGGCGAGCGAACCGCCGCCGAGCCGGCCCTCGAGCCGCTCGCTCGAGATCGGATCGGTCGAGGCGCGCGCCCGCCGAAGGGCGTCGTGTGCGACCACCGGTGCCGCAGTGACTGTCGGCCCCCAGAGCGCCACCATCACCGGCCCCTCGGTCTCGTAGCGCCAGAGGAGGCAGGCCTGTGCACCGGTGGCCTCGCCGGCGAGCGCCGCCACCTGGTCGGCAGTCCGCGCCTCGTCCGAACCGGCCGCCAGCGCGTCGCCTGCCAGCTCGAGCGGGTCGGGCGGCGATCCGCGCAAGTCGGCTCCTTCGCCGAAGGCGCGGCGGGCCAGCGCGACCTGGCCGGCCGCAGTGTGAGCAAGCGCACGCTCCCGATCGTCGAAGGCGCCTCGGCGGCGCATGAGCTCGAGCGAGCCGATCAGCGTGTCGCCGACCCGGATCGGGAGCTGCAGTACGGCGGTCGCGCCGAGCTTGTCCGCGACGAGACGCAGCGACCGTGACAGCTGCACGAGGTCGTCCGCGCCGTCCGCCGAAAGCGAATCGGCGCTGATCCGCGACCCCTCGAGCTCGGCCTGCAGCGCTGCAGAAGACGCGTGCACGGCGCGCGCGGTCAAGCCCGCGCCGTCGCTTCTGAGTCGCGCCACGACGACGTCCGCCTCCGTCAGCAGGGCGGCCTGCTCGACGATCTCGGCAAGCGCCTGGTCGAGGCCGGCAACGTCGCTGATATCCCTGGCCACAGCCATCCTTGCCCCCTTTCGCAGAAGTATGGCGACAGCGGAGTCGTCCGGGGTCTAGGCCCTCTAGACTCCCGGTATGGCCCTGCCGGAGCGAAAGCCGGTCGAAGAGGAGTTGCTCGACCCGACGGCAGTACAGCGGAACTACCGGCGCCAGCGGATCAAGCGGCGGGTGCGCGAGGAGCGGACCCGCGAGCGGCACCTCGCGCGGCTGCGGTTCTGGCTCGCGCTGACGGCCGTGATCGCCACCAGCATCGGCCTCTCGATCGTGATCTGGAACCAGATCCAGCGGCTCTTCGGTCTCTAGCGGTCATACTTGGCGCCTTGCAGTCGCCCGAGTCCTTCCCGCCCCCCGAGCAGGACGAGCCGTACTTCGAGCCGGACGAGGACGCGTTCGTCAGGCCGGCGACCGGGTTCTGGGCCCTCGGCGGCCGCCTGACCTGGGTCGCGGCGCTCGTCCTCACGATTGCGCCGTTCACCGGGTGGTACTCGGGGCCTGACACAGCCGGCCCCACGCTCGCCGTGATCGGCTGGCACACGGGCACACTCGGCAAGCTGGTGTTCTTCATCGGGCTCGCCATCCTGGCCCTCGTGGCGGCCCGGGAGTTCGGCTTCGAGCTTCCGCCATCGATTCCGGAGAGCTTGATCGTGATCGCGCTCGGCTCGCTGGCGACGATCTTCGTTCTGGTCAGACTGATCTCGATCCCGGATTCGATCCCTCCCCCGGCCGGTCGCGGGATCGGCATCTGGATCAGCCTGCTGGCCGCGCTGGGCGTAATCGTGGCCGGCCTGCTACGAGCGTCAGAAGAGCTGTAGCGACCGCCACGCCGAGGACCGCGCCGCCGAGGATGTCCAGCGGCCAGTGCACGCCCACGTAGACGCGCGAGCAGGCGATCGCGGCCGCCAGCACGAAGGCCGGAACCCGCAGCCGCGGCGAGGCCCAGGCGAGGACATGTGGCGCAGGCGAATGCGGTCGCGGCGTGGCCGGAAGGAAATGCCCCGGTGTGGGGGATGCCGACGAGCGGCCTCGGCTCCGGATAGACGAGCGGCGGGCGGTCACGGCCGATCCACTGCCGCAGCACGTAGGAGAGGCCGTCGGCGGCGAGATCGGCCGTCAGCACCAACACGAACAGCCACGGGCGACGCCAGAGAACGGCCAGCACCGCGCCGGCCACGACGAACACGAGCCCATCCGCGCCGATCCGCGAGAGGTCGACGAACAGCCAGTTGAGCCAGCCCACCCGATGCTGGACGACCCAGCGCTCGAGGTGCCGGTCGAGCGTGATCAGCGCGGCAGCAGCTGCTTGGTCTGGTCGATCAGCTCCTGCGGGTTGAAGGGCTTGCCGATGAAGCCCTGCGCTCCCCGCGAGGCCGCCTCGTCCGCATCCTGCTCGTCGACCTTCCCGCTGAACATGATCACCGGGATCGTTCCGATCCCGTGTCGCTCCTGCACGCGCTGGAGCATCTCCCACCCATCCACCTCGGGCATCATCACGTCGAGGAGCACGAGGTTCGGCGTCGTCTCCTCCAGCACGCCGAGCCCTTCCTCCGCGCTGCCCGCTTCCCTGACGGTGTAGCCCTCCATCTCGAGGTTGACCCGCACGTACTCACGGAGCTTTTCGTCGTCGTCGACGATCAACACCGTCGGTCCGACGCCGCCGGTCGGGCCTGAGCGCTGGAGAAAGACGTCGAGGTCGCCGCGACGGTACCGCCGGTGCCCGCCGGGTGTGTAAAAAGCCGGGACACGCCCCTGGTCGGACCACTTGCGGATCGTGCTCTGGGCGACGCCGAGGTACTTCGCGGCCTGTCCGAGCGTGAGCCAATCCGGCTCGCCCGAAGCCGCAGGACGAGTTGAGGAGGGGTCTCGCACCATCCGGCTGCAAATCTACCCAAAGCTTTTGTTTTCTAACATCGCCGGCTCACGGCGTCGTCACGGTGACGGTGGAAGACTCGGGCGGCAGCGTGAAGGTCTGGTTCTGGGTCGTGGTCGAGCCCGGCTTGGGATTGTCGTTCAGGGCCTGGCCCAGTGCGACCCCGACCGCGAAGACGACGACGCCCGCGAGGAGCCACCACACGAGCCTGCGCCGCGCCGGTCGCCGCCTGCGCCGGCGGTCGATGCTGCTCATGGCCGGTAGTCGGCCGCGCCGCGGGAGTAGATGTGGAAAGCGGCTTCCTGGACGGTTGCTACCCGGGTCGGCCACCCCGGCGCGGGATCACGCTCTGCGACGGCCTCTTGCGCCCAGCGGTCGGACTGGCCGTAGGCAGCCGCGAGCTCGTCCAGCGTGAACGTCTGACCGACGCGACGACGCAGCTCCTCGAGCACGATGTCCGTCTCCCGAAGCAGGCGGGCGTAGCGAGGGCGGTCGGCGGCCGCCGCTTGGAGCCGGCGATGGCCTTCCTGCCACTCGTGGCGCGTGGTCTCGAGCACCGTCGGCATCGCCGGCGATGCTACTAGGAGGGCTTGGCGGAACAGCAGCGCGCCGGCCAGAGCGGGTCCACCTCGGCGACGATCCGCTCGCCGAGCTCGTATCCAGGCCGCGCGAGCGCGAAGGCCGCGTGGGCGTGCAGGCACTTGAGCCCGCCGGCACGGGTCTGGCCGCCGATGCCGCCGGGGAGCTCCGGACGGAGTCGCCGCTGTTCCGCGTGGGCACGCTCGGCGCTTTCACGCAACGCCGGATCCTCCTGCGCCAGTCTGCTCCAGCGCCCGACCCCGCCCGCGGCCTCGAGCCGGGCGATGGCCGCCACGAGATGGCGGCAGGTGACGTAGAAGGTCGTCGGGAACGGCTCGCCCGACTCGTCGAAGGCTGCCTGCTCCGTTATCGCCGGGCGGCCGAACGGGCAGCGGACGGCGACGGACCGGAACGCCCGCGGCGGCCGGCCGATCTGCCGCTCGACGATTGCGCGATCATCGTCCACCACGCTCGATCGTAGTGCCGTGGAGCCAGGCGGAGACGCCCTTGACGATGTAGAGCCGTTCGCCCGGGCGCACGAGGCCGAGCCGCCGCGCCTGCTTGGTCAGGGCCTCTGCGCTCGATGACTCGGCGAGGCGGTGCTGAAGCGCGCGCCGCTCGGACTTGAGCGCACGCACGTCGGCGGCCCGCCTGGCCAGGTCGTGCTTGGTGCTCAGGTAACTCCGCAGCGGGCGCGCGTAGAGCAACCCGACGAGAAGGATCGCGCCGACGGCGAGCCAGCGCAGCGCGAAACGGGAACGCCGGGGCGTGCGGGTCCGCTTGGCCACGCGGGCGGCTTCGCCGCGGCGACCGCGGATCCTCTAGGAGGGCTTGACGTTCCGTCAAGCCCGACCCGCAACTAGATGACGTCGACCTTGATCAGGTTCGTCGTGCCGGGAATGTTGACCGCCGTGCCCGCCGTGACCACGACGCGGTCGCCTTCGTCCACGAGGCTGCTCTCGCGGGCCGCGGCGAGGGAACATTCGAGCAGGGCGTCGAAGTCGGCGCACTCGGGGATCAGATACGCCGAGACCCCCCACTCCAACGCCATCTGCCGGAGCGCGTAGTCGTGGTGGGTGAGCGCGATGATCGGCCGCCGCGGCCGGAGCCGCGCCACCACCGAGGCCGTCCGGCCCGAGTAGGTCGGCACGAGGATCGCTTTCGCCCCGAGTGCCTCCGCGAGGTCGCAGGCCGCGTTCGACATCGCCTGGCCGACCGTCGGCTCCTCGCTCGCCTCCGGCAGCTGATGGCGGTAGCCGAGGCTCGGTTCGATGGCGCGCGCGATCCGGTCCATGTAGGCAACCGACTCGACGGGATACTGGCCGACCGCGGTCTCGCCGGAGAGCATCAGGGCCGAGCTGCCGTCGAGGATCGCGTTGGCGACATCGCTGGCCTCGGCGCGCGTCGGCTCGGCCTGGTGCACCATCGACTCGAGCATCTGCGTCGCCGTGATCACCGGCTTGCCGCGTTCCAGGGCGGCAGTGATGATCCGCTTCTGGACGAGCGGCACGAGCGCGGGGCCGATCTCCACGCCGAGGTCGCCGCGCGCCACCATGACCGCGTCGGCGTCCTCGAGGATCGCGTCGAGCGCGTCCACGGCCTCCGACTTCTCGATCTTCGCGATCACGTGCGCCGGCGAGCCGGCCTGCTCGATCAGCGCGTGAAGGTCGCGGACGTCGGCCGCGGAGCGCACGAACGAGAGCGCGACGAAGTCCACGCCCAGCTCGAGCGCGAGCTCGAGGTCGTCCATGTCCTTGCGCGTCAGAGACGGGATCGGGATCGGGACACCCGGCAGGTTCACGCCCTTGTGCGAGGACACGACCCCGCCGATGAGGACGGCGCAGCGGGCGCGTCCGGCGTCGACCTCGTCCACCCGCAAGCGCACCAGCCCGTCGTCGATCAGCACCTCGTGCCCGGGCTGGAGCACCTCGCTGATCACCGCAGGGCTGATCGGGAGCTCGCCGTTGCTGCAGAACTCGGCCGCGGCGACGATGATCTCCTCGCCGCGGACGAGCGTGACCGGTGCGTCGAGGTCGCCGATCCGCAGCTTCGGTCCCTGCAGGTCGGCGATCAGGGCGATCGGCCGCCCCAGCTCCGCCTCGGTGGCGCGGATGAGCCGCGCCCGCTCGCGGTGTTCGTCATGCGTCCCGTGCGAAAGGTTGAGCCGCGCCCCGTCCATGCCGGCGGAGGCCAGCGCGGAGAGCACGTCGCGGTCGGCCGACGCGGGGCCGATCGTGGCGACGATCTTCGTTCGACGCGTTGCTTCGGCCACCCGCTCAGGGTAGCTCGCCCGTCCCCGGTCGCCCGACCCTAACGGCGGAAGCGAGGGAAGGCGTCCCAGCCCGGGTACTGCGCCCCGCCGCCCAGCTCTTCCTCGATCCGGAGCAGCTGGTTGTACTTCGCCGTGCGCTCGCCCCGTGAGGGGGCGCCGGTCTTGATCTGGCCGCTGTTGGTGGCGACTGCGAGGTCGGCGATCGTCGCGTCCTCGGTCTCGCCGGAGCGGTGCGAGATGACGACCCCGTAGCCGCTCGTCTGCGCCAGCTCGATCGCGTCGAGGGTCTCGGTCAGCGTCCCGATCTGGTTCACCTTGACCAGGATCGCGTTGGCGACGCCCTCGT
Source organism: uncultured Actinomycetes bacterium (assembly GCA_963754265.1). Taxonomy (GTDB): domain Bacteria; phylum Actinomycetota; class Thermoleophilia; order Gaiellales; family Gaiellaceae; genus AC-32. Next base: position 61,614 of record CAVWFB010000011.1, on the reverse strand, counting down.
CGATGCCACGGCGGAGGCGCTCGACGTTCGTGACGAAGAGGTCGTCTCCGACGAGCTGAAGCCTGTCGCCGAGGCCCTCGGTCAGCGCCCGCCAGGTGGGCCAATCGTCCTCGGCGAGGCCGTCTTCGATCGAGACGATCGGGTGCCGCTCGGCCAGCTCCTCCCAGAAGCGCACCATTCCCGCGCCGTCCTCCTCGCGGCCTTCGAACGCGTAGCGCCCGTTGCGGTACAGCTCCGTCGCAGCCGGGTCGAGCGCGATCGCGACCCGCTCGCGGTGGCCCGCACGCTCGGCGGCCTCGAGCACGGCGTCGATCGCCTCCTCGCTCGAGCCGAGGTCGGGCGCGAAGCCTCCCTCGTCGCCGACTCCTGTCGCCAGGCCGCGCTCGTGCAGCAGGCCCTTGAGCGAGTGGAAGACCTCGGCGCCGATCCGAAGCGCCTCCGCGAACGTGTCCGCGCCGGCCGGCACGACCATGAATTCCTGCAGGTCGATCGAGTTCTCGGCGTGGGCGCCGCCGTTGATCACGTTCAGCATCGGCACCGGCAGCGTGCGCGCCTCTTCGCCGCCGAGGTAGAGGAAGAGCGACTGGCCTGCTTCGGCCGCGGCCGCCTTCGCCGTCGCCAGCGAGACGCCGAGGATCGCATTCGCGCCCAAACGGCCCTTGTTCGGCGTGCCGTCGAGCTCGATCAGCCGCTCGTCGACCCCTCGCTGGTCGGCGGCGTCGTGGCCGCGCAGGGCCGCGGCGATCTCACCCCGGACGTTCGCAATGGCGTTCGAGACGCCCTTCCCGCCCCAGGGGTCCCCGCCGTCGCGCAGCTCGAGCGCCTCGTGGACGCCGGTCGAGGCCCCGGACGGCACCGCGGCCCTGCCGTGTGCGCCCGACTCGAGCACGACCTCTGCCTCGACGGTCGGGTTTCCCCGCGAGTCGAGGATCTGCCGCGCGTGGATCGAGGCGATCCCGCTCAGCGCAGTGCCTCCTTGGCCTGGTCGAAGTACCGATCCTGCGCATCGAGCGGGAGCTCGGCCCACGAGCTCCCCTCCTCCGCGGCGAGCTGCTCGGCGCGTTCGACGCGGGCCCGGAACCGGGCCGTCGCGGAGCGCAGGGCCAGCTCGGGGTCGACGTTCAGCCGGCGGCCGACGTTGACGACCGCGAACAGGAGATCGCCGAGCTCCTCGAAATGCCTTCGGTCGGCCTCCGTCTCCGGGGCCGGGTCGTCTGTCAGCTCTGCCTTCAGCTCCGCGAGCTCCGACTCGAGATCGGCGAGCGCGCCGGCCAGATCCGGGTATTCGAAGCCGACGTCGCGGGCGCGGCGCTGCACCTTCCGCGCCTGGATGAGCGCCGGAAGCGCCTCGGGAACGTCGTGGAAGATGCCCTCGCGCCCCTCCTCTCCCACCTTGATCCGCTCCCAGTTCTCCCGCACACGGCCTGCCGTCGGAGCGTCCGTGTCACCGAAGACGTGCGGATGGCGGCGGACGAGCTTCTCGTGCACCCGCCGCGCGACCTGCTCGAGGTCGCCCTCGCCCTGCTCTTGGAGCAGCAGCGCGAGGAAGTAGACCTGGAAGAGCAGATCGCCGAGCTCGTCCAGCAGCTTCGCGCGATCATCGGCGAGCGCCGCGTCTGCGACCTCGTAGGCCTCTTCGATCGTGTGCGGGACGATCGTCCGAGCCGTCTGCTCCCGGTCCCAGGGGCAGTCACGACGGAGCCGTTCGGTCAGCTGCTGAAGCTCCAGCAGCGTCTCGCCGAGGGCCACGGGCTAGCCGGTGGTCGTTGCCGCGCCGGTCGAGGTCGAGCTCGTCTTGCAGGGATCCTGCCCGGGCGGGGGCGCGTAACCCTGCGCGTAGCCGATCTTCTTGCAGTACGTCTTCTTCATCCCGTTCAGCCAGCTCTGCATCTCCGTGTTCCGGTCCGAGGCGAGCAGCTGCTGGCGGATCGCTTCCTTCACCTGCGAGAGGGGCGTCGGCGTCGCGGGCTTGCCGGGCTTGATCGGGCCGGTGGCCTGGATGATGTGCCAGCCGAACTGGGAGTGCACCGGCTGCGAGATCGCGTTCGTCTTGATCGAGAAGGCAACCTTGTCGAACGGGGGCACCGTGCGGCCCTTGATCGCGCCGCCGGGGAGCTCCCCGCCGTTGACCTTCGACGAGGTGTCCGTCGAGTACTTCTTCGCCAGCTGCGCGAACTTCTGCGGGTTCGCCTTGAGCTGCTGGTAGAGGCTTTCGGCCAGCGCCTTCTGCTTGACCAGGATGTGGCGGACGGCGCGGCTCTCGGGCTGAGCGGGCGTTTCGTAGGTCGCCTTGTGCTTGTCGTAGTAGTTCTTGATGTCGCCGTCCGAGACCTTCACGTCGGAGGTCACCTTCTGGAAGACCTTCTCGCGGACGAGCTGGAGCTTGATCCCCGAGCGAACCTCTTCGTCGGTGAACCCCTGCTGCTTCAGAGCCTGCTGGTAGCGCTTGTCCATCTCCGCGGCGCTCGCCGGCGGCTGGCCCGGCGGATTGGCGTAGTACTGCTTCTTGATCTGGGCTAGCCGCGCGTCGACGTCCTTGTCGCTGACCTTGGCGTCGAGCTTGTCGGCCTCCTGCTGGTACTCGCTGCTTTGGATCAGGAACTGGGTCGCGTTGGCCTTGAGGTTCGCGAGCGCGACGGTGCCGGCGGCCGGGAACTTGCGCTTCGTGGCGGCGAAGTTCCGGCGCGTCTGCGTCATCAGCGCATTCCAGTCGGACTTGCTGATCGACTGGTCGCCGACGACCGCCACCGAGTCGCTCGGAACATCGCCGGAACTGTTGCTGCTACCACAGGCCGCGACCAGCAGAACGAGCGCCGCACAAGAAAGAATCACAGAAAGTCGTCTCATGGAAAATGCGCCAAGTGCAGCGGTTTTCCTCAGGCTGCTTGGCGCGCACCCAGTATAGCAGCGACTAGTCGGGTTGCTCCGGAAAAATCCTCGTCACGCAGGGAGACCTCCCGTCGGGCGCTCGTGTAGACCGCAGTGTCGACCTCGGCGCGGAGGGCGCGGAGCTCGTCGGAGCCGAGCAGGAGCGGCCCGACGGTGGTCTTCCCGCCCCGGAAGACGAGGTAGTCGGCACCCACGCGTGCGAGCTTCAGCTTCGACTCCTGGATCGTGAACAGGTTCTCGACCGGCTCCGGGAGCGGGCCGTACCGGTCCTCGGTCGCGGCGCGCAGCTCGCGCAGCTCGTCCTCGGAGTCGGTCAGCGCCAGGCGCCGGTGAAGATCGATCTTGAGCGCCTCGGCCTCGATGTACGTCGCCGGCACGTAGGCGTTCACGGTCGCGTCGACGCGCACCGGGCGGGCCGCCGGACGCCGCTCTCCGGAGAGCTCGGCAACGGCCTCGCCGAGGAGCTCGACGTAGAGCTCGAAGCCGAGCGCCGCAACGTGGCCGGACTGCTCCGCCCCGAGCAGGTCGCCGGCACCGCGGATCTCGAGGTCGCGCATCGCGATCGCGAATCCCGCCCCGAGCTCGGTGTGGTCGGCGAGCGTCGCGAGCCGCGCGCGCGCCTCGGGCGTCAGCTCACGCGAGTCGGGGTAGAAGAGGTAGGCGTGGGCCGGTACGTCCGAGCGGCCGACGCGCCCTCGGATCTGGTAGAGCTGGGCGAGGCCGAGCGCATCTGCGCGCTCGACGATCAGGGTGTTGGCCTCCGGGATGTCGAGCCCGGACTCGATGATCGTCGTCGAGACGAGCACGTCCGCGTCGCCTCGGAGGAAGGCGTGCATTCGCTCCTCGAGCTCGCGTTCGCGCATCTGCCCGTGTGCGACCAGCACCCGCAGGCCCGGCACGAGCTGTCGGAGGCGCTCCGCGGCCTCGTCGATCGACTCCACGCGGTTGTGGAGGAAGAAGGACTGGCCCTCTCGCGCGTGCTCGCGCTCGAGCGCTGCCTTGACCAGCTCGTCGTCGTACTCGCCGACGTAGGTGCGAATCGGACGCCGCCCCTCCGGAGGGGTCTCGATCACCGAGATGTCGCGCAGGCCCGAGAGCGACATGTGCAACGTGCGCGGAATCGGCGTCGCAGTCAGCGAGAGCACGTCGACCTCGAGCCTCAGCGCCCGCAGGAGCTCCTTCTGCGCGACGCCGAAACGCTGCTCCTCGTCGACGATCACGAGGCCGAGCTCCTTCGGGATCACGTCGCGGCTGAGGACGCGGTGCGTGCCGATGAGAACGTCGACCTTGCCCGCGGCGAAGTCCGCCAGCACCTGCTTCTGCTCGGCCGGGCGGCGGAAGCGCGAGATCATCTCGACGCGCACGGGAAAGTCGCGGTAGCGCTCGCGGAAGGTGTTCCAGTGTTGCTCGGCCAGGACGGTCGTCGGTACGAGCATCAGCGTCTGCTTGCCGTTGACCGCGGCCGCGAAGGCCGCGCGCACGGCGACCTCCGTCTTGCCGAAGCCCACGTCGCCGCAGATCAGCCGGTCCATCGGCCGCGGGGCCTCGAGATCCTCCTTGACGGCCTCGATCGCGGCGCGCTGGTCCTCGGTCTCGCGGTACGGGAACTCCGCCTCGAGGCGCTCGAGCCAGTCGGAGGAGAGGTCGTAGGCGTTGCCCGGGGCCTGCTGCCGCCGCGCATAGAGCGCAAGCAGCTCGCCGGCGAGCTCCCGCAACGCGGTCCTGGCCCGGGCCTTGAGGTTCTGCCAGGCCTTGCCCCCGAGCTTCGAGAGGGCGGGCGCGGACGCATCGGCGCCGATGTACTTCGAGACCTTGCCGATCTGCTCGTGCGGGACGTAGAGCCGGTCGTCGCCGCGGAAACCGAGGTAGAGGTAGTCGCGCGTCACCTCGGCGACGGTCTTCGTCTCGAAGCCGAGCAGCTTCCCGATGCCGTGGTCCTCGTGCACGACGAAGTCGCCCGTGCGCAGGTCCGCGAAGGACTGGAGCGCGCGACCCGCAGGCGCCGCGCGGCCGGGCGCGCGCTTGCGGAAGACCTGCGTGTCCGGCAGGAGGACCATCCCGAGCTCGCGCCAGACGAATCCGCGTCGCGCAGGCGAGACCGCGAAGAGAAGCTCCGGCTCGTCCGGGAGCGGCTCACCCGGCTCGAGCAGGCGCGGCTCCACGCGGCGGAGGAGGTTCGCCGTGCGCAGCGCCTCGCCGCGATGCGGGAATGCGACGACGACGCGGTTCCCGGCGCGGATCAGGCCGGCCAGCTCGGTCTCGGCCTCCGAGAGCCCCCGGGCCGCCACGGCCGGGCGCTGGGCCTCGAACGCGAACGGCTGCCCACGCGGGAACGAATCGAGCTCGGCTGCGCCGCTCAGCGGCAGCTCCGTCTGGAACTCCTCGGCCCAGATCTCCCGCACCTGCTCCGGCTCCCAGACCAGGTCGGGCGCGCGGTCGAGCGGCCGCACCAGATCACGCGGGATCCCAGCTGCCTCGCCGTCGTGGGTGAGCCGCGGCTCCTGCAGGTCGAGCCGGCGTTCGGCGGCCGGATAGACGATTGCGTCGCCCACGTCCTGCAGCGCGCGCTGGGTGAACGGCGAGAACGCGCGGATGGCCTCGATCACGTCGCCGAAGAACTCGACGCGGAGCGGGTCACGGCCCGTCGTCGGGAAGACGTCGACGAGCCCGCCCCGGACGGCGAACTGGCCGCGCTCCTGCACGCGGTCCACCCGCTCGTACCCGGCGAGCGCGAGGTGCTCGGTCACCAGGTCGAGGTCGCTCGACGCTCCGGCCGTGAGCGCGAGCGGCTCCGGGCGGGCCGCCGGCGGAGGCATGGGCTCCGCGAGCGCCGCGGCGGAGGCGCAGACGAGCCCTCCAGCGGCTAGGACGTCGAGGGCGCGGGCGCGCTCTCCGACGAGGTGCGGCGGCGGCTCGAGGCCCGACCCCCAGTGGACGCCGCGGCTCGGCAGGAGGGCAACCTGCTCGTCCCCGAGAAACCAGCGTGCGGCCTCCGCCGCGTCGCGCGCGTCGGCATCGTCGGGGAGCAGGCAGACGAGCGAACCGCCCCGCTGCTCGTACAACGCGGCCAGCAGCAGCGGCAGGGCCGGCTCGGACACCCGGGCAGGCGCAGGAAGCTCGTCGGCGTAGGCGACCAGGCGCTCGTCCGCGAGCAGTTGCTCCACGAGCGGATGAAGGACGGGTCTCGGCGAGGTCGTTCGGTCCATGACGAAAGGCGGAACCGGCGGTTCCGCGGCGTCAATTCTAGCCCGCTAGTTGAAGGTCGCCTGCGCCGCCCCGAGCCCCTGGGAGGCGATCGTCTCGACCGCATCGGAGGCCCGCGACACGAGACCCTCGAGGTCGTCTTCGGGCGCGAAGCCCGACAGCACCCAGTCCGAGACGGAACGGCGATCGCCGCGCCCGGGCCTCCCCACGCCGATCCGCAGCCGCTCGAAGTCCTGCGTGCCGAGATCCTGCGCCAGCGAGCGCAGGCCGTTGTGGCCCGCGAGGCCGCCGCCCGCCCGCGCCTGCAGGCGTCCTGGCTCGAGATCGACGTCGTCGTGGACGACCAGCAGCCGCTCGGGCTCGACCTTGAAGAACCGAGCGGCGGCGCTCACCGCGCGGCCCGACTCGTTCATGTACGTCTCGGGCTTCAGCAGCGCGAGGCGCAGGCCGTCGAGCCGCACCTCCGCCAGCGAGCCCGAGAACTTCGAGCGCCACGAGCCCTGGTGTCGCCGCGCCAGCTCGTCGAGCACGAGCCAACCGAGATTGTGGCGCGTGCGCTCGTACTCACGGCCCGGGTTGCCGAGGCCCGCCACGAGCAGGTCGAGCGTCGAGGCCCCTTCGCCCCGACGGAAGAGGCGCACCTATCCCTCGGAGGTGTCTTGCTCGCCGGAGGGAGCGGCGTCCTCGCCCTCGGCCGGAGCCTCGCCCTCGGCACCCTCTTCGCCCTCGGGAACCTCGCCCTCGGGCAGCTCGCCCTCTTCGAGCTCCTCGCCCTCGACCTCTTCCGGCTCGGGCTCGACGAACCGCGTCGGCATCGTCACCGTCGCCAGCACCGTCTCCTCCGGATCGTCGAGGTAGGTGACCCCCTCGGTGGGCGGGCCGAGGTCGATGAGGCGCAACGTGTCGCCGATCGCCATGCCGCTCACGTCGAGGTCGAGGTGCTCGGGAATCTCCATCGGCAGCGCCTCGACCCTGATCTCGCGGCTGACCTGCGAGAGCACGCCGCCCTCGGTGACACCGACCGGCTCGCCGACGAGCTCGACGACGACCTGCGCCTGGATCGGCTGGTCGAGCCGCACCTCCTGGAGATCGACGTGGATCAGGCCGCCCCTCACCGGGTGCTGCTGGTAGTCCTTGAGGATCGAGGGGTGGGTGGTGTTCTGGCCTTCGAGCGTGACGTCGAGGATCGCGTGCAGCCCCTGTCCGCCCGTCAGCACACGGCGCAGCTCTCGCTCGGGAATGCTGATCGCGTGCGGCTCCTTGCCGCGCCCGTAGAGCACGGCCGGAATCAGCCCCTGCTTGCGCAGGCGGCGCGATTCGGCGGAGCCGCGGCTCTCGCGCTCCTGTACCTGCAGCTTCACTCGCTCGCCGGCCATCGGCGCGGAAGTGTAGCTAGGACCGGAAACCGCGGCTAAGCGGTCAGGTCGGAGGCCATCTCGTCGAAGGCCGCCACGAACGCATCGCAATCCTCGGTCGTGTGTGCGACCGAGAGCGTCCATTCCTCCTCGCGGCCCGGCGTCATGTAGACGCCGCGGTTCATGTTGTAGAGCCACGAGAGCTGCGAGAGCTCCTCGTCCTGGTTCTCCTTGAAGCTCTCGTAGTCGACGATCCGCTCCGGCGAGAACGTGACGCAACCCTTCGCGCCGATGCCGACGGAGTAGCCGGGCAGCCCGTAGCGGTCGATCACGTCCTGGCAGCCGCCAAGCAGCCGATCCTCCAGGGCGTCGAGGTTCACGTAGGCCTCCGGCGTCAGCACCTGCTCCAGGCTGGCCCGGGCGGCGGCCATCGCGAGCGGGTTCCCGTTGAAGGTGCCCACCTGGTAGACGGTGCCGCTCTCGACGACCTCGAACGCCTCGTCCGTGCCGCCGATCGCGCCCGTGGACAGCCCTCCCCCGAGTGCCTTCGCGAGGGTGACGATGTCCGGCACGACGCCGAACCGCTCCGTCGCTCCGCCCGCCGCGATGCAGAGGCCCGTCTTCACCTCGTCGAAGATCAGCAGCACTCCGAGCCGCCTCGTCAGCTCGCGCACCGCCTCGAGATACCCCGGTTCGGGGAGGACGACGCCGAGGTTCATCATCGCGGGCTCCATGATCACGCAGGCGGGTGGGCGCCCTTCCTCGACGAGCGACTCGATCCGCCGCTCCATCGCGCCCGCGTCGTTGAACGGAACCGGGATGGTGAGCTCGGCCGCGGCCTTCGGGATCCCGGCCCCGTACGGGATCGAGGCGTAGTTCTCGCGGTTGCCGATCTGGTGGTGCGGGACGCCGATCGAGACCATCACGTAGTCGTGGTGGCCGTGGTAGGAGCCGAAGATCTTCACGATCGTGTCGCGACCGGTCTGGGCCCGGGCGATCCGGATTGCGTCCATCGTCGCCTCCGAGCCGGAGTTGACGAAGCGCCAGCGCGGGATCCCCCAGCGCCGCTTGAGCTCCTCGGCGACGGCGACCGCGTCCTCGGTCGGTGCGGCGAAGTGCGTCCCGAGCTCGAGGCGCTTCGAGACCGCGTCGGTGATCGCCGGGTGCGCGTGTCCCTGCGGCATCGAGCCAAACGCGTTGTGGAAGTCGACCATCTCCGTCCCGTCGACGTCCCAGACGTGCGAGCCCTTTCCATGCGAGAGGTAGATCGGCCAGGGTTGGCGCTCCTGGTAGGCGGAGGCGACACCGCCGGCCAGCGACGCCCGCGCGCGCTCGTACAGGGCACGCGAGCCTGGCGTGCGGTCGTCCAGGCGGCGCTGCTCGCGCTCGGTCAGCTCCGCGATCCGCGCGCGGTCAAGGACTGTGGTCGTCGGTGCGCTCATGGACGCATTCTCCCCTCCCGGGCGGGATTCGTACAGCCGGTGGGATGATGACCTCGATGCCGGTCGGGACAGATCGCGACCTCCGGCCGCTCTTCGAGCCGCGTTCTGTGGCCGTCGTCGGCGCCTCGAACGACCCCGCGAAGTGGGGCCAGTGGCTGGCGCGGGGCGCGATTCAGGGAGAGCACCGGCGCTCCGTGTTCCTCGTCAACCGATCCGGCGGCGAGGTGCTCGGGCGGCAGGCTTTCCGCTCACTCGACGAGCTGCCTGAACGGCCCGAGCTCGTCGTGCTCGCCGTTCCGGCGTCCTCGTTCGAGGAGACTGTCGACGCCTCGCTGGCCGCGGGCGCACGTGCGATCGTCGCGATCGCGGCAGGCCTCGGCGAGACTTCGGAGGAGGGCCGTCGTCGCGAGCAGGCGGTCGTCGGACGGGTCCGCGAGGCCGGCGCCGTGCTCCTCGGGCCGAACTGCCTCGGCGTCTACGACGCGGCAGCCGAGCTCGACCTCTCCTCGAGCGACTTCGTCCCGGGCCCGATCGGGGTCGTCTCGCAGAGCGGCAACCTGGCAATCGAGCTCTCGCTGCTGGCCTCGGAGGTCGGCCTGGGGATCTCCCGCTTCGCCTCGCTGGGGAACCAGGCAGACCTCGAGGCGGCCGAGCTCGTCACGGAGCTCGCGGAGCACGACGAGACGCGCTTGATTGCCGTCTACCTCGAGGACTTCCGGGACGGCCGCGCCTTCGCGCGAGCCGCGTCGGGGGCGGGGAAGCCGGTGCTTCTGCTCGCTGGCGGCGCGAGCGCTGCGGGCGTCCGGGCGGCGCAGTCCCATACGGGAGCCCTGGTCAGCGACTCGGCAGCGGTGGACGCGGCGGCCAGGGCGGCGGGGATCCTCCGGGTGAGCACGCCGCGCGAGTTCGTCGACCTCGCCCAGCTCCTGCTCGGAGAGAGCACTCCCCGGGGCCGCCGGGTCGCGATCGTCTCCGACGGGGGCGGATCGGCGGTCATCGCGGCCGACCTCGCCTCGGCTGCGGGGCTCGAGCTTCCGCAGCTCTCATCCGAGCTTTCGGGGCGCCTGGCCGAGGTGATGCCGCCGACGGCGTCGACGACGAATCCCGTCGACTTCGCCGGCGCCGGCGAGCAGGACCTGCGCTCCTACGAGCGCGTGCCACGCCTGCTGCTCGAGTCGGGCGAGGTCGACTCGGTCTTCCTGACCGGCTACCTCGGCGGCTACAGCGCGACCTCGGACGAGCTGCGCGAGCCCGAGACGGAGGCGGCGCGCGGGCTCGCCCGGGCCGCGGCCGATGCGGGCCGCCCGGCGATCGTCCAGACGATGTACTGGCAGGAGGCTCCCGCGCTGGCATTGCGCGAGTCCGGCGTCGCGGTCTATCGCGAGGTCGGTTCGGCGGTCTCGTCGCTCGTGAAGGTCGTCGAGCGGCCGGCCGCAGGGGCGGTCCCGGAGCTGCCGGTCCCCGAGGCTGCGCTCGCCGATGCGGGCTACTTCGCAGCACGGGACCTGCTCGCCGAGGCAGGCCTCCTGTTCCCGGAGGCCAGACGGGTCGACACCGCGGACGAGGCGGCTGCCGCCGCAGCGGAGCTCGGATTCCCGGTCGTCGTCAAGGCGCTGGGCCTCGTGCACAAGTCGGACGAGGGCGGCGTGGCGCTCGGGCTCGCGGACGAGAAGGCTGTCGCCGCAGCTGCCGGCCGGATGCGTGCACTCGACGGCTTCTCCGTCGAGCGAATGGTCTCCGCCGAAGCTTCGATCGAGCTGATCGCCGGCTGCCGCTGGGATCCACGCTTCGGCCCGGTGCTCCTCGTCGGCCTCGGAGGGATCCTCGCCGAGCTGCACCGGGACGTCGCCGTCGCGCTTGCCCCGGCCCCGGTCGAGGAGGTGCAGGAGCTGCTGCTCGGGCTCCGCGGCGCCGCTCTCATCACGGGAACGCGAGGCCGCACACCGCTCTCCGTCGACAAGGCCGCCGAGGCCGCCGCGGCGATCTCCCGAGTGGCCGCGGCCCATCCGGAGCTCGACGCGCTCGAGGTGAACCCGTTGCTCGTGACCGGGAGCGAGGCCGTCGGCCTCGACGCCCGGGCGGTCTACTCCCAGCCGAGGTAGGGCGCCGCGCCGCGCTTGAAGAGCCCGCCGGCGATGATCACACGCTGGATCTCGCTCGTGCCCTCCCAGATCCGGTCGACCCGCAGCTCCCTGAAATGCCGCGCGGCCGGGCTGTCCACGCTGTAACCGCGCCCGCCCAGAACCTGCACCGCCCGGTCGGCGATCCGGCCCGCCGTCTCGGAGGCGAACAGCTTCGCCATCGAGACCTTGCCGTGCACGACCTTCCGGTCGGCGAGCACGTCGAAGGCGTGGGCGGCGTGGTAGGTCAGCAGCCGCGCTGCGTGCAGCTCGGTGAGCGAGTCTGCGAGCGGGAACGAGACACCCTGGTAGTCGGCGATGGGCGAGCCGAAGGCCTCGCGCTCCTGTGCCCACTCGCTCGCGAGGTCGAGCAGGCGGAGGCCCGCCCCGCAGCAGCGCGCGGCGATGAAGAGCCGCTCGACGAGGATCCATTCCTTCGCCCCGGCGTCGCCGCTCGCGGGAACGCGGTTCGCCTCGGACACGCGGCAGTCGCGGAGCTCGAGCTCGGGGTGAGAGTCCAGGTAGGGATCGTGCAAGAAGCTCGGCGTCCGTACGATCCTGAGGCCGGGGGTTTCCGGCTCGACCAGGAAGAGCTGCTGCTCTCCGTCGGCGACCGCGGCGACGACGTAGACCCCGGGGTCGCCCTCGCTCGTGACGAACCACTTCTCGCCGTTCAACACCCAGGCGTCGCCGTCCCGCACGGCGGTGGTCACCAGCCCGGAGAGGTCGGAGCCCGCGCCCGGCTCGGTCAGTGCCCACGCTTCCCGCCACTCCCCGCGCACGATCGGCTCGACGAACCGCTCGGCCTGCGCGGGCGTGACGAGCTCGAGCAGCTCCCGCGGGCCGCGGTCGACGATCGCGAACCCGAGACCGTTGGTCGCCTTGCCCGACTCCTCCTCGATCGCAACCTGGCCGAGCATCGAGAGGCCGATGCCTCCGTTCTCGGGCGGCATGTTCAGCATCGCGAGCCCCGCCTCGCGCGCCTTGTCGCGAAGCGCCTCCACCTCGTCGGAATCGATCGAACCGCGCTCGGCAATCCGCTGCTCGAGCGGATACGCCTCCTCCTCGACGAAGCGGCCGACCCGCTCCTTCAACTCGCGGATCTCGGGCGGAAGCTCGGGGACGATCATCGGGAGGCGACCCTATCCAAGGCCCGTCGGGCGGCGAGCGTGCCCTCCAGCACCGCCTCTTCGAGGGAGCGCGGCGAGAGGCAGTCTCCGGCCTGCTCGACCGGGATGCCCTTCGGCGCCGGCACGATGAGCGGCACGCGGCCGAGCGCGAGGACGAGGCCGTCCGCGTCGACCTCGCTCAGGAGCTCCGGCGCGAAGATGTTGCGTAGGCGGACGACACCGCTGCTCGTCGATTCGAGCTCGTGGTGGTGCCAGATCCGCACACCCGCTCTGTAGAGCCGCTGGAGGTAGAGATTGCGGCGGTACTGGTGGACGAGCTCGCCGACCGCGGCCGACGCAACGGCGAGCGTCACCTCCTTGCCGGTCGCGACGAGCACCTCGGCCGCGTCGAGCCCGCTCGGGTCGCCGCCCCAGTCCGCGACTACGACCCGCTCGGCCTTCGGCAGCCTCCCGCCGAGCACATCCCATGCGTGCAGCACTTCCACCCCGTCGAGAACGAGCCGGTCGTTTTCATAGGGACGGGCGCCCGTTGCCAGCACGACCGCGTCCGGCTCGAGCCCTTCCAGATCGTCCGCTCGGAGCCGCACCTCGACGCCGGCGGCTACGAGCCGCCGCTCCGCGTCTTCCAGGAAGCGGCTCGCGAGCTCCCTGCCGGCGGGAGCCGCCCCGGCGAGGGCGATCTGGCCACCGAGACGCTCCTCGCGCTCGAGCAGCACGACCTCGTGGCCGGCACGACCCGCGTCCGTCGCCGCGGCGATCCCTGCGGGCCCTCCGCCGAGCACGGCGAGCCTGCGCGGCGCACGCGTTCGCCCAGGACTCCCGAGCCTCGCCTCCCGGCCGGTCCGCGGGTTGATCGCACAAGCGAGCGGCGTGCCCGCGTGGTAGTGGGCGATACAGGCGTTGCAGCCGATGCAGCGGACGATCGCCTCCACCCGCCCGGCGCGGGCTTTGGCCGACAGCTCCGGGTCGGCGATCAACGCGCGAGTCATCCCGAGCGCTTCGGCGCGTCCCTCCGCGATCAGGCGGTCGGCAACCTCGACGTCGACGACACGCGAGGTGGCGATTCGCGGCAGCCCGACCGCGAAGCGCTCGGTCGCCCCGGCGACGACTGCCTCCTCCACCGGCGGCGGCGGGACGATCCCGACGGAGCCGAGGTAGGTGGAGGAGTCGCCGAGCGCGAGCGAGAGGTAGTCGACGCCTTCCTCTGCGAGGAGCTCCGCCACTCCCGCCGCCCGTTCGGAGTCGGCCGAGAGACGCACGCCGACGCAGAGCCCCGGCGCCGCCGCCCGAACCGCGCCGACGACCTCGGCGAGGAACCGGCGTCCGTCTCGCCACTCGTCCTCCCGCCGGTTCAGCTCCGGATCGAGGAACTGCTCGATCAGGTACCGGTGCGCCGCCGAGATCTCGACTCCGTCCAGGCCAGCTTCGGCGGCCAGCCCAGCCGCGAGAGCATGGCCTGCGACGAGCTCCTCGATCTCGAGCCCCGTCGTCGCCCGAGGCTCTGAGCGGAATCGAGGGCTCGGCACGGGCGACGGGGCCAGCACCGGCGCGCGCGGAGGCGTCGCGATCTGCTCGCGACCCGCGTGGAGCAGCTGGACGAAGAGCCGCGTCCCGTGCGGCTGCACCGCGGCCGCGACGCGGCGGTAGCCGTCGACGATCTCCGGGAGGTAGCCGCCGAGCGTGTGCGAGGTGAGCAGTCCGGATGGGTGTACCGCCGTCGCCTCCAGCACGATCAGTCCGACGCCGCCCCGCGCCCGCGCCTCGTGGTAGGCGACGAAGTCGTCGGTCGGCAGGTGCTCGTGCACGAGAGTCGTCTGGTGCGCGGTCGAGACGATCCGGTTCGCCAGCTCGACAGGGCCGAGCGCAAGCGGGCTGAACAGGTGGTCGAGCGAGGGCACTAGCGCACGCGCTCGAGGCCGTCGCGTTCGCCTGCGGAGAGCGGCCGGGACCGCCCCGTCTGCCGATCTCTGGCGACGAGCACCGCCTCGGCGTCGGCGGCCAGCTCGTCGCCGGTCCGGATCTCCTCGCGCGTGGTCACGCTCGAGGTGCCGATCCGCGCGAGCGTGCAGCGCGCGAGCACGGCGTCGTCGTCGAGACGGAGCTCGCGGCGGAAGTCGATGGCGAGCCGCGCGATCACGAAGCTCCACGACGCCTCACCGCCGATCGCCGCGTCGAGCCATTCGTCGCGGCACTCCTCGAGGTAGGTGGCATAGACCGCGTTGTTGACGTGCCCGAACGCATCCACGTCGCTCCACCTGATCTCGACACGCTTCTCGTGCACGCGCGCTGATCCTATGCCGCGCGAACCGACTTGACTTGACGGTCAGGACCGAGGTTCAATCCGCCCGCGTCAGCATGGAGCATCCGAAGGACCGAGGCGGACTGACGCGGCGGCAACTCTTGCGCGGGGCAGCAGGCTCGGCGCTGGGCTTGAGCGCCGCTGGATTCCTCGCGGGTTGCGAGAACACGACTGAGCCGATCGGCGTCTCGGCAGGAGGGCCGGCCGGCCCGGCCTCCAGGCTCGTCGTGCCAAAGCCCGTAGGGCCGGGCGGCCTCCCGCTGCCGCGGCCCGACGACGCGGTCACCTGGGCGATCACGGCCGACAACCGGCCGATACCGGAAGGACGGGCGACCGAGCAAGGGCCGCTGCGGGTCTACAACTACGCCGACTACGTCGACCCGGTGACGGTCAAGAAGTTCCAGAAGGAGTTCGGAGCCTCGGTCCAGATCGCCACCTACAACTCGGCCGACGAGGCGATCGCCAAACTCGCGGCCGGCGCCGTCGCGTTCGACGTGATCATCGGCCTGAGCGGCGCGAACATCGTCAACCTGATCGCCCAGAAGCTCCTGCAGCCGCTCAACCACGCCTACCTGCCGAACCTCGCCAAGAACGTCTGGCCGCAGCTGGCGGACCCCTTCTACGACCGCGGCAGCCGTTACACCGTGCCCTACGTCGTCTGGATGGACGGCATCGGCTGGCGGAACGACAAGGTCAAGGCGGACATCGCCTCGATGGACGTCCCCTGGGACATCTTCTGGCACTCGCAGGCCTACCGCGGCAAGGTCGGCGTGCTGGACGACAAGCGCGACGCGCTCTCCATGCCGATCCAGCGCGACGCGATGCGCACCGGCGCCCGGCCCGACCTGAACACCGAGGATCAGGCGCTGATCGCGCGCGCCGGGAGCGAGCTCTCCGAGCTGAACGGGATCTGCAACGTCAAGGTCACGATCACCGACTACCAGACCCTGCCCGAGGCCAAGACCGTCCTCCACCACGCCTGGTCGGGCGACCTCCTGAGCGGCGCGTTCTACTACATGCCAAAGGGCGTCAAGCCCGACGTGCTCTCGTTCTGGGGCCCGGACTCCAACGGCGTCGTTCAGAACGACTTCTTCTGCATCGGGAGGGCGGCGAAGAGCCCTGTGCTCGCCCATCGGTTCCTGAACTTCCTGCTGGACGAAGGGAACGCGTACGCGAACATGCTCAACTTCGTCGGCTACACGCCGCCGCAGAACGCAATCGACGCCGAGCTGCTGATCAAGCGCGGCCTGATCCCGAAGACCCTTACGAGCGCCGTCGTCCGCCCCGACCAGTTCGCGGCCAACCAGGAGCTGCTCCAGCTCAGCGTCGAGGGCGAGCGGCACTGGGACGACGCCTGGTCGAAGTTCAAGGCCGGCTGACCATGGGGTCGCGCTGGACCTGGAGGCTGCTGGCTCTCCCCGGGGTCGTCTGGCTCGCGATCTTCTTTCTCGTCTCTTTCTACGCCGTCCTCTGCGTCGCGTTCGGCAACCAGGACACGCTCTCCCAGCCGGTGCCGTTCTGGAACCCGCTCGACTGGAACGTCGGCTACGTGCTCGAGGTCCTCCGCAACTTCTGGCACGGCGGCCAGTACCTGACGGTGTCCCTGCGCACGCTCGAGTTCGTGGCGATCGCGATGGGCCTCTCGCTCCTGATCGGCTACCCGGTCGCGTACTTCGCGGCACGCCACAGCGGCCGCTGGAAGGGGCTCGTCCTCCTCCTGTTGGTGGTGCCGTTCTGGATCAACTACCTGATGCGGATGCTCGCCTGGATCAACCTGCTCTCGCCTGATGGCTGGGGCACGAGAGTCCTTCACGGCCTCGGGATCGAGCGGCTGTTCCTCGCGCTCGGGCTCCTCTCCGCGCGCGGCGGCTGGCTCGACGGCCAGAGCTCCACCGTGATCATCGCGTTCGTCTACGGCTATATCCCGTTCCTGATCCTGCCGCTGTTCGTGGCGCTCGACCGGATCGACCAGCGGCAGATCGAGGCCGCGCGCGATCTCGGAGCAAGCTCGTTCAGCGCGTTCCGTCGTGTGACGCTGCCGCTCTCGGTGCCCGGGATCCTGGCCGGCTGCGTCCTGGTCGCGCTCCCGATGTTCGGCGACTACTACACGCCCGACCTCGTCTCGGCCTCGACGAAGACGAACCTGATCGGGAACCAGATCGACCAGTTCACGCGGCAGGGCTCCGAGAAGGTGACGGGCGCGGTCCTGACCATGCTGCTCGCGGCGGTGCTGCTCGTGTTGATGTTCTACTACCTGCGAACGACCCGACGGGCCGGAGAGACCGCCGAGACATGAGCTGGCTCCGAAACCCGTGGGCCAGGCCGCGCGGCCTCGTGATCGTGACGGTCCTCTACATCCTCTGGTCGATCGTGCCGGTCGCGATCGCGATCCTGTTCGCGTTCAACAACGGCCGCTCCCGGACGAGCTGGCAGGGGTTCTCGTTCCGCTGGTACACGGGCTCGGCAGGCAGCGTCCTCCACGATCCCGCGCTTCAGGGGGCCCTCAAGCACACGCTGATCCTGGCCGTGATCTGCGTCGGCATCGCCACGCCGCTCGGGGTCGCGCTCGCGCTCGGCCTGCAGCGCTGGCGGGGACCGGGCGGCGGCTCGATCAACACGGTGATGCTGCTCCCGCTCGTCACGCCGGAGATCGTCATGGGCGTCGCGCTCCTGCTCCTCTTCCTGCGCGTCTTCCCTGGGATCGGCCTGGGAACGCCGGCGCAGGCGATCGGCCAGGTGACATTCACGCTCTCCTATGTCGTCGTGATCGTGCGCGGACGGCTGACCTCGATCGGGCGCGAGTTCGAGGAGGCCGCGGCGGATCTCGGAGCTCCTCCACGCGACCAGCTGTGGCGCGTGCTGCTGCCGATGCTCGCGCCGGCGATCGTCGCGAGCGCGGCCGTCGCGTTCGCGCTCTCCATCGACGACTTCGTCGTGACGCAGTACCTGGCGGGCGACTCGAGCACCACGACCGTCTCGATGCTGCTCTATGCGAGCGCGCGCGGTGCCCCGACGCCTGCGCTGAACGCACTCGCTACCGTCGCCCTCGTGATCACGATGGCGACGCTCGCGCTCGCGCTCCTCGTCTACCGGCGCTTCGCCGGGGGCCGCGAGGCCGCCGCCGTCGCCACCCTAGAGGTCTAGGAGTGCAGGGCGAGGTCAGGCTCGAGGAGCTGACGAAGAGCTTCGGCGAGGCCGTCGCCGTCGACGGGATCGACCTGCACATGCCGCCCGGCGAGTTCTTCACCCTGCTCGGCCCGTCCGGCTGCGGCAAGACGACGACCCTGCGCATGATCGCGGGCTTCGAGCAGCCCACGAGCGGACGGATCATGCTCGACGGGACCGACGTCGCCCGCGTGCCTCCCCACAAGCGGAACGTGAACACGGTCTTCCAGAGCTACGCGCTCTTCCCGCACCTCGACGTCGCCGGAAACGTGGCCTTCGGGCTCAAGTACCAGCGGCTGACGAAGGAGGACCGGAGGCGAAAGGTCAAAGGGATTCTCGACCTCGTCCGGCTCGGCGACTTCGCGGAGCGCAAGCCCGAGCAGCTCTCCGGCGGTCAGCAGCAGCGGGTCGCGCTCGCCCGTGCGCTCGTCCTGATGCCGCGCGTGCTCCTGCTCGACGAGCCGCTCGGGGCGCTGGACGCGCGCCTCCGTAAGGATCTGCAGGTCGAGCTCAAGGCGATCCAGTCGGATCTCGGAGTCACCTTCGTGTTCGTGACGCACGACCAGGAGGAAGCGCTCACCATGAGCGACCGGGTTGCCGTGATGAACCTGGGCCGCGTCGAGCAGGCGAGCTCGCCGCGCGAGGTCTACGAGGAGCCGCGGACAACCTTCGTGGCGGACTTCCTCGGCGTGTCGAACCTGCTCGACGCGGATGCGACCGCCGACGGAGGCGCATGCACCCTGAGGATCGGCGAGCGCGACTTCCGCGCCGAGCAAGGCGAGACCGGCTCCCGCGGCGAGGTCAAGGCGATGATCAGGCCGGAGCGGATCGGCATCGAGGCGCACGGTACGGCCGGCGACAACCGGCTCCCCGGGATGGTCGAGCGCGCGGTCTTCCTGGGTGGCTCGCACGAGGTACACGTGCGGGTCCTGGGCGGAGAGCTGCTGAAGGCGACGATCTCGAACGACGGCAGCCCGTTGCCGTTCACGCTCGAGGAGGGGACACCGGTGACGCTGTACCTGCCGCCGGACGGGCTGCGCGTACTGGCGTCGTCTCAGGAGCCGGCGAGCACGGCGGATGCCGCCGATCGGCCGGTTCGCACAGCGCCCTCGAGGTAGCCCGCCACCCACTGATCCGAGCCGCAGACGTAGAACGGCGGCGCATGCGTGCCGTGGAGCGGCCCCACCCGCAGCACGTCGCCGGGCCACCAGTGGGTCACGTAGCCGCGCGTGAAGGGGTCGGTCGCCCAGAGGCGGACGTGGATGTCCGTCGCCTGGCGCGCCGAGGGGCCGTACATCCGCTCGAGCTCGTGGAGAACGACCTCGACGACGTCGTCGGTGGTCAGCGCAAGCAGGTACGCCAGCCGCTCCGGTGGCACGAGGGCCGAGAGCACGCCCTCCCGCTGCGGCCAGGTCGAGGCCAGGAGGTTCTCGCCTTCCGAGAGGCCGTTCGAGCCCGAGTCCGCCCACACCGAGCGTGGGTAGACGGCGACCACCTTGGCCGCGAGCGCGTGGCGTTGGCTCCGGAGGGAGCGCACGCGCTCCGGGTCGACGCCGACGAGCTCGATTCGCGCCGCGACGGGCGCCGGAAGCGCGGAGACGACCGCCTCCGCGCGCAGCTCCTCACCCGAGGCGAGCCGAACGCTGCACCTGCTTCCGACCTCGATCCGCTCGACCTCGGCCCCGAGCCGCACGCGGTCGCCCAGCTCGACGGCCATTCGGTTCGCAACCTCGGCGCTGCCCTCGGCGACCTGGAGCGACTCCCAGCGCTCGTATGAGTAGAACCCGTGCTCGCCGACCGCCGCCGACTTGCGCAGCTCGGCGAGCAGGGAGCTCTGCTCGACCGACCCGTCGGCAAGGGCGAGCGAGCCGACCTGGAGCCGGCGGATCGTGGCGGGCAACGCGTCCATCGACCGCAGCCAGGCGCCGATCGAAGCGCGGTCGAGACGCTCGGCCTCCGGATGCGACCACGGGTCGTCCGGATCGACGGTGGTCACGAGCTTCCCCCACTCCCGCTCGACTCGCTCGTAGTCCTGTCGCTCGGCATCGCTCCGAACCGGAAAGTCGTCGCCGCGCTCAACGCCTTCGTAGAGGTCGTACGTCGTCGCGCCTTCGACGGCGACGTAGCTCGGCTCGAGTGCCAGCCCGAGCTCATCCGCGAGCTCGAGGTACGACGTGTGCACCGGGCCGACGACCTCGCCGCCGAGTTGCACGGGACGGCCGCCGTCGGCACGCAGCTGCTCGACGCGGCCGCCCACGCGTCCACGCGCCTCGAGGACGACCACGTCCGCTCCGCCGGCCACCAGGTCCCGTGCCGCCGAGAGCCCGGCGAGCCCCGCGCCGAGGACGAGGACGTCGGTCAACCGGCCAGCTCGCGGCGAATGCTCGAGAACAGGAGCGTCCGCGCCTTCTCCCAGCCGATCAGCCGCAGGTAGAGCATCGAGTCGATGCCGTCGCCGACAGCCGCCAGCCGCCAGGCGGTGGGCCTCGCCTCGACCGCGGCGTCGATCGAGCCGTCACGGCGTCCCTCCTCGACCAGATCGGTGAGGCGCTTGAGCCAATTCCGGTACGACGACTCGACGAGGGGACGAAGCTCGTCGTCGAAGCGCAGGCTGCTCCAGACCTCGTTCCAGAGGGCGCGGTGACCGGCGAACGGCTCCTTCGGGTCGACGCCCATGAGGAGCGCCTTTTCTACGCGTTGAGCCCCCGTCGGCACCTTCGCGAGCCTCTCCGCGAGCGCCGCCTGCCAGCTCTCCTCCGAGCGCGAGAACGCGTTCCGGAGCAGGTCGCGGCGCGTGGCGAAGTAGTAGTGCACCAGGGCCTTCGATACTCCGGCCTCCTCGGCGACAGCCGCCATGCGCAACCCGTGGGCGCCCTCGCGCACGACGACCCGGCACGCCGCCTCGAGGATGGCGTCGACGCGCTCACCGGTCGCGACCGTTGTGCTCACCCTCGTCATCTTGACCCATTCCCGGGCACGCCGATATCCTGACTGACCGGACAGTCAGGACCAACGAAGGAGCCAGGTTGACAGCGCTCGATGTCGAGAGGATGCGGCGGCTGCCGGCGATTCCGCATCCGCTCGAGGACGGCTGGACGCTTCCGGCGTCGTGGTACTCGGAGCCTTCGGTGCTCGAGCTCGAGCGTGAGCGCGTGTTCGCGTCGTCCTGGCAGTACGCCGGCCCTCTCGAGCACGTCGCGAAACCGGGGAGCTACTTCGCCTCCGAAGCCGGCCACATCCCCGTCATCGTCACGCGGGCGGTCGACGGCGAGCTGAGGGGGTTCGTCAACGTCTGCCGCCACCGTGGCCACGTCGTCGCGGAGGGCAGCGGCTGTCGCAAGACACTGCAGTGCCCCTACCACGCGTGGACCTATGAGTTGGACGGGAGGCTGCGCCGCGCCCCCCGCTCGGAACGCGAGCCCGGCTTCGACGCGTCGGCGCTCTCGCTGCTCCCCGTCTCGATCGACACCTGGGGACCGTTCGTCTTCGTCAACCCGGATCCCGACGCGTCGGCGCTGTCCGAGGCACTCGGCGCCTTGCCGGAGACGATCGCGCGCAGCGGCCTCGATCTCGACGGCCTCCGCTTTCACTCGCACGTCCCCTGGGAGCAGTCCGTGAACTGGAAGGTCGCCCTGGAGAACTACCTCGAGTGCTACCACTGCCAGGTGGCGCATCCCGGTTTCAGCAAGGTGATCGACGTCGACCCCGACGCCTATCGGCTCGCGGTCGACGGGCTGGTCTCGAGCCAGGTGGGCCCGTTACGGGCCGAGGCCCAGGGAGACGACATGCGCCAGTCCCAGTACCACTTTCTCTGGCCCAACACGACCATCAACATCTCGCCGGGCCCACAGAACGTGTCGATCGAGCGCTGGATGCCGCGCGCCCCGCGCACGACCGTCGAGGCGACCGACTACTTCTTCGGCGCCGACGTTCCGGAGTCGCAGATCGAGGAGTCTCTCGCCTTCGACACCCAGGTCGCGACCGAGGACGTCGCGCTCGTCCAGGGCGTGCAGCGCGGGCTGGACTCGCGTGCGGTTCCCCAGGGCCGGCTGATGCCCGAGAGCGAGCAGCTCGTTGCGGCCTTCCAGCGACGCCTGCACGACGCGTTGGCCGGCTGAGAGGGCCTCCTAGCGCAGGCGGACGGCGCGGACGATCACGGCGGGACGCTTGCGTTTGCCCTGAGAGCAGGTCGCCGCCCAGCGCGCCTTTCCGTGCGGCCGCACGCAACGCCACGGCTTCGGGGCCCGGTGCTTGGTCATGAAGGTGCGGAGCGCCCGTTGCGCCTTGAGGCAGGACACCTTCCCGCGGACGATCCGGATGTGGAATGCCCGCAGGCTGGCCTTCGAGCTCGTGCGGACATAGAGGGGCCTGCAGCCCTTTCCGCGGACCGCAGCAGCCGCGGCGGTGGCGGCGGCGATGGCCGACGACGAGACGAAGGTAGCGTCCGAAGCGGGCCCGGTCTGACCGGCCGCGTCGAATCCTCGGACGGAATAGCGGTAGCCCGCCACTGCCGGGATGCTGGAGTCGACATACGAGCGGCCGGCCGTCGTCCCGACCACGGCTCCGTTGCGGTAGACCCGATACCCCGAGACGCCGATCGCGCTCGACGACCCGCCCCAACTGAGGCTGACCTTCGGCCCCGGTTGCACTTGCGCATCCACGGACGGCGGAGCGCTCGGAGCCGCGCACGACACATTGCCCGCGGCAAGCTGGCTCACCACGGCCCCAAGGGGGGCGTACGAGCCCTTCGGCTGCCAGTCGGCCCAGAGGACGCCCGATTGGTACCCGAGGAGGTTCGGATCGTCTCTGATCAGGAAGTTGAAGACCGCCTCGACATACGGCTGGCAGTAGGCGAGCCGTAGTGCCCACCGAAGCTGCGTCGCCTGATCGGGAGCGGGGCTCGTCGCGAGCGGCGCGGGAGATTCGGGCTCGCCGGAGCTCACGTCAGGGACCGTCAGGACATTCTCCGGGTTGAAGTAGATGGTCGATCCCGGCCGAGGCCGGGTCTGGAAGCCGGCCTCGAGGTACCAGATCGGGACGCACGGGCCTGACGGCAGGCAGCGGCCGGGGACCGCCTGAGGCGTGCCTGCGAAGGCCTGCTGATAGGTCGCTACGAGCTTGTTCCAGTCCCCCTCGCCGATGAAGTACGGCCCCGGATGCATCTCGTACGGCCGTTCGGCGTTGTTGTCGCCATACGGATGGTGCACGACGGTGTCGAAGATGCGCTGCGTCCGGCCGCTCGCCTTGTACGCCGCAGCCATCCCCTGGATGAAGGTCGTCGGCGAGTGGGAGATGTTGTCCTTCGCGAAGGGGTTGTCGTTTCCGTGCGGGCTCGTCGCGGGAGCTGCGACGTTGATGCCGGCTCGGAAGCCGTGGAGGACGTCGTAGCAGCGGGCGAGAAGGGCCTCGTAAGCACCCGGGGAGGCATCCGATCCGTTGGGGTTGTACTGCGGCCACCAGAAGAACGGGGCGTTGGCCTCGTTCCCGATCACGACGTCGTTGATGGCCGGGAAGAGCTTGACCGTGTTCAAGGCATACGTGCAGAACTGATCCCGTTGTGCGTCGGTGAGCGGCGTGGCTGAGCCCACCGTGCGCACCATCAGGATCACGCGCGTTCCGGGAGACGCGGCGATCGCTCGAGCGAGCCCGTCCGTCTCGGCCTTCGTGGGCCAGCCCTTCCCGGGCTGCCAGACCAGGAAGTAGCCGAAGCCGCGTGCGCCGAGCGCCAGCGCCGGGGCGGTTGCCTTCTTCCCCACCGCCATGGGCGAGTTGTCGGTGAAGCCGAACAGGAGGCCCGGGCTGGAGCGCGCCGCGGACGCCCCGATGCCGACGGCCACGAACGTGACCGCGACGATGCCGAGCAGACGCCCCACGATGCTGCGCACCGAACCTCGTGACATCAGACCCTCATACCCTGCCCCAACGATGCCGGATTATGCAGGTCCGGGAAGAAAATTTCCGAATGCGTCAGCAAAGACGCTTTCCACAGCCGCCGAGACGGCTTAGAAGAGCTGATTCTCGCCCGCGAAGATCGCCGAGACCGAGTCGTCGGAGAAGACGTTGTAGATCGTCTCGGCGAGCAGCTTCGAGACCGACACGTCTCTGATCTTCTCTGGCCGATTGAGCTTGTCGATCGGGACCGTGTCGGTGACGGTGACCTCGGAAAGGTCGCTGGCGGCGATCTTCTCGAACGCGTTGCCGGGGAAGAGCCCGTGCGTCGCACAGGCGTAGACCTCGGTCGCGCCCGCCTCCTTGAGCGCCTTCGCGCCGGCGATCAGCGTGCCGCCGGTGACGATGATGTCGTCGCTCATGATCGCGACCTTCCCGTCGACGTTGCCGATCACCTCGCTCACTTCGGCCGTATCGTGCTCGGGGCGCACCTTGTTCATGATCGCGAGGTCGGCCTCGAGCATCTGACCGAAGCGGCGCGCCATCTTCGCGCGGCCGGGATCGGGCGAGACCGCGACGACGTTCTCGCCGAAGAGGCCCTTGTCCCGGAAGTAGGTCGCGAAGAGCGGCAGGGCCGTCATGTGGTCGACGGGCACGTTGAAGAAGCCTTGGATCTGGCCGGCGTGGAGGTCCATCGTCAGGACGCGGTCGACGCCTGCCGCCTCGAGGAAGTCGGCGACCAGGCGGGCCGTGATCGGCTCGCGCGGGCGCGACTTCTTGTCCTGCCGCGAGTACGGGTACCAGGGCACGACCGCCGTGATCCGCTTCGCAGAGGCGAGCTTCGCCGCCTGGACCATGATCAGCAGCTCCAGCAGGTGGTCGTTCACGGGCGGTGAGCCGGACTGGATGATGAAGGCGTCGCTGCCGCGGATCGAGTCGTCGTAGCGGACGTACGTCTCGCCGTTGGCGAAGGTCTTGAGCTCGACCTCGCCGAGGCTGACGTTCAGCCTGTCCGCGATCTTCTCCGCCAGCTCGGGGTTCGAGCGCCCCGAGAAGAGCATCAGCCGCTTCTGTGGGCCGCGCTCGATCCAGGGCGTGCGCTCCGTCACGGGCAGGACCGGCTCGACCGTTTCGAGCCCAGGGAGTGTCGCCTCACTCATTCCTCCCGCTTTCTTCGAACGTAGCCTTCCTTGTTCTCCTGGCGCGTCCGCGCCACGGCAAGGGACTCCGGAGGGACATCCTCGGTGATGACCGATCCGGCACCGATCCACGCATCGTCGCCGACCTCCACTGGTGCAACGAACGCATTGTGGACGCCGGTCCTGACGTTGCGGCCGATCGTCGTCCGGCCCTTGGGCTTGCCGGCCTCGTGTGGGTAGTTCGCCGTGATGTTGCCCGCGCCGATGTTCGCGCCCTCGCCGATGTCCGCATCTCCGATGTACGACTGGTGTGGCACCTTCGCGCCTTCGCCGACCCGCGAGTTCTTGATCTCCACGAACGCGCCTGCCTTCGCGCCGGCCTCCAGCACGGTTCCGGGGCGAAGGTAACAGAACGGGCCAACGAGCGCTCCCGGGCCGATCTCGGCGTCGGCCGCGACCACGTGCGGACCGACCTCGGCCCCACGCGCGACCCGCGTCCGGCCTCGCAGCACGGTGAACGGGTGGATCGTCGAGTCCGGCTCGAGCTCGACCGTCGGGTCGATCCACGTGCTCTGCGGATCGACGATCGTCGCGCCGGCGAGCATGTGCTCTCTGTTGACGCGCTCGCGCAGGACCGCCGCGGCCGCGGCGAGCTCGACGCGAGTGTTGACGCCCTCGACCTCGGCCGCGTCCTCGGCGGTGTAGACGGCGACGCGCTCGCCCGCCTCGGCGAGGTCGCGAACCGTGTCGGTCAGGTACAGCTCGCCCTGCGCGTTCTCCGGCCGAAGCCGCTCGAGCGCCGGCCAGAGCCTGTCCGCTGCGAACACGTAGATCGAGGAGTTCACCTCGCGCAGCTCCAGCTCGTCCTCGCTCGCATCGCCCGCCTCGACGATCGCCTCGAGCGCGCCGTTCCCGTCGCGGACGATGCGACCGTACGATCCCGGCTCGGCCGGCTCGAACGAAAGCACGGTCGCCGCCGCGCCTTCGTCGCGGTGGGTCTCGAGCAGGCGCCCGAGCAGAGCCCCGCTGATCGCCGCAGCGTCTCCGGTGACCAGGAGCACGTCGCCCTCGAAGCCCGCGAGGGGGCCGCGCGCGGCCGCAGCCGCGTCGCCGGTGCCGCGCGGCTCGGCCTGCACGGCCACCTCGACGCCCTCGAACGCATCCTCCGTGCCGGGCGAGGTCACTACCACGAGCGGCTCGGGCTCGAGCTCGCGGACGGCTTCGACGACCCAGTCGACGAGGCGCCGTCCGAGCAGCGGATGCAGGTGTTTCGGCGTCTCCGAGCGCATGCGCGTGCCGAGCCCGGCGGCCAGAACGACGGCTGCGAGCCTCGGCGTCGTCACAGGGATGGCTGGGGCGCCAGGATTCGAACCTGGGATCGCGGGACCAAAACCCGCTGCCTTACCACTTGGCTACGCCCCACCAAAACGTCTCGTTGCCCAAGATCGGGTGTAGGACGGCCGCGCGGGCAGAGCCCGCACGGCCTCTAGGTCGGCGTCGCAAGCGACGCCTCGGCACTTGGCTACGTCCCACCAAACGTCTCCTTGCCCAAGATCGGGTGTAGGACGGCCGAGCGGGCAGAGCCCGCACGGCCTCTAGGTCGGCGTCGCAAGCGACGCCTCGGCACTTGGCTACGTCCCACCAAACGTCTCCTTGCCCAAGATCGGGTGTAGGACGGCGTCGCAAGCGACGCCTCGGCACTTGGCTACTCCATCGGCACGCCCCATGGCGCGCAGAGCTTAGCCTCGGTCGCCGAGCAGGAACAGGAGCGCGATCGCGGCGAAGATGCCGGCGAGGATCAGGGCGAGCCAGTTCAGGATGAAGGCCAGGATCACGACCACGACGGCAAGGGCCTGCGAGGCGCCTGCGATCCACGTGGCCTGGCGCGCGGTGTCGGATTTGGCGTGGCGTCCCCAGAAGACGTAGAGCGCGAGCACGGGGATCGCCACGGCGATCACGGTCCAGCGCGAGAAGTCGTGTGCGAGGGCGACGATGATGCCCTCGACGACCGCGACCCAAAGGGCGATGCGGATGCGCCGGGCCTTGAGCCAGCGACCGGTCCGCGTGGTTCCGTGCTCGATCACGCTCCGGGACTGGAGGGACTCGTCCGAAGCCATGCATCAACCGTACCAAGTGGGGACGGTGATCCAGGTCTTCCCGAGGGCGCGGACCGCGCGCTCGGCCTTCGCCGCCTGCTCGCGGTGGTGGAAGAGGCCGTACACCGTCGGGCCGGCCCCGCTGACGTCTGCGCGGAAGGCCCCGAGCGCGGTCAGCTCGGCGGCCAGCGGCGAGGACGCGAGGTCGTTCGGCGGCAGCGCCTCGAGGTCGCGTGGGCGCCGCACCTGGTCGATCGCCGAGCTCAGGACGGCACGCCTCTCCTCGAACCCCTCCCCCCGCCACGCCGGTCGAAGCTCGCGTAGACGTCCGCGGTCGAGCTCTTGCGCAGGCCGTCGGGGACGACGAGGACGACCCAGTAGTCCTGGGGTAGCTCCAGCGGGGCCAGCTCGATGCCCGTTCCCGTCCCGAGCTGCGGACCAGAGCTGAGGAAGAAGGGCACGTCCGCGCCGAGGCTCGCGGCGATCTCGACGAGAGCCGTGGCCGGAAGCGGCTCCGGCACCATCTCGTTCGCCAGCCGCAGCGCGGTGGCCGCGTCGGAGCTGCCCCCGCCAAGGCCCGCCGCGACCGGGATGCGCTTCCAGATTCTCGCCTTCCAGTGCGGCTCGCATTCGGCGGCGCGGGCGAGGCGCTCGAGCGCTCCTCCGACGAGCGTGTCGGCGGGGAACCCCTCGACGGTCAGCCGCGGCGCCGGCTCGATCGAGATCCGATCGGCCAGGTCGATGCGCTGGAGCACCGTTGCCACCTCGTGGCGCCCGTCGGCGCCAAGCTGCCCCACGACCAGCGCGAGGTTCAGCTTCGCTGTCGCAGGAAGCCTTCTCATCGATCAAGTGCTTCTGCCAGAGCGACGAACTCGGGCGGGGCCAGCTCCTCGGCGCGCACCCCCGGCTCGCGATCGATCGCCTCGAGGGCGGCCGCGGCCTGGTCCCGCGTGGCGATGCCTGTGAGCTCGAGCGAGTTCGAAAGGCGCTTCCGCCGGTGCGCGAACGCAGCGGTGACGACCTTCTTCACACGGCGGCGGTCCCAGGTTCTCGCGGCGGGAAGCCGCCGGAATGCGACGAGCGCCGAGTCGACGTTGGGGCGAGGGCGGAACACCGTGCGCGAGACCGGGTGGAAGCCGGTCCGCTCCGTCGAGAGCTGGACGAGCACGGAGACGGCTCCGTAGGCCTTGGTCGACGGCGCCGCGAAGAACCGGTCGGCGACCTCGCGCTGCACCATCACGGTCCAGAGCCGAACCGCGGGGAGCAGGTCGAGGCTCTCGGCGACGAGCGGGGTCGCGATGTTGTACGGCAGGTTCGAGACGAGCTTGCTCGGCGCGGGCTCGAGCGCGGCGAGATCGAGCTTGAGCGCGTCGCCAAAGTGCAGGTCGACGTTCCGGCGGCCGGTGAGTGCCTCTCTCAGGGGAGCCTCGAGCGACCGGTCGAGCTCGACGGCGTGGACGTGGCCGACGTTGTCCGCCAGGTACGAGGTGAGGACGCCGAGTCCCGGGCCGACCTCGAGCACGACGTCGTCTGGACCGAGCTCCGCGAGGCGGCCGATCACCCCAAGCAGGTTCTGGTCGACGAGAAAGTGCTGGCCGAGCTCCTTCCGTGCGGGTCGCGGGCTCACGGCAAGGAGAACGCAGCCGCGGCGTTGGCATCCAGGCGGGCGACGAGCTCGGCTGGGTCCTCGCCGCGGGCTTCGGCCAGCACCGCAGCCGTGTGAACGACGTTGGCCGGCTCGTTGGGCCGCCCGCGGCGCGGCTGGGGCGCCAGGTAGGGGCTGTCCGTCTCCACGAGCAGACGGTCGGCCGGGACTTGGCGCGCCGCCTCCCGCAGCTCCTCGGCCTTCGGGTAGGTGACGTTGCCGGCGAACGAGACGTAGTACCCGCGCTCCACGGCCACCCCCAGTAGCTCGGGCGCGGAGAAGCAGTGGAGCACGACCGTGCCCGGGAAGCTCGCGAGGACCTCGGCAGTGTCGTTCGAAGCCGCGCGGGTGTGGACGACCACTGCCTTGCCGAGCTCGGTCGCGATCGCGAGCTGATGCTCGAACAGCTCGCGCTGCCGGTCTCGCGGCGCGTAGTCGCGATAGAAGTCGAGCCCCGTCTCCCCCACGGCGACGGCCCGGTCGGCGCGGAGCAGCTCCCGCAGCTCGTCGAGACGCCCCGCGTCGGGCTCACCGGCCTGGTGCGGGTGGACGCCGAGCGCGGCGAAGACGCCGTCTTCGCTCGAGGCGATCGCCAGCGTCTCACGGCAAGAGTCGATTCCGGACCCGATCGAGACGATCCGACCGACCCCGGCGGTGCGGGCGCGCTCGACGATCACGTCCGCCGGCTCGGCGCACGCGTCGAGGTGCGCGTGTGTGTCGATCAAGCGGCGGCGGTCGGAAGGTCGACTCGCGGGAAGAGCGGCGCTGCGGCCGCGATTCCCTCGGTCTCGGGCGTCCGGCCGGCCGCCACCCCGTCGAGCCCGAGCTCGATCGGCTGGCGCAGCGCTTCGAGAATCCGCGGCGCGGTCTCGGGGAGATACGGCGACAGCGCCACGGCAACCGCGCGCACGCCGTCCGCGAGGTCGTAGAGCACACGGTCCAGCTCGGCTGCGCGCGCGTCGTCCTTCGCCAGCTGCCACGGAGCGGTCGACTCGACGTGGCGGTTGAGCCAGCGGACGACCCCCCACACGTCTTCGAGCGCGCCGGTGAGGTCGTACGCGTCGAAGCGCTCGACGAGCTTCCCGCGGAGCGAGTCCAGTAGGGACGTGAGCTCGTCGCTCCGCTCGCCCGGCGCGATGCGCCCGTCGCGGTAACGCGCGATCATCGCCGTCGTGCGCGAGACGAGGTTGCCGAGATCGTTGGCGAGCTCGCGCTCGTAACGCTCGTGCAGGCTGTCGAGCGATGCGGTGCCATCCTGCCCGAACGACACCGAGCGCAGGGCCCAGAAACGCACCGCATCGGAGCCGTAGACGTCCACGAGGTCGAGCGGGTCGAGCGCGTTGCCCAGGGACTTCGAGATCTTGCGGTCGTCGAGCAGGAGCCATCCGTGCACGAACAGCTGACGGGGCACCTCGTAACCCGCCGCGAGCAGGAGCGCCGGCCAGTACACGCAGTGGAAGCGCAGGATGTCCTTACCGAGCAGATGGTGCACGTGCGGCCAGAACCGGTCGACCAGGTCCTCTCCGTCCCGCGCGTACGTGAGCGCACTGAGGTAGTTGATGAGCGCGTCTACCCAGACATAGGTGACCTGCTCCTCGTCCCAGGGGATCGGGATTCCCCATGGCTGGCCCGCGCGACTGACGCTGAAGTCCTCGAGACCGCCCTCGATGAAGCTGCGCGCCTCGTTGTAACGGAAGCGTGGCAACACGAAATCGGGCCGCTCGTCATAGAGCTCGAGCAACCGGTCCTGGTACGCGGAGAGGCGGAAGAAGTAGTTCTTCTCCTCGATCCGCTCGGGTGGGATCCCGTGCTCGGGGCACAGCCCGTCGACGAGGTCTGCCTCGCTCTTGAACTCCTCGCAGCCGACGCAGTACAGGCCCGAATAGACGTCCTGGTAGATGTCCCCGTTGTCGTAGATCCGCTGCAGGAACTCCTGGACGAACCGCTTGTGGCCCTCGTCGGTCGTGCGGATGAAGAAGTCGTACTCGGCATTTACTTGCCTAGGAAGCTCGCGCCAATGCTCGACGATGTCGTCGACGTACGTCTTCGGATCGAGACCTTGCTCCTCGGCGACGCGGTAGACCTTGGACGCGTTCTCGTCCGTGCCGGTCAGCAAGAAGGTCTCTTCGCCCCGCTGGCGATGGTGTCGCACGAGCGCATCGGCCGCGATCGTCGTGTAGGCGTGGCCGATGTGAGGCGTCGCATTGACGTAGTAGATGGGTGTCGTGAGGTAGAACCGCATCGGCGTCAATGATACGAGCCTCCCTAGGGCTCGCCGCGTCCGCAGGCAAAGGCCTTCGACGCCGGCGGCGGCACAGGAACAGCGCCAAGACGAGCAGCACGGACGCGACGGCGGCACCGACTGCGAGGAGGAGCCGGTGGCCGGGCGCCGCCGCACCGGCGGGGGGCGACGCCGAGGCCCTCGCAACCCGACGATCGCCTAGGGAAACCGGGCCGACGGTCGCCGCTTGCACGCTCGTGCGCGGCCGCTCCCGCGCCTGGTTTTGTCGCTCGATGCGGCCGAGTCGAGTGCTCCCGGGAACGAGGCGACGCCTGGGCCGCGCGCTCGACCGGATCGGCCGTCGACGCCGAGCGGCTACCGCGGCCGGGCCGGCTGATGGACGTTCGCACGGGGGCCGCATGAACGGCTGTTGGGACGCGGGGAGCGATGCGCGAGGAAGGAGCGGGCTGGTCCACCTTCTTCGCATCGAGGACACCCCCGACACCGGCCTCCGGAGCGTCTGGCGCGGAGGCGCCGACCGCCGGCTCGGCCGGCTCCGCCGGGGCCGCCGCGGAACCGACAGGAGCCGGTTGCGCTCCGCTCCCAGGCGGCGAGCTCGGCGCAGCCTCTGGCCGCGGCAAGAAAAGGAGCGGATCCAGGTACCCGTTCGGCTCGCCGCTTCGCCGCACGCCCAGATAGACGTAGGGCACCGACAACTCGGCCTCGCCGCTTGGGCCGACCGTGCCGATCGGCGCGCCCTCCGCGATCGAGGCGCCGCGCCGAACCGCCACGGAGCCGAGATGCAGGACGGTGACCGAGTAGCCGTCCTCGGTCTGGATCGAGACGGTCCTGCCGCCGACGGGGACGGTCCCTGCGAAGGAGACGACTCCGGCTGCAGGCGCGAGCACCGATGCCCCCGAGGGCGATCCGATGTCGATTCCGCGATGCTGGCCGGCCGCGTACGGATCGTCGCCGAGCAAGAAGGGCCGCAGTACCGGGCCTTGCACCGGCCACGTCCAGCCGAAAGCAGAGGTCGGCCACGCAAGCGCGGCGGAGATCGCGGCGCACATCAGAAGTCGAGTCGGCAGCAAGCAAGCACTCCTAGTTGTCAGTTATGCCAACACCGTCAACGTAGCAAGAGCGATCGGTGTTGTCAAATCAGCTTACAGTGAAGAGCGATAGAGCCGATTGCGTGCAACCCCCGTGATCCGGGAGACAAGGTCGGCTGCCGCTCGTCGCGGAATCCCGGCCGCGACCAGCTCTGCGACCGCTTCTGCCGCGGCGCCCTCGTTCGCCACGGTCACCTGAGCCGGGCCGACGACGATCGTGACTTCCCCTTTCGGCGCGTCCGAGAACCGCGACGCGAGCTCGGCGAGCGTCCCTACCACCACCTCCTCGAAGCGCTTGGTCAGCTCCCGGCAGACCGCTGCGGGACGCTCTGGGACCACGCGCGCGAGAACCGAAAGGGCTCGCGGCAGGCGCTGCGGCGACTCGAATGCCACCACCGACCAGGGCCAGCGGGCCAGCTCCTCGCCGAGCCCTTGCAAGGCGCGCTCACCCCGTGGGAGGTAGCCGAGGAACTGGTACCGCTCCGAGACGAGGCCGCTCGCCACCAGCGCCGTCTCGACCGCCGACGGGCCGGGCAGCACCGTCACGGGGACGGCCGCCTTCCGGGCCGCGGAGATGAGGCGTCTGCCGGGGTCGTTGATCGCCGGCAGGCCCGCGTCGCTGACGAGCGCCACCCGCTCGCCGGCCTGCAGCCGAGGCAGCACCTCGGCGGTTCGCTTCGCCTCGTTGTGCTCGTGGTAGGAGAGCAGCCGGGCGACCCGGATCTCGTGCCGCTGGAGCAGCCGCCGCGTGTGCCGAGTGTCCTCGCAGAGGACGAGATCGGCCTCGGCGAGCTCGCGCAGAAGTCTGAGCGTCACATCGTCGAGGTTCCCGATCGGAGTCGCGCAGACCGCGAGCGGCACGGCTCAGCTTCCCGAGTCGAGCGCCTCGAAGGCGATCATCCCGGCGCCGATCACGCCTGCGTCGCTGCCGAGCTGCGCCTCCACGATCCGCACCGTGTCGCGCCCAGGCGGGAGGCCGTCGCGGGCGAGCACCTCGCGCGCGGGGCCGAGCATCAGCTCGCTCGCCGCGCCGAAACCCCCGCCGATCACGATGATCTCCGGCTCGAAGATGTTCACGAAGGTCGCGATCGCCGCACCGAGCCGCCGCCCGATCGCCGCCATTGCTTGAACGGCCTCGTCCTCGCCCGACTCTGCCCGTCGGACGAGGTCGTGGCCCTTCGCCTCCGGGCCGTAGAGCTTCTGCGCGACCTGGCCCGCCGCCTTCCCGGAGGCCACAGCCTCGAAGTGACCGCGTCCACCGCACCCGCAGAGCGGCCCGTCGAACTCGATCACGATGTGGCCGAGCTCGGCGCCGCTGCCGGTCGCCCCCCGGTAGGGGCGCCCGCCGAGAATCAGACCTCCGCCGATGCCGGTCCCGAGCGTGAGCATCACCACGTTGCTCGCGCCGCGGGCGGCGCCTGTCCTCCACTCCGCGATCGCGGCGGCGTTCCCGTCGTTGTCGATCGCCACCGGAAGCCCGTGCCGCCCGCGCATCCGCTCGCGAAAGTCGACGTCGGTGAGCGGGATGTTCACGGACGCGACAGCCCGTCCGGTGCGCTGGTCGATGCGGGACGGAATCCCGAATCCGAGCGCGGTCGTCTCGGGGTAGGCCGAGCGCAATTCTTCGACGCCGTCGTCCAACTCGGCGAGCAGGGCCTCCTGCGACGAGACGACCGTATGGCGCTCCAACCGTGCCTCGATCGCGCCCTCGGGAGTGACGACCGCAAAAAGGGTCTTCGTCCCCCCGACGTCGACGCCGATGACCCGATACGGCTGCACGCACGGCTACCATACGCCGCCGAATGGCCTCGCCCGGCGGAGAGAAGCCCTATCGCCTCTACCGCGGCGGTCGGACGAAGGGACGCGTCCCGACGGTCGGCAGGCCCGAGAAGTCTCCGCCCCGAGCGCGGGGCGAGCGCGACGGCAGGAGCCGCTACCGCGGCCCGGGCCCGAAGCCGACCGTAAGGCGGCCCCGCCGGATCCGCTGGGGCCGCGAGCTCACGATCGCTCTCGTGTTGATCGTCCTCTTCTTCGTCGCCTGGGGAGTGCTCGGGTACCTCACGTTCCGCAACGGCGTCTCCGCCGCGAACAAGCGGCTTCCGACGACGGCCAAGACGGTGCTCGCGCCGGACAAGGGCTCGCTGCTCTCGAATCCGAGCTCGATCCTGCTGCTCGGCACCGACCATTCGCTGGCGTCCTCGCGCAGCGGCGACCGGCACTCCGACTCGATCACGCTCCTGCGCACCGATCCCGACCACGGGCGGCTCTACTACCTCTCGATCCCACGCGACCTGCGCGTCGAGATCCCGGGTTACGGGGCCAGCAAGATCAACACCGCCTTCCAGGTCGGCGGGCCACGACTCGCGGCGCGCACCGTCTCGGCGTACACCGACATCCCGGTCAACCACCTCGTGGTGGTGAACTTCGCCGAGTTCAAAGATCTGATCGACAAGATCGGCGGCATCGACGTCACCGTCAGCGGCCCGATCCTGTCGAAGTTCGACTGCCCCTACGGCACCGCGGCCCGCTGCGCCCGCTGGCCGGGCTGGCGCTTCGCCAAAGGCCGGCAGCATCTGAACGGCCGCCGGGCGCTCATCTACTCACGCGTTCGGAAGAACCTGCTCAACCCGGCCGAGAGCGACATCACGCGCGGCGAGCGCAATCAGCAGGTCATCCAGGCGCTGATGAGCAAGCTCGCGAGCTTCGACACCTTCATGAGGATGCCGTTGATCGGCGGGGACCTGCTCAAGCCGCTCGCGACCGACCTGTCCGCGAACCAGTTCCTGTCGCTGGGTTGGGTGAAGTTCCGGGCCGGCCGCACGATCCACTGCAGGCTCGGCGGCATCTCGACCGGCGGCGACATCACCCCGAGCGAGGACAACGCGAAGGTGATCCTGATGGTGCTCGGCAAGTCGGCGGTTCAGCCGCCCGCTCCGACCGGCGACACCTATCCGCCGGGCTGCTTGCTCGGGAGCCCCACAGGCTCCTAGGCCTCGGCCGCTTCCTTCTTCTCCTTCGGCTTCTTCGAGTCGCCTTCACCGGCACCGTCGGTCGACGGCGCGTCCTTCTTGCCCGACCCGCGGCCGTAGTCCGTCGAGTAGAAGCCCGAGCCCTTGAAGTGGACCGCCACGGGGTAGAGCACCCGCTCCACCGGCCCCTCGCCGCACACCTCGCAGACCTCCGGCGGGGCGTCGCCCATGCGCTGGAGGAGCTCGAAAACGTGCCCGTTCGGACAACGGTACTCGTAGATAGGCACGTTCGGACATTAGCAACGGCCTCAGGCGTCGCCTGTCGCCGTTTACGCCCGAGGGCGTCACGCGCGCCGTTCGCGCTCCAGGGTCTCCCGGTAGCAGGGCGCGTCCTCGAAGGCCGCGAGACCGGGTGGCGTCTCCCGCCTTCGCGACCGCTTGCGCCGGGCGGCGGCGAGTGCGGCGGAGGCGCCCACGAGGCTGCCGATCAGAAAGGAGCGCAGCCGCCCCGACTGCGATTCGCGGTCCATGCCACGATTGTAGAAGGCATGGCCATGAGCTCCACGGCGGTGATCTGCACCCTCGGCGACGTGCTGCTGGACGTCGTCGTCCGGACGGCCGAGCCGCTCGCGCCCGGCGCCGACAGCCCGGTGGAGACACGCCTGGCGACCGGCGGCCAGGCCGCCAACGTCGCCGCCTGGGTCGCGGAGCTCGGGTCGAGGGCGCGGTGCGTGGCCAAGAGCGGCGACGACACTGCCGGTGCTCTGGTGCGCTCGCTTCTGGACGCGCGCGGCGTCGAGCTCGTCGGACCAGTCGTCGCTGGCCGGACCGGCGTCGTCGTCGCGCTCGTCGCGGCCGACGGAGAGCGGACGATGGCAACCGACCGCGGCGTCTCGCCGGAGCTCTCCGCAGAAGAGCTCGACCCCGCCTGGTTCGAGGGCTGTTCTCGACTGCACGTCTCGGGCTACAGCCTCCTGGCGGAGCCGATCGCGGAGGCGGCCCTCGCGGCGGCGCGTCTTGCGCGGTCTCGGGGGGCCGCGATCAGTGTCGACCTGTCGTCGTGGAGCTCGATCCGCGACTACGGCGCGGAGCGATTCCGCGCAAACCTAGACGCTCTCGGTCCCGACATGGTCTTCGCGAACGAGCCCGAGTGGGAGATGGTCGGCGGCGCCTACGCGCTCGCCGAGACCGCGGTCGTCAAGCGTGGCTCACGCGGCGTCGAGGTGAGGACGGCAGAGGGCGTCGAGGAACACGTGCCGCTGGGTTCTGCGGTCGTCGACACCACCGGGGCCGGCGACGCGCTCGCGGCCGGCTTCCTCGTCGGCGACATCGAGCTCGGCCTCGAGGCGGCAGCTCGCTGTGTGGGGCAGCTCGGGGCGGTTCCGTGACCGAATTGCTCCGAATCGCGCCGGAGGTGTCCCAAGCCCTCCACGACGGCGGTCCCGTCGTCGCGCTCGAGACTACGCTCGTCGCACACGGGTTCCCTCCCGGGGTGGGGGTGGAGGTGGGGCTCGAGGCCGAGGCGTCGGTCAGGTCCGAGGGAGCCGTGCCCGCAACGGTCGGTGTCCTCGACGGCGCGATCGTCGTCGGCCTCGACGAGGCGGAGTTGGCGCACTTCGGCGACGCTGGCTCCGACGCTCGCAAGGCGGGGCCCCGCGACCTCGCCGCCTGTGTGGCTCAGGGCGCGCTCGGAGCGACCACGGTCGGCGGGACGCTCGCCGCGTGCCGGGCGACAGGGATCCGCTTCATGGGCACCGGCGGGATCGGAGGCGTGCACCGCGGCTTCGCCGAGCGGCCCGACGTCTCCGCCGACCTCGCGGAGCTCGCGCGTACCCAAGCGCTCGTCGTCTCCTCGGGAGTCAAGTCGCTGCTCGACGTCCCCGGAACCGCCGAGCTGCTCGAGACGCTCGGCGTGCCGGCGCTGGGCTTCCGGACGGACACGCTTCCTCGCTTCTACAGCGCAGGCGACGGGCCACCCGTCTCCGCCCGAGTCGAAGAGGCCGCGGAGGCGGCGCGGATCGCGCGGGCACACTGGGAGCTCGGCGGAGCGGCTCTCCTGCTCGGCCGAGTGGCCGACGAGGTGGTCGACGATGCTGATGCCCTCATCGAGGAGGCGCTCAACGCCGCGGCGCAGCGCGGTGTGACCGGCCAGGAGGTGACTCCGTTCGTGCTCTCGTTCCTGCACGAGCGCAGCGGCGGGCGCACGCTCGCCGTCAACCGTGACCTGATCGTGGCGAACGCCGGCCTCGCCGCCGAGGTCGCCGTAGCGTTCGTCGCTAGCTGACCGACCCGAGGAACTGGTCGATCGAGAGCGCGGTCAGCGTCTGGAGCTTCGCGCTCCCGCGGGCACCGAGAGCGACCGAGACCCTGGCGATCGTCTCGGCGTCCGGCGCCTCGACGACGTTGACGAAGTCGAACGGCCCGAGCGTCGCCCATTGGTGCACGACCTTCGCGCCGAGCTCCTCGACGTCACGGTTGACCTCCCGTAGCCGGTCGGGGTTCGCCTTCAGGGTCTGCACGCCCTGGGCGGTCAGGCTCGTGAGCATGATGTAGGTCGGCATCGCGGCTCCTCCTCCGTCGGGGGCCCGACTCTAACCGGGCGACCTGGTCGAAGTAGAGCAGGCACGACCCGAGCACGACGACGGGCCAGAGAACGCCTTCGGCCACCGGCCGCGCGATCTCCGCCGCCTGGCCGCTGCCGGCATTGAGTGCCAGGGCCATCACCCGAGTCGCGAGGTAGAAGGTGATGCCGAGCGTCGCCATCGATCCGAGCGAATGGACGTAGTCCGCCCGCCCGAGCCGGTAGCCGCGTCTGAGCGACTCGCCCACGCCGCCGCCCTCGAACACCGCGGCGGGCACGCAGAGGCCGACGAGCGCGAGCCAGGCGATCGCCGGGAGCACATAGAAGTAGACGAGCGCCGGGAACGGGACGAACACGATCAGCCCGGCGACAAACGCAGTCAGGACTCGCCGCCACTCCACCGGCCTCTCTGCGACGAGCACGGCGGCGCCCACGTACGACAGCGTCACGAGCGGCGCGCCGACCGCGATGCTGACGATCTCCTGGGTTCGACCGTCCAGCGCCGAGACGCCCCCGCCGAAGACGCCGATCGGCAGGCCGAGGGCGAGCGCCGGCCAGAAGCGGCGGCCGTAGAAACGAAGCGCCTCGGCCACGACCTGCCCGACCGTCCGGGTCTCCGGGGGCAGGGGCGGCGGCAACGGCTCGGTGGTGCGCTTCCTGGCCACGAGAGAACGGTAACCGCCTACGCGGCAGCAGGCTCGGCTGCAGGAGCCTTCTCGAAGCCGAGCTCGCCGTCCCTCGCATCCACGCGGACGACGTCGCCCTCGGTGAATTCGCCCTCGAGCAGGCGCAGGGCGAGCGGGTTCTCCAGCAGGCGCTGGATCGCACGCTTCAGCGGCCGGGCGCCGTAGGTCGGATCCCAACCGGCCTCGGCCAGGAGCTCCTTGGCGGCGTCGGTGAGCTCGAGCCGCAGCCCGCGCTCGGCCAGGCGCGCCTCGACCCGTTGCAATTGCAGCTCGACGATCTCGCCGATCTGCTCCTTGCTCAGCGGGTGGAACTCGACGATCTCGTCGATCCGGTTGAGGAACTCCGGCCGGAACACCTCCCGCATCGCCTCGGCCGAGCGCACGTTCGAGGTCATGATCAGAACCGTGTTGCGGAAGTCGACGGTCCGGCCCTGGCCGTCGGTCAGCCGGCCGTCGTCGAGGATCTGGAGCAGGATGTTGAAGACGTCGGGGTGTGCCTTCTCGATCTCGTCGAGGAGGACGACCGAGTACGGCCGGCGTCGCACGGCCTCGGTCAGCTGGCCGCCCTCGTCGTAGCCGACGTAGCCGGGCGGCGCTCCCACGAGGCGCGAGACGGAGTGCTTCTCCATGTACTCGGACATGTCGATTCGGAGCATGGCCCGCTCGTCGTCGAACATGAACTCCGCCAGCGCTCTCGCCAGCTCCGTCTTCCCCACGCCGGTCGGGCCGAGGAAGACGAAGGAGCCGATCGGGCGGTTCGGGTCCTGCAGGCCGGAGCGGGCGCGGCGCAAGGCGTTGGCGACCGCCTCGACCGCCTCGTCCTGCCCGACCACGCGCTCGTGCAGCCGCTCCTCCATGTGAATGAGCTTCTCGGTCTCGCCCTCGAGGAGCCGATCGACCGGGATGCCCGTCCACCGCGCGACCACCGCGGCAACGTCGTCCTCGTCGACCTCCTCCTTGACCATCGGCTCGAAGCCTTCCTGCGGCTCGCGCTCCGCGAGCTCCTGCTCGAGCGCGGGAAGCTCGCCGTAGCGGATCTCGGCGACGCGCTGGAGCTCGCCGTTGCGCTCGGCTCGCTCGGCTTCCTGGCGCAGCTCGTCGATCCGGCGGGTGATCTCCTTGACCCGCTCGAGCTGTTCCTTCTCCGTGCTCCAGCGGGCCGCCAGCTCGTCGCGGCGCTCCTTGGCCTCGGCGAGCTCGCGCTCGAGCGGCTCGCGCACGTCCTTCGACTCCTTCGCCATCGCGGCGAGCTCGATCTCGAGCTGTCGCACGCGACGCTCGGCCTCGTCGAGCTCGAGCGGCGAGGAGTCGATCTCCATCCGCAGACGCGAGGCCGACTCGTCCACGAGGTCGATCGCCTTGTCGGGCAGGAAGCGGTCGGCGATGTACCGGTCGGAGAGCACGGCGGCGGCGACCAGCGCCGCGTCGCGGATGCGCACGCCGTGGTGTGCCTCGTAGCGTTCCTTGAGGCCACGCAGGATCGCGATCGTGTCCGCGACCGACGGCTCGCCGACGACCACCGGTTGGAAGCGCCGTTCGAGGGCCGCGTCCTTCTCGATGTGCTTGCGGTACTCGTCGAGCGTGGTCGCGCCGATCGCCCGCAGCTCGCCGCGCGCGAGCATCGGCTTGAGCATGTTCGCGGCGTCCACGGCGCCTTCGGCGGCGCCCGCGCCGACGATCGTGTGCAGCTCGTCGATGAAGAGGATCAGCTCGCCGGCGGCGTTCTGCACCTCGGTCAGCACGGCCTTGAGCCGCTCCTCGAACTCGCCCCGGTACTTGGAGCCGGCGAGCATCGCGCCGATGTCGAGCGCCCAGACGCGCTTGCCCTTCAGGCCCTCCGGCACGTCGCCGGCGACGATCCGCTGCGCCAGCCCCTCGACGATCGCGGTCTTCCCGACCCCCGGGTCGCCGATCAGGACCGGGTTGTTCTTCGTCCGGCGCGAGAGCACCTGGATGACGCGGCGGATCTCCTCGTCTCGGCCGATGACCGGGTCGAGCTTTCCCTGCTCGGCGAGCTCGGTCAGGTCGCGCCCGAACTTCTCCAGCGCCTGATATGTCCCCTCGGGGTCCTGCGAGGTGACCCGCTGCCCGCCGCGCACCTGGGCGATCTTCTCGAGGAGCGCGTCGCGCGGGACGACGTCGAGCGCGAGCAGCAGGTGCTCGGTCGAGACGTAGTCGTCCTCGAGCTTCTTGGCCTCGTCCGAGGCACGGTCGAGGACGCGCGAGAGCGCCGCCGAGATCTGCGGCTGCTGCTGGGCACCCTGGGTCGCCGGCTTGGCGCGCAGCGCGGCCTCGGCCTGCGCGCGCAGCTCGGCCGCGTCCGGGACGAGCTGCTGCGGCAGCTCCTGGTCGAGGAGCGCGAGCACGAGGTGCTCCGGGTAGAGCTCCGGGTTGCCCATGCGGCGCCCCAGCTCCTGCGCGGCGGCGACCGCTTCCTGCGATTTCAGTGTCAGCTTGTTGAAGTCCATCTCGGTGTGGGTAGTCGGGTCGGGTCGTAGAGCACGAGCTCGCGCCGGTACTGCTTGTGCACCTGCTGGATCGCGTCGCGCATCTCGCGCTCGAGCCGTTCCATCCGAGCCTGCATCCCCTGCAGCTGCTCCTCGAGCCCGAGCACGGCTTCCACGCCGGCGAGGTTGAGCCCGAGCTCGGTCGTGAGTCGCTGGATCAGCCGCAGCCGCTCGAGATCGGCCTCGGAATAGAGGCGGGTGTTCCCCGCGGTCCGCTTCGGCCGCACGAGCCCCTTCTGCTCGTACATGCGCAGCGTCTGCGGGTGCATGCCCACGAGCTCGGCGGCGACGGAGATCATGTAGCGCGGCCGGTCGTCCATCAGCTTCGCTCCCGGTAGACGCGGACTGCGACGTTGGCCATCACGAGCAGGCCGACGGTGACAAGGCCGGCGGCGACGATCGATGCCAGCGACAGCCACGTCGGTCGCGTGTGGCCGTCGTAGCGGTGGAGCGCGACCACGCTCACCGCCACGTAGAGGCCGATGCCGGCGAGTAGCGAGCCGATTCCAAAGCCGAAGGCCCTGTTCACGAGACCAGCCCCTCGCGCGGGTTCTCGCGCGTGGCCTTTCCCAGCGCCTCGACGGCCTCGCGCTCGGCCTTGCCCATCTTCTTCGGCACCGTCAGCTTCACGCGCGCGAGCAGGTCGCCCTTGCCGGAGCCCTTCAGCTTCGGCGCGCCCTTGCCCTTCACGCGCAGCAACGTTCCGTCCTCGGTGCCTGGCTTGACCTTCACGGTCACCTTCCCGTCCGGAGTGGGAACCTTGATAGTCGCGCCGAGCGCAGCTTCCGGATACGTGACCGGCACGTCGACGACCAGGTCGTCGCCGCGGCGGGTGAAGAGCTTCGAGGGCGTGACGCGCGTGACGACGAACAGGTCGCCCGCCTCCGCCCCGCCCCACCCCGCCTCGCCCTTGCCGCGCAGGCGGATCCGTGAGCCGTCCTTCACGCCCGCGGGAATCTTGACCGTGTAGCGCTTCGTGCGCCGCTCGCGACCGGTGCCGCGGCAGTTCGGGCACGGGTCCTCGATCACGGTGCCGTTGCCGCGGCAGCGCTGGCACGGCTGCGAGAGCGCGAACAGACCCTGGCTCTCGGCCTTTACTCCGCGCCCGTGGCACTCCGGGCAGAGCGTCGGCGCCGTGCCGGGCTTGGCGCCGGAGCCGCCGCACTCGCGGCAGGAGGTCTCGAGCTCGACGGGGATCGTCGTCTCGACGCCGCGCAGCGAGTCCTCGAACGAGAGCCGGACCTCGACCTCGAGGTCGTGCCCCCGCTGACCGCGCTCCTGCCTGGGCGCGCCCCCGCGAGACCCGAAGAGGCCGCCGAACAGGTCTCCCAGATCGCCGAGATCGAACCCCTCGGTGTCGAAGCGGAACCCGCCCGCCGGTCCGGGCCCGCCCGGGCCACGCCCGTTCGCCGAGCCGAACGTGTCGTACTGCTTGCGCTTGTCGGGATCGGAGAGCACGTCGTAGGCCGACTGCACCTCCTTGAAGCGCTCCTCGGCGGAGGCGTCGCCCGGGTTCGCGTCCGGGTGGTACTGGCGGGCGAGCTTGCGGTAGGCCTTCTTGATCTCGTCCTGGCCGGCCGCACGTGCGACGCCCAGCGTCTCGTAGAGGTCCTTAACCGGCATCGGCCTCGCCCCGTGGGGCGGCCACCACGACGCGGGCGGGTCGCAGAACGTGGTCGCCCAGCTTGTAGCCCTTCTGCAGCACCTCGAGCACCGAGCCCTCCTCCGCCTCCGAGGGCTGCGAGAGCAGCGCCTCGTGGACGTGCGGATCGAAGTGCCCCTCCGTCTCGATCTCGGCGACGCCCTCGCGATCTAGCGCGTCCTTGAGCTCGCGGTGCACGAGCCGGACGCCCTCCTCCAGCTTCGCCTCCTCGTGCTCCTCGGCCGCTGCCAGCGCCCGCTCCAGATCGTCGAGCACGGGCAGGAGCTCCCTCACCAGCCGCTCGTGGGCCCGCGCGACCAGGCTCTCCTGGTCGCGCAGGACCCGCTTGCGGTAGTTCTCGAACTCGGCGGCGACGCGCTTGAGGTCGTTCAGGTACTCGTCCCGCTCCGCCTCGAGCGCCGCGAGCCGTTCCTCGATCGTGTGCTCAGGGGCGTCAGCCTGGTGCTCGTTCACGAGGTCTTCGCCTCTTCGTCGACGACCTCGGCGTCCTCGATCACCTCGTCGTCGGAGTCGGCTTCCTCACCGTTGCCGGACCCAGACTGGGCCTGCTGCTGCGAGGCCTGTGCGTAGACCGCCTCGGCGAGCTTCTGCGAGGCCTCTTGGAGCGCGTCGGTCTTCGACCTGATCTCACCCAGGTCGTCGGTCTCGAGCGACTGCTTCAGCTCCATCACGCGGCCCTCGATCGTGGAGGCCTCTGCCTCGTCGAGCTTCTCGCGGTGCTCCTTGAGGCTCTTCTCGGTCGCGTAGGCGAGCGACTCCGCCTGGTTCTTCGCGTCTGCGAGCTCGCGCAACCTCCGCGCCTCGTCGGCGTGGGCCTCGGCGTCCTTGATCATCTGCTCGACCTCGTTCTCGGCGAGCCCCGAGCCGCCCTCGATGCGGATCTGCTGCTCGTTGCCGGTGCCGAGATCCTTGGCGGAGACGTTGATGATCCCGTTCGCGTCGATGTCGAAGGTGACCTCGACCTGCGGCATGCCCCGCGGCGCCGGCGGGATGCCGACGAGCTGGAACTTGCCGAGGGTCTTGTTGTAGAGCGCCATCTCCGACTCGCCCTGGAGGACGTGCACCTCCACGGAGGGCTGGTTGTCCTCGGCCGTGGTGAAGACCTCCGACTTCTTCGTCGGGATCGTCGTGTTGCGCTCGATCAGCTTCGTGAAGACGCCGCCCTTCGTCTCGATGCCGAGACTGAGCGGGGTGACGTCCAGGAGCAGGATGTCCTTGACCTCGCCCTTCAATACGCCGCCCTGGATGGCCGCGCCGACGGCGACGACCTCGTCCGGATTGACGCCCTTGTGCGGGTCCTTGCCGATTAGCTCCTTGACCTTGTCGACGACCGCCGGCATCCGCGTCATGCCGCCGACGAGGACGACGTGGTCGATCTTGGAGGCGTCGAGCCCCGCGTCGGCCAGACACTGCTTGGTCGGTCCGACCGTGCGCTCGAGCAGCTCGGCGGAGAGCTCGTCGAGCTTCGCGCGCGTGAGCTGGAGGTCGAGGTGCTTCGGGCCCTCCTGCGTGGCCGTGACGAACGGCAGGTTGATCTGGGTCGTCATCGTCGAGGAGAGCTCGATCTTGGCCCGCTCGGCGGCCTCGTAGAGCCGCTGCAGCGCCATCTTGTCCTGCGAGAGATCGATGCCCTGGTCGCGCTTGAACTCGGCGACCATCCAGTCGACGATCGCCTTGTCGAAGTTGTCTCCGCCGAGGTGGTTGTCGCCGTTGGTCGCCTTCACCTCGAAGACGCCTTCGCCGAGCTCGAGGATCGAGACGTCGAAGGTGCCGCCGCCCAGGTCGAAGACCAGGATCGTGTGGTCCGAGGCCTCCTTGTCGAGGCCGTAGGCGAGCGCCGCCGCGGTGGGCTCGTTGATGATGCGCTGGACGTTGAGGCCGGCGATCTTGCCGGCGTCCTTCGTCGCCTCGCGCTGGGCGTTGTTGAAGTAGGCCGGGACGGTGATCACCGCGTCGGTGACCGTCTCGCCGAGGTACGCCTCGGCGTCGGCCTTCAGCTTCTGGAGGATCATCGCGCTGATCTCCGGCGGGGCGTACTCCTTGCCGCCTGCCGTCACGCGCACGTCGCCGTTCGGGCCCTCCACGACTTCGTACGGCACGATCTTCATCTCCTCGGAGACTTCGCCGAACTTGCGGCCCATGAAGCGCTTGATCGAGAAGATGGTGTTCTGCGGGTTCGTCACCTGCTGGCGCTTTGCGGGCGCCCCGACGAGCCGCTGGCCGTCCCCGGTGAACGCCACGACGGACGGCGTCGTGCGCCCGCCCTCGGCGTTCGGGATGACCGCCGGCTCTCCACCCTCGATCACGCCGACGCAGGAGTTCGTCGTGCCGAGGTCGATGCCGATCGTCTTTGCCATGTTGAATGCTCCTTTGTTGACTGAGAAAATCTTAGTCTGATAGTAGCAAGTGTCTCGCCAGGCCTTTAGGGGCGTCGGGCAAGACGCCGCAGCACGCCTGCCGCAGCGGGCTCCGCGACCACGATCCCCGCGAGGATGGCGGCGCAGCCGCCCCAGCCGAGCCACCCGAGACGGTCGCCGTCGAGGACGAAGCCGAAGAAGCCGGCCCAGACCGTCTCGAGTGCGAAGACGAGGGCGATCCGGGCAGCGCTGATCCGGCGCTGGGCCCAGATCTGGATCAGGAACGCGAACGCGCTCGCGAAGACACCGGTCACGATCAACGCCCCCCAGACCGTCCAGCCGCGCGGCACCGAGAGGTCGCCGAGGGCGATCGCGATCACGAGGAACCCGAGAAAGCAGGTCGCCATCTCGACGAGCGTGAGCGCGATCGCGTCGTACCGGTTCGCGTAGCGCTCCACCAT
The DNA here is from genome assembly GCA_963754265.1 of uncultured Actinomycetes bacterium. Lineage (GTDB taxonomy): Bacteria > Actinomycetota > Thermoleophilia > Gaiellales > Gaiellaceae > AC-32. The sequence goes on along the minus strand of CAVWFB010000011.1, from coordinate 16,687 downwards.
CACGATCTGGAGCGCCTGGGCGGAGGTGGAGGCGAGGACGAGCAGGTCGCCCGTCGTCGACCCGACCTGGACTCCCGAGAGCATCCCGAGCCCGACCACGGAGAGAACGACCCCGAGCCAGACCTCGGCCCCGACCCGCGTCCGGAAGAGCACGAGGCCGAAGAGCGGGGTCAGGACGACGTAGAGACCGGTGATGAAGCCCGTGCTGGAGACTGTCGTCCGCTCGAGCCCCGCCGTCTGCAGCCCGATCCCGACGCCGAGCAGGACGCCGAGCACCCCGCCCGCGACGAAGCCCGAGCGGCCCAGGGTCCGGACCCGCCGTGCTCCGACCAGCCCGAGCACGCCCGTCGCGATCGCGTAGCGCACGGCCAGGAACGCGAACAGCGGGTAGATCTCGACCGCGTCCTTGACCTGGACGAACGTGACGCCCCAGACCACGGTGACCGCGATGAGCGCGAGCAGCGCCACCGCGCGAGTCTAGGAGCGTGGGCGGCCAAGACCTCGGCTAGGCTGATCACGTGGAGCCGCTCGTCGATTCCTGGGGGCGCGAGATCAAGAGCCTGCGCGTGTCCGTGACGGACAAGTGCAACTTCCGCTGCCGCTACTGCATGCCCGCCGAGGGGCTCGAGTGGCTCGAGCGCGAGGAGCTGCTGAGCTTCGAGGAGATCGCGCGGCTCGTGCGCGTCCTGGCGGCGATGGGCGTCGAGGAGGTGCGGCTGACCGGCGGGGAACCGCTCGTGCGCCGCGATCTGCCTGTCCTGGTTTCACAGCTGGCCTCGATCCCCGGCGTGAACGACCTCTCGCTGACCACCAACGGCGTCCTGCTGGACCGGCTGGCGGGGCCGCTGGTCGAGGCGGGCCTCCGCCGCCTCAACGTCTCGCTCGACTCGCTCTCGCACGTTCGCTTCTCGGAGATCACGCGCCGGGACGCGCTCGACCGCGTGCTGGCAGGCCTCGAGGAGGCCGAGCGGTACCCCGAGTTGGGGCCGATCAAGGTCAACTGCGTCGCGATGCGCGGGTTCACCGAGGAGGAGGTGCCGGCGCTGGCCGAGCTCGCGCGCCGCAAGCCGTACGTCGTCCGCTTCATCGAGTTCATGCCGCTCGACGCGGACGAGTCGTGGCGCGGCGACGCCGTCCTCACGGGCGGCGAGATCCGCGCGCTGATCGAGGAGCGCTGGCCGCTCGTGGAGATTCCGGCCAAGCCGTCGTCGACCGCACGCCGCTACCGCTTCGCCGACGGCGCCGGCGAGATCGGCTTCGTCAATCCCGTCTCGGAGCCCTTCTGCTCGACCTGCGACCGGATTCGATTGACCGCCGACGGCCAGCTGCGCACGTGCCTCTTCTCGCGGCGGGAATGGGACCTGAAGACGCCGCTTCGCGAAGGCGCCTCGGACGCGGAGCTCGAGCGCCTGCTACGCGTCGCCGTCCGGCACAAGGAGCTGAAGCACAAGATCAACGACGAGGGCTTCGTGCGCGCGTCTCGGTCGATGAGCCAGATCGGCGGCTGAGGCGCCGCTTGCGGTGCCGCCTCAGGACGCGCGGGCTTCTGCCCGGGCGTCCGTCGGAAATGACCGGTCGACCCAGGCGAGCCTAAGCAGATCGGCGGCTAAGGCCAGACAGGGCTGCCCGGGTTCAGGTCGAGCTTGCCCCCGTCGCGGCACTCGGGCGAGTGGTACTTCGCCAGGCCGAAGGGATAGAGCCCCGTCCATGCCAGCTCCGCCAGGCTGTCGGCGTAGGCACGCGGCGCCCCCAGCAACACCGCGGCACGGCGTATCCGCTGAAGCCCGTAGCAGGTCGCTACCGCCTCGGACCCGCCCGGAGCGACGTGCACGGTCTCGTGGCCGAGCGTGAGCACGGTGTTCGCCAGCTGGAGCTTCGCCTTCCCGCGAGCCGGACGGCGACCCTCGTAGACGAAGCGGACGAGGCGCCGGCACATGCGCGGCGCCAGGTTCACGCGCGTGGCCTCGGAGACGAACCCGTCGGCACGCAGGTCGACCGCGCCGCCGGTGTACGCCCCGCGCTCCGCGATCAGCGCCAACCAGTCGGACAGCGACCAGCAGCGCACGACCGTCCCGGGCACGCCGCTCAACGCGGCAGCGACGCGAGAGAAGCGCGGCTCCACCCGGCTCACCTGCGTGACCCCGCCGCGGCGTGGAAGCGAGCGCCCGTCGCTGCGGAGGAAGATGTGCGCGGCGGAGTCATTCAGCCCGCGGTCTCCCGCGGCGAGGTCGCCGCGGCGGAACTCGCCGCACGCGTCCAGGATCGCCCGCGCCGCTGCGCGCTGACGCGCTGTCGGCGCCGGCCCGACCGAAGAGCGGAAGATCGGCCCGCAGTCGCGAATCGCCGCCTTCGCCTTTCCGCCCCCGGGCGCCGCGGCCTGCTCCGAGAGCGCGCTGACCGCGTTGGCGAACGCAGCCATCTGACCGAACCAGGCCACCTCGCGAGCAGACGGGAGCGGTGGAACCACCTGGGCGGCAGCCTGCTGGTCGCCGCTCGAGCCGCCCCCACACCCCGCCGCGAGGAGCGCAAGCGCGGAAATACCAGGGATCAGCAGGCGTTTCACCTTGTGGAGTGAAGCACGACAGACATGACGGTTAAAATTCCCCGTTCCTCGTGAGTACCTTCGTCTCAGTCGGTCGCCGAGTGTTGCCGCGCGGGTGGGCGGACTTCGGGCGCCAGCTCGCGATCTGGTTCGGCTTCCTGGCCGCGTACCAGGTCGCCCGCGGCATCGCCGACCGCGATCCACCGCGCGCGTTCGACAACGGCCTGCACGTGATCGGGATCGAGCGGCATGCCAACGCGCTCTTCGAGCTCACGCTCCAGCGCCTGGTCGATGGGTCCCAGGTGCTGGCGACGCTTGCCTCCTGGACGTACTGGAACTCCGAGTTCACCGTGCTCGGCCTCGCACTCCTCTGGGTGTACCTGCGCCGGAACGAGGCCTTCACGCGGTTCCGTAACTCGATTCTGCTCGCGAACGTGATCGGCCTCATCGGTTATGTCCTACTGCCGACGGCGCCGCCTCGGATGTTCCCGGACCTCGGCTTCGACGACACGCTCTCGAACTTCGGCCAGCTCAATCACGGCAGCGGGCTGATCGAGTTCGCCGCCAATCCGTACGCGGCGATGCCGAGCCTGCACGCGGCGGACGCGCTGATCGTCGGTCTCGTGCTCTTTTCCGTCTGCCGAACCCGCTTGGCGAAGGCGATCTGGCTGCTCTGGCCGGCCTGGGTCTGGTTCAGCGTGATGGCGACCGGCAACCACTTCTGGCTCGACGTCGTCGCCGGCGTGGTCGTCGCGGTGATCGCGCTCATTCTGGTCTACCGCAACCCGTTCCGCCGCCGCCGGTCGACCGCCGCAACCGCTTAACGGCGCAGACCCGCCGCCCGCCGACGGTGCAGAGGTCAGGGCGTGAGGAGGGTGCTAGCGTGGGCCGCGTGACCCGCACGGCAACGCTCGCCTGGGTGAAGCAGGGCTACACGGACGGCACTCGCCGTCTCGCGGCGCGCTGGATCGGCGGCCTCGCGCGCACGCGCGTGACGCCGAACGCGCTCACGGCGGCCGGCGTCACCTTGTGCGCCGCCTCGGCGGTGCTGATCTGGTTCGGCGACGACAACCAGTGGCTCGTCTACTGGAGCGCCGCGGTCCTGTTCGTCGTCGGCTCGATTCTCGACATCCTGGACGGCGCACTCGCCCGCTTCGGCGGCAAGGCAACACCTTTCGGCGCCTTCCTCGACTCGATCTCCGACCGGGTCAGCGAGGGCTTCGTCCTGACAGCGGTCGCGCTCGTCTTTTCGCGCCACGGCAACGAGGTGGCGCTCGCCTTTGCGATCGCCGCGATCGGCGGCTCCTTCCTCGTCTCCTACGCGCGCTCCAAGGCGGAGCTGCTCGGCCTGCGCGGAGACGTGGGCTTCGGCAGCCGCGCGGAGCGCGTGGTCGTGATCACCGCCGGGCTGGTGTTCGCCCCCTGGGGCGGACTGCAGTGGGCGATCTACTTCCTCGCCGCCACCGCCTGGCTCACCGTCCTACAACGAATCCTGCACGTCCGCAGAGAACTCAGGAGGAACTGATGGCTTCGACGAACGGCAAGGCCCTGCGCAGCGACGACAAGGTCCGCGTGGCGCTGATCGGCGTCGGCAACTGTGCGAGCTCGCTCGTGCAGGGCGTCGAGTACTACAAGGACGCGACCCCGGACGACTTCGTGCCGGGCCTGATGCACGTCGACCTCGGCGGCTACCACATCCGCGATGTGGAGTTCTCGGCGGCCTTCGACGTCACGACCGACAAGGTCGGCAAGGACCTGTCCGAGGCGATCTGGGCGCACCCGAACAACACGGTCAAGTTCTCGGACGTGCCGAAGACCGGCGTTACCGTCGAGCGCGGCATGACCCACGACGGGCTCGGCAAGTACCTCTCCGAGATCGTGACCAAGGCCCCCGGCGAGACGGCCGACGTGGTCGGAATCCTCAAGGAGACCGGCACCGACGTCGTCGTCAACTACCTCCCCGTCGGCTCCGAGGAGGCGACGAAGTGGTACACGGAGCAGGTCCTGGCCGCCGGCTGCGCGATGGTGAACTGCATGCCGGTCTTCATCGCCAAGGAGGCCTATTGGGACAAGCGCTTCAAGCAGGCCGGCGTGCCGATCATCGGCGACGACATCAAGTCGCAGGTCGGCGCGACGATCACCCACCGCGTCCTGATGAGCATCTTCCACGACCGCGGCGTACGGGTCGACCGCACGTTCCAGCTCAACTTCGGCGGCAACTCGGACTTCCTGAACATGCTGGAAAGGGACCGCCTCGAGTCGAAGAAGATCTCGAAGACGTACGCGATCCAGTCGACCGTCCCGTACGAGATCGAGGCCAAGAACATCCACGTCGGGCCGTCCGACCACGTGCCGTGGCTCGAGGACCGCAAATGGGCCTACATCCGGCTCGAGGGCACCTCGTTCGGCGACGTGCCGCTGAACGCCGAGCTGAAGATCGAGGTCTGGGACTCGCCCAACTCGGCCGGCGTCGTGATCGACGCGGTGCGGCTCACGAAACTGGCGCTCAACAACGGCGTCTCGGGAACGCTCGCAGCGCCGAGCTCCTACCTGATGAAGTCGCCGCCGGTCCAGCACCCGGACGACGAGGCGCGTGACCTGACGGAGGAGTTCATCCGCAAGCACGCGCGCAAGACCGTGAAGCGCGCCGCGAAGGCCAAAGCCTGACGCGCGCTCAGGGCTAGACTCGCGCGGATGGGCCTGCGCGTCTGTCTGGTCACCCCCTTCGCCTGGTCGCGGCCCCACGACGTCAACGAGCACGTCGCCGGGGTCGCGGCCGGGCTGCGCGCTCTCGGCCACACGGTGACCGTGCTCGCGCCCTCGACGCGCGCCGCCGACCTGATCGCCGGCCGGCGCGCGCTGCTCGACGGGGGCGGCGAGGAGGTGATCGCTCTCGGGCCGGCGATGCCCGTCTCGCGCCGGAGCCGGATCGGCGTCCCGGTCGGCGTCCGCGCCAACCTCTCGCTCGCGCTCGCCCGCGGCAGCTACGACGTCGTTCACGGCTTCGAGCCGGGCCTGCCGAGCCTTTCGTACCTGGCGCTGCGTGACACGCACGCGCTCGCCGTCGCGACCTTCCTCTCGCGCGAGCGCCTCGGCTACCCGCCCGGCCGGGCACAGCGCGAGCGGCTCCTGGGTCGCATCGACGCGCTCCTCGCGACCTCGGAGGCCACAGCGGAGGCGGCGAACGTGCGGCTGCCCGGCGATTACCGGGTGCTCTCCGCCGGCGTGGACACGGAGCTCTTCCGGCCGGCCGAAAAGGCGAACCTGGTCGTGTTCGAGTGGCGGCCTGGCGAGCGCGCGCTGCATCGGGCCGTCACGCGGGCCCTGCGCCAGCTGCCGGGCTGGGAGCTCGTCCTGCTCCGGACGAAGCCGCTCGCGGGCCGGCCGACCATCTCGCGCTCGCTTCGAGGGCGGGCGCACGTGCGAACGCTCCGCGACGGCGCGGCGCGCTCGTCGCTCCTGAACCGGACGGCGATCTTCGTCCCCGGCTTCGACGGCCTCGATCGCGTTCGGCTCGAGGCCCTGGCGGCCGGGGCGGCAGTGGTCTCGCCGCCGGGCGTCGAGGAGCAGCCCGAGCTCGCGGCGGCCGAGGTGATGCGCCTGGCGGAGGACGAGACCTACCGCGAGAGCGCGGCGCGGCGGGCGCGGGAGGCGGCCGAGGGCCAGAGTTTCGCCGCCGTGGCGGAGGAGCTGGACGAGGTCTATCGCGGCCTCACCGGAAGGCGCCACGCGGCGCGTCCCGGCATCGTGGACCCCCTCGCCGACCGCGACTGGGTCGTCGCCGACCTCCACCTGCACACGTCGTGGTCGCACGATTGCCAGATCCCGGTGGAAGACCTGCTCGACCACGCGGAGGCCCAGGGGCTGGGCGCGATCGCCGTCACCGACCACAACGTCTTCGGCGGCGCGCTCGAGGCGGCCGAGCTCGCCCGCGACCGCGACCTGATCGTGATTCCCGGCGAAGAGGTCAAGACGGCCGACCAGGGCGAGGTGATCGGGCTCTTCCTCTCGGAGGAGATCCCTCGGGGGCAGTCGTTCGGCGAGACCGTGGCCGCGATCCGCTCCCAGGGCGGGGTCGTCTACCTCCCGCACCCGTTCGACCGCCTGCACGCGATCCCCGAGCCGGCGACCCTCCACCGGCACCTAGCCGAGGTCGACGTGCTCGAGGTCTACAACGCGCGCCTCCTGTTCGAGGCCTACAACGACGAGGCGCTGCGCTTCGCGCGCAAGTACGACCTCACCATGGGGGCCGGTTCCGACGCGCACGTCCTCCAGGGGGTCGGCACCGGTGCGATGCGGATGCGCGCCTTCGAGGGCCCCGACGACTTCCTCGCCAGCCTGCGCACCGCCCAGGTGCTCCGCCGTCCGCGCTCGCTGCTGTACCTGCAGTCGCTCAAGTGGGCGGCGCAGGCCAAGGAAAGAGTGCGCTAGCCGAGAACAGGGTCCAGCCCCTTGCCTGCCGTGACGGACGAAATCTTCGAGAAGTACCTGCAAAAAGCGATCTCCGAGATCAACGAGCTCGGGGATGAGATCGGCCGTGCCGCGGGCGAGGGCCGTGTGCCCGTGCTCGGCTCGGGCCATCCGCTCGCAGACGTCTTCCTGCTCAAGCACGAGCCGCAGCCGGCGGAGGTGCAGGAAGGAGTCGCCTTCTACGGCCGCGCGGGGCAGGCCGTGCTGAAGTCGCTCCAGCGCCTCCACGTCGACCCGATGGCGATCTACGGCACGAACGCGCTCAAGTTCGCGACCGGCGAGGACGCCGAGGAGGCCCGGCCGTGGCTGGAGCGCGAGCTGCACATCGTCCAGCCGAAGCTCGTCGTCGTGATGGGCGAGCCTGCGCTGGCCTTCCTGAACGAGCTCGAGTTCCCGCTTTCCGACCCGCTCGAACCGAAGCTCGGCGAGCTGCAGCGCTTCACGCCTACGATCCAGGCGCTGTACGTACCGGACATCGATCAGTCCCTCGACGAGCAACCCGCCAAGACGACGTTTTGGAACGCGTTCAAGACGCTGGGCCCCTGGTGGGCCGAGCTCCCCCCGTACTAGCCCTGCGCGCGGGGGCGTTCGTCGCGCTCGCCGCTGCCGTCGGGATCTACTACGGGACGCACCAGTGGTGGTTCGCGCTGTCGCTGTGGTGGGCGATCGCCTGGCTCTGCTTCGTGCTGATCCCGGCGGTCTTCGGGCTCGTCTACCTCGCGCTGCCGCTCTGGCGTTCGCCGACGCTGTGGCTCTTCTGCGCTGCGCTCGGCTTCATCGCGCTGGCGATCCTGCTCCAGGCTGCCGGAGCGGGCCCCGTCGCGAACTTCGCGAAGCTCGCCGCGATGACATCGATCGGGTGGTGCTTCCTGCACTTCTTCGAGGAGGCGAGCTGGGTCGTGCTGGTGGCGGTGATCGTCCCGTGGGTCGACTCGTACTCGGTCTGGCGTGGCCCGACGAAGACGATCGTGACCCAGAAGCCCGAGGTGTTCTCGGCGCTCTCGTTCACGTTTCCCGTCCCCGGCGCAGGAAGGAGGCGCGAAGCTCGGCATGCCCGACCTGCTCTTCTTCGCGCTCTTCCTCGGCGCGAGCGCCCGTTTCCGCCTGCGGCCGTTCTGGACCTGGCTCTGCCTCACCGCCTCACTCGGCGGGACCATGGCGCTGGCCACGGTGTGGGACGTGGACGGCCTGCCGGCGCTGCCGCTCCTCTGCCTAGGGTTCCTGCTGCCGAACGCGGATCTGCTCTGGCGGGAGGTTCGCCCGAAGCTCAGCCGCTCGCGCTGAGCCGCCAGAGGTCGCCGTCCTCCTCGGAGGAGACCCAGGCTGCGCCGGCCGCGGAGGCGACGGCGATCGGGCTCTTGCCGACCTCGATCGTCCGCGTCACCGAGTTTGCTGCCGTGTCGAGGACGGAGACCGTGCCCGCGTCGATGTTCGGAACCCAGAGCTCGCCGCCGATCGCGGCGCTCGCGAGCGGGTTCGCGCCCACAGTCACGATCGCCGTCACGGCGAGGGTCGCCGGGTCGACGCGATAGACCTTGCCGGTCTCGCTCGAGACCCAGAGCGAGCCGCCCGAGCGCGTGATCCAGTCGGCCTTCGGGATGTCGATCCTGCCCGAGATCGTGTTTCGTGCGGGATTCACGCGGAGCAGGCGCCCGCGGCCGTAGTCGGCGACCCAGACCGAGCCGAAGGCGACGGCGATCCCGTTCGGCCGGCCGCCGACGCGGATCGTCTTGACGACCTTGTTCCGCTTCAGGCCGATCCTGCTGATGGTCCCAGAGCTCTCGTTCGTGACCCAGACGGCGCCGGCACCGTAGGCGAGCGCGTAGGGGGCGCTCCCGACACGGATCCGTGCCTGCCGCTTGTTCGTCCGGGCGTTGAACCGGGTCACCTGGTCGCCGTAGCGGCTTCCGACCCAGAGGCTCCCGGAGCCGAACGCGAGCCCGAACGGGTAGCCGGGCACGCCCAGCTTCGCCCTGATGCGGTTCGCGGCCGGGTCGACGCGGACGACGCGATTCAGCACCGGGTCCGTCGCCCACACCGACCCGCCGCCGGACAAGACGAACGACGCGTGCACGCCGATGTGCAGCTTGAGCGGCGCGTCCGCGCCGGAGGCGCTGCCGCACGCGACCGCGACGATGACCGCGGCGACGGCGAGGGGTCGGGAGAGTAGACTTACCACAACCTTGTGCCACATTACCACAAGGTTGCGCTAATGCCCGCGACCGGTCCCGACACGATCCTGCTCGACCTCTTCCGGACGAATCAGGTGCGCGAGAAGCTGATCGTCGCCGCGTTGGAGGGGCTCGAGCTCCCTCCGGAGGACTACCCGATGTACGTGATGATCGGGGCCGAGGGCCCGTGGACGCCGACGGCCTTCGCGGCGCGAGTGGAGATGCCGCTCTCGACGGTGCTCTTCCGGGTCGGGCGGCTCGAGGCGCGCGGGCACGCCGAGCGAATCCCGAACCCCGACGACCGCAGGTCGTACCTGGTGCGCCTCACCGACGAGGGGCAACGGCTCCTCGGCCAGGCTCGGCCCCGCTTCCGCGCTTACGCCGAGGCGGTCGAGGCGCGACTCGGAGGCAAGCGGATCGGCCAGCTGCGGGACGGCCTCGGCGAGCTGCGCGAGGCGATGGAGCAGGAGGTCAGCCCCGAGTGAGGAGCGCGACGGCCTCGACGTGCGGCGTGTGCGGGAACATGTCGACGGGCCGTGCCCGCTCGAGCGTGTAGCCCCACTCCTTCGCGAGCTCCTTGACGTTGCCGGCCAGCGTCGTGGGGTTGCACGAGACGTAGACGATTCGCGATGCCTCGAGCCGCCCGAGCCGGCGCAGCGCCTTGTTCGACAGCCCTGCCCGCGGAGGATCGACCACGGCGACGTCGGGCGCCCCGGCCCGGTCGCGCAGCTCCTCGAGCGAGGCTCCGACTTCGCCGGCGAAGAAGGCCGCGTTCGAGATCCCGTTCAGGTCGGCGTTCTCGAGCGCGCAGGCGACCGACTCCTCCGAGACCTCGACTCCCCAGACCGTCAGCGCCTTCGAGGCCAGCGTCAGGCCGATCGTCCCGATCCCGCAGTAGAGGTCGTAGACGGTCTCGTCGCCGGTCAGCGCCGCGTACTCGCCCGCGAGCCCGTAGAGCCGCTCGGCCATCGCCGTGTTCGTCTGGAGGAACGCGTTCGGACGCACCCGGAAGCGCAGCCCGCAGAGCTCTTCCTCGATCGCCTCGTCGCCCCACAGCAGCGTCGTCGGCAGGTTCGTCACCTCGGCGGGCGTCTCGTTCACCGACCAGTGGATCGACCGCACCTCCGGAAAGCGGCGGAGCACCTCGACGAGCTCGTCCCGGTCGAAGCGTTCCCCCTCCGCCGTGACCAGCTGCACGAGCATCTGCCCCGTGTTGCGGCCCTCGCGCAGGACGAGGTGCCGCAGGTAGCCGGTGTGCTCCGCCTGATCGTAGGCGTCGAGGCCTTCGGCGCGCGCCCAGTCGCGCACGGCGTTGCGGATCGCGTTCCCGAGGTCGGTGGTGAGCCAGCAGCGCTCGATCTCCAGCACCTCGTCCCAGCGCCCCGCCCTGTGGAACCCGAGCGCGGGCCCCGCCGGCGTGGCAGTGAACGAGTACTCCAGCTTGTTCCGGTAGTTGAACACCTCGACCGCCGGGACTATCGGCTCGAGCGGGGGCTCCGCGATCCCGCCGATCCGCCGGAGCGCATCGGCGACCTGCTCCTCCTTGGCGGCGACCTGCGCCTCGTAGGCGAGATCCTGAAACCGGCAGCCGCCGCAGGCCGGGTAGTGCGCGCAAGGCGCGTCGACGCGCAGCGGGCTCGGGTCGACCACGTCGATCGCGAGCGCCTCCGCATGGTTGCGCTTCACCTTCGTCACGCGCGCGCGAACGACATCGCCGGGTAGCCCACGCCGGACGAAGACGACGAATCCGTTCAGCCGGGCAACGCCGTTGCCGCCGTAGGCGAGCGAGTCGATCGCGAGCTCGAGCTCCTGGTCCTTCGAGACGGGCGCAGCCACCCGCCCAGGTTAGGAGAAGCGCGGGTGCCGCGGCAGGAGGAGAGGCCGCCTCGGCTTCTGATTGAAGTTGAAGTCGGACACGAGGTTCCCGAGCAGCGGGACGTTCTCGCGCACGGTGGGCCTCGGGTCGGGCCGGCCGTCGGTCTTCGGATCGAGGCGCGCGGACCTGAGGAAGTCGTCCTCGATGAACTTCGCGTAGGCGTCGAAGCTCAGCACCTGGTGGTCGATGTAGCCCGGCTTGGCGTAGGGCGAGATCACCAGGCCCGGAACCCGGAGCCCGTAGCCGTTCACGTCGACCTGCGGCGGCGCCACGTGGTCGTAGAAGCCGCCCCAGTCGTCCCAGGCGAGGAAGATCGCGGTCGAGCTCCAGTCGCGGCTCCGCATGACGGCGTTGATCACGCCTGTGACGAAGGCCTGGCCGTTCGTGACGAGGTTCGGCGGATGCTCGCTGTAGTGGTTGTTGGGGGTGATCCACGAGACCGCCGGCAGCGCCCCGCGCTTGGCGGCAACGTAAAAGCTGCGTATCGGCTTGATGTTCCGCAGCTGATGGTCACGGCGCACGGTGGTGAACCAGGGCAGCGGGTTCCAGATACCGGGGGTCTTCGCGCTCTGGTGCACCGGCCGGCACGCAGCAGCATCGTCGTCGCAGTCGGGCTGTGCACCCGCGAAGACGTAGTAGGCCCACGGCACGCGCTTCCGATGCAGGAGGTAGGTCAGGTCGGTCCACGCGTAGTCGGGCTTGCGGCCGGTTGGGTTCTGGGGCTCGTGCGGGGGTGCGAGCGGGTTCTCGATCGCGTTCACGCAGCTCATCGGGTCGCCCTTCCGCCGGCAGCGCGCCGACCATTCCGAGACCATGAACAGGTGGGCGGGCAGGCTCCAGGACGTGTCCGGCTGGAACATGTGGTCCTGGAGCACGAACCGGCGCGCGTACGTCCAGTAGTTCGGGATCTCGTGCGCGTCGTGATAGCCCATCACGTCGGGGTGCAGCGCTCCGAACGAGCAGATCGGAGCGTCCGAGCTGGCCAAGCAGGCCGGTGCCAGCCCGCGCCGCGCCTGGCGCAGGAAGCCGTCCATCTTGCCGCCGTCGATGTCGCGGATCGCATCGAAATGTTCGTGCGGGCCGCCGGTGTTCCGGTTCAGGCGATCGTGATACGGGCGCTGGCAGACCCCTGACTTCGGGTCTGGGACGCAGACGGTGAACCTGCCGTTCTGCCGCGGTAGCCCGTCCGCGCCCGGATACGTGCCGAAGTAGGAGTCGAACGACCGGTTCTCCTGCATCACGACGACGATGTGGCGGATCTTGTGGATGCCTACCAGGGAGGCGGCGTGCGCGTGCGGGTGGCCTTCGCGGAACGGCAGCCAGCCACCGAGGGCGGCGGCGGCCACCGTGAGCCCCATCAGCAGTAGCCGCCTTCGCACGCGCTGAGGCTATGCCGCGATCGTTGAGTTCAGATGAAGCTGAGGTTGCTCTTCGGTTCAGCGCAACGTGGTCACGTAGACCTTGCGCTCGCGCGGCCCGTCGAACTCGCAGAAGAAGATCCCCTGGTAGCGCCCGAGTGCAAGCTTCCCCTTTTGGAGCGGTACCAGCACCTCGGGGCTCATTAGCGATGCACGCATGTGCGAGGGCGCGTTCGGCCCGTCGTCGTCGTCGTGCTTCCAGCCCCAGCCGTCCTCGACGATCTTCTCCATCGCGGCCTCGATGTCGTCGGCGAGAGCCGGGTCGATGTCCTCGTTGATCGTCACGCCGGCCGTGGTGTGAGGCACGTAGACGAGCGCGGCGGCGGCCCCGTCAACCCCGTTGAGCGCGTCCTCAATCTGCGGCGTGATGTCGAGCAGCTGCGTGCGCCGCTCAGTCCGAAGGCTGATCTCTCGCACCGGGGTATCCTACGGGCTGTGCCGAGCGAGACGCCGACATCGCCCGTCGAGCTCGACGCGTACCGAGCCGGCGCCGACCGCTTCATCGCCGAGCTCGACGAGGAGTACTACCTCCACTACGCAGGGCTCAAGGATCGGCTCGAGCTCGAGGAGATCTACGAGCGCCACGCCATGCTGACCGAGCTCGCACGGGTCCAGGAGCTCGGCGCGTCGGTGAACGGCGACCGCCGCATTCGCGAGCTCTGGCACTTCGGTTGCGAGGGGTACATCGGCAACCTGACGCGCAAGGATGCAGAAAAGCTCGCCGCGCTCGAGGCGGAGCTCGAGGTGACCGTCGACGGCGAAACCCTCGCGTTCCGAATGCTCCGGCCGACGATCGCGAACGAGCCTGACCGGGGGCGGCGCGAGCGGCTCGACCGCGCGATGTGGGAGGCAACCGAGGAGCACCTGAACCCGATCCACCTCGAGAGCTTCGAGACGGTGCGTGCTGCGCTGCCGGATCTCGGCGCCTCGAACTACGTGGAGCTCCACGAGCGGTTCGGCCTCGAGCTACCAGCCCTCGCGAGGCAATGCGAGGCGTTTCTCGACTCGACGGAGAAGCTCTACGAGGAAACGCTCGACCGGGCGACGCGGAAACTGCTCGGCCTCTCGCTCGACGAGGCGCAGCGCTGGGACGTCCAGCGCATGATCCGCTCACCGCAGTGGGACGAGGGCTTCCCCGGCGACAAGATGGTGCCTGCGCTCAAGGCGACGCTGTCCGATCTGGGCATCGACCTCGACCGGCAGGCGAACGTCCACCTCGACATCGAGCAGCGCCCGAAGAAGTCGCCGCGGGCCTTCTGCGCGCCGATCGAGATCCCGGACAAGGTGATGCTCGTGATCCAGCCGATCGGCGGAGCCGACGACTGGCGCGCCTTCTTCCACGAGGCCGGGCACACCGAGCACTACGCCAACACCTCGCCGGGCCTGACCATGGAGGAGAAGCGCCTGGGCGATGTCGCCGTCACCGAGGGCTGGGCGATGCTGCTCCAGTACCTGACCGACGAGCCGGCATGGCTTTCGCGCAAGCTCGACTTCCCGCGCCCGGACGAGTACGCGGCCGAGGGGATGATGTGGCTGCTCTTCTTCGTGCGCCGCTACAGCGCCAAGCTCCTCTACGAGCTGGAGTTCTTCGGCGGCGGCGACGTCTCGGGCATGCCCAAGCGGTACGTCGAGCTCCTCGGCAACGCGACGAAGATCGACCCCAGCCCCGCGAACTACCTCGCCGACATCGACTCCGGCTTCTACGTCTACTCGTACCTGCGCTCGTGGGCGCTCGAGACGCAGCTCCGCGACAACTTCCGCGAGCGCTTCGGCACCGAGTGGTTCGCGTCGCGCGAGGCCGGGTCGCTCCTGCGCGAGCTGTGGGCCGAGGGCCAGAAGCCGACCGCGGACGAGCTCCTCAAGGAGGTCTCGGGGGCGCAGCTCGAGCTGGCCGCGGTCGACGATCGGATCCGGGAGACGCTCCGCTAGCGCGATCGGGCTCCCGCCGTCCTGTGTAGCTGCATAAGCTTTATTCATGACCAGGACACGGGTGCTCATCGCGGGCGCGGCCGGCCGCGACTTCCACAACTTCAACCTCGTCTACCGAGGCCGCGAGGAGTACGAGGTGGTCGCCTTCACGGCGACGCAGATCCCGAACATCGATGGGCGCGTCTACCCGGCGGAGCTCGCCGGCTCGCTCTATCCCGAAGGGATCCCGATCTGCCCCGAGAGCGAGCTCGAGGAGCTGATCCGGAAGCACGAGGTCGACGAGGTCGTCTTCGCCTACTCCGACGTGACGCACGAGCACGTGATGCACGTCGGCTCGCGCGCGCTCGCGGCAGGCGCGTCGTACCGTCTGATCTCGCCGGCCGACACGATGTTGACCTCGACCAAGCCGGCCGTCGCCGTCTGTGCCGTGCGAACGGGCTCCGGCAAGAGCCAGACGACGCGCCACATCGCGGCGCTGCTGCGCGAGTCGGGCAAGCGGGTGGCCGTGCTGCGGCATCCGATGCCCTACGGCGACCTGACGAAGCAGGCAGTGCAACGATTCGAGCGCTACGAGGACCTCGACGCGGCCGACGCGACCATCGAGGAGCGCGAGGAGTACGAGCCTCACCTCGCCGAGGGCAACCTCGTCTTCGCAGGCATCGACTATGCCGCGATCCTCGACCGGGCCGAGCAGGAGGCCGACGTCATCCTCTGGGACGGAGGCAACAACGACACCCCGTTCGTGAGGCCGAACGTCCACGTGGTCGTCGTCGACCCTCACCGTCCCGGCCACGAGCTGCGCTACCACCCGGGCGAGACGAACCTGCGCATGGCAGACGTCTGCGTCGTCAACAAGGTGGACAGCGCTCCGCAGGAAGGGATCGACGCGGTGCTCGACTCGATCCGCACGCACAACCCCGGCGCGCGGATCGTGCTGGCGGCCTCGCCGTACCACGTCGAGGGCGACGCGGGCGCGATCGCCGGCAAGCGCGTGCTCGCGATCGAGGACGGGCCGACCCTGACCCACGGCGAGATGACCTACGGCGCGGCCGTCCTCGCGGCCAAGGCGAACGGCGCCGCCGAGCTCGTCGATCCGCGCGACTCGGCGGTGGGCTCGATCGCGCAGACCTTCGAGGACTACCCGAACGTCGGCGCGCTGCTCCCGGCGATGGGCTACGGCCGCAAGCAGATGGACGACCTGAAGGCGACCATCGAGGCCACCGACGCCGACCTCGTCCTCATCGGGACGCCGATCGACCTGCGCAAGCTGATCGACTTCGACGTGCCCGCGCTGCGGGTCACGTACCGGCTCCAGGAGGTGGGCGAGCCGACGCTCGCGGACGTCCTGGCAGAACACGGGCTGATCGGCAACAAAGCCCTCGTGTGACCGCGGTCGTCGCCCTCGGCGGGAACGCGCTCATGCGGCCCGGCGAGCGCGGCACCGCCGCAGAGCAGCGGGCGAACCTGCGCGAGGCGTGCGCCGCGCTCCGCCCACTGCTGGAGGAGCGCAAGCTCGTGATCACGCACGGAAACGGCCCCCAGGTCGGCAACGAGCTGCTGCGCCACGAGCGGGCCGCCGACGAGGCGCCGCCACTGCCGCTCTACCTCGCGGTCGCTCAGACCCAGGCCGAGATCGGCGCGCTGATCGAGAGCGAGCTGGAGCCCGTCGCCGGACGGCCGGTGGTGTGCCTGCTCACGCACGTGCTCGTGGCCGAGGACGATCCCGCCTTCGCGGAGCCGACCAAGCCGGTCGGGCCGTTCTACGGGGAGGAGCGCGCACGGGAGCTCGAGCACGATCGCGGCTGGAAGGTCGTGCACGACGCAGGCCGTGGGTGGCGCCGGGTCGTTCCCTCGCCGATGCCGTTCGAGGTGGTCGAGCTCGACGCGATTCGCGCGCTGCTCCGCTCGGGCTCGATCGTCGTGGCGTGCGGCGGCGGCGGGATTCCGGCCGCGCGGCGCGGCGCCCACCTCGCCGGGTTGGACGCCGTGATCGACAAGGACCGCGCATCGGCCCTGCTCGCGCGTGAGCTCGGGGCCGACCGGCTCGTGATCCTCACCGAGGTGCCGGCGGTCTACCGCGGGTTCGGCACCGAGAGCCAGGAGGAGCTGCGCCAGCTGTCCGCCGACGAGGCAGAAGCCCTGCTCCCCGGGCTCGCCGCCGGCTCGATGCGCCCGAAGGTCGAGGCGAGCGTGGACTTCGTCCGCGCGACCGGACACGAGGCCTTGATCACGTCGCCTGCCGCGCTCGCCGAGGCGCTGAGCGGCGGCTCCGGCACGCGGA
>CAVWFB010000010.1:0-32602 GCA_963754265.1 uncultured Actinomycetes bacterium | reverse complement strand
GATCGCGAAGCCGAGACCGAAGACGCTGCCGAAGCTGGCGGTGAAGGCTGGCCACAGGAGGCCCATCTCGAAACTGAGGATCGTCCCAGTCACGACCCCGGCGGCGAACAGGGCCGCCATCACCTTCGACCAGCGCCTCGCCAACGTCCGATAGAGCTCATCGCCCGTGCGCAGATAGAGCCACTCGACAAACAGCACCAGCGCCGGGAAAGCGATTCCGAAGCAGACAAGCGGGATGTGCACCACGAAGGAGAGCGCCTGCATTTGCCTGGCCTGCAGCAGATAATCCTGGTGCACCTCGGCCAGCCGGGTGCTCGCTAGTAGAA
The DNA here is from genome assembly GCA_963754265.1 of uncultured Actinomycetes bacterium. GTDB lineage: Bacteria > Actinomycetota > Thermoleophilia > Gaiellales > Gaiellaceae > AC-32. Next base: position 32,276 of record CAVWFB010000010.1, on the reverse strand, counting down.
CGAGCTGGCTCACCTTCTAACGGCGTCTTTCGCCCGGTCGAGTTCGCATGTCCTCCATGCTGCCGAGTCTTCGAACCAGCCGCGGCGCCTGAGGAATGCGAGCAGGGCGAATCCTGCTGCCGATCGGGCACTTCCGGCGAGTCGGGTTCCGCGGCCTAGACTGCCCCGCGTAATCGACGTCGATAGTGTCGGAGTGACTTTGACCCGACCGGAGGGGAGTTCGTCATGGCGTCAATTTCCGAGCGGGAGAACCGGGAGATCGAGGCGGCCAACACCTCTGGCAACACCCCGGTCGTCTTCATCCACGGCCTCTGGCTGCTGCCGAGCAGCTGGGCCAACTGGGCGGACTTTTTCAAGCAGGCCGGCTACGCGCCGCTGACGCCGGACTGGCCAGACGATCCGGAAACGGTTGAAGAGGCGCGGGCGAACCCGGACGTCCTCGCCAAGAAGACGCTGAAGCAGGTTGCCGACCACACGGCCGACGTGATCGGCAAGCTCGAGAAGAAGCCCGCGGTGATGGGGCACTCGACCGGCGGGTTGTTGGCCCAGATGCTCGCCGGCCGTGGGCTCTCGGCAGCCACGGTTGCCATCGACCCGGGCGTCTTTCGCGGCGTCCTGCCGCTGCCCTTCTCCACGCTCAAGGCGAGTGGACCTTTTTTGTTGAACCCCCGGTATCGAGGCCGCGCCATCACGCTCACCTTCGACCAGTTCAAGTACGGCTGGACGAACGCTCTCGATGAGGACGAGGCGAAGCGCCTTTACGACACCTACCACGTGGCCGGGTCGGGGATCGCCCTGGCCCAGATGGCCAACGCCAACCTCAACCCCGGGACCGAGTCGAAGGTCGACACGAAGAACCCCGATCGGGGCCCGCTGCTGATCCTCGACGGGGAGAAGGACCACACGGTTCCCTGGGCGATCGCCCACGCCTCCTACAAGCGGCAGAAGCGCAATCCGAGCGTCACCGAGATCAAGAAGATGCCCAACCGCGGCCACTCGCTGACCATCGACCACGGCTGGCAGGAGGTCGCGCAGACCGCGCTCGACTTCGTCAAGCGGTTCGTCCCGGCCAAGCCGAGCTAGCCGGCCTCGATCTGCGGCCGGCCGGCGGGACGCCGACCAGCGACTTCACGTCCTCGTCTGCATCGGGAAGTCGATGTCGACGCGCTCGAGAACGGAGTCGTCTATCGGGTGCGCCACGTGGCGTCCGCGAAGACGCCCGGCCCTGTCACGACCGATGAGATCCGCGCCTCGGTGCGGTCAGAAGCAGAAAGACCACCGACGAGAGAAAGGACGAACCCATGAAACTGACGACCATGACGCAAGTCACCGTCGATGGAGTGATGCAGGGAAACGGCGGCGCGTCGGATGAGGACCGCAGGAACGGATTCGAGCGCGGCGGATGGGCCATGGGGGTGTGCGACAACGAGACCATGACGTTCATCAACCAGACCTACCAGCGCGCCGACGCGTTCCTGTTCGGCCGGCGGACCTACGAGCTCTTCGCCGGCTACTGGGGCGCGGAGGAGCGGGCTCGCGCCGCGGCGGAAGATCCGGGCAACCACCAGATCGCAGCTGCCTTGAACACGAAGCCCAAGTACCTCGCATCGACCACGCTCACCGAACCGCGCTGGGCGAACACGACCGTCCTCTCCGGTGACCTCGCGGCTGCCATCGGCGAGCTGAAAGCCAAGCCGGCGGGTGAGCTGCAGGTGCACGGCAGCGGCGCCCTGATCCGATGGCTGCTCGAAAACGACCTCGTCGACGAGATCAACCTGCTCATCGTCCCCGTGGTCCTCGGCCAGGGCGCGCGGCTGTTCCCCGACGCCGGCCCGGACATTGCGCTAGACCTGGTCGACTCGCGAGCCGACTCGAAGGGCGTAACGATCCAGGTCTACCGGCCCGCCGGGCGCCCGCAGTATGCACCGCCACCCCGACTGAAGCACGAGACATAGGTGCCGCCAGATCGTCAGCTGCCAGCGTGCGGTGGCGCGGCGAGTAGTTGCACCGTGACGCGAAGCCCGCCGGCGGCCCGCGGGGTGAGGGTGAGGGTTCCGTCGTGTGCTTGGGTGATGCTTTTGACGATTGCCAGGCCGAGGCCGACCCCTGCGTCGTCGGTCCGTATGCGTTCCGTGCCGCGCTGAAACGGCTCGGCAAGCGTCGCAACTTGCTGTGGTGTGAGCTTCTGCCGGTGTTCTCGACAGTGAGCGCCACACTCTTCGGGTGAACGCTGGTCGTGACCCACACGTTGCCCTGTTCGGGCAGATTGTGGACGATCGCGTTGTGCACGAGGTTCGTGCTCAACTGCAGCAGGAGCGTGGGTGAGCCGATGGTGGAGGTCACGTCGCCAGAGGTCTCGATGGTCATGCCGCGTTGTTCCGCGAGGGGGAGGAGCGTTTCGGTGGCTTCTTCCGCTATGAGCGACAGGTCGACGTGCTCTCGGAGGAAGGACCGTTGTTCGGCGCGGCTCAGCAGGAGTAGTGCTTCCGTGAGGTCGATCGCTCGCGTGTTGACGGCATGGAGGCGATCGACGAGCTCGCCGTTGTCGCGGTTCGGATCGTTGCGGGCGACGTCGAGCAGTGTCTGGGTGACCGCCAGCGGCGTGCGCAGTTCGTGGGAGGCGTTGGCTGCGAATCTCTGCTGTTCGGCGATGTGTGCTTCGAGCCGGGCGAGCATGGTGTCGAAGGCGTCGGCGAGCCCGCGGAACTCGTCCTGACGCCCTTCCAACTCGATCCGGTGGGAGAGCGATCCGTTCGCGGCCATACGTGTGGCGTCGGTGATGCGAGTCAGGGGAGCGAGCATGCGGCCGGCGAGAAGCCACCCTCCCAGCAGACCGAATACCAGCAGGAACGTCATCACGATCGCCGCGATCGGAGCGAAATCGCGCAGGAGATCGCCGTGGCTGCGCACCATGAAGACCACACCCGGGTGCACACCGCGCGAAAGGGAGAAGTACCCGGCGGCGAGCAGCACCGCACCTGCAAGCATCACGAAGCCGGCGTAGCTGAGCGTGAGCTTGAGGCGAACGCTCAACCCGGGGGCTCTATCCACGCTCTCCTCCCTCGCGCCCGTCGTCTGGTCCTGCGTCGATGCGGTACCCCGCGCCGGCCATAGTGGCGATGATCCAGGGTTCGCCGAGCCGTTTCCGCAGCCCCGAGACCGTGATGCGCACGGCGTTGGTGAACGGGTCTGCGTTCTCGTCCCATGCTCGCGCCAATAGCTCTTCCGCGCTGACGACACCGCCTTCGGCGGCAACGAGGACCTCGAGCACTGCGAACTGCTTCCGGGTCAGCGCGACGTAGCGGCCCTCGCGGTAGACCTCCCGGCGGAACGGATCCAGTCGCAGACCTGCGATCTCTTGCACGGGTGGCCTGTTGTGGGCGCGCCTGCGATCGAGCGCTCTGAGACGGAGCACGAGTTCTCGGAGCTCGAACGGCTTCGTGAGGTAATCGTCGGCGCCGAGCTCGAACCCGGTTGCCTTGTCGTCGATCCGGTCGGCAGCGGTGAGCATGAGGATAGGCATGTCGCTGCCGGAGGCGACGATGCGTTTGGCGATCTCGTCACCGGTAGGTCTGGGGATGTCTCGGTCGACGACGGCGATGTCGTAGGCGTTGACGCGCAAAAGTTCCAGAGCGGTGTTGCCGTCACCTGCGATGTCTGCCGCGATCGCTTCCAGGCGTAGGCCATCGCGGATCGCGTCCGCCATCAGGGGCTCGTCCTCAACGATCAACACACGCATGCTCCGATGCTACGAGTCGGCGCATGTCGTCGGCATATCGAAAGCCAGATACGTGCCGGCAACACCACGGTGCCTTGAATGGCGGCATCACCTACCGCGAGCCAGTACGAGCAACGACCCGTCGGATTCGGATTCGCAGAATCCGTCTCGCCGGCCTGTTCGTCGTGATCGGGGCGATCGCCGGCCTCGGCTACCAGTTGCTGGCGTCCTCGTCCTCGACGACCACATCAACCACCCACGTCCTCCGCATTGAGCACCGTGATGGGCTCGGCAAAGTGTCCAGCGCGGCATGGCCGGAATACGGTCAAGCCGCGTTCATCGAAACAGGACGTGCGCAGGTCCAAGCCGGCCCGAACCAGCACGCGGCTCCGATCGCCAGCGTCGCGAAGGTGATGACGGCGTATCTCGTGCTCCGTGACCACCCGCTACGGGCAGGCGAGGACGGCCCGACGATCACACTCACCGATGCCGATGTCGCCGACACCGACCGCCGGCGCGGGCAGCACGAGTCGGTCGTCTCGATCGCCTCCGGAGAGGAATTGACCGAACGCCAGGCGCTGCAGGCGCTGCTGCTGCCGTCGGCGAACAACATTGCCGCAGTCCTGGCGCGATGGGACACCGGCTCGGCGGACCGGTTTGTTGCCCGGATGAATGGCACCGCACGGTCGCTGGGCATGACCCACACCCGCTACACCGACCCGAGCGGCTACGACGACGCAACCGTGTCGACTGCCGCCGACCAGGTGCGCATCGTCGATCGGGCAATGCGCCTGCCAACGTTCGCGAGCATCGTCGCCACACCGAGCGCGACGCTGCCGGTCGCCGGCACCGTGCACAACACCAACACATTGCTCGGGCACAACGGGTTTGTCGGTGTCAAGACCGGCTCGGACGAGGCGGCCGGCGGCTGCTTCGCCTTCCGGGCCATTCGCTGGATCGACGACGAGCGGACGACGATCACCGGGGTTGTGCTGGGGCAGCCTGGCCACGACCAGATCGCGGCGGGTCTCGCGGCCGCCGACGCCATCGTCGACCGCATCGCCGGTCATTCACGGCGCCAAGTACAGGCTATGCCGGATCTACGGCAGCGAACCCTGGCACCAGGAACTGCGCCCCGAAGTCATTGAAGTTGATCTCTATCGAGAGGTGAGGCAAGCAGCCGGGGCTCGGTTTTGGCGCGATTGCCCTCGACGTGGTCGGACTGGGTTGGTTGTCGTGCGGCTAAGGGGCGATGGTGAGTCGCGTGATGTGTTGGCCGGCGATGGTGAAGTCCCATTTGAGATCGGCGATGCCGCCGGGAAAGTTGCCGGTCAGGCGGCCGGTAACGAGGTAGCGGTCGGGGCCGAGTGGCTCGGTACCGGTGATCTCGGTCGTGTAGGTGTATTTCGAGGCTGCCCCGGTCTGCCAGGCCCGGATCTCGGCTGTGCCGCGGCGCTCTTCGCCTTCGTCGATGACGGTGGCGTCGTCGGCGAAGAGGCTGACGATCGAGTCGATGTCGCGATCGGCATCGCGTTCGAAGTAGCGCGAGATCACGTCGGGGAGGTTGGTGGACATGTGTCCCCCTTAGCTGGTTGGAGTTGGCGGCGAGGTCGGCGATTGCTGCGGTTTTACTCCCTGTAGGAGTAGTTGGACCAATTGGCGGGGGTCGTAGTCTGGGTCGTTGTCACGTGCGACGCAGAGGTTGCCGATGCCGCGCATCCGCACGTGCGATCACGAGCAAGTAGATCTGAAGGGCAAGGCCCCGTTTCCGGGGCTTTTGCAGAGCCCTCTGACGGACTCGAACCGTCGACCCCCTCCTTACCATGGAGGTGCTCTACCAACTGAGCTAAGAGGGCGCTCGGGCTGGAGTGTAGCCTCGGTTCGAGTTGGGCTCGGGCCCGCATGAAGGACGAAGACCAGCCGCCTGATCGACGAGGCTCGCCGCAGCCCTGAGGCGACCGTCTAGGCCGCGACGCCCGACCCCGAGACGAGGTCGCCGAAGCCGCCGGCGAGTACCGTTCGGACCTGGCCTTCCGGCAGCGGACGTGCGAACAGGTAGCCCTGTGCAAGGTCGCAGCCGAGCGCGCGCAGGGACGCGAGCTGACTGTCTGACTCGATCCCCTCTGCGATCGCCTGCAGGCCCAGTGCGTGCGCCAGCGTCACCAGGTTGGCCGTGATCGCGGCGTCCTTGGCCTCGTCTTCGACGCCCTGGACGAAGGAGCGGTCGACCTTGATCATGTCCACCGGGAAGCTGCGCAGCTGCCCGAGCGACGAGAAGCCGGTGCCGAAGTCGTCGATCGCGATGCGCACGCCTTCGTCGTGCAGCTGCTGCAGCTCCGCGCGCGCACGAGCGCCGCCCGTGCCTTCCTCGACGAGGGCCGTCTCCGTGACCTCGAGCCCGAGACACTCGGCGGGCAGCCCGGCGTCGTGCAAAGCGGCCCTGACGGTGTCGCTGAACCCGCCGCTCATGAGCTGCCTGCCCGAGAGGTTCACCCAGGTGACGAAGCCCTCGGGGAGCAGGCCTTCGTTCCGCCAGCGCACGGTCTGGGAACAGGCCTCGCGCAGGACGAACTCGCCGAGCGCGAGGATCAGGCCGGTCGTCTCGGCGACACGGATGAACCGGTCCGGGAGCACGAGCCCCCGCCGTGGCGAGTTCCAGCGGACGAGCGACTCGACTCCCACGATCTTGCCGCTCTCGAGGTCGACCTCGGGTTGGTAGTAGAGGGTGAACTCGCCGCGCTGTAGCCCCAGGCGCAGCTCGTGCTCGAGCCCGAGCTGCTCACCGAGCTCGCGGGCCATGTCGTAGTGGAAGAGCTCGAAGCGGTCCCGGCCGGCCTCCTTGGCTGCGTACATCGCAACGTCCGCATGGCGGAGGAGCTCAGCGCTTCCTCCGGTTCCGCCGGGATGCAGTGCGATGCCGATGCTGGCCGTGACGCTGAGCTCGCGATCGGCCAGCCACACCGGCTCGGAGAGCGAGCCCAGGAGGCGCCCGGCGACGGTGACCGCGTGCGACTGGTGCGCGCCGTCGATCAGGACGGCGAACTCGTCGCCGCCAAGGCGGGCCAACGTGTCGCTCGGCCTGATCTCGGTGGCAAACCGCTCTGCGACGGCCTGGAGCAGCTGGTCGCCCGCATCGTGGCCGAGGCTGTCATTGACCTGCTTGAACCCGTCGAGGTCGATCAGCAGCACCGCGAGCACGTTCAGGGAGCGCTCCGAGCGCGCCAGCGCCTGCTCGAGGCGGTCGCGGAACAAGGCACGGTTGGCCATCCCGGTGAGGCCGTCGTGGAACGCCTGCCGGGTCAACTGCTCTTCGAGCCGGACACGCTCGCTGATGTCCCTGGCGTTCAAGACGACGCCGCGGATCTGCCGGTTGCCGCGCAGGTCGGTCACGTGCGCCTCCAGGTGGCGCCACTCGCCGAAGCGGTTGGTCACACGGAAGACGATCTCCGCGGGCTCGCCGTGCGTGTAGGCGGAGTGCACGAGCGCAAGGTCGTCCGGATGCACGAGCGCGGCGAACGCTGCCCCGAGCAGCTCCGCGTCCGACCGGCCGAGCATCTGCACGACCGAGTCGCTCGCGTAGCGGCAGCCGCCGGCGCCGAACACGAGCACGAGGTCGGTCGACGAGATGACGAGGCTGCGGAAGTGCGCGGTCTGCCGCCGGGTTGCGCCGATCAGTGCCCATCCGAGCAGCAGCGAGACCAGGAAGCCCGCGGCTCCGAGGATCGTCTGGAGCGTGATCAGGTTGTCGACGTTGCGGTCGTCTGCCGTGGCGATCGAGCGCGCCGCGTTCAGCGAGACGTTCGAGGTCAGCGCCGAGAGGATGCGCAGCCGCGAAAACGGGATCGCGCTCGTGCAGCCGCTCGTGCGCGCTCAGGTGAAGGCGTGCGACCGGCCGCCCGGCGAGGAACGCGGCTCCGGTTGCGCGGAGGTCACGTACCAGCTTGCGCTCCTGGACGAGCTGCGCCCGGATGCGCTTGCCCTTGGCAGCGGAGAGGAAGGTCTCGTCGTCGTCGCCGTTGACCGCGGGTGCGGTCCCGCCCTCGAGCAGCGCGCGGGCGCTGCGATCCAGGAGAGCTCCGACGTAGGCGGGGTCGGCCTGCGCTCCCGCTCGGACGAGCAGGACCTCTCTGACGTAGCGCTCCGCGAGCGTGCGCTGCCTGGCGGCCACCTCGAGCACCGAGGCCTTGTACTGCGAGCGCGAGGTCGCCCAGACCGAGAGGGTCACGCTGACCGCCGAGAAGAGCGCAAAGGTGGCGAGGATCGCGGCGACCGCCTTTCGCCCCCGCGAGGCGAACGGCTGGAAGGCGGGCCCGGTGCGTCTCATCACGACGCCACCAGCTGCGCCGACATGCCGCCGAGGTAGTGACCTGCCATGTTGCAGAAGAGCTCGTAGCGCCCCGGACGGAGCTTCACGCGGAGGACCTCCACCGCGCCCGGGGACTCACCCTCGGCCTCCCCGACCGTGACTGGCTCGAGCTTGTCCTCGTCGACCGTCAGCCCGTCACTGCGCAGCGGCAGGGCGGCGCCCGTCCGCGCGACGAGGATCTCGTGCGTGTCGGGGCCCTTGTTGACGACCACGAGTCGCGCCGGCCCGGCCGGAATGCGAGCCGGCGAGACCTTGATGTGGAAGTCGCGCACGGTGACGCGCACGACCGTCGCCCCGTGGTCGGAGGCCGCCGATCCGGAGGAGCAGGCGGAGAGGCCGGCGGCGCCGAGCGCGCACGCGATCAGGCACGGGATAACCCGTGCCACGACGCTCAGCGTCGGGGTCCGCAGCCGCATTCCCTGCTATTTCGGCCATTTCCGATCGTGCAAGCACGCTCAAAGGGGGGATGCGCTATTCGCCTCCAGATGGCCGTCGCCGCCGCGCATCGCCTGTTCGGCAGCGCGGACGCGCGGCTAGAATGGCCGCTTCCCGGGGGTGTGCCCGAGTGGCCAAAGGGAACGGGCTGTAAACCCGTCGGCTCAGCCTACGGAGGTTCGAATCCTCCCGCCCCCACCTCGTTAGGTGTTACGCAGCGGCACGGCTGTTGCGTGACGCCGCGGCTATCGGAGAAACTCGCCTCTGCGCCCAAGAACCGACAGAGGAGGATCTCGATGGAAGCCGTGTCTGCTGGCGAGCCTCGGCGCTTCGACCATCTGCGAGAGCACTCGATCGGGCTCTGGCAGGTCCTGTTCCAGTCGATCACGCACATGGCCCCTGCGGCCGCGGTTGCGTACTCGATCTACATCTCCGTGCCGGACGCGCGGCAGGCCTTGCCGCTGTCGGTCGGGCTGGCGCTGATCGCCTGTATCTGCGCCGCGACGGCGATTGGACAGCTCGCGAAGCTCTTCCCTTCGGCGGGCGGGATGTACACCTACGTCGCCCGCAGCCTCGGCCCCGGCGCTGGGCTTCCTGGTCGCGTGGCTCTTCATCGGCTTCGAGCCGCTCGTCGCTCCGTTCCTCTATCTCGAGTTCGGCTGGGCGATGACGGACGTCTTCCAGACCGAGGTGGGCTGGGACTACAGCGGGCAGTGGTGGATCTGGTTCGTCCTGATGGCGGTGTTCGTCCTGGCGCTCACCTACCGGGACATCCGCCTCTCGACCACCGCGGGCGTGATCCTCGGCGCGTTCGAGATCGCGATCTTCGGCGGCCTGGCGATCTGGATGCTCATCTCGAATGCCGGCGACCTGAACGCCCAGCCCTTCAACCCGAACCACGCCGTCGGCGACTGGAGCGGCGTCTTCAAGGGGATGGTCTTCGCGATCCTCGCCTTCATCGGGTTCGAGGCGGCCGCGCCGCTGGGTGAGGAGGCGAAGAATCCGAGACGCACGGTCCCACGCGCGGTCGTGGGCTCCGCGATCGTGATCGGCCTCTTCTACGTGCTCTGTTCGTACGCGTGGGTGTTCGGGGCCGGCTTCGACAACTTCGTGACGCAGGCCACCGGCGCGGATCCGTGGCGCAATCTCGGCAAGGTCTTCTGGAGCACCGGTTGGATCCTCGTGTTCCTCGCGATCTGCAACTCGATCGCGGCGAACTCCAACGCCGCTGTCAACGCGGCCACGCGCGTTTTCTACGCGCTGGCTCGGAACGGCCTCGCGCCGCGACCGCTGGCGCGCACGCACCCCGAGTTCAAGACGCCGAACGTCGCCATCATCTGGATGACGATCTTCGCCCTGGTGCTCGGAGTGCTGTTCGGCTGGAAGTGGGGGCCGCTGACCGGGTTCGCCATGATCGCGACGATGGCTGTCCCCGTGGTGATCGTCGTCTACATGCTGGTCGCTGTGGGCTGCATCAAGTACTACCTCGGCCCGGGCCGCAGCCAGTTCAATGTCCTCCTCCACCTGATCCTGCCGGTCGGCGGGATCGTGCTCTTCTTCTTCCCGCTCTACTACCAGTTCTACAAGGTGCCCCCGACCTACCCGATCAAGTACGCAAACTGGGTCGCGATCGCATGGACGGTGCTCGGAGTGCTGCTCACGATCTGGCTCGTGCGAGCGCGGCCAGAGAAGCTGAAGGACATGGACCGCGTCTACGTCGAGGACGAGACGGTCGCGCCGGAGGCGGCTCCTGCGTTCCTCCCCGAGGCGTGATGGCCGTCGCTGCCGCGCATCGGCTTTCTCGCGACCAGGTGATCTGGTCGTTCGGCCCGGATCTCGAGCCCGTGCTCGAGGTCCGGCCGGGCGACACCGTCACCTTCGAGACGAACGACTGCTTCACCGGCCAGATCCGCAGCGAGGACGACCTCGTCACCGAGATCGACCTCGAGCGGATCAACAGCGCGACCGGTCCGGTGGCTGTCGAGGGCGCCGAGCCGGGCGACTCGCTCGTCGCGGAGATCCTCGACGTGCGGCCGATCGAGTGGGGGGTGGCGACCCTGATCCCCGGGTTCGGGCAACTGATCGAGCAGGTGCAGTCGCCGGTCACGCGGATGTTCGAGGTGCGCGACGGCCAGATCCGCATGAACGACCGGGTCACGTTTCCCGCGAAGCCGATGGTCGGTGTCGTCGGGGTCGCGACCGACGGCGAGACGCTCTCGAACGGGCTCGCAGGTCGCCACGGCGGGAACCTCGACGACCACTGGCACGGGAAGGGCGCGCGGATCTACTTCCCCGTGCGGCGGCCAGGGGGGATGTTCGCCGTCGGCGACATGCACGCCTCGATGGGCGACGGCGAGATCTGTTTCACCGGAGTCGAGATCGCCGGTGAGGTCGACGTCCGGTTCGACCTGCTGAAGGGAAAGCAGGCGACCTGGCCCGTCGCGGAGCTCGCCGACCGCTGGGTGCCCCATGCAACGGCGGATGTCTACGACGAGGCCCTGCAGCTCGTTTCCGAAGAGGCTGCGCGGCTGCTCGTCGACCAGCACGGCTTCACCCCGGAGGACGCGTTCATCTTCCTGTCGGTTGCCTGCGACGCGGGTGTGGCACAGGCGTGCAAGCCTGCGCCGGGTTTCGGGGCGATCGCACGCTTCTCGATCCCGAAGATCGCGGCGTGCCCGGCGCCGTTCGCCGCGTAAGCTGCACTCCGTGGCCGCCACCTACGAGGTCGTCACCGTCAACCGCGCCGGCGGAGAGCATCGGCGGCAGTACACGGCTGAGGACGCGCTCTCTCCGGGCTCCGTCATTCGGCTCGACGGCCGCGACTGGCTCGTCGAGGCCCTCGAGGACAGCCGTGCGATCGCGAAGCCTGCGCGCTACCGGCTAACGCTCAGGCATCCCGACGGCCACGAGGAGGTCGGCGCGATGCGGCGCTACCGGCCCGACGCGCCGGGCATCGGCCACATGTTCACGACCGGCGACGTCAGCTGGCAGGTCGTCGACGAGCAGCTGGCCCGCGATGAGAGCGGGCCCTACCTCGAGATGGTGGCCGAGCGCGATTTCGGCGAGATCGAGGACCTGCCGAACCACGAGCTGGAGCATGTCGAGGCCAGACGCGAGGAGCTGCCCGACGCCGCCCAGGCCGTCTTCGAGCGAGCCGAGACGGCCGGGCTGGAGCTCGAGCTCGTCGCGTTGGAGCCGGGGGAGGCGCCCGACTGGGCCGAGGCCGCCGAGTACATCGACGCACTGATCCTCGAGGAGATCGAGGACGACCTGCTCGAGCAGTGCGGAGTGAATCCCGCCCAGGATCCACGCGAGACGTGGCTGGGAACCGTCAAGGCCCGCCTGCGCGAGGATCTCGGCCGGTTACGCGAGGACATCGAAGGCAACCACGACGAGATCGAGGAGTGGGATTTCCGAGACGGACGCATCTTCGCGTCGATCGGATCCTTCGAGGACGAGAGCGACCCGGACAGCGGCCACGGCTGGCTCTGCCGGCTCCTCGACGCGGGCGCCCTCGCGGCCGCGGGCTTCCAGCGGGTTCGCAAGGCGCAACTCCTGCCGTAGGCTGGCCCGGTGGAACGGTTCGACGCGATCGTCGTCGGGGCCGGCCCGGCCGGCTCGACTGCCGCCTTTCGTCTCTCGCGCGCGGGCGCGCGCGTGTTGCTCGTCGACCGCGAGCACTTCCCGCGCGACAAGCCGTGTGGCGGCGGCCTGACCTACCGGGCGGTTCGGGAGCTGCCGGTGCCCGTGGACGCGGTCGTCGAGGACGTGGTCGACCGGGTCGAGCTCGGCTTCGACTTCGGCCGGCGCTTCGAGCGGAGCAGCGACGGCCCGCTGATCCTGATGACGCAGCGCCGCCGGCTCGACGCCCATTTGGCCGAGCAGGCGGCCGCGGCCGGCGCGGACTTCCGTGACGGCGTCCGGGCAAAAGAGCTCGAGCTCGGGCCCGGCGGCGTCACCGTCCGCTTCGACGGCTCCGCCGCCGCGGCGCCGGTCGTGATCGGAGCGGACGGCGTCAACGGCCTCACGGTCAGGGCGCTGGGCCTGCTGGAGATGCGGCGACACGGGGTCGCGCTCGAAGGAAACGCGCCCTACGAGGACGAGCGCCGCTTCCGCGGCCGCGCGCTCGTCGATCTCGGCGCCGTTCCGGGTGGGTACGCATGGGCGTTTCCGAAGGGCGATCACGTCAACGTCGGGGTTGGCGGCTGGGAGCGGGAGGGCCCGCGCCTGCGCGAGCACCTCGCCCGGGCGTGCACGGGGTATGGCGTTCCGCCCGAGCGCCTGTCCAACCTGCGCGGTTACCGGCTGCCGATGCGCGGGCCGGGTGAGCGGCCGGTTCGCGGTCGGGTGCTCGCCGTCGGGGACGCGGCCGGCCTCGTCGACCCGCTCTCGGGTGACGGGATCTACGAGGCGCTCGTCAGCGCACGCCTGGCGGCCGAGGCTGCTCTGGACGTTCTGGCCGGGCGCTCACCCGACCTCGAGCCCTACGCGGCGCGGCTCGCCGAAGCGCTCGATCCCCTGACCTCGGCCGGCTGGGGCGCCAAGGTCGCCTTCGACCGGCACCCGCGGCTCGCCTACGCGCTGACGCGGACTCCGCCGGCCTGGAGGCTCGCCGAGCGCATGCTCCGAGGCGACCTCTCCTCGCCACGGGCCGCGACGGGCGTGCTGCGCCTTCCGGCGAAGGCGCTCAAAGCGCTCGCGGCCTAGCCAGGCGCGGGCGCCGGAACCGGAACGTGCCGGCCGCGCAATAGCCGCGCGGTCACCGCCAGCGCGACCACGTCGAACAGGACGTATCCGCTCATCGCGCCGCTCGGCGGATTGCCCATCGGGAGCCCGAGGCCCGGCGTGATCGCATGCCATTGCCAGAGGCCGATCGCGGTGCCCCAGATCTCCAGGAAGAGCACCATCACGAAGACGCCGCCGTAGATGGTCGGGGCCCGACCGCGCAGGAGGAAGAAGAGGAAGACCGAGACGCCGATCGCGCCGCCGAGGTCGAAGCGCGGCAGCAACGTGAGGCCCGCGACGGCCCAGGCGGCGGCACAAGCCGCCACCGCGCCGACGAAGAGCCGCGGCCGCGCTCGGACGAACGCCGCTTGGCTCAGGCTGATCCCGCCGAGGTAGACGAGCCCGTGACCGGGGGGCACGAACAGCGGCAGGTTGTGCAGCCGGTAGGTGTAGACGCCCCAGAGAATCGAGCCGACGACCTCCATGCCCGTCGCGACGACCACCACGAGCAGGGTCTGCAGGCGGCGCTCCGTCGAGAGCGGGCGCAGCGCGGCGAGCAGAACCGCCCAGGTGATGGCTCCCAGGACGAGCTGGCCGTGGAGGCCCACGCCGCGGTCGGCGAGGCCGAGGGCGACGAAGAAGAGGATGACCCCGAGCGAGAACAGCGCCGGACGATTGCGCACGTTCTCGATTCTGACGGCTCAAGCGGCGCCGCGTCGATGCCGATCAGGCCCTTCGTGGACCTGAACGCTGTCCTGGCGCGCGCCGTGGAACTCGGCGCGAGCGATATCCATCTCAAAGTCGGCCAGCCGCCGGTGGTGCGGCGGGACGGTCAGCTCGGCCTGGTCCCCGACCAGGCGCCGCTCTACGACAGCGACCTCGAGGCAACCCTCGCGCTCATCGCCGACATGACTCCGGCGAAGCTTTCGCACTTTCACGAGACGGGTGAGCTCGACATCGCCTACACGGCCGACGGGCTCCCACGCTTCCGCGTGAACGGCTTTCGCCAGCGCGGCTCGATCTCGTTCGCCTTCCGCGTCATCCCCACGAAGGTTCCGAACTTCAACGAGCTCCGGCTCCCGCAGGGGGTCCGTCGGCTCGCCGAAGAGCACCGCGGGCTCGTCCTCTGCACCGGGGCGACCGGCTCGGGCAAGACGACGACCCTGGCGGCCGTCCTCGACCACATCAACAAGACCCGGCGGATGCACATCGTCACGATCGAGGACCCGATCGAGATCCTGCACCAGGACCAGGGCTGCATCGTCAACCAGCGCGAGGTCGGGCTCGATACCGAGTCGTTCCTCGCCGCGATCCGGCGCGTGCTGCGCCAGGACCCCGACGTGATCCTGATCGGCGAGCTCCGCGACGCCGAGACCGCCGAGACGGCGCTCAAGGCCGCCGAGTCGGGCCACCTCGTCTTCTCGACGATGCACACGATCGACGCCGCCGAGACGATCAGCCGCATGATCGAGTTCTTCCCCGCGATCAAGCAGGAGCAGATCCGCTCGATCCTCGCGGGAGTGCTCCGAGGGGTGATCAGCCAGCGGCTCCTGCCTCGCGTCGAGGGCGGACGCGTCGCCGCGGTCGAGGTGATGGTGAACAACTCCCGCATTTCCGACCTGATCCGGGAGCAGACGCCCGAAGAGATTCCGGACGCGATCGCCGAAGGGCAGTTCTTCGACATGCAGACCTTCACGCAGGCGCTGATCGAGCTGGTGGTCGCTGGCGAGATCGACCGCGAGGTCGCCGCCAACGCGGCGACCAACCGACACGATTTCCTGGTCTCGCTGGACCAGGCGCTGAAGCGCAAGGCTGCCGGCGTCGAGACCGACCGGCCCGTCTCCGAGATGGCGCCGGAGCCGCCCAAGCCGGGTGACGAGCCCATGCCCGGGCTGAGGATCGCCGGCCAGGACGGATGAGGCGGCTCGCAACTGCGGCGGCACTGGCGCTCGCGCTGGTGGGCTCGGCTCACGCCGACGTCTTTCGCGTGGTCCCGACAGGGCTCGGCGTGCCGGCGGTCCTGCCGAGCGCGGAAACGCCGAACGGCTCGGACTCGATCGCGTTCCCGGCCTCGCTGCTGAACCGTCCGGCGGTCGTCGAGACGCGGACGTACTCCCAGCTGCTCGACCTCTGGCAGCGGGACGGTGCCGCGTACGGCGTCCCCTGGCAGGTGCTGGCTTCGATCAACAAGATCGAGTCCAACTTCGGGCGCAACATGGGCCCGAGCTCCGCCGGGGCGATCGGCTGGATGCAGTTCATGCCGTCGACCTGGGAACGCTGGGGGGTCGACGCCGACGGCGACGGGATCGCCAACCCCTGGAGCCCGGACGATGCCATCGCCGCCGCGGCGCGCTACCTCGCGGCCTCGGGCGGGCAGAGCGACATCTCCCGCGCGGTGTTCTCCTACAACCACGCCCAGTGGTACGTGGACGAGGTGCTCCAGCTGGCACAGCTTGTGGGCAGCAGCGGCGTTGATGCCACGTTCACGCTGGACCGGCTCCAGGTCTCGCTCGATCAGGCGCGCGGCGTCGTCGTCCAGGCCAACCGCAAGCTCGTGAAGGCGCTACTGGGGGAACGCTCGCTCGCGCGACGTGAACGCCTGCTCGGGCGGCGGGCAGCTGCCGCCACCCTGCTCTCCGACCGGCTCGCGCTCGATCAGCGGGCCGTTCAGGCGGGTGTCGTCCGCGCGGCCGCCCAGGCTCGCGTCGCCGATCTTCGCGCGACCCTCGAACGGGCCGAGACCGGCCTTGCCTCGGCGCGAGACCGCTCGCTCGCATCGTCGTTCTCCCCGGCGGCGGGCTCGTTCCTCGGCGCACCGTCCTTCGACGCCGGGTATGTGTTCCCGGTCGGCGGCGGTCCCTCGCTCGTCTCGGTGTCGCACCACCATCACGACTACCCCGCGGCCGACATCGCCGCTCCCGAGGGCTCTCCCGTCTACGCCCTCTCGGACGCTGTCGTGGAGCGAGCGTGGCAGTACCCCGACGGGCGCTGCGGCATCGGCGTGACGATGACGACCGCCGACGGCCAGAGCTGGACCTATTGCCACCTTTCGTACCTCGACCCGGCGCTGACCGGGGGCGTCCAGCTCGCCGCCGGCACCCAGGTCGGCCTCGTCGGCTCGACCGGCCATGCGACGGGCCCCCACCTGCACCTGCAGCTCAACCCGGCATCCTCGTACCCGCAGCTGCAACCGTGGTTCCAGCGCTTCGCGAACGTCGCCTTCCGCTGGCAGGACTCCGGCCCAACCGACTCCGTCCCTGCGAGCCGGCGCCTGTTCGCGATCGTGGCCACGACGACCGCTGCGCCTTCGGGCCCGGTAGTCCGGTTCACCCGGTAGGGGCGAACCGGCCGGAAACCCTGTAAATCGCTTCGAGGCCTCGATTTGAGCTCGGGCCGGGTTGCGGCAGGTGTCCAGGGATTCGGCTCGCCACCAGGCCCCAATTGGTAACGTCATAAAGGAAGGCGGGGAACTGAGGGAGAGCCCGCTTTCAGACGGCCCCCACTGTGGTGCCGCCTAATGGTGTCAGGGGGCTGGACGCCATGGGTAGGCGGGGCCGCCGACGGCGCGTTCCGGGAAGCCGGGCGTTCGCTCGCCGCCCGGCCCTCCTTCGACGGCTGACTTCAAGACGTCCTCCCGTCGAACTTTTCGACTACCCAGTAGTGCCCGTCCTCCGCCACGATCCGCTCAACCTCGGGGAAGAAATGCTCGTCGCGGGGAGCGATCACGAACCAGGTGCTGTGCGAGCGCAGACCCCTGTACTCCACAGCGTTCATGGCGATCAGCTCTGAGCACTCGGGCTGGGCGCATTCGCAGATCACCTCCTGGGGAAAATCGAGCGACGCCCTCTGCGCGTTCACTTCGTGCACTCGTTGCAATCCGTCGGTGGCCATCGGCTACCTCTCTCCGGCCGGTTGAAAGTGGTCTGAGCGACCGGGGAGGAGAGCCTCTGGGGGAGTTGCGCGCGGTGAAGATCGGCGCCTCGGCTAGTAACAAGTGTAGCGCGGTAATGCCCGGTACGCGAATTCTGGCCGGTTCACCCGGTAGGGGGATGACACCGCACCATCGTCCTGCCGAAGGGATGAGCATGCGGCTTGCGACGCTATTGCCCCGTGCGGTCGTGGTGGCGCTCATCTGGGTGCTGGCGACCGCGGCGTTCACGTTCGCCGCGGACACGACGATCATTGGGCCCTCGAGCCCCAGCTCGAAGGCTGCGCCTGCCCGGACGCCCGAGCTGCTCGTCCCCTCGGTCACCGGCCAGGCCTACGTCTTCGCCAAGGGGATCCTCGAGGACGGCGGCTTTGCCTGGCGCGTGAGCGGCTCGGTCCACGGCTACGCCGCGAACCGCGTCCTGACTCAGAGCCCGGCTGCCGGAACCCGCGTCCTGGACACCGGGGCGCCGACGATCGTGCTGCGCCTTGCCCGGGGCGCCTATGCCGAGCACGGCCGGCCCGTCGATGCCTCTTCGTACCGCGGCACGACGATCAAGCTCGCAAACCTGGCAGCGGCAACCGTCCCGGTGGCTCCCGTGAAGAAGCCGGCCGCCAAGCCTGCTGCCAAGCCTGCCGTCAAGCCCCTTGTCAAGCCCAAGCGGAAGCCGGTCGCCAAGCCGAAGCAGAAGTCGAAGCCCGCGGCGAAGCGGGTTGCGAGCCGCCCGCCTGCCTTCGCCGTTCCCGGCGCGCCGAAGGAGCCGGTGGACGAGATCACGCTGCAGGCCCGGGCGCTCCGCCTCGAGGCTTGGCTCGGCAACCGTCCGAAGACGACTAGGAACGTCCAGCACTGGCTCTACCAGCACGCCTGGATCGTGACCGGCGCCAAGTTCGGCTGGTCGCACGGCGCGCAGGCCCTCGAGACCCTGATTCGCGTCGACGAGCGCGTCCAGCGGCAGTGGGGCATCGGCCGCAAGAGCGAGGCAGTCGCCCGCGCGACGCTCACCAAAGTCCGCCGGGAAGCGCGATGAGAATGCGGCGCACGCTGCGCCGCCTCCGCCGAGAGGCGGGCTACACGCTCATCGAGATGCTGACGGTGCTCGTGATCATGGGCGTCGTCACGGGCAGCCTCACGACGCTCTTCGTCCAGGCGTCGAACGCCGAGTCGGACATGAACAACCGCTTCCAAGCCCAGCTCACCGCGAGGCTCGCGCTCGACAAGATGCGGCGCGAGGTCCACTGCGCGAGCGTGGCGACGCCGGCGGGCTCCTCCTCGTCGGTAACCCTCACGCTGCCGTCGTACTGCAAGACCGGCAGCGGCTCGATCACCTGGTGCACCCGGAACGTGTCGACGAACAGGTACGCGCTCTACCGCGTCGTCGGCGCGACCTGCACGGGCGGCGTGATGTGGGCGGACTACCTCACGCCCTCGTCCACCGCGACGACCTGCAGCGGCGCGCTCTGCATCTTCTCCTACACCGCCCAGTCGTCGACGTCGCTCGCGACGCTGAGTGTCGACTTCCCCGTGAACGTGAAGCCCGCGAAGACCGTCGAGCTCTACGAGCTGACGGACAACATCGTGCTCCGCAACAGCACGCGCTCCTAGAGAAATCCTCGTTCGAGGGACGAGGGGGCGGCGCATCAGGCCGATCCTTCGATCATGCGGCGGTGGCTTTGCGTGCGTCTGGTGAAGTGCGAGCGTGGAATCGCGCTCGTGATGGCGATCGGGATCACCACCGTGCTCGCGATCGCCGGGACGACCGCCATCGCCTACTCGACCTCGAGCTCCACCCAGTCCACCCAGACCAGGTCCAGGTCGGATGCGTTCACGCTCGCCGAGGCCGGCATCAACAACGTGATGGCCGTGCTCAAC
Organism: uncultured Actinomycetes bacterium; assembly: GCA_963754265.1. Lineage (GTDB taxonomy): Bacteria > Actinomycetota > Thermoleophilia > Gaiellales > Gaiellaceae > AC-32. Next base: position 13,232 of record CAVWFB010000010.1, on the reverse strand, counting down.
CTCCCGACGAACAACTCGCTCGACCCCGACATCCTCCCGACCAAAACGAGCTGCTCCACGAACCTCGCTTCGACCTGCACCGCGCCCTACGGCGAAGGCTACGTCGTCTGGGGCGGCACGCTGGACCGCGCCACTGCTACCTGGGCGGTCACATCGACCGGGTACTGGCGCAACACCGCCAAGGGCAGCGCCGGCTACGTGAGCAAGACGTTGACCGCGAAGGTCACGGTGACGCCGACGTTCACGCAGCCGCTGAACAACCCCTCCTGGAACTACATGTTCGCGACGCGCACCGGCAACACGTGTGACGAGACGCTGAACAACAACGTGGCCGGCGGCTCGCGCCTGTATGTCGCCGGGAACCTCTGCGTCAGCAACAACGCGAACCTCGCGCCGAGCGCGCTGGTCGTCCTCGGAAGCCTGGACGTCGACAACAACGCCTCGATCGGCGACTCGTCGAGCATGAGCACACGCACCGAGACGTACGTGGGCACCTGGTGCCACTACGGGAAGGGCACGACGGCCAACCCGTGCACCGGCAACCAGGACGCCAACAACATCTTCTCGAAGAAGAACCCGCCCAGCTACGTCGTCGGCGTCAACAACAACCCCGTGCTTCTCCAGGCGCCGACGACCGACTTTCCCGGCTGGTACGAGAACTCGATCCCGGGCCCCTCGCAGTCGTGCACGACGAGCTCCGGCACTCCTCCGGTCTTCGACACGAACTACCCGAGCAGGGACAACAGCGTCTCGACCCCGTTCGACCTCACCCCGGCCTCGTCCTATACGTGCCGGGTCGGACCAGCCGGCTCCCCGAGCGGGGAGATCTCGTGGAACGCGAGCACGAAGGTTCTGACCGTCGCCGGGACGATCTTCATCGACGGCAGCGCAAAGGTCACGAACAGCCTTGCGTCCTACAATGGCCAGGCCGCCCTTTATCTCTCCGGCACCTTTCTCGTCACGGGGAAGCTCTGCGGCGGCATCTCCGGCGGCGACTGTGATTTCGCGAGCTGGGACCCCAACACCGAGATGCTCACGGTCGTCACGAACTCGACCGGCGGCCAGGTCACGGCCGGAGACGGCGTGCAGTTCGAGAACAACGCGAGCTTCCAGGGCGCGCTGTACTCGAGCGGCGTGATCGAGATGGGCAACAACGCAAAGTCGGACGGTCCGATGGTCGGTTCGCAGATCCTCCTCTCGAACAACGTCACGACCTCATCGTTCGGCACGATCGTGACCGTACCGGTGGGGCAGCCCGGGAACCCCGAGGTCTACGCCCAGCCGAACCCGCCGCAGATGTTCAGCGGCTAGAGCCTCAAGCTGCCCGGCCCCTCCTGCCGATAAGGCGTTCGTGGACCTTGCTCTCGGCCTGCTCGCCTTCTGGCCCGCGCTCGCGCTCGGCAGCTTCGTGAACGTCGTCGCCGCGCGCGTGCCCTTGCGCCGTTCCGTCGTGCGCCCCGCCTCTGCCTGCATGACCTGCGGCACGGAGCTTGCGTGGCACGACAACGTGCCGGTGCTGTCCTGGCTCCTGCTCCGCGGCCGCTGCCGGACCTGCTCGGCCACGATCAGCCCGCTCTATCCCGCTGTCGAGCTCGCCACCGCGGGTCTCGTCGCAGCCTGTTTCGTCGACTTCGGCCTGAGCGGCGAGGCCTTCGTCAGCTCGTTCTTCTGCGTCGTGCTCGTGGCCGTGACCGCGACCGACCTCACCCACCGGATCGTCCCCAACCGGATCGTCGTGCCGGCCGCCGCGATCGTGCTCGTGGCGCAGACCGTGCTCGAGCCGAGCCCCGAGTGGTTGCTGGGAGCGCTCGGCGCCGCCGGGTTCCTGTTCGTGGCCGCGCTCGCATATCCGTCGGGGATGGGGATGGGCGACGTGAAGCTCGCGCTGCTGCTCGGCGCGATGCTCGGCCGGCTCGTGGGCGTCGGCCTGATGCTCGGCATGCTGGCCGCGCTCGTCCCGAGCATCGTGCTGCTGGCACGGCACGGGTCGGCCGCGCGCAAGATGGGCATTCCGTTCGCGCCGTTCCTGGCGCTGGGCGCCCTGATCGCCTTGTTCTTCGGCGATCAGCTGCTCGATGCGTACCTGAGCACCTTCTAGCGCTCAGCTTTCGAGTCCGTTCTGCCGATACCTCGTTCGAGGGATTCGATGGATCTCAAGCGGCCCAACAATCTGAGGCTTTCCGGACGCTCGAAAGCGGAGAAGACCGCCGAAACGGGCGCCGGCTCCGGCCTGAACGCGCCCTTCCCGGTCAACGAGGTCGCGGAGCTCGTGGCCGACCTGCTCGAGGCCACCGGCCTGATCGCGGGCGACAAGCTCGCCGGCATCCGCGGCCGGGTCAAGCAGGGAGGCTCCTTCGCCCAAGCGCTGCTCGAGGAAGGCGCGGCCTCCCAAGAGGGCATCGCGCGCACGCTCGCCAGCCGCTTCCACCTGCCGTTCCTCGACCTCCCGTTGACCGGGGTTTCCGAGGACGCGGCCAAGGAGCTGCCCATCCACGTGATGGAGCGCGTGATCGCCGTTCCATACGCCCTCGAGGGGGACGTGCTGCGGGTCGCGGTCGCCGATCCGGGCAACGTGCACGCGATCGACGAGCTCCGGCTCGCGACGCGCTTCCAGCTCGGGCTCGCGGTCGCCTCGCGCGAGGACATCGAGAACGAGATCCGCCGTCTGCTGCGCGCTTCCGAGGCCTTCGGCGCTCGCGCCGCGGCCGAGGAGGATGACGGGTTCCTCGCGGAGCCCGAGGAGGAGACCGACGACCTCGAGGTCGACGACGGCATCTCGGATGTGCCCCTCGTCCGGCTCGTGAACTCGATCATCTTCCAGGCGGCCGAGGACGGGGCCAGCGACATCCACTTCGAGCCCCAGGAGGACGCACTCGCCGTCCGGCTGCGCATCGACGGCGTCCTGCACGAGGTTCAGCGGATCCCGAAGCGCATGATGGCCGGCGTGACCACGCGCCTGAAGGTGCTCGCGAAGCTCGACATCGCCGAGCGCCGAAAGCCGCAGGACGGTCGCATCTCGCTCAACGCCGCCGCGGCGGGACGGATGATGGACGTTCGCGTCGCGACGCTGCCGACCGTCGAGGGAGAGGCGGTCGTCATGCGCCTGCTCGACAAGTCGAAGAAGGCGCCGACGCTGACCGAGCTCGGTCTCGCCGACGACATGCGCGCGAAGATGGAGGCGCTGATCCGCCGGCCGACCGGCGCGATCCTCGTCACGGGGCCGACCGGCTCCGGTAAGTCGACGACGCTCTACGCGGCGCTGACCGAGATCAACAACCCGGCGATCAACATCATCACGGTCGAGGATCCCGTCGAGTTCCGGCTTGCCGGCGTGAACCAGGTGCAGATCAACACGCGCGCCGGCCTTACGTTCGCCGCGGCCCTGCGCTCGATCCTGCGCTCCGATCCCGACGTGGTGATGGTCGGCGAGATCCGCGACGGCGAGACGGCCAAGATCTCGATCGAGGCCGCGCTGACCGGCCACCTCGTGCTCTCGACGCTGCACACGAACGACGCACCCGGCGCGCTCACGCGCCTGAACGAGATGGGCGTCGAGCCGTTTCTGACCGGCTCCGCCGTCTCGGCCGTCCTCGCCCAGCGGCTTGCGCGCAAGCTCTGCACGCACTGCTGCGAGATGTTCACCCCCTCGGCGGACGAGATGATCAAGGCCCGCGTCTCCCCCGATGTCGCGGCCGCCGCCGACGGTGTCGTCTTCTACCGCAAGAAGGGCTGCCCCCGGTGCGGTCAGACCGGGTACAAGGGCCGGGTCGGCGTCTACCAGCTGCTCGTGATGAGCGAGACCCTCGAGGGCCTGGCGGCGTCGAAGGCGAGCCGTGAAGAGCTCGAGCGGGCCGCGATCGAGGAGGGCATGCGAACCCTCTGGGACGACGGCCTCGCCAAGGTCGCCGCCGGCCTCACCTCGCTGGAAGAGCTCGCCCGCGTGACGGTTTAGGCGCGCCGGGCTCGGTTCGCCGCCTCCACTCTGCCTACGCCGGACCGAAGTCGTGGTATCGCGACGATCCGCCGGCGGAGCCGGGCTTTGCCCGGCGGGAGCCTCACTGTGGCCAACCGGTCGCCTCAGCCAGCCAGTGGGCGGCTCCTGGAACGCCGGCGCTACGTCGACGTCGTCAAGGAGGGGTCCCGTAGGGGAACCAGGGGTTCCCCTACGTTCTTAGGCCGCTTGGATGTCGCAGCCCAGGTACATCAGGGCCTCGACGGCCTCGGTCACGAACGCCGTGGCCTCGCGGGCATCGGCGAAGGTGTAGGGCCCTGGGCGGGTCGGGTCGGAGCCGATCACACCCGGCGGGTAGACCTCGGCCTCGACGACGCAGGAGTCGCCGTTGTCGACTGCGCGGATGACCGCGATCGAGCGGCCGTCCTTGCGCGCGTGCCGCACGAACAGCTCGCGGCCCGCGGGCGTAGGGGAGGCGCCCTCGGCGCTCACCTGGCGAGCGTGTCCGCGTTGGCGGCGGCCTGCGCGACGGTGTCGCGGTCGGCGAAGCCGTTCAAGCGGACGAAGAGCGTCCTGGGGCGCTGGAAGACCAGCACCGACGGCCCGTCGAGAACGCGGTCGGCCGCCGTAGGGGCGCCGGTGAGGAGCGAAGCGAGGGGGGAGACGATCTTCTCGTCGGCGACGCTGAACGCGACGAAGCCGGCGCCCGCGAGGGCGGCCCCGTGCTTCGCCTCGGCGGTCGCCATCTCGTCCACGGACGAGCGCGGCGCGTAGAGCGAGACGACCACGACGTCGTGCGACGCCAGTGCAGCGGCGAGCGCGGCCGGCATGCCGTCCACGACCGCAGGGCGGGCGTGCGTCGTGCGCTTGGCTACCGGCTTTCTCGTGACGGTCTTCGCCGGCTTGACCGCCTTGACGGTCGTTGCCGGCTTCGCCGCCGCCTTCTTCAGCGGGTGCAGCGGCTTGATCGTCTTGACCGCCGCCTGGGAGGAGCTCTGGCCGCGGCCGAGCACCAGGAACCCTGCGGCAAGCGCAAGCACGGCCACGAAGAGCGCCGCAGCGAGAATCCGGACGCGAGGACTCAGGCTCACGGTGTTCCTATCGGCATTTCGCCGGCTGCGCTTGACCCGGAATAGACGAAGGGCGCGGTCTCCCGCGCCCTTCGCGAAGCTCGCTGCGGTCGCGCCTAGCAGTTACCCGTCTTGATGTCGCCGGACGGGCCGGACTTGTGGTACTGGACGGTGCCCGGCACGGTGTTGACGATGCAGTAACCGCCGAGCGTGGCGACCGAGATCTTGATGTTCTTGATCCCGGCGTCGTAGGAGCCCTGGAGCTTGGTCAGGGTGACGCCCGTGTAACCGGTGGCGTGGTCGGCGTTGAACGCCTCCATGCCGGGGACGGCAGCGCGGACGTTGGCCTGCGCAGCGGACTTGTTCGCCCGGGTGCGGAAGCTCAGGTACGAGGGGATCGCGATCGCAAGCAGGATCCCGAGGATGATGATCACGACGAGGAGCTCGATCAGCGTAAAACCGCGATCGTCCCTCGCCAGGCGGTGCCGCAAGCTGTTCATGCGCTGTGCTCCTTCTGTCTGGGAACCTTCGGTGGCTCCCAATAGATCGGCCTGCGATGCCTCCGGACTGCACCCCCGGAAGGGTGAGCCACCCTCAGCAGCTGCCGGACCTGATGTCGCCGGAGGGCCCGGACTTGTGGTAGGTGACCGTGCCCGGGGAGGTGTTCTCGAGGCAGTAGCCGCCCTGGGTCGCGGCGCGGATCGTCACGCTCTTGATGCCCGAGTCGTAGCTGGCCTGGAGCTTGGCGAGATTGACGCCCACGTACCCGGTGACGTGGTCGGCGTTGAAGGCCTCCATGCCGGGGACGGCGGCGCGCACGTTCGCCTGCGCGGCGGACTTGTTCGCCCGGCCGCGGAACGTCAGGTACGAGGGGATCGCGATCCCGAGCAGGATCCCGAGGATGATGATCACGACGAGGAGCTCGATCAGGGTGAAGCCGCGCTCGTCGCGCGAAACGGTCTGCCGCGGTCCGTTCACAGAAGCCGTATCGGCGGGAGAGGCCTCCGGCGTTAGGGCAAAAGAAAGGGCGCGGTCTCCCGCGCCCTTTCGAGTGGTGCAAGGCGAGCTGCCTAGCAGGAGCCCGTCTTGATGTCGCCGGACGGACCCGACTTGTGGTAGGTGACCGTGCCCGGCGTCGTGTTGCGGATGCAGTAACCGCCGAGCGTGGCGACCGAGATCTTGATGTTCTTGATCCCGGCGTCGTAGGAGCCCTGGAGCTTGGTCAGGGTAACGCCCGTGTAACCGGTGGCGTGGTCGGCGTTGAACGCCTCCATGCCGGGGACGGCAGCGCGGACGTTGGCCTGCGCAGCGGACTTGTTCGCCCGGGTGCGGAAGCTCAGGTACGAGGGGATCGCGATCGCAAGCAGGATCCCGAGGATGATGATGACGACCAGGAGCTCGATGAGGGTGAAACCTTCCTCACGCCGCACCTGGCCGAGTCGGTGCGAAAGCCTTGCAAGCATTCTGTGGTCCTCCTTGAAGGGGTGCGCTGATGGCTTGACCCTGTATCGCCCGCAGACTCGCCCTCGCTCACCCCCCGATTGGGTGAACGCTGATCACCCGCCGACCCTTCGAAGCGACCCTCAAGAAAGGGCATGGCGCTGCCGATAGCTCGCGCAGCGGCCATGGCGGAAACTCTGTACTCGATCGACGATCTGCTCGAGCAGATGGTGGCGCGGAACGCGTCCGATCTGCACGTCGCCGTTGGCGCGCACCCAGTCGTGCGCGTGCGCGGGAAGCTCGAGCCGCTCCAGGAGATCCCGCCGCTGACGGGGGACATGACGCAGCAGCTGCTCTACCGCGTCCTCTCGACGGAGCAGCAGAAGCACCTCGAGCTCGATCGTCAGATCGACTTCGCCCATTCGATTCCCGGCCTCGCGCGCTTCCGTGTGAACGTGTACTGGCAGCGTGGATCGCTCGGCGCCGCCTTCCGCCTGATCCCGACCGAGATCAAGACGCTCGAGGAGCTCGGCATCCCCAACGCCCTGCACGAGCTGACCGAGCGTCCCCGCGGGCTCGTGCTCGTCACCGGCCCGACCGGCTCGGGTAAGTCGACCACCCTCGCTGCGCTGATCGACGAGATCAACCGCAAGCGGGCCGAGCACATCCTCACGATCGAAGACCCGATCGAGTTCGTGCACCGGCACAAGCGCTGCGTCGTCAACCAGCGCGAGATCGGCGTCGACGCGATCGGCTTCGCGGAAGCCCTCCGCGCCGCGCTCCGCCAGGACCCCGACGTGATCCTCCTCGGCGAGATGCGCGACCTCGAGACGATCTCGACCGCGTTGACCGCGGCCGAGACGGGCCACCTCGTCTTCGCCACCCTCCATACCCAGAGCGCCCCCGGGACGATCGACCGCGTCGTCGACGCCTTTCCGGCAGGGCAGCAGGACCAGATCCGGATCCAGCTCGCCGCCACGCTCGAGGGCGTCGTCACGCAGGCACTGCTCCCGACCGCCGACGGCGCGGGGCGCGTTCCCGCGCTCGAGATCCTGTTTCCCGACGACGCCGTCCGGAACCTGATCCGCCAGTCGAAGGTCGAGCAGGTCTACTCCGTGATGCAGACCGGCACCGCGCGCGGGATGCAGACGATGGAGCAGTCGCTCGCCGACCTCACTCTGCGCGGCGTCATCACCCTGGACGTGGCGCTGTCGCGTTCCAGCCGCCCGGAGCAGCTCTACAGCCTGCTCGAGCGTGCCGGCTTCCAGGTTTCCGAGGCCGCGTCCACCGTTCCGAGCCTCCGGGTCGCGGAGGCGTAGCCCATGGTCGACTGGAACAAGGAGATCTCGTTCGGCCGCAAGCAGGACGCAGCCGAAGAGCTTGAGGCGCTCGAGGAGGAGACCCACTCGCCCGAGCCCGAGGAGGCCCCTGTCGAGGAGCCCACCTCGGTCGAGCCTGTACCGGCGGCCGAGCCCGAGCCCGTGGCGGAGCTCGAGCCGGAGCTCGACACGATCGAGGACGAGCCCGAGAAGGGTTCGTTGCTGAAGAAGGAGATCTCGCTCTCGTTCCGCCGCAAGCCGAAGGCGCCGAAGCCCGCCGTGAACGAAACGGCGGATGGGACGACCGAGAAGCCGGCGAAGGTGCGCACCAAGCGAAACATTCGCCGTCAGGGCGGGGCCCCGAAGCGCGCCAAGCGTGTCGTCGGCCTGAAGATCGGCGCCTCCCAGCTCGCTGCTGCACGCATCGTCAACAACGGCTCCCCGGAGCTGATCCAGGTCGCGCGCGAGGACCTCGACCACGGCCTCATCGTCGGAGGCGAGCTGCGCGAGCCCGAGCTCCTCGCCGACGCCTTGCGCGCGTTCTTCCGCAAGCACAAGCTTCCGCGCCAGGGCGTACGGCTCGGCATCGCCAACAACCGCATCGGCGTCCGGATCTTCGAGATCGCGGGCATCGACGACCCGAAGCAGCTCGAGAACGCCATTCGGTTCCGCGCCCAGGAGGCGCTGCCGATCCCGATCGAGGAGGCTGTCCTCGACTTCCACGTGCTCGGCGAGCGCGTCGACGACGAGGGCAACACGGTACGCCGGGTTCTGCTCGTCGTCGCCTACCGCGAGCTGATCGACCGCTACGTCGCGGCCTGCAAGAAAGCCGGGATCCGTCTCTCCGGGATCGACCTCGAGGCCTTCGCGCTTCTGCGCGCGCTCGGCGAGCCCCCTGCCGGGGACGAGGCTGCGGCCGACGCCGCGCTCGTCGTCGTCTCGATCGGGCACGACCGCTCGACCTTCGCCGTCTCCGACGGCAGCGTCTGCGAGTTCACGCGCGTGCTCGACTGGGGGGGTCAGACCCTGGACGTCGCGATCTCGCGCGAGCTCGACTGCGCGCCCTCCGAGGCCGAGCCGTTCAAGCGCGAGCTCTCGCTCGCCACGGCGAACGTGCCCGAAGGGCTGACCCAGGAGCAAGCAGACAGTGCGCGCGAAGCGGTCCGACGCCAGCTCCAGTCCTTCGCACGTGAGCTCGTCTCCTCGCTCCAGTTCTACCAGAACCAGCCCGGATCTCTGGGCATCGGAGAGATCGTGATCACGGGCGGAACCGCACACCTCGCCGGGCTCGCGGAGGAGCTTCAGCGGCTGATCGGCGTCCGCGTGGCGGTCGGCGATCCGCTGATGCGAGTGAAGCTCGGCCGCAAGGTTCGCGAGACCGAGCAGCTCGGCTCGCTCGCCGTCGCAATCGGCCTCGGGATCGAGGACTGACGTGCGCGCGATCAACCTCCTTCCGCGAGAGGACGCGCGGCGCGGCCGCCAGAAGACGCAATGGATCGTCCTGGTCCCCGTCGTCGCCGCCGTGCTGCTCACGGGCGTGCTCTCGTTCGCGTTCCTCTCGGCCAGCGGCAAGGTCAAGGACAAGCAGGCCGAGCTCGCGACGCTGCAGGACACGCTGCACGCGATTCCCACCCCGGACGCCTCGAAGGTCAAGAGCCAGAGCGCGCTTGCGAGCGACAAGCAGGTGCGGGTGACCGCGCTCAGCGCTGCGCTCTCGCGCCGGGTCGCCTGGGATCGGATCTTCCGTGAGCTCTCGCTCGTGCTCCCGGACGACGTCTGGCTCGCGACGCTCTCGGCGAAGGCTCCCGTCTCGTCCTCGGTACCGGCCGCGCCGGCGCCGGTCGCCGCGGGCACGACCGTCGCCGCGACGCAGTTCACGCTCGACGGCTACACGTACTCGCACCCGGCCGTCGCGCGCCTGTTGAGCAGGCTCGCGGTCGTCCCCGACCTCGTCAACGTCCAGCTCCAGCAGAGCACGCTGGCCAAGGTCGGGACCTCGAACGCGGTCCACTTCGTGATCGTCGCCGACGTGCGGGCTCCCGGGAGCGGGCAGTGAAGCGCCGCATCTCGCAGCCGCTGCTGATCGCGCTGATCGCGCTCGGCTTCGTGCTGGTCGGCCTCGGCGGCTGGTTCCTGGTGATCGGGCCGCAGCGCGCCCACGCCGGCGACCTCGACAAACAGATCGCGGACACGAACGACGCCATCGCCGCTGCCCGCGCGCTGACGCTGGAGGCGAAGAAGGGTGCACGGATCCGTGTCGCCGACCTCTACCGGCTCACGAAGGCGATGCCCGACCAGGTCGACATGCCGGGGATCATTCTCGAGCTGAACCAGGTCGCCGAGGACAGCGGAATCACGTTCGAGCAGATCACTCCAGCGACGACCGCGACGGCGATCTCGGGTTACCTGGCGATCCCGATCACGGTCGAGTTCCAGGGCAACTTCTACGACCTCTCGGACTTTCTCTACCGGCTGCGGAATCTCGTCGACGTGCGCCGAGGCGCGCTGGATGCGACGGGGCGCCTGTTCGCGATCGACTCGATCGACTTCGCCGAGGCTCCGCCGCCCCCGGGCTTCCCGGAGATCCGCGCGCATCTCGTCATCGACGCGTTCGTCTTCGGCACCGGCACCGCTCCGACGGTGGTGCCGCCAGGAGCGCCCGCGACCGGGGCGACGGGTGCCGCGGGCGCGACCGGCGCCACCGGCACGACGCCCACGACGCCCACGACCACGACCCCGGCCCCCACGACCCCCGCGCCGACCGACGCGACCGCGGCTCCGGCAGGCACCTAGGACATGGCGAAGAAGATCGATCCCAAGGCGAAGGCCAAGAAGCAGAAGATCTACGCGGCCATCGGCGGCGTGCTGCTGCTCGGCCTGCTCGCGTTCCAGGTGCCGCGCACGATGAAGATGCTGCACCCGCCGAACGTGAACGACTCGGCCGCCTCGACGCCTGCGTCCACGACCGCGACCACCGGTCCGATCGCGGCGCCCTCGCTGAGCGGCGGCAACGCGACGGCGGTCTCGGCCAGCCCCGGCGGCGACGGCATCGCGGACCCGGACGCCGTCCCGCTCCCCGAGTCGGGGCAGCTCCTCGCCTTCGGGCGCTTCCGCACCAAGGATCCTTTCGTCCAGCAGCTGAAGCTCAACTGCACGGACTCGAGCGGCGCAGGCTGCGCCTCGTCGGCCCCGCCGCCGAGCACGGGCAGCTCAAAGCCGCCGGCGAGCATCACCCCCGCCAAGAGCGGCGGCGGCTCGAGCAACTCCTCGTCGGGTAGCCCGGCGGTCGCCGCCGCTGCTCCCACGAGCGCTGTCATCTCCGTCAATGGCGCGCCGCAGACGGTCCAGGTCGGCGGCAGCTTCCCGGCCTCCGACCCGGCCTTCGCGCTGGTCTCGGTGACCGCCAAGGCCGCGAGGGTCGGCATCGCAGGCGGCGCGCTCGAGAACGGCAAGGCGACCGTGACGCTGACGAAGAACAAGCCGCTGACGCTGATGAACACCGCCGACGGCACGCGCTACGTGTTGCGGTTCCTCTCGGCCAAGTAGCCCGAGCGCGGTACTTACATTCCGGTCGACTGGTCGAACGTCGACATGAGACGCGCGAGCGGTCGTGCCGAGAGGGCGCCGGCGTTGCGCACGACCACCGTGACCACCTTGAGCGAACGCGCGTTGGCCGGCGTCGCGGAGGTGATGTAGGTGTCCACGCGGTACGGCTTGCGGTCGGCGCCGGTCACCGTACGACTCGGATTGCAGACATTCGGAAGCGGCGAGCCGGAACAGCTCGCCTGGACCTCGGAGCTGGTGGAGTTCGGACACGAGCCGCCGAGCGCGGAATCGCACTTGTAGGTGCTGTCCACGCTCGCGAGCGACGTCGAGTCGAGCGAGATCGAGTTGTAGACGACCGCGCGGTAGAGCTCCATCTGGGCGTCTGCCAGCGCAGAGGCCGTCGAGATCCGGCTCGCGCGGTTCAGCGCGAACATGCCCGAGTTGAACGCGGCCACGATGGCCAGGACGCCGATGTTCAGCATCACCATGGCCATCAGAAGCTCGATCAAGCCCATGCCTCGTTCGGAGCGCAGCCGCAAGCCCACGAATTCCCTATCGGCAAGCGGCCGCCGTCCCTCAAGCAGGGCTATCACCCTGCCGATACGACCACGGTATGGCGGCGTACTCCTACAGCGCGATCAACGCTGAGGGTCTTCAGCTCGCGGGCGAGGTGCACGCGCCCGATCTCGACGCCGCCAGAGAGCAGCTGCGCGTGCGCGGGCTCCTGGCCGAGTCCATGGAGGAGCTCCCGGCGAGCGGCGAGGACGGCGTCCGTACCGTCTTCAAGAAGATCAAGCCGAAGACGCTCCAGATCTTCTCGCGCCAGTTCGCGACGATGATCGAGGCGGGCCTCAACGTCGTCAGCTCCTTGGTGATCCTCGAGGAGCAGACCGACGACCCGTACTTCGCGCTCGTGATCAAGGAGATCCGCGCCGACGTCGAGGGCGGCCTCCTTCTCTCGCAGGCGCTCACACGGCATCCGAAGATCTTCAGCCGCCTCTACGTCGCGATGGTCGAGGCCGGCGAGGCGGCCGGAATCCTGGACACCGTCCTCGATCGCGTCGCCTACCAGATCGAGAAGGAGACGCAGATCAAGCGCCGCGTGAAGAGCGCGATGATGTACCCGACGATGGTGCTGATCTTCGCCACCCTCGTCCTGATCGGCCTGCTGATGTTCCTCGTGCCGGTCTTCGTGAAGATCTTCGCCCAGCTGAACGGCGAGCTGCCGACCCTGACGCAGTGGGTGGTCGCGGCCTCCGACCAGCTCCGAAGCCACTGGTACATCATCTTCCCCGTCATCTTCGCCTCGATCTGGGGCGTGCGCCGGTTCAAGAAGACCGAGGCCGGGCGCCAGCTCTGGGACCGGATCAAGCTGCGAATCCCGATGAAGATCGGCGACGTCGTCCTGAAGGTGACGATGGCGCGCTTCTCGCGCACCCTCTCGACGCTCGTCGCGGCCGGTGTCGACATCATCAAGGCGCTCGAGATCACCGGCCAGACCGCCGGCAACTGGGTCATCGAGGAGGCGCTCGCAGGTGTTCGCCAGAAGGTGCACCAGGGCGTGCCGATCGCCCAGCCGCTGATCGAGAATCCGGTCTTCCCGCCGATGGTCAGTCAGATGGTGAAGATCGGCGAGGAAACCGGAGAGCTCGAGAAGATGCTCGGGAAGATCGCGGACTTCTACGAGGACGAGGTCGACACCGCGATCTCCTCGCTGACGGCGATCATCGAACCGCTGATGATGATCGGCGTCGGCGCCATGGTCGGCGTGATCATCATTTCGATGTACCTGCCGATGTTCAAGCTGCTGTCGCTCGTCAAGTAGCCGCGATGGCCAGCTCATCGACGTGCGTTGCGAGATGCCGCAGTGCTGGCGCCTAGCTGGCAGGGTCGACCTTTCGCCGC
>CAVWFB010000009.1:0-205427 GCA_963754265.1 uncultured Actinomycetes bacterium | reverse complement strand
CGGCCGGGGCCCGGCCACTGAGCCCGCCCCACAGCGATGAACGGCCTGCTCAACACAGTCCCGATAGCGGCGCTCACCGAGTCGCGAACGCTGTTCGAGCTCGGGCTGGTGGCCGTCCTGGCGGCGGCGGCGCCACTGATCGGCCAGGTCCTCCGGCTGCCATCGATCCTGGTGCTGCTCGCGCTGGGGTTCGGTGCAGGCGCGGCCGGTGCGCTGGATCCCAACGCCCTGCTTGGCCAGCAACTGATCTCCGCCGTCGTCTCGATTGCCGTCGGGATCATCCTGTTCGAAGCCGGGCTCGGCCTGAAGCTGAGCAAGCTCACGGGCGCCGTCGCTCGCGTCTCCCGCCGACTGGTGACCCTCGGAATCCTGGTCACGTGGGCGATCGGGACGGTCGCCGCCTACCTGCTGTTCGACCTGTCCTTCGAGGTCGCGCTCGTGCTCGGCGCGGTGCTCGTCGTCTCCGGCCCGACGGTGGTCGGGCCGCTGCTCGACTTCATCCGCCCGTCGAAGGAGGTCAACCTCGTCCTGAAGTGGGAGGGCACCCTGGCCGACCCCATCGGCGCGACGCTCGGCGTCGTCGTGTTCAACGCCGTGGTTGCCGGGCATGCGAAGGCCGGGCAGGAGATCTTCCAGTTCCTCCTCAACGTCGGGGTGGGCGTCGGCTTCGGCGTCGCCGGCGCGGTCCTGATCCTGGCCTGGGCGGCATGGTTCAAGCCCAACCAGCCACAGGCCGTGACCGGGACGTTGATGTTCGTCGTCGCGATGGTCGTCGGCGCCGATCTGCTTCGTGACGACTCCGGCCTGATCACCGGTCTGGTGATCGGCGCGATCCTCGTCAACCGGCCACCCCGCGGCACCGAGCCGCCGGGGGTGGCGATCCAGCGAGCAAAGCTCGCTCCGTTCGTGGCGAGAGCGGATCGGCACGCTCACGACGTTCCTGATCGGGATCCTGTTCATCATCCTCTCCGCCCGCGTCACGCCGCACCAGATCGCCCAGATCGGGTGGGTGAGCATCGCCTTCGTCGCCGTGCTCGTGTTTCTCGGCCGGCCGCTCGCCGTCGCGCTGTCGACGTTCGGCTCATCGCTTGATTGGCGCGAGCGAGCGTTCATCGCCTGGATGGCACCCCGAGGGATCGTCGCGGCCGCGACCTCGTCGACGTTCGCGCTCGGCCTGAGCCAGGCCGGTATCGGCGGCGGGGCAGAGGACCTGATCCCGATCACCTTCATCGTGATCGTCGCAACTGCGCTCATCTACGGGCTCAGCGGGGGCCCGGTGGCTCGCGCGCTCGGCGTCGCGCGCACCGGCCCGGGCGGGGTCCTGCTGGTCGGTGCGAGCCCGGTCGGGCGCGCAATCGGGCGCGCCCTTCAAGCCCGGGGGCTGACCGTGCTGCTGTGGACCGCCAACGAGGAGCACGCGCGCGCCGCCGAAGCTGACGGGCTCAAGGTGTACAAGGGCGACCCCACGCAGGACGCCACGGACACCGCCCCCTCCGATCTCGACGAGCTCGACTATGCGCTCGCCGTCGGTGACGACGAAGCCCTCAACGCGATGGTCGCGACCGACCTCTCCGAGTACTTCGGCCGCGGTCACGTATTCCAGCTCCCGGTCAGCGAGCGGCGAGAGGCGGCGTTCCTATCCAGGGTGCCGATTCTGTTCGACGGCTCCGCCACCCACGAAGAGCTCCTGGCCCGAATCGAGGCCGGTGGCGAGATTTCGGTCGCCGAGCCGGCGGGGGCGAATGGAGGAAAGGATCGACTCGCGGGCCTGGGCGCGAACGGCATTGCGATGTTCGTACACACTCCTGGGAAGGAGCTGGTCGTCGTCGCCGCCGGCGACCGGACGGAGCTGCACGAAGGGCAGGAGCTCATCGGCCTGCGGGGCTGACGGTACGCCAGTAGCCGTCGCCTGGACGCCCGAACGACGAGGCGAGCGCGAAGTCGGCAGGCAACGTCCGGGAGCCTGCGCGACTAGCGTGCTTTAGGTTGCTCCAGGAGCCTTCGCAACTGCCGGGTGCCGATCCTCAGGAAACTCCCGCAGCGTCTGCCGGCGCAGCGCCTCGATGGCGATCGCGGTCGTGACCGCAAGAAGCAGAACGCCGAGCAGAGCCCGGTTGCCGGCCGTCGGTCCCCAGGCGAGCAGGATCAAAAAGAGGGCGAGAGCGGCCAGCCAGACGACGACCGGGTGGTGCCGGAAGGAGGGTGCCAGCCAGCGCCTGACGGCGACCGCGGCTCGATTCGGGCCCGCCAAGGCCGTCGCGAGGAGTACCAAGGCGCCGTAGACGACCAGGATGACCGCGATGTCTCGCAGCACGCTCGTCTCGATCCCCCAGATGACGAATACCGGATGCCTGTAGGCCTCCGTCTTGACGAGCGAGTCGACGATCACGTCGCCGAGGAAGTGCCTGAGCGAGGCGATCACCAGGCCGACGAAGACGAGGCTCGCCCCGGTCGCCCCCAGCAGCAGCCTGCGCCGTCCGTGCGCGAGGTAGATCGCGAGCGCGTAGAAGGCGACGACGGCGAGCAGAAGCAGCGAGCTCAAGGCCTTGAGGGTCTTCACCGCCGTCTGGGCGGCGCTGAGCTGGTCCGACTTCATGATCACGAGCTGGCCGGCGTTCGGATCGGTGTTTGCCTTCAGCTTGTCCTCCACCCCGAGGCGCGTCGCCAGCCTGGTGATCGCCGGGCGCAGGTCGAGCGTGACCTCGCCGTTTGCGGTCGAGATGTTTTCGTTCCTGCCGAGATCCTTGCCCTCCAGCACCTTGATCACCGCCGCGTGGGCGCGCCTGTTGGCGTTCTCCCAGAGCGCCTGCACCCTGGGCCGCTGCAGGAGCGCGTTGGCGGCCGCGGGCCCGAGGTTGTTCTGCAGCGCCGCCGCCAGCACCGGGGCGGCTCCCTGCGAGCGCGGCGGCAGCCGCTCGCGCAGCTGGGCTTCCACGTCGACCCGCGCGAACAGCCCGTCGCTCAGCTTCTGAGCGATCGCCCCGCGAACCTCGTCGTTTGCCAGGAGCTGTGAGGAGGAGTTCGCCCAGGCGTCGTCGTTCAGCAACTGGCGCTTCGCCCAGACCGTGAGCGACGAGACCAGCATCAGGATCGTCGCCAGCCCGAACAGGCTCCAGACCAGCACTCCGCGTTTCTTGCTCATCTTCTCCTTGCGTTCCTTCGCTTCGGCCTGACTGACAAGCGCCGCTCAGCACGGAAGCCTCCCTCACGATGGCTACGGGCGCGTCATCCCGATCGGACGATGAAGCGACGGCCACGACGCGGGACGGTTTCAGACGTCAACGACCCCGACCAGGGAGACGCGCAGTGCTCGCACTTCTCGCAAGAACCGACTACCCGTTCCTGGACATCTTCTGGACGATGCTCATCTTCTTCGCCTTGGTGATCTGGATCTGGCTGCTGATCATGGTCCTGGCGGACAACTTCGCCCGTCGCGATCACTCCGGATGGGCGAAGGCCGGATGGACGATGTTCGTGATCTTCCTCCCGCTGCTCGGCGTGCTCGTCTACATGATCGCGCGGCCGCCGGAAGACACGACGGTGATGACGCGCAGCGCGAACTGACCCTCTGACGCCTACCGGCGCCGCGATGCGGAGCGACGCGGTGCCGGCGCGGGTCTAGGCTCTGAGCGGACGATGTCCGTCTCGCAGACAGCACACCGGGACGACGGAGGGGGTGCGGCCCGACGCGCCCCTGGCGTTCCACCTGCTCGCCAAGCCAACCGGGGCCGTCTGCAACCTCGACTGCAGCTACTGCTTCTTCCTCTCGAAGGAGATGCTCTATCCCGGCAGCCGCTTCCGGATGGCGGACGACCTGCTCGAGGCCTATCTGCGGCAGCTGATCGAGGCGCACGCGCGTGTCCCCGAGGTCACGATCGCCTGGCAGGGCGGCGAGCCGACGCTGATGGGGCTCGACTTCTTCCGCCGCTCGGTCGAGCTCGACGAACGACTATCTCCAGCCGGGCCAGCGCGCCGCGTACACGATCCAGACGAACGCGACGCTGCTCGACGACGAATGGGCGGCGTTCTTCAAGGAGCACGATTTCCTCGTCGGCGTCTCGATCGACGGACCGCGCGAGCTGCACGACGCCTACCGCGTCGACAAGGGGGGCAAGGGCAGCTTCGACAAGGTCGTGCAGCGGGCTCGACGCCCTGCGCTCGGCCGGAGTCGAGTGGAACGCGCTCACCACCATCCACGCGGCGAACGCCGACCACGGCGCGCGAGGTCTACCGCTTCCTGCGTGACGACCTCGGCGCGCGGTTCGTCCAGTTCATCCCGATCATCGAGCGCGTAGCCGAGGCCGACGCGGACGGCGGCGTGCCCTGGACGTCGTGGCGCGACCGGCCGCTGTACGTGCAGGACGGCGACAGGGTCACCGGCCGGTCGGTCACCGCCGAGCAGTACGGCCGCTTCCTGATCGACGTGTTCGAGGAGTGGGTGCGGCGCGACGTCGGCGAGGTCTACGTGCAGATGTTCGACGTCGCCCTCGCCAACTGGGTCGGCGAGCCTCCGGGCCTCTGCGTCCACTCCGAGACGTGTGGGCTGGCGCTCGCGCTCGAGCACACCGGCGACCTTTACTCCTGTGACCACTTCGTCGAGCCCAAGCACAAGCTCGGGAACATCCGGATGACCCACATGCTCGAGCTCGTCGACTCGCCGCAGCAGCGCCAGTTCGGTCTCGACAAGCGAGAAACGTTGCCGCAGTACTGCCTAGACTGCGACGTGCGCTTTGCCTGTCACGGGGGTTGCCCGAAGGACCGCTTCATCGAGACCCCCGACGGAGAGCCCGGACTGAACTACCTCTGCGCCGGCTTCAAGGCGTTCTTTCATCACGTCGACGGACCGATGCGGACGATGGGCGCGCTCCTGGCGGAGGGGCGGGCTCCCTCCGAGATCGTCGGCCTCTACGAAGCCGCCGATGCCCGCCGGGGGCGCAACGACCCGTGCACCTGCGGCAGCGGCGAGAAGTGGAAGCGCTGCCACGGCGCCGCCCCCGTCGGGGCGCGCCGATGACGGAGGTCTCCGCCGCCGTCGCACCCGAGTCCCCGGCCCGCTCGCGCCTGAGGCGGATCGTGAGCTGGGGGGTCGTGATCGTCGTGATCGGGGCCGCCGCGTACCTGCTCGGCTGGGACATCGGCGGCTGGTTCGGCGATCTCTGGGACACGATCACCGAGATCTCGTTCGGCTACCTGGTCGCCGCCTGCGCGCTCAAGACCCTGCAGACGACGCTCACCGCCTTCGCCTGGTACTCGATCCTCCACTACGCGTATCCGGCTACGCGTTTCCGGCTCGTGCTTGCCTGCTATGCGATCTCGGTGGCGCTGAACGGCTTCCTTCCGGCGAACCTCGGCACGCTGGTGATGCTGCTGATGTTCACCACGCTGATCGCCGGCGCCACCTTCTCGAGCGTGCTGGGGGCTTACGTCGTCGAGAAGATCTTCTTCACGCTCATCGGCGCCTTTGTGTACCTCTACCTGTTCCTAGAAGTGGCGGGCTCCTTCGACATCAAGTTCGAGTTCACCCACTCGCACCCCTGGGCGACCGCCATCCTCTTGCTCGGGATCGCGTACCTGCTCTTCGTGCTCTTCCGGGTCTTCTGGCCCCGGATTGTGAAGTGGTGGGATCAGGCCAAGGAGGGCGGCGCGATCCTCGCCGAGCCGCGCAAGTACCTGCTGCGCGTCTTCACCCCGTCCCTGCTCGCCTGGTGCGCGAGCCTCGGTGTGATGTCGGTCTTCCTGGCTGCCTACGACATCCCGGTCAGCTTCAGCACGCTGATGCATATCTGCGGCGGGAACTCGATCGCGAACGTCACCTCGGTCACGCCCGGCGGGGCGGGCGTGAACCAGGCGTTCAACGTTGCCTCGCTGAACGGTGTCACCGATGCGACGACTGCGACCGCGTACTCGGTTGCCCAGCAGCTCGTGACGACTGCGTGGAACATCCTCTTCGGGATCGTCATGCTCGTCTGGGTCTTCGGCTGGACGGGCGGCAAGGAGCTCGTCCAGACCTCCTATGACGATGCCAAGGTGAAGGCGGCCGAGCAGAAGGCCTCGCGGGCCGCGAAGAAGGAAGCCAAGCGCGAGGCCAAGCACGGGCATGCCTGAGCCGGCGCGGATCTAAGGGCACGTTTGGGCTGGATCAGTACCGAGCTGGTGCTGACTGCGCTCGCGGCGATGGTGTCGCCGACGACGCTGACCTTCTCGGTGCTCGTCCTCGTGCTGGGCGAGCGACCGCTCCGCACGGGGATCTGGTTCTACCTAGGGGCGCTGGGCGCGACGCTCGGGATCGGGATCGTGGCCGCGTTCGTGATCGGCAACGTCGCTGCGTCCGACACGCCGAACACGCCGAAGACGTGGGTCGCCGTGCTGGACGTGATCTTCGCCGTGATCCTGCTCGTCCTGGTCTACCGCGTCCTGCGACGGCCTCCCAACCCGAAGCGCACGGCCGACGCGATCGAGAAGGTCGGGAAGGTGGCATCGTCGCCGGCCGTCGCGATCCTCGGCGCCGGAGCAGCGCTGGCCAACCCGGGCGCCTTCATCCCGATCGCGCTGAAGAACATCTCGGAGCTCGACCCGAGCGCGACGCAGTACATCGTCGACTGGCTCTTCTTCTCGCTCGTCTCCTTGCTCCCACTACTGGTCGCGATCGTGCTGCTGCTCGTCGCGCGCGACTGGGCCACGCGCCTGCTCGGGTCGGTTCGAGGGTGGCTCGAGCGCAACGCGCGGACCGTGGCGGCCGTGATCGTCGTCCTCCTGGCCGTATCCCTGCTGCGAAACGGCATCGCGGGCCTGACGGGCTAGGCCAGCGCGATCTGCTTCGAGCGCTCGAACTCCTCCTCGCTGAGGATGCCGGCGTCACGGAGCCGTGCGTTCCGAACATCGTCCCGACGGGGTGATGCGCCATCCGGGCCGCCGGGCAAGGGTTGAGCTGTGCAGGGACGACTTGTCGTGCGCGCGGTGAGGTTCGCGATCGCAGCGCTGGTGCTGGCTGCGCTGCTGGCGGCGGCGGGCTGCGGCGGCAGCAGCAGCTCCAGCTCCAGCTCCAGCTCCAGCAACGAATCCTCGGCGAGCGATTGGGCCAGCGGCCTCTGCACCGCGCTCACGACCTGGACGAACTCCGTCAAGTCCGCGGGCGACAAGCTCAAGGGCAATGTCTCCAAAGACAGCCTCAACACCGCCGCCGACGACATCAAGAGCGCGAGCGACACCCTGGTCAGCGACCTCAAGGATCTCGGCAAGCCCAATACGAAGCAAGGTCAGGACGCGAAGAAGGCCATGGACCAGCTCTCGAACGAGGTCGAGAGCGACGTGAAGCAGATGCAGAGCGACGTGAAGAACGCTTCTGGCGTTCAAGCGGCGGCCACGGCCGCCTCGAGCGTGGGCACGACGCTCTCGACGATGGGCAACCAGATCAACTCGGCCGCCTCGAAGCTCGATCAGGCCGATCCTGACGGCGAGCTGAAGAAGGCGTTCCAGAACTCCCCCGACTGCAAGAGCCTGACGAGCTCCTCGTCCTAGCAGGAGGGCTCGACCAAATACCGACTGCGCCGCCGAGCGCGGCGTGGCACCTGGCTCGCTCGTGCGCGGCCGCGCCCGGCCACAAGCGATGGCCGATCGAGGGAGCCCGGAGCCAGCCCGCACGGTTAGAGTCCCGGCGGCCACGGCGCTCGTTACAGGCACAAGGTCTGTCTCTCGGCCGCCGAAGACCCCCCTAAGCTCGAGACGATGATTTCCAGAAGAAGTTTCAGCTTGCTGTTCGCGCTTGTCGGTGCCTTCGTCGCGGCACTCGTGCTGGCGACGCAAGGCAGAGCTGACCCGCTCATGGCGCCGCGCAGGACCTGCGCCGATCCGTCGGTTGCGAACCTGCCGCTGGGCAGGGTGTTCGCGTCTGCACCCGCACGCGGTCCGTTCAAGCCGGGACACGTGCTGCCCGCCTGGTGGTGGCAGTGGGCCGAGTACCGGCTGCACGCAAGCAAGCGGGTGAACCGGCGACCGGCGGCTGCGCCGAAGCGCATTCCGGCGTGGGCATGGAAGGCGCTGCGCCGCTTCGAGAAGCGACGTGAGGCGAGGACACCGCCGGCGCTCGCGGCGATGGTGTGTCTGCACGAGTACGCGCATCGACGGAGCGCCCTGCCCAGGTTCCACGTGAGCCGGAAGCTGAGCAAGGCGGCTGCGCTCAAGGTTCAGAAGATGATCACGTGCAAGGAGCTCGGCCACACACCCTGCGGGATCGACAACGCGACCTACGAGCGGCAGGTCGGATTCACGGGCGCGTGGTGGGGCGAGAACGCCGCCTATCTGAGCGACATCGGTGGCTATTCAGGCGTACGCGCGACGTTCAACGCATGGCTCAACTCGGCGGAGCATCGTTTCAGCATCACGTTCCAGCACTACGACGAGCTGGGGATCGCAGCAGCTCATGTCAGCAGGCTCTGGCCCAACGCCTTCTCCGGAGTCATCTGGGTCGCCGACTTCGGCGGGAGCAAGTAGCGACGGCGGAACACCGTCCGGGCGCGCCTGGCTCCTAGCTCTCCTTCCGGCGCATCCGGGAGACGAGGACGGCGATCACGGTCACGAGGTACAGCTGGCCGAAAAGCGCCTCGACGATCGCAAACGTGCGGCCGAGCTCGCCGGCGGGGGTGTAGTCGCCGTAGCCGAGCGTCGCAAGGGTGACGAAGCTGAAGTAGAGGCGCAAGGAGCGCGTGCCGTCGGTGCCCTGAGCAAAGAAGTTGCCCGACCCGAGTACCGCCAGCACGCCGTAGAGAAAGACGAACAGCATCCCGATCAGCACGTAGACGCAGACGGCCCCGGTCACGGCCTGGACGTTCGCCTCGCCCTGGTCGACGATGCCGAGCGCCACGGTGAGGATCGTGGCGACGGTCAGGACGCCCGAAAGGATCCCGACGAGCGCCTCGAACGCTGTTCCGCCGAACAACAGGAGCACGGCAGCGCAGACCGCGGAGACCACGATCAGCGCGACACTGAGCGGCGAATCTGCTCGCGCCACCCCCGAGGTGTAGAGCGCCGCGATGAGCGTCGTGCACTGGAGGAGGAGAAGCGTGCTGTCGGCCCAGTCGCTGTTCGACGCGACCGACGTGAACACGAACACGACCGCGATCAGCAGGAGCACCATCCCGTAGCTGTGGCTCGCCTTCAGGCGAGACACCCGGGAGCCCGGGTGCCAGAGGTGCTTCACGGCCGACCTGCGCTCAGCCCATGGTCGTCGCCAGCGGTTTCTCCTCCGGCGACCCGACCGGGCCGGCGTTGCTGTTCAGAGTGCGGCGCCACCGGGAGAGGATCGCGTGGACGGCGGACGCGCCGACGATCGGCTCGTCCGGCAACGGAAGGCTCACGGGCGCGAGCAGGAAGGGACGGGTCTGGGCGCCGCCGATTCCGCCGTGGAACGAGATCAGCTCCTCGAAGGCGCAACCCTCGTCCAGAGCCGGGTCGTAGAAGCTGCCGACCATGATGTCCGCCACGTGCTCGAAGCCGTCCGACCGCAGGAGATGGCGTGGGGCGTTCGGCGAGAAGTGCGCCAGCGGGTCCTCGCCCTCGACGGTCCCGTCAGCCAGGTGATGCGCCCCGTTCGCGCCGAGGGCCACGGCCCCGTCGCGCTCCGAGCGCACGAGCAGCCAGCCCACGTGGGGGTGGGACCGCAGCGCCGGCAGCAGGCGCGGGTGCTGCTCGTCGATCTCCTCGCGGGTCAGGCGGCGCCGTTCGCTCATCAGGTAGACGAGGCCGAGGTTCCCGGAGCCGAGAACGACCACCTCCTTGTCGGAGACGTCGTTCTTGGGGCGTTTCTTCTTCGCCGTGCCGACCGTGGCCTCGCCGACGGCGTTCCCGATGTTGCTGTGGTTCTCGTCCCCATCGGCGACGGTGGACACCTCGCCGCGTTCGAGCGAGCGCTCGACGAGCTCGTCGAGGCCGTAGCCGTTCCGTTGCTTGAAGGTCGCCCCCTGCGTCTGGCCGTGGTCGGAGAGGACGACGATCTCGTAGGGCCGGGCCGCGTACGGCCTGGCCCGCTCGATGCGCCCGAACTGCTCGTCGAGCTTGCGCAGCGCCTCGAGCGTGTCGGCACGCTCCAGGCCCGAATGGTGCGCGACCTCGTCGTAGCTCGAGAACGTCGCGTAGATCGCGGGCCGCCCCTTCATCATGTCGCTCAGGACGCCGTAGACGATCAGGTCGCGGACGACCACGCAGAGCGCCGCCCGCATGAATGGGTAGAGCCCACCGCGGTGTCCCCTCGGCCGGACGTCGCGGCGCTTGGCCTTCGCCGCGGCGGACCACTCCAGCACGACCTCCCAGAAGAACAGCACGAGCACCCGCATGACGTTGAACCCGTTCGCGAAGAAGGCGCGGTAGCCGGGGTTCGAGCCCCTCTCGGCGTCCATCCGGCTGACGGTCAGGATCACGTAGTCGGCCTCGCCCGAGAGCAGGTTGCCGCGGCTGGCGCCGCCGTCGATCAGCAGGCCCTTGCCGGAGGCGTGGCGGCGCTCGATCTCGGCGCAGTCGGGCGGCCCGGAGCACGCCACCAGCTTCGCGGTCTCCTTCTCGACCCACCGGAAGGCGGGGATGTCGTCGTTCGAGCCGAGCAGGATGCCCGCCTGGCTGGCGCCGGTCTGCGAGGAGAGGTCGGTCTCCCACTCCGTGAAGCGGTGCGTTCCCTCCGCGACCCAGCGCGCCATCGTGGGCGCGTTGCCGTCCCGCATCGCGCGCTGCAGCACGGGCAGGGCGAGACCGTCGATCTCGAGAAAGACGATCCCCGGTGCGTCGGTGACCGTCCGGCCACCGGACCGGCGGGCGATCCGCTGGATCACGCGCAGCGTGTACTCGTCGTCGTCGTTCGTCCCGGCGAGGATCTCCAACACCACGCCCACGGCCGAGGCGACGAACGCGACGCCGAGGGCCGACCAGAACGAGTCGATCTGGAGGTCGCCGTTCGTGAGGCTGTCGGCCGCGAGCAGCATCAGCGCGTCGGCGACGAGGATGAGCACGAGTCCGGTGAGGAGCATGAACGGCAGCCGTAGCGCCGAGAGCAGAGGCGGCACGACCGCGTTCAGGACCGCGATCGCCGCCGCGGCGGCCAGCGCGCCGCGGAAGTCGTTCACCGCCGCACCCGGCACGATCTGGGCGGCGGCGAGCAGGGCAGCGGCTGAGATCAGCCACGCGACTGCGAGGGCGAACGGCCGGAGCTTCGGGCGCCCCGGGCTCCAGGTGGGCGTTTCGGCGACGTGCTGTTCGGTGGTAGTCATGGCCGGATGCTAGATCCGGATTCTTTCGCGGCGCCCTCGGGCGGGCCTCATCCGATGGGGGTGATGAACCCGGCCGCAGCGGGGTGTTCGATCCGTGCTCTGAGCGGGCTCACCTGGCTGGGGCACAGTAGCGTCCTGATCGAACTCGACGGCACGCGCCTCGTGACCGATCCCGTTTTACGGCGACGGGTCTGGCACCTTCGCCGGAAGGCCGCGGTCGACCCAAGCTCGCTCGGCGCGCTCGACGGGATCCTCGTCTCCCACGCCCATTTCGACCATCTCGACCTCTCGTCGCTCGGCCGTCTGGGCCGGTCGGTGCCGGTCGTCGTCCCGACCGGCGTCGGAGAGCTCCTGCGGCGGCGAGGCTTCGAGCACGTGCTCGAAGCCTCGGCCGGAGAAATGCTCGAGCTCGGGGGAGTGGCGATCCGGGTCACGCATGCCGAGCATGAGTCGAGGCGCTGGCCGCTCACCGCGCCTTCGGCGGCGCTCGGCTTCGTCGTCGAGGGCTCGAGGCGGGTCTACTTCGCCGGCGACACGGACATCTTCGAAGGCATGGCCGAGCTCGCCCCTCTTGACGTCGCGATCCTCCCTGTCAGCGGGTGGGGGGCGAGGCTCCCGGCCGGACATCTCGACCCGGGCCGGGCGGCCGAAGCGCTGAAGCTCCTGCGCCCCAAGGTCGCCGTGCCGGTCCACTGGGGCACCTACCGGACGCCGTTCGGAGCGCCGCTCGGCGACCGGCCGGCGAGAGAGTTCGCCGCGGCCGCCGCCGAGGTCGCGCCAGAGGTCGAGGTGCGTGTGCTCGGGATCGGCGAGACGCTCGGCTTCGGGACGGTTCGCTGAACGTCGAGGCCAAGCAATCGGGGGGCCGAGGCTGGAAACCCTGGCTGAAACGCGGCATCGGGGGTGGCGTGGCCGTCGCGGTGATCGTGGGGACCTTCGTCTTCGTGCTCCCGCAGTTCGCCAACTACGGCGCGGTCTGGGACCAGGTGAAGATGCTCTCGTGGGCGTGGGTCGGGATCTTGCTCGCGACCGTCCTGCTGAACATCGTCACGTTCGCCCCGCCCTGGATGGCGGCGCTTCCCGGTCTTCGCTTCCTGCAGGCGGAGACCGTGACGCAGGCCTCGACGGCGGGGACGTACCTCGCACCGGGAGGGCCGGTCGTGGGAGTCGGGGTCTCGGCCGCGATGCTGCTGGCCTGGGGCTTCCACGCCGACGAGGTGGCGCTGGCGGTCACGCTCACCGGGATCTGGAACCAGCTGGCGATCCTCGGCTTCCCGGCGATCGCCCTCGCGCTGCTCACCCTCACCGGCGGCAGCGGCGCCGCCCTGCAGACGGTCGCCATCATCGGGCTCGCCGTGTTCGTGACCGTGGCGGCGGCCTTCGCCGCGGCGCTTTCGAGCTCGAAGATGGCGCGGAGGGTCGGCGATTTTGCTGCGCGGGTGGTGAACCGGGCCCTGCGGGCTCGTCCGCCGCGGGCCCGTCGGCTGGACGGGAGAGAGCTTCGTCCACTTCCGCAACCGCGCGATTGGGCTGCTGCGCCGGAGATGGCACGTGCTCACGCTCGCGACGCTGGCAGGCCAGCTGTCCGTGTTCCTCGTGCTGCTCGCGTGCCTGCGCGCGCTCGACGTCGGCCCCGACCAGGTGACCGTGGTCGAGGCGTTCGCGGGCTGGTCGCTCGCGCGCGTGCTCGGCTCGATCCCGATCACGCCTGGCGGGCTCGGGGTCGTCGAGCTGGGCTTGACCTCCGTGCTCGTCGGCTTCGGCGGCAACAACGCCGGCGTCGTGGCGGCCGTGCTCTTGTACCGCTTCCTGACGATCGTGCCGACGCTCGCGCTCGGGGCTGCGGCCGGCCTCACCTGGCGCCGGCAGCGCCGGCCTGCGGTTGCCTCAGCGTCTCCGGACGACGGCGGCCTCGGTCCGCGCTAAACCGAGCTTCGCCATGGCCCGGCGCTGCTCGCCCGCTCCCGAGGCCGGAGCCAGCTGGCGGCCGAACACGTCGATGAAGAGGGTGCACGGGCCCGAGCTCCGCGGGAGGGTCCCCTCCAGCATCTCGACGGTGTAGGAAAGAGTCCCGTCCTCGAGCCGGGGCTCCCGCAGGACGACCACGGCGTCCTCGGGCGCACCTCCGTTGTCGTCGAGGAAGGACAGCACGGCATTCGGCGGGTCGATCGCGAAGCTGTTGGCGCCGGTTTCCCACAGCTCGACGAAGCGCCGAGACGGGATGTGGCCGATCTCGCGTCGCGGCCGGTCTGCGAAGTACACGGTCGAGTCCGCGACCCCATGGAGCGTGATCGTCCCGGCGTCGCTGGAGAAAGCCGTCGCGCTCTGGACGAACAGCGCGTCGATCCGCTCGACCTGAGGATCGGTGGTCCCGCTCACTTCCAGAACAAGTGTCCAGCGCTACGTCCCGCAGACCGTCATGCCGACCGGATGAAATGGGATCGCCCGGTCGGCCCCTGTGGACATCACCCCCTCCGGACGATGCCCGGGCTCGAATCCGGCGACCATGTCCGTCCCCCTCCTTATCCTCGGCTTCAAGCTGATCGGTGACGCGATAGCCGAGCTGAGCATGTAGTGGACTTCCGGAGGCACCTGAGGCGGAAGGATCACCACGCCGGGGCGGAGCCTGCGCCGTTCGAGCTCGCGGCGACCGAGGCGGGCGAGCTCGCGACCGCGTTCGCTGCTCCGCGCTGGCTGCGAGACCTCGGCAGGACCTCGTGGCTCCTCGTCGGTTTCTTCGTGCTCGTGGCCGGGCTCGTCTGGCTGCTCGGTGCGACTTACACGATCGTCGGTCCGGTGGTGGCCGGGACGATCGTGGCGACGGTCTCGATGCCGATCGTCGGGGTGCTGCAACGCCACATGCCCCGCGCCGCGGCCGCCGGGCTCGTCCTGCTTGGGCTGGCCGCGGTCGCGGCGTTCGTGTTCGTGATCGTGATCGGCGGGATCACTTCCCAGAAAGGTGCGATCTCGGAAAACGCGTCGGCGGGCGCCGACAAGGCTGCCGGGTGGCTGGAGGATGTCGGGGTCGACGACTCCGGCTCCTCGAGCGTGAATTCGGAAGTCAAAGCCGATGTCCCGAAGATCATCTCGACGCTCACGAAAGGAGTGATCAACGGCATCGCGGGGCTCACCTCCCTCGCCTTCGCCCTCTCGTTCACGCTCCTGACGCTGTTCTTCCTCCTGAAGGACGGGCCGTCGATGCGACGCTGGGTCGACCGCCACCTGGGCGTTCCGCCCCCGGTGGCGCAGCTGATCACCGGTGGGATCATCAGGTCGCTGCGGGGTTACTTCCTCGGCGTCACGATCGTGGCAGCCTTCAACGGCGTCGTGGTCGGGCTGGCTTCGCTCGCGCTCGGCGTGCCGCTCGCCGGCACGATCGGGGTCGTCACGTTCGTGACTGCCTACGTCCCGTACGTAGGCGCGTTCGTGGCAGGCGCCTTCGCCGTCCTGATCGCGCTCGGCGCGAAGGGAACCACCGTCGCGCTGATCATGCTCGTGGTCGTGATCCTGGCGAACGGGCTGCTGCAGAACATCGTCCAGCCGTTCGCGATGGGCTCCGCGCTAGACCTCCACCCGCTCGCCGTGCTCGTGCTCACGATCGGCGCCGGTTGCGTCTTCGGAATGCTCGGGCTCGTGCTGGCGGCTCCGCTCGCCTCCGCCGTCGTTCACATCATGCGTGACCTCGCGAGGGCCCGCGCCGCGGCCGCTGTGGAAGAGGGAGGCTCGGAGCCCGCTCCCGAAGCGCCGCCGGACGCGCCGATCGTGCCCGCCTAGCCTTGCATCATCCGGTTCGGACGATGCCGTGTGTCAAGGTAGGCGTGACGATCGAGAGGATCGACGCAAAGGAGCGGACGTGAACGACGACCTCGGAGCGAAATTCTGGCTAAAGCTGATCGGCCTGGTCATCGTGTTCGGCATCGCAGCCCTGCTGCTGTTCTTGCTGGTCGACGCGGCGTGGTACAGGTGGGGCGTCTTCGGAGCGCTGCTGTTCTTCTTCGTGATTCTGCTGGCCTTCGGCTGGTTCTACGACCGCAGGAAGGCAAACGAGTACGCGGACCTGGACGCCTAGGCGTAGGTCAGGAGGCGACAGGCTGAGCGTCGACCGGCGATCGACTCGGCGGCGTCCGTTGAGCCTACGACGAGCCCGAGCTCGCGCGCCCTGGTGATCGCGTCGCTGCGGCTCGAGACGCCGAGCTTGCGGTAGACGGAGATCGCCTGGGTCTTGATCGTGTTGCGCGAGACGAACAGGCGCTCGCCGATCTCGCGGAACGAGTGGTGGGTCGAAAGGAGCGGGAGAAGGCGAAGCTCGGCCGGTGTGAGGCCCGAGCCGCCCGCCGCAGTGGCCTGCGGTATCGCCTCGATCTCCGCTTCGAGCGCCGCGACCTGCTCGCCCAGGACTCCGAGCGAGGGCCGCACCTCCAGGATCTCTCGGGCCTCGGCGAGCAGCGCCCGCGCACCGTTGTGGTCCCGCAAGGTCACGTAGGCGCGGCCGAGCTCGAGACGCACCTGGACGGAGAGCCAGGGGATCGCGTGGGTCAGGCTCGGCGCGAGCCCCTGGGTGATCGTCAGCTGCCTGCGCGCTTCGTCCCAGCGCCCGTGCCGCAGAAGCGCGCGGGCCGTGGCGGCCAGATCGAGGGCGCTGGTCGGGTAGCCGTCGAGCTCGCGCTCCTCGATCAGGCGGTGGGCCTCCAGAGCCAGCATCTCGGCTCCGTCGTCGTCGTGCCCCGCGGCGAGCAGGGAGCGCTCGCTGAGTGCCAGAGCGCGGCTCTCGGCCCGGCCGGTGCGGTCCGAGGCCTCGGCGGCCGACGCCAGCACGCTGTCGGCGCGGTCGTCGTCGCCAAGGAGGAGATGGGCGGTCCCGTTCACGACCAGCGCCCACGGCTGCCAGGGATGGTCGGGCGGGAGCGCAGCGAGTGCCGAGTCGGTCTTCTTCAGCATCCCTTCCGGCCCGTCCGCGCACATCGCTCCGCGCAGGACGTCGATGCACGCCCGCGTAGCGGCGCCCTTGCCGTTCTTCGGCGTGCCTCGCTCGGCAGCC
The DNA here is from genome assembly GCA_963754265.1 of uncultured Actinomycetes bacterium. Taxonomy (GTDB): domain Bacteria; phylum Actinomycetota; class Thermoleophilia; order Gaiellales; family Gaiellaceae; genus AC-32. Next base: position 189,137 of record CAVWFB010000009.1, on the reverse strand, counting down.
GCCAGCCATTCCTCGGCCGTCTCTGCGCGCCCGCGGAAGGCGTGGATGCGCGACCCCTCCAGGGCGACCGCGGGGTAACGCCGTAGCTGAGTCTCGTCGTCGAAGTGGTCGAGCCAGGTCTCGACGGCCGTCACGCGACCGCTCGAGGACATGGGCATGGCGATCGAGCTCAGAATCCGGGCGGCGCTGTCGGCGTTGCCGGCCGCGTACGAGTAGTCGAGCGTGGACTCGGCATCCCCCTGCTCTTCGAACCAGTCGGCGGCTCGCTGGTTGAGCAGCGGCACGAGCTCCGGCTCGCGATCCTCGAGCTCTCGTCTGAGCAGGTCGCGGAACAGGTGGTGATAGCGGTACCAGCCGCGGCGGCGGTCGAGCGGGACGACGAAGAGGTTGGCAGCCTCGATCGAAGCGAGTTCGACTGCCGACTCCTTGCGCTCCAGGACGGCGTCGCAGAGCGGGCCGGACATCGCCTCGAGCACCGAGGTGCGGCGAAGGAACGTCAGGCGGTCCGGGGTCAGGCGCGACAGGTACTCGGAGCGGAAGTAGTCGGCGAAGTAGCGGTCGTCACCGCCGACCGTGAGGACATGCGGCAGCTCGGCGTTCTCGCCGCAGTTCGGGTCGCGCGACGCCAGGGCCGCGAGGTAGAGGCCGGTCGGCCACCCCTCGGTGCGCTCGAGGAGCGCGTTGATCTCGACGTCCTCGAGCTCCACGTGCGCGGCCCGCAGCAGGATCTCGGCCTCGCGGCGGCTCAGCGCAAGCTCGTACGCGCCGATCTCGAGCAGGGGGCCACGCGCCCTGAGCGCGGCGACCGGGAGATTCGGCGTGACACGGCCGGCGAGTGCGATCATCGACCCGGCCGGAATGTGCTCCAGGAGCGCTGTCAGCGTCGAGATCGAGTCGCGCGTGAGCGCATCTGCGCCGTCCAGCACCAGGACGAAGGGCGACTCGCGGCGGCTCAGCGCATTGGCGAGGCGGGGCAAGGCCTTCGTCCGGACGGATCCGTCCTCGAGCGCGAGCGGCTCGAGCGCCCGCGGGTCGATCGGCTCGATGCTGTCGAGCGCCGCCGCCACGTGCCTCAGAAACGCAACGGGCTCGTTGTCCTGCTCGTCGATCGAGACCCAGGCGAACGCGCGGGCGTCGCGGGCGGCCCACTGCGAGAGCAGCGTCGTCTTCCCGTAGCCGGCCGGCGCCACGACCAGCACGAGCGGAAATGCGCCGGCAGCGCGAAGCCGGTTCACGAGCGCGGTGCGCGACACCGTCCTGGCCGGGACCTGCGGAACGCGGACCTTGGATTCCACCACGTCGAAGGGCAGCCGCGGTTTCATTCGGGGATAGGGCCTCCTGCTGGGGGAGGACTGGCAAACGTCTGCAGCACCGAGTATCCGCCGAGGCGTTCCATCCGTCATTCGGGGATCCGCTGATCTGGCGCGGCGCTAGCACCGTGCAAAACACCACGTTCGTAGATCAGCCTGAACCGATCGGTCTTGCTCCCCGACGAGGCGGCTGCGATACTTGCCGAAGAAGAAAACGTGCAACGCCGCGCTCGCACCAGCAGCCAGCGGCACAAGGCTTTCGGTTCCGACCGCCGCTCTCGATTGACGCCGCTCGATCGCGCGATCCTCAGGGGCGAAATCCGCCGTGTTTCTGCCGGGAGGTTTACGCCGTGAGAGCGGGAATCACACCACTTCGTTACCCGCCGGAAGCCGGCTCCGCCCTAGGCTTGGCCGCGATGGGCGTCGAGCCGTGATCCGCGTCGTTCTGGGTGACGACAGCTTTCTCGCCCGGGAAGGCATCGCGCGCGTGCTCGAGACGATTCAGGACGTCGACCTCGTGGCGGCCTGCGGGGATCTGGACGAGCTTCGGATCACGGTCGACCGCGAGAAGCCGGACGCGGTCGTGACCGACATCCGGATGCCGCCCACGAACACCGACGAGGGAATTCGCTTCGCGGGCGAGCTGCGGACGTCGCATCCCGACGTCGGCGTGGTCGTGCTCAGCCAGCACGCGGAGCCGTCGTACGCGATGAGCCTGTTCCAGGACGGCTCGACCCAGCGGGCCTACCTGCTCAAGGAGCGCATCAAGGACGAGGACGAGCTCGCTCGCGCGCTTCGGGAGGTGGTCGCCGGCCGCTCCCTGGTCGATCCGCGCATCGTCGACAAGCTCGTCTCCGCGCGCGCGAGACACGATCCGGGGCTGGAGAAGCTGACGCCCCGCGAGCGAGAGATCCTCGCGATGATCGCCGAGGGGCGGAGCAATACGTGGATCGCGACGAAGCTCGAGGTCACGAAACGGGCCGTCGAGCGGCACATCAACGGGATCTTTCTCAAGCTCGACCTGGGTGAGGCCTCCGACGTCAACCGGCGCGTGAAGGCCGCGCTGCTCTACCTGACCGGCGAGAAGGAGGTGGCCTCGTGAGCGAGGCGATCGCTGCCCACGAACCTCGAGACCGGACGTGGAGTCAGCGGCTCGCCAACCCCACGGCGCGGTATCTGCTGGGAGTGGGGGCCTTGGCGGGCCTCTACTACGCCGGGGCGAAGACGGGCTATGTGCTGGAGTTCTCCGGCCCGGTGGCGGCGATCGTCTGGCTCCCGGTCGGCAGTCGGAATCTCCTTCCTCTACCTCGGCGGCCTGCGTTTCTGGCCGGGCGTCCTGATCGGAGACCTCCTCGCGAACAGCTACTCCACGCTCCCGATCGGATCCGCGCTCGGACAGACGGTGGGAAACATGTTGGAAGTGATCCTGGCGACGGTGCTGTTGCGACGGCTTGTCCGGCGGGGATCACCGCTCGACAGCATCCAGGGAGTCGGCGCGATCGTGGTTGCCATCGCAGCGGGGGCCGCCGTCAGCGCGACGATCGGCGTGTCGTCCCTCCTATCCGGAGGAGTGGTCCACGGCGACGCCGCACCCACGGTCTGGCGGACGTGGTGGCTCGGCGACGCGTCCGGCGCGCTGATCGTCGTCCCGCTGGCCCTCGCCTGGTACGGGCCGTTGCCGCGGCACTGGACCCGGAAGCGCATCCTCGAGGCTGCGCTCTTGCTGACGACCATCGTCGGCCTCGCCGAGTTCGCCTCTCGGAGCGAGAACCCGGTGATGTACCTCGTCTTCCCGACGTTTATGTGGGCGGCGCTTCGCTTCGGCCAGCGCGGCGCGACGATCGCCGTTGCGACGACGGCCCTCTTCACCGTCTGGCACACCACCCACTACACAGGCCCGTTCCACTTCGAGTCGGTCACGCGCAGCGTGCTCAACGCGCAGCTTTTTATCGCGGTCGCCGCCCTCTCGGCGCTCTGCCTTGCCGCAGTCGTCAGCGAGCGGGAGCAGATCGCTACGCGCCTGAGCAGGTCTCGGTCGCGGCTCATCTCGGCGGCCGACAACGCCCGCCGGCGCCTCGAGCACGACCTCCACGACGGCGCGCAGCTCCGCCTGATGTGGCTCGCCTTGAATCTTCGCGAAGCCGTCGACGCGGCCCGAGAAGAGCCCAAGCGCGTCCCGGCGCTCCTGGAGGAGGCGGAGGGCGAGCTGCAGCTCGCGATGGACGAGCTGCGGGAGCTCGCGCACGGCCTCCACCCGAGCGTCCTCGTCGACCTTGGGCTCGGCGAGGCGATCAAGTCCCTTGCGCTGCGCTCCACCATTCCGGTCACGTTGCTCGAGGTTCCATCGGGTCGGTTGGACACGGTCGCCGAGACGGTCGGCTACTACGTCATCGCCGAGGCGATCGCCAACGCGCAGAAGTACTCGGAAGCCTCGGTGATCCAGGTGCGGGCACACGCCGGTCCCGACAGTCTCCGCATCGACGTCTTCGACGACGGTCGCGGAGGCGCGGCCGAGCGGCCCGGCTCGGGCCTGGAAGGGCTGCGCGACCGCGCCGAGGCCATGGGCGGCTCCATGGCGCTCGAGAGCCGCGACGGCAGCGGAACGCGAATCACCGTCGCGATCCCGGCCAGCGCGGCCGCCGTCGGCTAGCCGGGTGGATCCGGGCTTTCATCCCTTCGGGGCGATGCCGCTCGAGCCCGCGCGCGATTTGCTCGGAGGGTCGTGACGGCGGAGGAGACCAGCCAGAAGGCGACCTGACCCGTGCTGAGCTCGCACCTGCTCATGAACGCGCTCCTGACCATCGGAGTAGGGCTCGTCATGTGTCGCATGGGCCTGCGGGAGCGGCGCCTACGCGCCCGCCGGGATCGTGGGCGCTGCGCCTCCTGCGGTCGCGAGCTCGGGACCCGGCGCAGGTGCCCGCGCTGCGGCTGAGCCTCAGCTGACCGCGACGTCGCCCTGCCGGGCGAGCGCGACCGCCTCGAGGCGGGAATGAACGCCGAGTGCGCGGAGAAGGTGCCGGATGTGATTGCGCACCGTCTCGAGGCTGAGATGGAGCTCCCGGGCGATCTGCTGGGTCGACTGGCCTCGCTCCAGCAGGCGTAGCACTTCCGCTTGCCGCGGGGTCAGGTGCGGGTGCAGCGGCCGGTCGGGCTCGGTATCGACGTGGACGAGCTGACCGAAGACGCCGATGATCTGACCGCCGGAGTAGAGCGGCACCGAGCTGACCTCGACGCCGATGCGCTCGCCGTCTTCCTGGACCAGGACGACCTCGGCGTCGGTCACCTTCGCGGTGCCGGCGATCTTCGAGGCGAACACCTCGCGCGCGCGACGCGTCTCCTCGGGCGCGCACACCGAGGTGAACTGCCGCCCGGTGACGTCGCCGACGATCCGCTTCCCTGCCGGGTTGACCCAGCGGATGATCCCGTGCGAGTCGATGACGTACGCGGGGACGTTGATTGCCTCGAGCGCGTGCTCGACGTCCGCGTCGATCGCCTGGAGCTCCGACACGGTGCCAGTCTCCGAAAACGCCGCCGGGCGTTCATCGCCCAAAAAGGGCGATGCGTGCGATCTCAGTGCCTCGAGAGCAGGACTTCGGTGAGCCACAGTGCCACGAGGAGATCTTGTCTCAACCCTTCGAGGTTGACGGGCTCCGCGTCCTCCGGAGCGCGCTCCTCCTTGAGAACGATCGCCGACTCGACGGCGACCAACGCGTGCCTGAGCTGCACACGCCGTCTGTACAGATCGAGCGATGTCGGGGAAGGCGCGGATTGCACTCCTTGAGACTCGCGCTCCAGGCCCCGGAGCGCCTGACCCAGGCGGGTCAAAATCCCGGCGATTAGTCTTTTGCCGCCGTATCCCCTTGAGTGTCCGTGTCCTGATCGTCGATGACCGCCCCTCCGCCAGGGAAGGCATGGCGCTGCTCGTGAACGCGGAGGTCGACCTCGAAACCGTCGGCGAGGCCGGCTCCGAGGCGGAGGCGGCCGCTGCCGCCCGCGCGCTCGAGCCCGACATCGTCGTGCTCGACGCGAGCGTCTGGACGGACGGCGGGAGCGACGCCATCGAAGGTCTCCTGCGCGAGCACGCGGGCCTGAGGGTGGTCGTCCTCTCCGTCCAGGACGAGCCGCAGCCCGCACGTGCGGCGTTCGACCGGGGCGCCAGCGGCTACGTGCTCAAGCAGGCCCTCGACGAGGAGCTCGTGCCGGCGATCAGGGAGGTCGCGGCGGGCGGGCGGTACGTGCACCCTGAGCTCGGCGCCCGCCTGATCGCGGCCGAGCAGCGGCGAGCAGCGGATCCCCTCTCCGATCGCGAGCGGGAGGTCCTCGGCTTGCTCGCGTTCGGCCACACCAACCAGGAGATCGCCGGGAAGCTGTTCATCTCCGTTCGCACCGTCGAGGCGCACCGGACGCACATCATGCAGAAGCTCCGCCTCTCCACCCGTGCGGAGCTCGTGCGCTACGCCCTCGACGAGGGCTTGCTCGAGGCATAGGTGCCGGTTGCTGAGCGGGCTCGCCAATCACGTCTCCGGCGAGTGGTGGTCCTACCTCCTCATCTTCGGACTGGCCTACCTCGACGTCCTCTTCCCGCTCGTCCCGAGCGAGACGGCGGTGATCACGGCCGGCGTCCTCTCGAGCACGGGGAATACCCACCTGTCGCTGGCGATCCTCGCCGCAGCGACCGGCGCGATCGCGGGCGACAACACCGCCTACTTCCTCGGCAAGCGGTTCGAGCAGCCGCTGCGCCGGCGCTTCTTCTCGAGCGAGAAGTCGCAGGAGCGGATCGCCTGGGCGGAACGGCAGATCCAGGAGCGGGGTGGGCTGTTGATCCTCCTCGCGCGGTTCATCCCGGCCGGAAGGACGGTCGTCACCTTCTCCTCCGGCTGGCTCGAGATGCCGTGGCGGCGCTTCATCGTCTACGACGTCCTGGCCGGCTTCGTCTGGGCCTCGTATGCCGCGCTGCTCGGGTACTTCGGAGGCAAGGCCTTCGAGCGCCAGCCGTGGAAGGGCCTGGTGCTTGCCTTCGGGATCGCGCTCCTCGTCACGGGCGTGGTCGAGGGTGTGCGCTGGCTCCGCCGCCGGGGACGCGGCTAGAGCCCGGTGCACTGGGCTCCAGCGTGCGCGGGAAGTCGCTGCTCTAGGAGGGCTCGGCCGGGCGGTACGATCATGCGCCGCCCGCGATGACCCTCGCCCAGCTCTCGATCACCGTCGCCCTCCTGGGAGGACTGGGCCTGGTGGCAAGCCGTGTCGGGCTCTCGGCGATCCCCGCGTACCTGCTCGCGGGGCTGCTGCTCGGCCCGCACGAGCCGAAGGCGCTGAGCATCGTGCAGCCCTCCGAAGTGACGGATTTCGTGGCCGAGATCGGGCTGATCTTCCTGCTCTTCTTCCTCGGCCTCGAGTTCACGCTCGGGCGAATCGCCCGCAGCCGAGGCTACGTCTTCTACGGGGGAGCGATCGACGTGGTCGTGAATGGCGCGCTCGGGCTCCTCGTCGGCGTCGCCGCGTTCGGGCTCAGCTTCGCGGCCTTCATCCTCGCCGCCGCGATCTACGTCTCCTCCAGCGCGGTCACCGTCAAGGGGCTGATCGACTTCCGCCGGCTCGCCGACGACGAGACCGACCTCGTGCTCGCGATCCTGGTCGCCGAGGACATCGTGATCGCCGTCGTGCTCGGGTTCGCCTCGGGCGGCGGTGGCGAGGCGACGCACACCCTGGCGATCGTGGCGAAGGCGATCGGGTTCATCGCGGCCGCGCTCGCGATCTCGAAGTGGCTCAGCGGCCCGATCGACCGCTTCCTGGACTGGCTGCCGCGGGAGATCTTCCTCCTGGCCGCCTTCGCCTTCCTCGTCGGCTCTGCTGCGCTCGCCCAGGAGCTCGGCCTCTCCGAGGCGGTCGGCGCGCTGATGGCCGGCGTCGTCCTCTCGGGCACCTCGATCCGGGAGGAGATCGAGGAGCGCTTCTTCAGCTTCCGCGACGTCTTCGCGGCGCTCTTCTTCTTCGTCTTCGGCCTCTCCATCGACGTCGGCAAGGCCGGCAGCGTGGCCTGGCTGCTCGCCCTCGCCGTGGTGCTGAGCCTGGTCGGCAAGATCGGCGGGGGCTACGTGAGCGGCCTGCTCGGCGGCTACAGCCGGAGGCAGAGCCTGAACGTGGGCGTCGCCCTCGTCGCACACGGCGAGTTCACGATCATCCTCGCCCAGCTCGTGAGCGGGAACCCCCGGATCTCGGACGCGACCCAGGTGAAGATCGGAGCGTTCGCGGGGCTGTACGTGCTGATCACGGCCACGCTCGGAGTGGCGTTGATGAAGGAGTCGAAGGCGATCGGCCGATGGCTCTTCGTAGACTGGAGGCGAGATGCCCGTCGACCTGCGTGAGACGCGACTGCCCGGCGTCGGGACGAAGTTCACCTTCCGCCTCGACGACGGCGGCCGGCTGGCGGTGATCCAGCACAACGACGGCGTCCGGGAGCTCTACTTCTTCCGGCACTCAGACGATGACGAGCCGAAGGCGGTGATCCGGCTCGACGACGACGAGGCCCGCCAGCTCGGCGCGGTGATCGGCGGCGCCTATGAGCGGCCGAAGATCGTCGAGGACCTCGAGATGGCGCTCGGCGAGCTCCTGATCGAGTGGGAGCCGGTGCCCGAGACGAGCCCGTGGATCGGCAAGACCCTCGCGGAGAGCGGCTTCCGCGCGAAGACCGGGATCACGGTGATCGCGATCCTGCGCGAGCCGGAGCCGGTCACGGGCGCGCAGCCAGACGACGTGATCCAGCGCGGGGACACGCTGGTCACGGTCGGCAAGGCCGGCCAGTACGGCGCCTTCCGGAAGCTGCTAGCCGGGTCGTAGCCCAAAGAGGGCTTGGCTGACGCCAAGCCCTCTCTAGCGCCGTCGGTTTCGAGCGAGCCACGAGTCGAGCTCGTTACGACTGAAGAACAGCCGGCCCTCCACCTTGCTGTGCGGCACCTGGTGCAGGTGCTGGCGCAGCCAGCGCACCGAGACGCGCATGTACTGGGCGGCCTCGGCCGTGTTCATCCACGGCGTGCCGTCCGTGAGGTGGAGCCGCTCGGCCAGGGCAGTCGCCAAGGCGTCGACTTCGGCTCGTCCGGAATTGTGTGTCTGCTGTTGCAAGGAACCCTCCTTTTACGCCGGGTTGGCGGCCACAGAGCTGTGGCCGCCGCTCTCAGGCGAAGGAGGGCGGCGGTGCGCGCTCGGCCAGCCCGCGCGCGAGGCCGAGCAGCCGGATCGGTTCGACCTGCGGGCCGTGGACGAGCTGGGCCGCTCGCTCGCGGACGCGGGTGGCCTGACGAGCCAGCACGAAGCCGAGCCCTTCGGCTGCGCGCAGGAGCGTGCGCACGAGCCACACGGCCATGAGCCCGAACGGCAGCTGCAGAACGGCCCCGAAGAGCACCACGGGCTCGGCGGTGACGAACCAGCCCGAGTCCCCGTTGTGGACGAGCGACTCGACGTGCTCCTGGGCCAGGAAGACGACGGACGGGAGTGCGGCGACGCGCCACGCGGGCAGGGGCCGGGGCCCGAGGCCGCGGAACGTCGCGATCGCCCGGCGGGCGAGAGCGGCGATGCCGAGCACCAGGCAGACGACGATCGCGGCGTACAGGAACTCGAGGTAGTCCTGCGTCGTTCTCGCGAGCACCATGTGCCGCTCGCCGTGGGGATCGAGGAAGCGGGCAACGAGCGCGTGCCCCACCGTTTCGCTCGCGACGAGCATCGGAAGCATCAGCGACCAGACGGTGCGTGACCTCACAGTCGGCATCGTGCCAGAGCCGGACAGGACGCGACCAGCGCTCTCAGGGGTCCTCGCGGGGCGAGATCGACAAAACCGCAGCAAATCGCAGGTATTTGCAGGTCACTGCCACCTAGCCTGCGACTAGACTCAGAGTCGCGGTCGATGCTCTCCCCTCCAGAGGACATCATCGCGGCGGCGAGCCGGGCCCTAGACCTGGCTCGCTTGCTTTTTCGGGTCGCTAGGCGCCCCAGGGGCGGACGGCACCGACGAAGCCGAAGGCGTATCCCGGCTCCGACAGGGACGAGATCTTGACGACGTCACCCGTGTGCGGGGCCTGGATGAACTGCCCGTCGCCGATGTAGATCCCCTCGTGCTGCGGACCGCGTGCGCTCGGCTCGAAGAACAGCAGGTCGCCGGGCAACAGCGCCGAGGGCGGGACCCGCGCGCCTTCGTAGAACTGCGAGCCCGTGTAGTGCGTCAGCTGGATGCCGAGCTGGGCGTAGACGTACATCGCGAGGCCCGAGCAGTCGAAGCCGCGGAACGGGTCGGCGCCTCCCCAGCGATAGGGAACGCCGAGGTACTGCATCGCGATCCGCACCGCCTCGACGCCGGTCGTCCCGCCCGTCGGCACCCCGAGGAGCGACGGCTCCGGGAGCCCCCGGTCTCCGCTGCCGGTGTCGACGCCGTGGCCTGCGACCCCGAGCGCGAGCCACGAGAGACGCACCTCGCGCTGCCGGTGGACCGCCGGCATCGCCGCCCGGGCGAGGCCGACGAGGAGCTGCGAGCCTGGGTCGATCCCGAGCGACGAGTCGCCGGCCACGAGCCGGAGCCCGACCACTCCGCTCCCCTCGCCCGGAACGACGGCCTCCTGCAGGACGACCAGGTAGCTCCCGGGTCCCAGCGGGACGAGCGTGTTCGGCCGGGCCGCGACGGCGTGCCCGTTCACCGTCAGCCCCTCGACCCGGGCTCCGCGGAGGCCGTGGGCCGGAACGACGATCCGCTCGGCGTACACGAGCCCGCCGGCGAGCGAGACCCCGGTGAGCGAGACGCCACGTGTGCTGCGTGAGGCCGAGTCGTACCGGAGCGCCCAGCCGCCGTCCTGGAAGCTCGCGAACGCGCCTCCGGCTCCCGCGTTCGCGAGCAGGTGCCCGTGCCCGTCGCGGATCTCGGCGATTCCGGCCGAGGCCGGCGCCGCCGTGGCGAGCGCGATCGTCATGGCGATGAGCGCACGCCGCATCACGCGCAGATGGTTACACAGCTACGGGTGCTCCGCGGGCACCCAGTGCGGCCCGCCCCAGCTGAGGTCGTACGGGTAGTGGTGCACGACGTGCGCCCAGATCGTCCACGCGATCCAGCGCGAGGTGCCGTAGAAGAACGCCGCGCGGTAGAGCGCGATCAGCGCGCCGCGCGGCACCCAGCGGTTGAGCCAGGGCCAGAACCCATCGGCCCGGTAGATGACCTTGTCGAAGTACTCGCTCGTGATCACGCGCCAGCTGTAGAAGCCGTAGAGGATCCACGCCAAGTCCCACATGCTCCCGGGGCCGCTGAAGTACGCGGCCGCGTCGGTGAAGCGGCCGGTCTGGCCGGCGTAAGCCCAGGCATCGAGGTGGAAGTGGAACGTCCAGGGGAAGAGCAGCATCGTCCCGACCGTGTCGCCGGTATCAGTGATCGCATGCGCCGCATGTCCGATCACGAAGCTGAGCGCCCAGAGTTTGCTTCCGAACACCTTCCAGATCACGAGTCCGATCAGGACGCCGAAGGTCAGGGAGTGGGTGAAGCCCACGCCCGGCCAGCCCCGGTGGAACTGCGCCGGGTTGGAGGCCTTCAGATCCCAGGGCCCGAGATGGATCCCGTAGACGAACCACTTCGTCATCAGGTCCGGTGCATACGAGCCGATCAGCAGTGGGACAAACGCGACCTTGAGGCCGAGGTGCTTCTGAAACGCGTAGGGCTCGAGGTCGTGTGCGGCCCAGCTCACCGACGCAGCCGCCGGAACAGGGTCGGCACGAGCCACGCCGCGACGACCAGGTAAGCCATCGCCACGACGACGGAGAACATGAAGTCATTGACGAAGACGCCGATCGCGATGTAGACGATGGCCGCCACGCAGTAGCCCGCGAAGACGCGCAATTCAGCGCGATTCGGGATCTCGAATCGAGTCGAAACCTGATCGGGATCGGGCATCGGACGTGAGAGGCTAACGGCCGTGGAGGAAGTTCTGACCGAAGAGGCGGTGGCCTTCGTGCACGATCTGGAGCGGCGCTTCGGCGCGCGCCGCCGCGAGCTTCTCGATGCGCGCGCCGAGCGACAGGAGCGGCTCGACGCGGGTGAGCTCCCGGCGTTCTTGCCCGAGACACGCGAGCTCCGCGAGAGCGACTGGGCGATCGAGCCCGTGCCGCCGCCGCTGCTCGACCGCCGGGTCGAGATCACCGGGCCGACCGACCGGAAGATGGTGATCAACGCGCTCAACTCGGGCGCGCGCATGTTCATGGCCGACTTCGAGGACGCGAACTCGCCGACCCGGCGGAACATGCTCGAGGGCCAGGCGAACCTCACCGACGCGCTCGATGGGACGATCGAGCTCGAGACCCCGGACAAGACCTACCGGCTGAACGAGGAGGTCGCGACGCTGCTCGTCCGGCCGCGAGGCTGGCACCTCGAGGAGCGGCAGCTCGAGCTCGACGGGGCGCCGGTCTCCGCGAGCCTTTTCGACTTCGGGCTTTACCTCTTCCGCAACCGGGACCGCCGTCCATACCTCTACCTGCCCAAGCTCGAAAGCCACCTCGAGGCGCGGCTCTGGAACGACGTCTTCGCATTCACCGAGGACGCGCTCGAGCTCCCGCGCGGGACGATCAGGGCGACGGTGCTGATCGAGACCGTGCTGGCGGCGTTCGAGATGGACGAGATCCTCTGGGAGCTGCGCGAGCACGCCGCCGGCCTGAACGCGGGCCGCTGGGACTACATGTTCAGCGTGATCAAGAAGTTCCGCGACCGCCCGGAGTTCGTGCTCCCTGACCGCAACACCGTCTCGATGACGGCCCCGTTCATGCGCGCCTACACCGAGCTGCTCGTCAAGACGTGCCACCGCCGCGGAGCGCACGCGATGGGCGGGATGGCCGCGTTCATTCCGAGCCGGAAGGACGCCGAGCTGAACGAGCGAGCGCTGGCCAAGGTGCGAGACGACAAGCGGCGCGAGGCGGGCGACGGCTTCGACGGCACCTGGGTGGCGCACCCCGACCTGGTGCCGGTCGCGCTGGAGGAGTTCGACGCCGTCCTCGGCGTGCGCCCGAACCAGCTCGAGCGGCAGCGCGACGAGGTCGAGGTGGGGCCCGCCGAGCTGCTGAACGTGGCCGCGACGCCCGGCGAGATCACGGAGGAGGGGCTCCGCAACGACGTCAGCGTCGGGATCCAATATCTGTCGGCCTGGCTGCGCGGCAGCGGCGCCGTGGCGATCGACAACCTGATGGAGGATGCGGCGACGGCGGAGATCGCGCGCTCGCAGGTCTGGCAGTGGGTCCGGCACGGCCACTTCACGCGGGAGCAGGTCCGGGAGGTGATCGACGAGGAGCTCGCCCGGCTCCGGGCCGAGTTCGGCGACGAGGTCTTCGAGCGCAGCCGCGCGGACGAGGCTCGGGAGCTCTTCGAGGAGGTCGCGCTCGGCGAGGAGCTGGCGGAGTTCCTGACGATCCCTGCGTACGAGCGGCTGGACTAACCGCTCAGAGGTAGATCTGCCACTTTGAGCTGCAGGCGCAGTCCTTGGTAACGGCTCATTTGCGCGACCCGACTGGACGGAGCCACCCGGCGACTGGCACCGTTTTCGCGCCGTGGCTCTCCGCAGGCTCTTCTTCCCGCTCTGGCTCGCGCGTGCGCGGCTCGCCCGCCGGCGCGAGCGATTCGCGCTCGTCGTGCTCGGGCTCGGTGCTGCGGCGGCCATGCTCGGTGCCGTTCTCGCCGGCACGGTGGCCGCGCAAGATCGCGACGTCGGGCGCAAGGTGGCCGCCCTGCCGGACTCGGTCCAGGCGGTGCGGGTGAACTGGTTCAGCGTCGGCGGCCAGGCGGCGCCCTACGCCAGGCTCGACGCACACGTGCGCTCCGAGCTGCACCGGGTCGTGGACGAGCGGGCCACCGGGACGTCCCTCTACCGCGAGAGCCAGCTCGGCGGGGCGCTGCTCGGGCTCGGCGCCGTCGACCAGCTTGGCCGCTGGGTGCAGTTGCGCTCGGGCCGCCTGCCGCATCGCTGCGAGCCGGAGCGCTGCGAGGTGCTCGTGATCAGGCGCGGCGGCCGGATCCCGAACGTGCCCGGCCTGCGGCTCGTGCCGGTGGGGGAGGGCGACCTGCGCACCGCCACGCTCTTCGGCGACGCCGTTCCGGCGGCGACGCTCGGCCAATCGGCCTTCGTGCAACAGATCACGCGCTACCACCGGCCGGCGCCGCCGCCGCTCGTGCTGGCGAACGGGGTCGCCGGGCTCGACCGCTCGCCGCTGCTCCACGACTCGTACCGCAGCTACGGCTGGGTCGTCCCGCTCGAGCGTGGCTCGGTCCGCTCGTGGTCGGCGGACGCCCTGGCGACCCGGATCGAGCACGCCCGCTCGGTGCTCCAGGCACAGGCCTTCGGGTTCGAGCTGTCGGCTCCGGTCGACGAGCTCCGCGCGGCAGTGGACGCGGCGACGGTCTCCGGCCGGCGGCTGCTCCTGCTCGGCGGGGAGGCCGTGGCGCTCCTGCTTGCCTTCGCGGTGCTGGCGGCGGCGCGGCTCCGCCCCGACGTGGATGCATCGCGCCGGCGACTCCTCTCGAGCGGCACGCGGCGCTGGCAGGTCGGCCTTCTCGTCGTCGCCGAGTCGGCGGCGATGGCACTCTGCGGCGCGCTCGTGGGCTGGGTCGCGGGCTCCGCGGTGGCGGCGGCCGTGGCCGGGCGGACCGGTGAGCCGGTCGCGTCCCTTCTGCGCCACTCGGTGCTCTCGGGCCGCGGGATCGCCTTGGCACTCCTGCTGGCCGCGGCGGCAACGCTCGTCCTCGCGGCCGCGTTGACGGTGCGCCCGGTGGCGGTGCGCGGGCTCGCCGTCTCGCCGCTCGACGTCGCGGCGATCGCCGCAGTCGTCGTGGTCGCGGTCGCGCTGGCCCGTGGGGCAGCCGACACCGGCGATCTGCTCGCGAGCAACGGCACCGGGATCGTCCTCCTGCTGCTGCCGTCACTGGTCGGATTCGCGGCGGCGGTCGGCGCGGCTCGCCTGCTGCCGGCCGGCCTGCGGTTGCTGGAGCGCGCGGTGCCGAGAGACGCGCTCGCGTTCCGTCTGGCCGCGCTCGGGCTCGCGCGCCGGCCCGGCTACGCGGCCGTGGCGGTGGGCTTCGTCGTCGTCTCGATCGGGCTCGCGCTCTTCGCCGAGACGTACCGCTCGACGCTCGTGCGCGGGCAGCAGGACCAGGCCGCCTACGCGATTCCCGCCGACGACGTCGTCCGCGAAGATCTCTCCCAGCTCGTTCCGGTCCGCTCGGTCGTCACCCCCGGGGTCGTGCGCTCGCTCCGGCCGCATGCGCGCGTGGAGCCCGTGATCCGCCTGGCCGGGAACATCTCCGGCGCGACAGACGTCACGGGCATCGCCGTGCTGGGCTTGGGCGGGCAGGCGCTGCGGGGGATCGACGGCTGGCGCGGCGATTTCGCCTCGAGCTCGCCTGCGGAGCTGGCGGCGCGGCTCGAGCCGAGGGGCTCGGTGGCGCTGCGAGGTGCGCCGCTTCCGGCCGGCGCGAAGACGCTCGAGCTGCCGATCGCGGTCACCGGCACCGAGGTCGGCGTGGCCGCGAGCATCCGGCGGCACGACGGGTCGTTCGCGACGGTCGAGCTCGGCCGCAACGTCGGTACCCGCCCGCAGCTCCTGGCCGCTCCGATCCCGCGCGAGGCCCGCGGCGGCACCCTCGTCGCCTTGCGCTTCGAGCCGCCGCCGAAGCTGGAGGAACGCGGAGCCGACGCCGGGGCGCCTGCCGTGGGCTCCGTCTCGCTCGGGCGGCCCCGCGCAGATGGAAGGGTCGTGACCGACTACTCCGGCTGGATCGGGACGACGGGCGTGAGGAGCCTGAGCGACGACGGGCGTCTTCGGTTCGGCCTCACGCTCACGAACGAGTTCGACACGTACGTGCGTCCGCGCCAGCCGACGGACGGCGTGCGGCTGGCGGCCGTCGTCTCGCCTCGAATGGCCGAGATCGCCGGCCCGGACCGGTTGCTCGGGGTCGTCGTGGCGGGCCAGCCGCTCGTGTTCCGCGTCGCGGCGGTGGCGAAGCGCTTCCCGGGCGGCGCCGCGCCCGGGACGGACGACTTCGTCGTGACCGACCGGAGGGCGCTCGAGACGGCGCTGAATGCCGCCACGCCCGGCTCGGGGTTCCCCACCGAGCTCTGGCTCGAGACCGAGCCGGGCGGCCGGGCCGCCGTCGAGGCGCGGCTGCGCCGACCTCCGTTCCCGCTGCTCGCCGTCTCCTCGCAGGCGGCCCTCGAGAGCTCGCTTCGCAGCGATCCCGTCGCACGCGCCGCGCTCGCGATGCTCGAGGCCTCCGCGCTGATCGCGATCTTGCTCGCGCTGCTCGCGCTCGTCCTCGGGGTGGTCTCGGAGCGGCGTGACGAGGCTGCGGACTCGTTCGACCTCGAGGCGCAAGGCACGCCGCCTGCACGTTTGCGCCGGCAGCTCCAGCTCCGCGCGCTCGTGGTCGCGGGAGCCGGGGTCGCAGGCGGGATCCTCACCGGCTTGGTCCTCTCGCTGCTCGTGGTCAGCTTCGTCGAGCTGACGGCCAACGCGACCGCGCCGTCGCCGCCGCTCGCCGTCTCGCTCGACTGGCTCGTCGTCATTGCTTCGGGGCTCGTCGCGGTCGCTTTGGGAGCCGTCCTCGTCGGGCTCGCCACGGGCCGCGCGTTCCGCGAGCCGGTGCCTGCCCGGTACGGAGGGACGCGATGAGCGTCGCCGTCGAGACCCGCGATCTCTTCCGCGTTCACTCCACGCCCGAGGGCGACGCCGCCGCACTGCAGGGGCTGACGCTGACGATCGCCGAGGGCGAGATCCTGACGGTGCTCGGCCCCAGCGGCTCGGGCAAGACCTCGTTCCTGCGGATCCTCGCCGGTCTGGACACGCCGTCGGCGGGGACGGCGAGGGTTTTCGGCCGCGACCTGCGCGGGCTCGGCTTTGGCGGCCTCGCGCGCTACCGCTCGCAAACCATCGGGTACCTCGACCAGCACTTCGCCCAGGCACTCGCGCCCGAGCTGAGCGCCCGCGAGCTCGTCGGCCTCAAGCTGCGCGCCGAAGGGGTCGAGCGCGAGGCGCGCGAGTCGAGGTCGCTCGAGCTGCTCGATCGGGTCGGCCTTTCCGGGAAAGCGGATGCCCGGCCGGGCCTGCTCTCGGGCGGCGAGCAGCAGCGCGTCGCTCTCTGCGCAGCGCTTGCCCACCGGCCGCGGCTCCTCCTCGCCGACGAGCCGACCGGAGAGCTGGACGAGCGGAACGCGCGCCTCGTCTACGAGGCGATCGGCGAGCTCGCGGCGGCGGAGGGCTGCACGGTCGTGATCGTCAGCCACGACCCCGCCTCGACGTCGGTCGCCGACCGCTTCGTCCACATCCGCGACGGGCGCGTGAGCGAGGAATCGGTGCGCGGTGCGGGCGAGAGCACGATCGTCGTCGGCCGGGGCGGCTGGCTGCGGCTGCCGCAGGAGTTCCTCGAGCGGGCCGGCATCGGCAGCAGGGCCGCGGCTTCGCTGGAGGACGATCGCATCGTCGTCGTCGCCGCGGGGAGCGACGGACGGCGGGCCGAGCAGCCGGAGGCCGCCGCTGAGCCTCGGCATCCCGGCGAGACGATCGCGGTCGTCCGCGGCCTCTCGAAGACGCACGGCCGCGGCGCGACGGCGGCCCACGTCTTCTCGGGCCTCGAGAGCCGGTTCGAGGGCGGCCGGCTCACGGTCGTGACCGGGCCCTCGGGCTCGGGCAAGACCACGCTGCTCCACCTGCTCGCCGGGCTCGAGCTTCCGGACGAGGGCGAGGTCGAGGTGTGCGGCGAGCCGATGCAGAGCCTCGATCGCGCAGGCCGCGCGGAGCTCCGCCGGCGATACGTCGCGCTCGTCGCGCAGCAACCCGGGCTCGTCCCGTTTCTCAGCGCGCGCGAGAACGTCGAGCTGGCCGAGGCGATCCGCGGCCGCGTCGGCGAGCAAGCACACGAGGTGCTCGCGGCGGTGGGCCTCTCGGAGCGGGCCGGTCAGCGCGTCTCGCGCCTCTCGGCGGGCGAGCAGGTTCGGGTCGCGGTCGCGCGGGCGCTGGCGGCCCGGCCGCGCCTGTTGCTGGTCGACGAGCCGACAGCCCGCCTGGATCAGGCGAACGCCCTCACGCTCGCGGCGCTCCTCTCGACGCTGGCGCGCGAGACCGGCGCTGCGGTCGTCTGCGCCACGCACGACCCGGTGGTGATCGAGCAGGCCGACGCGGAGCTCGTGCTCGCGGCGTCCGAGCGTGTGGTCCCGACACCTGCTTAGTAGGCTGGCGCCGGTGGAAGGCATCAGCCTCGAGGAGCTCCAGCTCGCGGCGCGAAACCACGGCATGCCGCTCGAGGCGCTTCGCTTCCCGATCACGCCGGTCGGCCTCCACTACCTGCTGATCCACTACGACGTGCCCGTGGTCGACGCGGCGGATTGGCGCCTCACGGTCGCCGGCGCGCAAGAGCTCTCGCTCGGGCTCGACGACCTCCGCGCGCGGCCCACTCTCGAGGTGACGGCGACGATGGAGTGCGCCGGGAACGGCCGCGCCCGGCTCGACCCGCGGCCGGTGAGCCAGCCCTGGCTCCTCGAGGCCGTCGGCACGGCGAGCTGGAGCGGAACGCCGCTTCGGCTCCTGCTCGAGGAGGCCGGCGTCTCCGAGGGGACGATCGAAGTGCTCTTCACCGGGCTCGATCGCGGCGTCGAGGGCGGCGAGGAGCAGCGGTTCCAGCGCAGCGTCCCGCTGGACGAGGCGCTTCGAGACGACGTGCTCCTCGCGTACGAGATGAACGGTGCGCCGCTTCCGCCGCAGCACGGCTTCCCGCTCCGCCTGCTCGTACCGGGCTGGTACGGCATGACCAACGTCAAGTGGCTCGAGCGGATCGAGCTCCTCGACCGGCCGTTCGAGGGCTACCAGCAGTCCTGGTCGTACCGCCTACGGCAGGAAGAAGAGGAGCCGGGCGAGCCCTTGCAGCGGATGCTGCCGCGCTCCCTGCTCGTTCCGCCGGGCATCCCCGAGTTCCTGACCCGCGACCGGACGGTCTCGGCGGGCGAGTGCCTGCTCGAGGGACGCGCCTGGTCGGGGCTCGCGCCGATCGAGCGCGTCGAGGTGAGCGCCGACGGCGGCGCGACGTGGGGCGAGGCAGAGCTCGACCCGCCCGAGAGCCGCTGGGCCTGGCGGGGCTGGCGCTTCCGCTGGGACGCGCGGCCCGGCGAGCACGTGCTGGGTTCTCGCGCGCGCGACGAGGCCGGCAACGAGCAGCCGCTCGAGCCGACGTGGAACCTCGGCGGCTACTCGAACAACGCCGTGCAGACGGTGCGCGTCATCGTCACCTGAGCACGAGCGTCAAGACCACCGCCACGAACGCGACGACCACCGCCGTCATCACGACCAGCCCACCGTACGTAGAGCGCCGCAAGACCCCTTCCTCCTTCCCCTGCCTCGCCCTGACCATAGGGGCGGTCGGGGGCAGCGGGCATCCCTCAGCCGGGGGGTCTGAGCGCTGCGAACTGGTCGGTGATCTCGAGCCGCCGCGAGCGGAAGCGGTACAGCGCCGCGGGGCGCCCACCGACCCGGCCCGGCTCTCGCCGCTCGCCCGTTCGCTCCAGCACGCCCCGTCGCAGGAGAACTCGCTGCAGGTTCGTCGCCGAGACCTCGTGCCCGAGCGCCGCGACGTAGAGCTCCCGTAGCTCGGAGATCGAGAAGACCGGCGGCGCGAGCGCGAAGCCGACGTTCGTGTACGAGAGCTTCGCCCGCAGGCGGTCGCGGCCCGCGAGCACGATCGCCCGGTGGTCGAAGGCGAGCTGGGGCAGGTTCGCGACCGGGTGCCAGCGCGTGTCCTCGGGGACCTCGGGGTCGAGGTCGGCCGGGACCAGGCCCAGGTAGGCGGTCGCGAGCTCCCATTCGAGCGGGTTGCGTTCCGGGTCGCTCAGGATCTCGAGCTGCTCGAGGTGCGCCAGCTCGCGCACGTCCACCTTCTTCGCGAGGTGGCCGCGGATGGACTGCTCCAGCGTCTCGCCCGGCTCCAGATACCCGCCCGGGGCGGACCACGCGCCGAGGAACGGCTTGCGCGCCCGCTGCCACAGCAGCACCTGGAGCCGGCCCTGCCGAACCTGCAGCACGACGGCCAGCGTGGCGTGGGCCGGCCGCGCCCTGGTAGACTCCTGCCGAGGTTTTCGCCCCACAGTCGTAAACCTAGCGCAAAGGGGCGCACAAACGAACGGAGGATTCCGATGCGCGCACTGATCATCATCGACATGCTCAACGACTTCGTGGACGGCCAGCTCGCCAATCCGAAGGCTCAGGCGATCATCGAACCGCTGCAGAGGTTGCTCGCGCATGCGCGCGAAGAGGGCTGGGTCGTCGTCTTCTCGAACGACGCCCACCAGCCGGGCGACCCGGAGATGCGCGTCTGGGGCGAGCATGCGATGGCCGGGACGCGCGGTGCGGAGGTGATCCCGCAGCTCGAGCCACGCGAAGGCGAGATCGTCTCGCCCAAGCGCCACTACGGCGCCTTCGAGGGCACCGGGCTCGACGAGCAGCTCACCGAGCGTGGCGTCGACGAGGTCGTGATCGCCGGGCAGCACACGCACATCTGCGTTCGGCATTGCTCGTATGAGGCGCTGACCCGCGGCTACCGGATCTTCGTGCCGCGCGACGCCGTCCGCGCCTTCGAAGGCGTCGACGAGGACGAGGCGCTCGCGTACCTGGAGATGGCGTACGGGGCGGAGATCACGACCGTGGACGAGCTGGCGGCCGTTCCCTCTGGCGCCGCCGCCTAGCGCAGCTTGCCGATGACGAGCGCAGTCGCAGTCCCGGCCCCGCGGGACGTCGAGCAGGTCCTTCGGGAGGGCGGCCTCTCGAGCTTTCACAAGCGGGCGATCCTCGTCACGGGCGCCGCCTGGACCTTCGTCGCGATGGAGATCCTGCTCGTGGGCTTCGTGGCGCCGATCTTCGCCGCCAAGTGGAATCTCAGCGGGGCGATGCAGGGGCTCGTCAACAGCGCGGCTCTCGCAGGCTCCCTCTGCGGCTCGCTCGTGCTCGGGCGGCTCGCCGACCGGATCGGGCGCCGGGCGATCTTCCAGTACTCGATCCTCTGGTACGCGTCCTTCACCGCCCTGACGGCGCTCTCGTGGGGTCCCTGGTCGGTGATGACGTTCCGCTTCCTCGCCGGGCTCGGCATCGGCGGGATGCTCGTCGTCGACCCGGCGATGCTGACCGAGTACCTGCCGCCTCAGCGGCGAGGGCGGCTGCTCGTCTTCCTCGACTTCTGGTGGCCGGTCGGGCTCCTGCTCGCCACCGGCCTCTCCTGGATCTTCATCGGCCACTCGATCGGCGGCGACTCGAGCTGGCGCTGGCTCTTCCTCGCGGCCTCGTTCCCGGCCTTCCTGGCCTTCATCGCGCGTCGCTCGCTCCCTGAGAGCCCCTACTTCCTGGCGCGCCGCGGCCGCGACGAGGAGGCGGCCGAGGTGCTCACCGAGATCACCGGCAAGCCCGTCAAGGCGAATGACTTCACGGCGCCCGAGGAGACCGAGTCGTCTGCCCGCGAGCTCGTCGAGCCGCGCTGGCGCGGCCGAGCGGTTACGACCGCGCTCATCTGGATCGCGCTCAACATCTCGTACTACGGCCTGTTCCTCTGGCTCCCGTTCGTGCTCCAGGCCGAGAAGAACTTCTCGATCAACGTGTACCTGCTCCTTGCCCTGAGCGCGCTCTCGCAGTTCCCGGGCTACGGGGCGGCGATCTGGCTCGTCGAGCGGATCGGGCGCAAGCCGACCCTGGCGGCGTTCCTCATCTTGGGCGGCATCTCCGCGTACGCCTTCGCAGTCGCCGACTCCGAGAGCGTCTACGTGACCGCGCTCTTCTTCGTCGGCTTCTTCAACCTCGGCGCCTGGGGCGCGGTCTATCCGTACACGGCGGAGCTCTTCCCGACGCGGCTGCGCTCGACCACCTTCGGCGTGATGGAAGGAGTCGGGAAGACGGCCGCGATCGCCGGGCCGTACATCTTCGGGAACCTCAAGGACGCGACCGGGAGCACGACCTGGTCGCTCACGTTCGTCGCGATCGTGATGGCCGCCGGCGGAATCGTGGCGGCGATCTTCGGGCGCGAGACGCGCGGGCACAAGCTGGCCTGAGCCGTTTCCGTCTACGATCGGTCGGGGTCAGTGGCTCTCGACCGTCGAGACTTCCTCGCGCGCGGCGGGTTGACGCTCGCCGCAGCAGCCGTGCTCGGACCGGAGGCGCTCGCCGCGGGCCCAGACGTCGAGTCGCGTGCGACGCCGCTCACCTGGCGCGGCGTGCGCTCGCAGTTCCGCCTTCGGCGCGACCGCGTCCACCTCGGGGCCTTCCTCCTCGCCTCGCACCCGGCGCCGGTGCGCGCCGCGATCGAGCGGCACCGCCGGGCCTTCGACGCCGACCCGGTCGGCTACCTGCACGGGCAGGAGGTGCGGCGCGAGGCGGCCGTGCTCGCCGCCGCGGCCGCCTACACGGGTGCCCGCCCTGCCGACATCGCGCTCACCGACAGCACGACGATGGGCCTCGCGCTCCTCTACAACGGCATCCACGTTCGCGCTGACCAGGAGCTGCTCACCTCGACCCACGACTTCTTCGTCACTCACGACGCGCTCGAGCTGAAGGCAGCTCGCACCGGCGCGTCTCTGCGGAAGATCCCGCTCTACGACCAGAGCGCCGCCGCCTCGGCCGACGAGGTGGTGAAGCGGGTCGTTTCCGCCGTCACGCCGCGCACGCGTGTTGTCGCGCTGACCTGGGTGCACTCGAGCACCGGCGTCAAGCTCCCGATCAACGCCATCGCACGGGCGCTCGCTCCTCTGAACCGCGGCCGGCCCGAGGCCGACCGGATCCTCTTCTGCGTCGACGGCGTCCACGGGTTCGGGATCGAGAGCGTTCGGCTACCGGATCTCGGGTGCGACTTCTTCGCGACGGGCTGCCACAAGTGGCTCTTCGGCCCGCGCGGCACAGGGCTCGTCTGGGGAAGGCCGGGGGCGTGGCAGCACGTGACGCACACCATCCCGTCCTTCACCGTCTCGGGCACGCCGGGCGGCGCGATGACCCCGGGCGGCTTCCACTCGTTCGAGCACCGCTGGGCCCTGGCAGAGGCGTTTCGGTTCCACCAGCGCATCGGGAAGCCGCGGATCGCGGCCCGGACGCACATGCTCAACAGCCGATTCAAGTCGGGCCTCGCCGCGATGCGGCACGTGAGCCTCCGCACGCCCCGCTCGCCGTCGCTGTCTGCCGGGCTCGTCTGCTTCGGAGTACAGGGAATGCCGCCGGCAGAGGTCGTCGACCGGCTGCTCCGGCGCGGGATCATCGCCACCGTCACGCCCTATGCGGATGCGCTCGCCCGGGTGGCCCCGAGCATCCTCAACACGCCTGCCGAGGTCGACCGGACGCTACGGGCGATCCGGGCGCTGGCCTGAGAGCGGCCTCAGCCGCCGGCGACGGCGGCGACGAGCCGGATCTCCGTCTCCGGCTCGAGCGGCGCCTCGAGGTCGTCGGCCTGCACGCTGTTCACGTAGACGTTCACGAGCGGCCGCAGCTCGCCGCGCTCGTCGAAGAGGAGGTCGCGGACCGGCAGTTCCCGCAGCGCGTCGCGCACGGTCGGCGCGTCGATCTCGAAGCGACCTTCGCCGCCCGCTTCCCGCGCAAGCAGCGACGGGAGGAGGATCACGGCCACTCGGCCGCCTCGACGGAGAGGACCGTCGGCAGGTACGCGGCCGCCTCGATCCACTCGCCGCCGGCGTCGGGCGAGACCCACACCGACCCGCTCTGGGTGCCGAGGTAGATCCCGACCGGGTCGAGCCGGTCGAAGCTCATGCCCTCTCGCATCACCGACTGCCACGCCTGCTGCGGCAGGCCGTTTTCGAGCAGCTCCCAGGAGGCGCCGCCGTCCCGGGTGCGATAGACGCCGAGCCGCCCGCCCGGGGTGACCCGGTTCTCCGCCCCCTCCTCGGGGACGACGAAGGCCGTGTCGGGGTCGGCAGGGTCGAGCGCGATCGGGAAGCCGAACCCGCTCGGGAGGCCGTTCCCCTCGAGGCGCTCCCACGTGTCGCCGCGGTCGTCCGAGCGGTAGACGCCGCAGTGGTTCTGCTGCCACAGGCGCTCCGGTTTCGCCGGGTGCACGAGCAGCTTGTGCACGCACTGGCCGACCTCGGGGAAGTTGTCGTCGGGGAAGAAGTCGGCCGCGACGCCGGTGTTCTTGGGCTCCCAGGATTCGCCGCCGTCGTCGCTGCGGAAGGCGCCCGCGGCCGAGATCGCGATGTAGAGCCGTT
Source organism: uncultured Actinomycetes bacterium (assembly GCA_963754265.1). Taxonomy (GTDB): domain Bacteria; phylum Actinomycetota; class Thermoleophilia; order Gaiellales; family Gaiellaceae; genus AC-32. The sequence goes on along the minus strand of CAVWFB010000009.1, from coordinate 165,598 downwards.
GCGGGTCTGACGGGTCGACCTGGATCGAGTGGCAGCAGAGGCCGCCAGCGCCGGGGTTCCACTTCTCCCGCGTCGGATGCCCGATCACCGACTGGACGGGCTCCCAGGTCGAGCCGCCGTCGCCGCTGCGGAAGAGCGCGCCCGGTGTGCCGCCGAGCCAGAGCGTCTCCGGCTCGTCGGCATGACCCGGCTCGACGTGCCACGACTTCTCCCAGGTGAGGCCGCTCTCCTCGGGAAGGCCGATGCCCTCGGCGCGCTCCCAGGACTCGCCGAGGTCGGGCGAGCGGTGCGCCGTCGCGCCGTACACCCAGTTGTTCGTGGCCGCGTGGACGACGCCGGTGCGCGGGTCGCGCATCGCGTGGAAGACCTCCCAACCGGTGAGGTGCGGTCCCTCCACGCTCCAGTTGCGGCGAGTTTCGTCGCTGGTGAGCACGAAGAGCCCCTTGCGGGTACCGACGAGGACGGCGGCTCCCATCGAGCGACTAGCCTAAGCGAGAAAAGGAGTGCGATGACGACTTTGAACGACAAGCAGCGCAAGTTCCTGGAGCAGCCCTTCGTGGGCACGCTCACCACCCTGCGCGACGACGGCTCGCCCCATTCGACGATCGTCTGGGTCGACACCGACACGGACGAGGTGCTGTTCAACACGGCGGCCGGCCGCGCGAAGGAGCGGCACCTGCGCAGGGACCCGCGTGTCTCTCTGCTCGTGGTCGACCCTGAGGACACGTACCGCTGGCTCGCCGTCAGCGGCAACGCAGAGCTCACGACCGAGGGCGCCGACGACCAGATCGACAAGCTCGCGAAGAAGTACCTCGGCAAGGATGAGTACCCCTGGCGCAAGCCGGATGAGCAACGGATCAAGGTCCGCATCAAGCCCGATCACGTCGACTCGTACGGCTTCGACGAATAGTTGGCGCTCACGCTCTGCGACGTCGGTCCCCGCGACGGCCTCCAGAACGAGGCCGAGACACTGGAGCCGGCCGTGCGGGCGGAGCTCGTCAACCGGCTGGCCGCCGCGGGACTCCCTCGCGTCGAGGCCGCCAGCTTCGTGCGCGCCGAGCGCGTGCCGCAGATGGCCGGGGCCGAGGACGTCGCGGCCGCGATCGAGCGCCGCGACGGGACCGAGTACTCGGGGCTCGTCCTGAACGCAAGGGGTTACGAGCGCTTCGCCGCGTCGGGGCTCGACCGCGTCAACGTCACGCTCGGTGCCACGGAGAGCTTCAACCGCCGGAACGGAGAGATGTCGCGCGATGAGGCGCTGGCGCAGGTGGAGGCGATTCTCGCGGCGTCGAAGGAGCCGGCGACGGTCACGATCTCGGTGGCCTTCGGCTGTCCGTTCGAGGGCGAGGTGGACGCCGGCGAGGTCGTCGCGCTCGCGGAGCGGCTCGATGCAGACGAGGTCGTCCTGGCCGACACGATCGGTGTCGCCGGCCCCGCACAGGTGCGCCGCCTCGTCGAGCGCGTGCGGGGCCTCGGCAAGCGCACCGGCTTTCACGGGCACAACACGCGCAACACCGGCTACGCAAACGCGCTCGCGGCGCTCGAGGTGGGCGCCGAGGTCCTGGATTCGTCGGTCGGCGGGCTCGGCGGCTGTCCGTACGCGCCGCGGGCGAGCGGCAACGTGGCAACCGAGGACCTCGTCTACCTGCTTGAGCGCGAGGGGGTCGCGACCGGCGTCGACCTCGACGCGCTCATCGCGATCTCGACCTGGCTGGAGGGGATGTTCGGCCGGACGCTCGAGGGCCAGGTCTACCGCGCCGGCGTCTGGCCCTAGGCGCCGCCTGCGGCGCCGTCTTCAGGACGCGCGGGCTTGCCCGTGTGTCCGTCTGAAATGACCGGTCGACCCAGTCGAAGTCGCTACGCCACCGCGTGCAAGGCTGCCGAAAAGGACTCGACCGCGAGATCGATCTCCTCGTCGGTGGTCTGCCAGTTCGAGACCGAGACGCGGATCGCTTTTTGACCGTTCCAGGTCGTGCCGCTCAGCCAGATCTCCCCGCTCGCCTGCACACGCTGCAGCACCTCGTCGGTGCGCTCGTCCGACTCGAAGCGGAAGAGCACCTGGTTGAGCACGACCTCGTTCAGGACCTCGACGCCGTCGAGAGCGGCGATCGCCTCGGCGAAGCGGCTCGCCCCCTCGCAGCAGCGCTCGACGAGCTCCACCAGTCCGCTGCGGCCGAACGAGCGCAGCGCCGCGTAGACGGCGAAGCCGCGGGCGCGGCGCGAGAACTCCGGCACCCAGTCGACCTGGTCGCGCACGCGGCGGGCCCCCTCGTCCTGGATCAGGTACGACGCAGAGATCGTCATCGCGGCGCGATGGGACTCGGGATGAGCGCAGAGGACGATGCCCGAGTCATAGGGGACGTTCAGCCACTTGTGCGCGTCGGTCGTCCACGAGTCGGCCCGCTCGAGGCCGGCGACGAGGTGTCGAAGCCGCGGCGAGACCGCCGCCCAGATGCCGAAGGCGCCGTCCACGTGCAGCCAGGCGCCGGCCTCCTCACAGGCATCCGCGATCTCCGGGAGCGGGTCGAAGGCGCCGGTGTTCACCTCGCCCGCCTGGGCGCAGACGATGGCCGGCCCCCCGGCGAGCGCTTCCCGGAGCGCAGCGACCTCCATGCGGCCCTGGTCGTCCGCTGCAACCGTCGTCGGCGCACCGAAGCCGAGCAGCCGCAGCGCCCGGTCGACGGTCACGTGCCGCTTCTCGCCGACGATCACGCGGACGGGCGGCGCGCCGGCGAGGCCGTCGCGGTTCACGTCCCAGCCGACCCCGTCGAGCACGTGGAAGCGCGCTGCGGCAAGCCCCGTCACGTGCGCCATCTGCGTGCCCGTGACGAAGCCGATGGACGATTCGCCGGGCAGCCCGAGCAGCTCGAGGAGCCATTCCCGGGTCACCTGCTCGACCACCGACGCAGACGGGCCGCCGGCGTAGAGGCCGGCGTTCTGGTCCCAGGCGGAGGTGAGCCAGTCGGCCGCCAGGGCCGCGGGAACGGCGCCGCCGATCACGAAGCCGAAGTAGCGGCCGCTTCCCGTTGCGACGACACCGGGCTCGGCCGCCTCTGCGAGCTCTGCCACCACCTCGTCGGGGTCCAGAGGCTCCTCGGGCATCGGCCCGCCGAGCGCCTCCCGCAGCGCCTCCGGAGTCGTGCGCGGGAACACGGGCCGCTCGCCGAGGCTCTCGAGGTAGTCGGCCGCGATCTCGGCGGTGCGGCTCAGCAGGTCGCGCGACTCGCTCACAGGCGCGACTCTAAGTGTCCAGGGCGAAGAGCTGCGCGTCGCGCCGCCCCAGCCTGATGTCGCGCTCGTACTCGAGCCCGAGCTTGCGCGCCACGTTCTCGGAGGCCGTGTTCCCGTGGATGATCAGCGCGATCACCCGCTCTGCGCCGAGCCCGTTGAGCGCGTGGTCGCGGACCGCGCCGGCCGACTCGGTCGCGTAGCCCAGTCCCCAGAAATCTCGGCCGAGCGTGTAGCCGACCTCGACCTCCGTCGGCCCGGACGGCTGCGCCCGCGTGGTCGGCTCCCACGTGTCGCTGTTCCAGATCAGGATCCCGACGCGCCCGATGATCGCCTCGTCCTCCTGCCGGAGGGTGGTGAAGAGCCCGAAGCCGTCGAGCTCCCACCGTTCGATCATGCGCCGCACCGAGAGCTCGGTCTCAGCCTTCGTGAGCGTGCGCCCGTCGCCGACGTAGCGCATCACCTCGGGGTCCGCGTACATGGGCGCCAGGGCCTCCGCGTCCTCGGGCACGGGCGCGCGCAGGACGAGCCGCTCGGTCTTGAGCTCCAGCATTGGGAGCTAGCCTAGTCGGGCATGAATCGCCTGGCAGACGAGACGAGCCCGTATCTCTTGCAGCACGCCGACAACCCCGTCGACTGGTACTCGTGGGGCGAGGAGGCGCTCGCGCGCGCGAGGGAGGAGGACAAGCCGATCCTCCTCTCGGTCGGCTATGCGGCCTGCCACTGGTGCCACGTGATGGCGCACGAGTCCTTCGAGGATCCGGACACGGCGGCGCTCATGAACGAGCGCTTCGTCAACATCAAGGTCGATCGCGAGGAGCGGCCGGACGTGGACGCCATCTACATGGACGCGGTCGTGGCCCTGACCGGCCAGGGCGGCTGGCCGCTCACTGCCTTCCTCACCGCCGAGGGCGAGCCGTTCCTCGGGGGCACCTACTTCCCACCCGAGCCGAGGCATGGGATGCCGGCCTTCCCGCAGCTGCTCGTGGCCGTCTCCGACCTCTACCGCGATCGGCGCGAGGAAGTGGCCGAGCGGGCGCGGCTGCTGATCGATGCGCTCCAGCAGGCCGCCGCGACCGATCCGTCCTCCGAGCCGCTGACCGAGTCGCTGCTCGACGAGGCCACGCGGCGGCTGGCGGAGCTGGCCGACCCGGAGTGGGGAGGCTTCGGCCGCGCTCCGAAGTTCCCGCCCGCCTCCGCGGTCGAGCTGCTCCTGCGGCGCGGGGAGGCCGACCTTGCCGCGAAGACCCTCGACGGCATGGCCGCCGGAGGCATGTACGACCTGGTCGGCGGCGGCTTCCATCGCTACTCGGTCGACGAGCGCTGGCTCGTGCCGCACTTCGAGAAGATGCTCTACGACAACGCGCTGCTGGCCCCGGCCTACCTGCACGCGTGGCTCGTGACCGGGAACGAGCGCCACCGCGAGGTGGCCGAGGAGACGCTCGACTACCTCGTGCGCGACCTTCGCCTCGACGCCGGCGGGTTCGCCTCCTCGCAGGACGCGGACACCGAGGGCGTCGAGGGCCTCACGTACACCTGGGCGCCCGGCGAGGGCGCACCGGAGGAGCTGTTCCAGCCGTTCGAGGACGGACGCTTCGTGCTGCGGGGCGAGCTGGACGAGGAGACTCGAAGCCGCCTGCTCGAGCTCCGCGAGCAGCGCCCGCAGCCCGGGCGCGACGACAAGGCGATCGCCTCCTGGAACGGGCTCGCGCTGGCCGCCCTGGCCGAAGGAGGCAGGCGCCTGGGGCGCGGAGACCTCGTCGGTGAGGCAGAGGCCCTCGGCGAGTTCGTGCTCGGCCCGCTCTCGGACGATCGGGGCCGCCTCCACCGCAGCCTCCGCGCGGGCCGCAGCTCCGGCGCGGGCTTCCTCGACGACTACGCCAACGTGGCCAACGGCCTCTACGAGCTGCACGTCGCCACGGGCGAGCTGCGCTGGCTCGAGGAGGCGCGACGGCTGGCCCTGCTCGCGGTCGAGCTCTTCGCCGACGAGGAGCGCGGCGGCTTCTTCCTGGCGCCGACCGGTGGCGACGGGCTCGTCGCGCGCAAGAAAGACCTCTTCGACCACCCGATCCCATCCGGCAACTCCATGCTCGCCTTCGTGTTGCTTCGTCTCGCGCGGATCTACGGCGACGACGAGCTCGAGCGCCGGGCCGTCGGCGTCCTGCGCCTGCTCGGGTCGAGCCTCGGCCGCGGGCCGACCGAGTTCGCCCACGCGCTCAACGCGCTCGACCTCTACCTGGCGACGCCGAAGGAGATCGCGGTCGTCGGGCCCCCGGACAGCGAGGTCGCCCGCGCGGCGCTCGAGCCGTTCGAGCCCAACGCGGTGGTCGCCTTCGGGCCGGCCGAGGGCGTGCCGCTCCTCGAGGGCAAGGAGCTCGTGGACGGCAAGCCCGCCGTCTACGTCTGTGAGCGCTTCGCCTGCCGTTCGCCGGTGACCGAGCCCGCCGAGCTCCAGGCCCTGAGCTAGACCGCCCGACCGCGTCCGCCGTAGAGTCCAGCGCCGATGGCGATGCTCACGGTCGAGCACGTGAGGCGCAGGTTCGGCGGCATCGTCGCCGTCGACGACGTCTCCTTCGAGGTGGGGGAGGGCGAGATCGTCGGACTGATCGGCCCGAACGGGGCCGGCAAGACGACGATGTTCAACCTGATCACGCGTGTGTACGGGGCCGATGCCGGCGAGATCGCCTTCGAGGGCACGACGCTGCTGCGGACCCCGCCGCACCGGATCGTCAAGCGCGGGATCGCCCGGACCTTCCAGAACGTCGAGCTGTTCGGGTCGATGACCGTGCTCGAGCACGTGCTGCTCGGCAGGCACGCCCGCCGCGGCCCCGGCGCGCGCGAGGTGCTGAGCTACACCGGCCTCGCCGGGCTCGCCCACCGCCGGGCGGCCGAGCTGCCCTACGGGACACAGAAGCGGGTCGAGCTCGCCCGGGCGCTCGCCTCGGGGCCGCGGCTCCTTCTGCTCGACGAGCCGGCCGGCGGGCTGAACCACGAGGAGGTCGGCGAGCTCGGCTCCCTGATCCGGCTCCTGCAGGCGAACCTCGAGCTCACGATCCTGCTCGTCGAGCACCACATGGGCCTCGTCATGGGGATCGCCGACCGTGTGCACGTGCTCGACTTCGGCCGGCTGATCGCGAGCGGCACACCGGCCGAGGTGCAGGGCGACCAGGGCGTGGTCGAGGCCTACCTGGGAGCGGTGGATGCCTGAGCCGCTGCTGCAGCTCGACGACGTCGAGGCCCGCTACGGGCCCGTGAAGGCTCTCCACGGCGTTTCGCTGACCGTGGGGGAGGGCGAGGTCGTCGCGGTCCTCGGTGCCAACGGCGCCGGCAAGACGACGACACTGCGGGCGGTCTCGGGAACCGTGAAGAGAAGCGGCGAGATCGTGTTCGCCGGCAATCGCATCTCGCGCCGCCCGCCCGAGGCCGTCGCGCGGCTCGGGATCGCCCATGTGCCCGAAGGCCGAGGCACGCTCACGGACCTGAGCGTGCGCGAGAACCTCCGTCTCGGCGCGTACGTGCGGCGCGACCGGGCCGGCATCCGCGAGGACGAGCAACGCGTGCTCTCGTACTTCCCCTGGCTCGAGGACCGCGCGCGCCAGACGGCCGGGACGCTCAGCGGCGGCGAGCAGCAGATGCTCGCGCTCGCGCGGGCGCTGATGCTGCGACCCAAGCTCGTCCTGCTCGACGAGCCGTCGCTCGGGCTCGCGCCGATGGTGGTGAGCGAGATCTTCCAGATCGTCGGCGAGCTGAACGAGCGCGAGGGACTGGCCGTGCTCGTCGTCGAGCAGAACGCCGTGCTCGCGCTCGAGGCCTCGTCACGGGCGTACGTGCTCGAGGTCGGCAAGGTCGCGGTCGAGGGCTCGAGCGCCGAGCTGCGCCGCAACGAGTCCGTCAGACGCTCCTACCTCGGTTATTGAGCCATGGAGAGTCTCGACCGGTCATTTCAGACGGACGCGCAGGCAAAGCCCGCGCGTCCTGACGGCGCCGCCGCGAGCGGCGGCTCACTGGGCTACTGATGCTCCTCGCCTTCGACTGGACCGAGCTTGCCCAGCAGATCGTGGTCGGCCTGGCCTCCGGCGGCGTCTGGGCGACGCTGGCGCTCGCGCTCGTCCTGATCTACCGCTCCACCGGCGTCCTCAACTTCGCCCAGGGCGAGATGGCGATGTTCTCGACCTTCATCGCCTGGTCGCTCGTCCACCACGGGCTCTCCTACTGGGCGGCGTTCGCCCTCACCATCGGGATCTCGTTCCTGGGCGGGATCCTCGTCGAGCGCGCGGTCATCCGGCCCGTCGAGGACGCGCCGGTGCTGACGGTGGTGATCGTCACCCTGGGACTGTTCTTCGTCGTCAACGGCGCCGCACGCTGGATCTGGTCGCCGGAGGTTCGCAGCCTGCCGAACGCCTTCTCGACCCGGCCGATCGACGTCGCCGGCGTCGCCTTCTCGATCCAGGATCTCGGCACGATCGCCGTGTCGCTTGGCGCCGTCGGGCTGTTCTGGCTCTTCTTCCGGTTCACCAAGCTCGGGCTGGCGTCGCGGGCGGCGGCGGTCAACCCCGAGGCGAGCCGCCTGCTGGGCATCCGGGTGAGCTGGATGCTCGCGCTCGGGTGGGGCCTGGCGGCCGCGATGGGGGCGGTCTCCGGAATGCTGACCGCGCCCGCCCTGGCGAGCTTCGACCAGAACCTGATGCAGCCGGTGCTCCTGTACGCATTCGCGGGCGCCGTCCTCGGCGGAATCGACAGCCCCTTCGGCGCGGTGGTGGGAAGCCTGTTGCTCGGAGTCCTCGTCAACCTGATCGGGACCTACGTCGACTGGGTCGGGACGGAGCTGCGGCTGCCGGTGGCCCTCGCCGTCATCCTCGGCGTGCTGCTCATTCGGCCGACAGGCCTGTTCGGCCGGGAGGCGGTGAGGCGGGTCTGATGGGTCGTCGCGCCCTCGGCGTCGGGCTCTGGTTGCTCATCGCCGCCGCGGCGGTGTTCGTCTACCTCGTCGCGCCCATCTTCGTCAGCGACTTCCATTCCCGCGACCTCGCGCACGCTGGCGTCTTCTTCATCGCGATCGTCGGACTGAACCTGCTCACCGGCTACACGGGCCAGATCTCGCTCGGGCACGGCGCCTTGATGGCGATCGGCGGCTACACGACGGCCGCGCTCGTCGTGCACGAGCACTGGCGGGACGTGTGGACGATCCCGCTCGCCGGTCTCGCGGCCGGGGTCGTCGGCTTCCTGATCGGCCTGCCCGCGCTCCGCCTCTCCGGCCTCTACCTGGCTCTCGCCACCTTCGCGTTCGCAGTGGCGATGCCGTCGCTGCTGCGGAAATTCTCCGGCCTCACCGGCGGCGGCCAGGGCCTGCGCCTGCTCGAGTCGTCGCCAGAGCAGGTGACCGGGATCAGCGGCACGGTCACGATCTTCGGGCACTCGATGACGCAGAACCACTTCCTCTACTACCTGACCTGGGCGATCGGCCTGGTCGGCTTCCTGATCATGTGGCTGATCGTCCGCGGCGGGCTCGGGCGGCTGTTCCGGGCGGTCAGGGACAGCGAGGTCGCGGCCGTTTCGGCCGGGGTGAACCTCGCCCGCTACAAGACGCTCGCCTTCGCGATCAGCGGCGTCTACGCGGGGGTCGCCGGCGCGCTGCTCGCGATCCAGGACGAGATCGTCAATCCGCTGACGTTCACGTTCCTGCTCTCGATCCTGATCCTCGTCGGCGCCGTCGTCGGTGGTCTCGGCTCGCTTCCCGGGATGGTGCTCGGCGCGCTCTTCGTGCAGTACCTGCCGGACCTCTCGACGCGGGTCTCGAGCAAGCCCGGCGTGCCCGATTTCGTCTACGGCGCGGCCATCATCCTCGTCATGATCCTGCTCCCGAGCGGCGCCGGCGGCCTGCTCCGCCGGCTCGCCGAGCCGCTAACAACCCGGTTGTACACTCGTCCCTAACGGGGATGAAGAGCAGGGTCCACGTCATTTTGGGGTCGTTGGTCGCACTGGGGATCGCCGCCGCCGCGTCGGGAGCGTCCACGCCGGGAGTCACCTCGACCGAGGTCGTGATCGGCGGGACGACGCCCCTGACGGGCTCGGCGTCCGCCTATCAGTCGGTCGCCCGTGGCGCAGCCGCCTACTTCAAGTACGCCAACTCGAAGGGCGGCGTCAACAAGCGCAAGATCAAGTACATCTACAAGGACGACGGCTACGACCCGGCCAGGACGAGCGAGCAGACGCGCGAGCTCGTCCAGCAGGACAAGGTCTTCGCGATCTTCAACAGCCTCGGCACCGAGCAGAACCAGGCGACGCGGCCGTACCTGAACGCGATCAAGGTGCCGCAGCTCTTCGTGGCCAGCGGTGCGACCACCTGGGGCACGGACTACAAGCAGTTCCCCTGGACGATCGGCTACCAGCCGAACTATCGCGCCGAGGGCACGATCTACGGCCGCTATGTCGCCAAGACGAGCCCGAAGGCCCGCATCGGCGTCCTCTACCAGAACGACGACTACGGCAAGGACCTGCTGAGGGGCTTGACGAACGGGCTCGGCTCGAAGGCGAAGCTGATCGTCTCGAAGCAGAACTACGACGTCACCGACCCGGACGTCCAGTCACAGGTCGCGCGCCTCAAGGGCGCGCGGGTGAGCACGCTGATGCTGTTCGCGACGCCGAAGTTCGCGATCCAGACCTACGTCTACGCGCGCAGGCTCGGCTGGCGGCCGAAGGTGTATGTCAACGCCGTCTCGAGCGCGGCCAACATCATGGGCCTCGCGACCAACGGGACGAACAAGAAGCAGACCGAAGGCTCGCTCAGCATCGTCTTCCTCAAGGACCCGACCGACGCGCACTGGGCGAAGGATCCCGGGATCAGGCTCTACCGCTCGATCATGAAGCGCTACAAGGGCGGAAACCCGAACGACGTCTACGCGGTCTACGGCATGTCGGCCGCGCACACGTTCGTCGCGACGCTCAAGCAGGCGGGCAAGAACCCGACGCGGGACAGCATCATGAAGGCGGCTCTGCGGCTGAACATCAAGAACGACCCGTTCCTGCTCCCGGGCGTCACCGTCAAGACGAGCGCGACCGACCACTTTCCGCTCGACCAGGCGAAGCTGGAGCGCTACCACAACGGGCACTGGGTCGTCTTCGGCGGATTGTTCCGCGTTCGCTAGGAGCTGGCGAGTGCCGGCTCTGGCGCCGGCGCACTCACGATCTCGCGGTGGCGGATCGGCAAGAAGCTGATCACGCCCACGGTGATCGCGACGCCGAGCCACTGCGTCCAGCGCAGCGAGCTGTCGAAGACGTAGATCCCGACGATCGCGGCGGTGACCGGGAACGCCAGCTCGCCGAGGGCTGCCAGGACCGCCGGCGTTCGCCGGAGCCCGTAGTAGTAGAGCCCGAGGGCCAGGAAGCCCGTGACGATGGCGAGCACCGCGATCCAGAAGCTGTCATGCGCATTCGAGAACGCGGCGGCGCCCACGATCGGCAAGGCGCAGGCGCTGGCGATGAGGCCGAAGCCGAAGCGCACCGTCGACACGTGGTCGAAAGAGAGCCGGCGGCTCAGCAGCCGTCCGAACACGGTGCCCATGCCCCAGAGCGCCGCGGCGACGAGTGTTTCGACGATCGGCGTCAGCCCGTGGGCGTGCGGGTCGAGCGGGTGGGGCAGCGCGATCAGCCAGACGCCGGCAAGCGCCGGCAGCAGGAACCAGGCGAAGCCGCGCCGAGGCTGTTCCTTGAGCACCAGCCACGCGCCGAAGACCGCGATCAGCGGCTGCACCTTCTGCAGGACGACGACGGTGATGAAATCGCCGTGCAAGAGGGCCTTGGTGAAGAGGATCGTCGCGATCGCGGAGGCGCCGGCACCGACGGCGACTCCCGCGGCCACGTATGACCAGCCGGCCCGCCAGAGCGAGCGGAAGGCGGCCACCAGTAGCGGCAGCGTCAGCAGCACGAGCACGACGTGCTCGCCGAAGACGATCGTGTACGCGGAGGTCGACTCCGAGAGGGGCTTGCGGATCAGCCCGTCGAGGCCCCACATCGCCGCGGCGAGGCTGACGAGCACGATTCCGGGGACCCTGTCGAGGCGGCCGGCCATCGGCGTGAGCCTAGCTTCCCCCCGCAGTCTCACCTCAGTCGCTCCACCACCCCTGCTCGACCTCCGCGTCCCCCGGGCCGGTGTGCGGCGCGCCGATCGCGATCAGCTCGACGCCTTCGGAGCCGGACTCGAACCCACGCGTCGTCTCCTTCGGGACGCGCACCGCATCCCACTGCTTCAGCTCGACGATCTCGTCCTCGAGCTTGATCCGCATGCTCCCGTTGACGACGAGGTAGATCTCCTCCTGGGTCTTGTGCCGGTGGCCGAACGGAACCCGGAAGTTCGGCGCCAGTCGCTGATAGCTGATCCCGGAGTGCTCGAGCTCGAGCGGCACGCGTGCCATGCGGGCCTCGAGGTCGGGAGCGAGGCCGAAGTTCGGAGCCTGGTCGTCGACGTCTTCCTTGAGATTCACCTTCGTGTACGCGGCCATCCGTGCCTCCTGTTTCGACGGGGTGGGTGCTAGAGTCCGGGATGATGAAGCAGCTTCTCGAGTAGCGCAGGAAGCAACGCGGCGGCGCCGCGGCGGCTTCCCCAGGCCTCTCGCATGAGAGGCTTTTTCGTACCTGGAGGCAGGTTGGAGAAGTACGACCCGAAGACGATCGAGGCGAAGTGGCAGCGAGTCTGGGAGGACGCGCGGGCCTTCTACGTCGCGAACCCCGAGCCGGGAGCGGAACCGGGCGACGAGTTCTACATGCTCGAGATGCTGCCGTACCCCTCGGGGAACCTGCACATGGGGCACGTCCTCAACTACACGCTGGGAGACGTCGTCACCCACTTCAAGCGCCGTCAGGGCCTCAACGTCCTGCGCCCGATGGGCTACGACTCGTTCGGCCTTCCGGCGGAGAACGCCGCGATCAAGGAGGGGGGCAACCCGCGCGAGATCACGGAGCGCAACATCGCCAACATCCAGCGGCAGATGCGCCGCCTCGGGTGGGCGATCGACTGGGACCGGGTGATCGCCGCCCACGATCCCGCGTACTACCACTGGACGCAGTGGCTCTTCCTGAAGTTCTTCGAGAGGGGCCTCGCATTCCGCAAGGAGGCTCCGGTCAACTGGTGTCCCAACGACCAGACCGTGCTCGCGAACGAGCAGGTGATCGACGGGCGCTGCGAGCGGTGCGGTGCCGAGGTCGAGGCCCGCAAGATGGAGCAGTGGTTCTTCCGCATCACCGCCTACGCGGATGCGCTGCTGGACGACCACGCGCTGCTGGATTGGCCCGACCGGACGATCACGATCCAGCGCAACTGGATCGGCCGCTCCGAAGGCGCCGAGCTGCTGTTCCGGATCGAGGAGCTCGACGTCGACCTCCCGGTCTTCACCACCCGGCCCGACACGGTTTTCGGCGCCACGTTCTGCGTGCTCGCACCGGAGCATCCGCTGGTCGACCGGCTCGTCGAGCGCTCGCCGAACGCGGACGAGCTGCGCGAGTACGTGCGCAGATCGATGGCGAAGCGCGGCGAAGTACGGGCCGCGGCCGAGGAGAAGACCGGCGTCTTCACCGGCTTCTACGCGGTCAATCCCGCGACGGGTGAGCCGATCCCGATCTGGGTCGCCGACTACGTGCTGATGGAGTACGGCACCGGGGCGATCATGGCCGTGCCCGGACACGACGAGCGCGACCGCGAATATGCGGAGCGGTTCGGGCTGCCGGTCGTGACGGTGATCGACGAGGACGGCAAGCTGGTCGACTCGGGCCAGTTCGACCGCCTGCCGGCAGACGAGGCCAAGAAGGCGATCGTGGAGTGGCTCGGCGAGCAGGCCCGCGGCCGGCCGGCGATCAGCTTCCGCCTGCGCGACTGGGGATTCTCGCGCCAGCGCTACTGGGGCTGCCCGATCCCGATCGTCTACTGCGAGGAGTGCGGCGTGGTGCCGGTGCCCGAGGAGCAGCTGCCCGTCCTGCTTCCGGAGGTCGAGGACTACCGCCCGAAGGGCAAGCCGCCCCTGGCCTCGAACGAGGAGTGGCTCCACGTGCCCTGCCCGCGCTGTGGCGGGCCGGGCGTCCGCGAGGCCGACACGATGGACACCTTCGTCGACTCGTCGTGGTACTTCCTGCGCTACGTCGACCCCCACAACGACCAGGCGCCGTTCGAGCGCTGGCTCGTCGACTTCTGGCTGCCGGTCGACCAGTACGTGGGCGGGATCGACCACGCCACCGGACACCTGCTCTACTCGCGGTTCTTCGTCAAGGTGCTGAACGAGCTGGGAATGCTGGGCTTCCGCGAGCCCTTCCAGCGGCTCTTCCACCAGGGCTGGGTTCGCCAGGGCGGCTCGAAGATGTCGAAGTCGCGCGGGAACGTGACCGCGCCCGACCAGCTGGCCGACATGTACGGGGCCGACGCCATCCGCCTGTACATCCTCTTCGCCGGGCCGGCGGATCAGGACATGGACTGGACGGAGGAGGGCATCGAGGGGATCGGCCGCTTCCTGCGGCGGCTGTGGCGGATCGTCGGTGAGGCAGCCGGTGCGACCGAAGGCGGCGACGGCGGGCCGCTCGTGCGCAAGGCCCACGAGACGATCGCGAGGGTGACCGACGACATCGGGCGGCGGTTCGTCTTCAACACGCCGATCGCCGCGGTGATGGAGCTCGTGAACGAGCTGGGACGGAACCCGTCCGCGCCCGGAGCACGCTTCGCGGCGGAGACGGCGGTGTCGCTGATCCAGCCGTACGCGCCGCACATCGCGGAGGAGCTGTGGTCGCAGCTGGGCCACGAGCGCCTATGGGAGCAGCCGTGGCCGGTCGCCGACGAGGCGCAGCTGGAGCGCGAGACCTTCGAGCTCGTGATCCAGGTCAACGGCAAGGTGCGCGATCGGGTGGAAGCCTCCGTGGAGGAGTCGGAGGCGGAGCTCATCGCCCGCGCGACGGCGTCGCCGCGAGTGCAGGCTCAGCTCGACGGCAAGGAGATCCGCCAGGCGATCGTCGTGCCGGGCAAGCTGGTCAACCTCGTGGTCTGAGTCACGCTTTCGTCACGCCCGCGTCACCCACGCGTGACGATTTCTCGGGCACGCTCGAGCCATGCCGGAGTTCCTCCTCCAGCGGCGGCGGCTGCTCCTGGCCGCCGCAGGCTCGCTCGCGCTGATCCTGCTCGCGGGACGGTTTGTCCTGGGCGCAGGGACGACCACGGTGGCGCCACTCCCCCCGCCGCCGCCTCAGGGCGCGGGCGTGACCGGGCTACCGGCCGCGCGGGTGGTGGTGGACGTCGTCGGCGCCGTGCGCCGGCCGGGTCTCTACCGGCTGGAGCAGGGCACTCGGATCGCGGACGCCGTCGCCCGCGCGGGCGGGGCCACGGGGAAGGCCGACCTCTCGATGGTCAACCTCGCGGCTCCGCTCGCCGACGGCGAGCAGGTCGTCGTCCCCAAGCACGGGGCCGGAGGGGCGGCGGCGGGTGCAGGCGCAGCCGGGGCAGGAGCTGCTGCGACCACGGGGCCAGTACACCTCAGTACCGCAACCCTGGAACAGCTCGACTCCCTTCCCGGGATCGGGCCGGTGACGGCGCAAAAGATCCTCGACTACCGCACGAAGCACGGTGCATTCACCTCGGTCGACGAGCTCGATGCGGTTCCGGGCATCGGCCCCTCGCGGATGGATCAGCTTCAGGACCTGGTTGCGCCATGACCCCGAGTCGAGCCTCGCCGCACCTCCTCGCAGCGTCGCTCTGCGTGGGCCTGGCGTTCGCCAACCTGGCTCGAGGCTCGTGGCCCGCGGCCGTTGCGGCCGGGGCAGTCGGCTGCGGCGCGATCGCCGCTCCGGGTGAGCGCAGGGTCTGGGTGACCTGCGCTGCCCTGGTATTGCTCGCGTGGTGGTGGGGAAGTGCCCGTCTGCAGGCCCTCGACCGGAGCGTGCTGCTCGGCCGGGTGGACACCTCCGAGCGTGCCCGTGTGGTCGTGACCGCACCCGCTCGCAGGACACGGTTCGAGCTGCGCGTCCCGGGCCAGGTGCGGCGGTTCGGCCGGCTCCGCCTGCGCGAGGCGGTGCTGCTCGAGCTTCCTCCTGGCCGGGCGCCGCCGCAGGGCGCCGTCCTCGAGGCGGTGACGACGGTGCGGCTTCCGCGACCTCCGAAAGACGGCTTCGACGAGCGAACGTGGCTCCGGCGTCGCGGTGTCCACGTCGTCCTGCGCGCAGACCGCTGGCGGATCGTCGGCCGCCGCGGTGGTCTCGGCGGCCTGGCCGATCGCCTGCGAGCAGGGCTGGCAGGCTCGATCGCGCCGGGACTGACTGGTGACCGGCGCGGGATCGTCGAGGGTGTCGTGCTCGGAGACGAGCAGGCCCTGTCGGAGGACCTTCGGCAGCGCTTCCGTGCCTCGGGCCTCTACCACCTCCTGGCGGTGTCGGGGCAGAACGTCGTCCTGGTCGCGGGAGGAGCGCTCGGCCTCGCATGGCTGCTGGGGCTGCCGCGCTGGCTCGGGCAGATCGGAGCGCTTCTCTCGATCTCCGGCTACGTGCTCGCCGTCGGAGCCCAGCCGTCGGTCGTGCGCGCCGGGATCGCGGGTGCGCTCGTCTCGCTCGCGTGGCTCGCCGCGAGACCGGCCGACCGCTGGTACTTCCTCCTGCTCGGCGCGCTCGTCCTGCTGGCGTGGAACCCGTACAGCCTTCTCGAGCCCGGATTCCAGCTCTCGTTCGCGGCCGTCGCGGCGATCTTCGTGCTTGTCCCGCGGCTGTCGACCATGCTCGAGGGCTACCCGCTTCCGGGGCAGCTCGGAGCGGTCCTGGCCGTCTCGACCGCGTGCGGATTGGCGACCGCGCCCGTGCTCTGGCTTCAGTTCCACGCGGTCCCGCTGCTGACGGTCCCCGCCAATGCCGCGGCCGCACCGGCGGTTGCGCCGCTGCTCGGCCTCGCGTTTGCGAGCGCCCTCGCCGGGCTCGTCTTCCCGCCCGCGGCAACCGCGCTCGCATGGGTCAACGGCTGGTGTGCGGCCTATCTCGCGCTCTGCGCGCGCGTGGTCGGAGGGCTTCCCGGTGCGCAGGTCAGCTCGGGTCGCTCGCTGGCCGTTCTGCTGGCGCTGGCGATTCCGGCCGCCGCCTATGCTTGGCGGCGGTGGCAGAGCTCCTCTCCGCGTACCTGATCACGGGCACCGACCACCCGAAGGTGGTTCGCGCGCTGCGCCGACTCCGGGATCGCGTCGGGGACGATGCGACGGAGACGTTGGACGCCGCCGAGGTGAGTGGTGAGGACGCCGCGGCTTCGTGCAACGCCCTCGGCCTCTTCGCCGTCGAACGGCGGCTCGTGATCGTCGAGCAGGTGGAGCGCTGGAAGGCTCCGGACGTGAAGGCGGTGCAGGAATACCTGCGCAAGCCGGCTCCGACGAGCGTGCTCGCGCTCGTCGGCCAGGAGCTCAAGCGCGACTCTCCACTCGCCAAGGCGGTTGCGAAGGCCGGTGAGATCCTGGTCTTCGACCTACCAGGGCGCGGCCGCAAGGCGGACCTGCCGAAGTGGGTGGAGCAGCAGTTTCGCGACCGCGGCATCGTCATCGACCACGAGGCGGCGCGCGCGCTCGTGGAGTTGGCAGGCGACAACGTTGACGAGCTCGCCACCGAGGTGGACAAGCTGAGCACCTGGGCCGCAGGCGAGCGGATCGGCGAACAGGAGGTGGCCGAGCTGGTCCCGGCCCGGGCGGACACTCCTCCCTTCGACCTCACAGACGCGTGGGGCCGTCGTGACGTGGCCGCGGTGCTCGCCGCCAGCGAGCGAATCGTCGAGCGCTCCGGCGACTCCCCGAGAGACGTCTTCCTGCGGATCGCCGCCCTGGTCACGAACCACGTCACGCGCGTGCGCGAGTGCCAGGCGCTGGACGCCGAAGGCGTTCCGCCGGCGGCTGCCGCCGACCGGCTGAAGCGCAACCGGTTCTACGTTCAGAAGCTCTATGAGCAGGCGCGCAACTTCGACGAGGAGGAGCTCGGCGACGTGGTGATCCGGCTCGCCCGGCTCGACCTTGCGCTGAAGGGCGGGAGCAAGCTCCCAGGGGAGCTCGAGTTCACGCGAGCCCTGGTTGACATCACTCGCCCGCGCGAGCCCGCGCGGACCGGCTAGGAGCCGCCGGCGACGAGCTTCGCGGCCTGCGCCTTCTTGCGCGCGGCGGTGTTGCGATGCAGTGCGCCACGGGACGCGGCCTTGTCGATCCAGCGCACGAGCTCGCGGTGCTCGGCTGCGATTTGGTCCTTGTCGCCGTCGTCTACAGCCGCGCGGAGCCGGCGGGTCAGGGTCTTGACCGTCGAGGCGTAGCGGAGGTTCTCGAGGCGCTCCTGCCCCGCGATCCGCACGCGCTTCTTCTGCTGTTTGATGTTGGGCATAGCGTGAAAATGCCCGCTCCGCGGGCCGCACGATGGTAGCAGTCGGCTGCTTGGCACGATTCCGGCGCACTCCGGCGACAGACGCGCGCGCTTGGCGCGACTAGGCTCTCAGCGGGGAGGAGGCCGGGCTACCTGGCCCGGCGCAGCGGCCCGAACGGACATGGCCCCAACGGACGACTGCGAAGGTGCCGGTCTCACGACGCCGACGGAGCCCGTTCCTATACTCGCTCGCGTGTACGAGCAGCGCGCGGCCCGCGGCCGACGGCTGGCGCGGTCGACGGCGATCTTCGCGCTCGCCACCGGCATCTCCCGGGTGCTCGGCCTCGTCCGCGAGATCGTCGCGTCCTACTACTTCGGCGCAGCGGGCAAGGTCAACGCCTTCACGGTCGCCTTCCAGGTGCCGAATCTCTTCCGGTCGCTCGTGGCGGACGCCGCGCTCTCCTCCGCCTTCGTCCCGGTCTTCAGCGAGCTTCTCGAGAAGGGGGACCGCAAGCGCGCCTGGCGGGTTGCTTCCACGCTCTTCTGGCTGATGCTGCTCGGCCTCGGCGCCCTCACCGCGCTCCTGATCATCTTCGCGCCGCTCGTGATCGCCCCCTTCGGCGATCCCGGCGGCGACAAGGCGCTGGCCATCACCCTCTCCCGGATCCTGTTCCCGATCATCGTGCTGCTCGGCGTCTCCGGCGTGATCGTCGGGATCCTCAACAGCTACGACCACTTCACCGTCCCGGCGCTGTCGCCGGTGTTCTGGAATCTCGCGATCATCGTGGGCCTCGTCCTCGGTGTTCCGCGGGCCGATTCGCTCGACACCAAGCTGTACGTCTACGCCGTCTCGATCGTGATCGGCACGGTGATCCAGGTCCTGCTCCCCCTGCCGTGGCTACGAGGACTCGACGGCCGGCTCCAGATGGTGCTCGACTGGCGCGACCCGGCGATCCGGCGGGTATTCACGCTGATGGTGCCGGTGACGATCGGGCTCGGCCTGATCAACTTCAACCTGGTCATCGACTCCATCTTCGCCTCGAGGCTGATCGACCCCGAGCTGGCTCCGAGCGCGATCGACAAGGCCTTCAGGATCTACATGCTGCCCCAGGGCATGTTCTCCGTCGCGGTCGCGACCGTGCTCTTCCCGTCGCTGTCCCGGCTGGCAGCGCGCGGCGACGTGGACGGCTTCCGCCACATGGTCGGCGTCGGGCTGCGCCAGATCGCGTTCCTGCTCGTTCCGGCCAGCGTCTTCTCGGCCGTATTGGCCGAGCCGATCGTGCGCCTCATCTATCAGCGAGGCGAGTTCGCTCCCGATCAGACGCCGGTCGTGGCCGGTGCCCTGGCCGCCTTCGCCTTCGGCCTCACGTTCAACGGGACGATGCTGATGCTGAACCGCGCCTTCTTCAGCCTCCAGTCGCCCTGGGTGCCCACCGCGGTCGCGCTCGGGAACCTCGGCCTCAACGCCGTGCTCGACTGGGCCTTCTATCGCTTCGGCACGTGGGGCATCCCACTCTCGACGACCGTCGTCAACATCGCCGGCACGGCAGTGCTCCTCGAGCTGCTCCGACGCCGCCTGGGGCGGATCGAGCTGGCGGAAACGGCGCGAGCCTTCGGGCTCATCGTGCTTTCTTCCGCAGTGCTTGCCGCAGGCGCCTACGGTACGTGGCGTGGCCTCCACGAGGCCCTCGGACAGTCGCTCGCCGCCCAGATCGTCTCGGTCGGCTCCGCACTTGTCGTCGGTACGCTCGTCTACGGCAGCGTCATGCCGGCTGCTCGGCGTCCACGAGCTGCACGCGCTGCTGTCGCTGCGTCGGCGACGCGAGCCCTCGTGATCCGATTCGAGCCGTGCTCGAAGGCAGGCTTCCGGCTCGTCCGCCAGGTCGAGGAGCAAGGCGTGCTTCATCGCCTGCTGAGGCTCGACCGACCGGCCCGAGGCGCCTGACAGCGCCGCTACGCTCCGTCGGCAATGGAGCAGAGCAAGATCCGCAATTTCTCGATCATCGCCCACATCGACCACGGGAAGTCGACGCTCGCCGACCGCATTCTCGAGGTGACCGACACGGTCACCGGCCGGGACATGCGCGCGCAGGTGCTCGACTCGATGGAGCTCGAGCGCGAGCGCGGGATCACGATCAAGGCCCAGGCGGTGCGGGTTGCGTGGAAGGGCTTCCAGCTGAACCTGATCGACACGCCGGGCCACGTCGACTTCACCTACGAGGTCTCGCGCTCGCTCCAGGCCTGCGAGGGCGCGCTGCTCGTCGTGGATGCCGCGCAGGGCATCGAGGCGCAGACAGTCGCGAACGCGTATCTGGCGATCGAGAACGACCTGGAGATCGTCCCGGTCGTGAACAAGATCGATCTCCCGCAGGCGGATCCCGACGCCTCGGCCGCCGAGATCGCCGAGCTCGTCGGCGAGGATCCCGAGCAGGTCCTTCGGATCTCGGCGAAGACCGGCGAGGGGATCGAGGCCGTGCTGGACGCGATCGTCGAGCGGATCCCCCCGCCGGCAGGCGACTACGAGGCGCCGGCCCGGGCCCTCGTGTTCGACTCCTCGTACGACCAGTACCGGGGCGTGGTCGCCTTCGTGCGGGTCGTCGACGGCTCCTTCAGTCCCCGCGAGCCCCTGCGGGCGATGGCTCAGGGAACCCGCTTCGAGGCCGAGGAGGTTGGCTTCTTCTCCCCCACGATGGTGGCCGCCGACGCGCTCAACGCCGGCGAGGTCGGTTACGTCATCACGGGCCTGAAGGACGTCAGCAAGCTGCGCGTCGGAGATACCTTGACCTCCGAGCGGCGCTCTGCCGGCGAGCCCCTTCCGGGTTACAAGGACGTCAAGCCGATGGTCTTCGCCGGCCTGTTCCCGACGGATTCCGACGACTACCCCGAGCTCCGTGACGCGCTCGAGAGGCTGAAGCTGAACGATGCCGCGCTCTTCTACGAGCCGGAGACGTCGCAGGCGCTCGGGTTCGGCTTCCGCTGCGGCTTCCTCGGGCTCCTCCACATGGAGATCGTGCGCGAGCGGCTCGAGCGCGAGTTCGACCTCGACCTGCTGGTCACGGCACCGAACGTCGCCTACCGGGTCGTGACGAAGTCGGGCCAGGAGGTCGAGGTGCACAACCCCGCCGAGATGCCGAACGAGATCGAGCGGGTCGAGGAGCCGTACATCCGCGCCTCGATCATCGTCCCGAAGGACTACGTCGGACCGGTGATGGAGCTGAACACAGAACGGCGCGGTCGCTTCGACCACATGGAGTACCTCTCCGAGGAGCGCGTTCTGCTCGTCTACGAGCTGCCGCTCGCGGAGATCGTGCTCGACTACTACGACCAGCTCAAGTCGCGCACGCGCGGGTACGCGAGCTTCGACTACGACCTGACCGGATTCCGCGAGGGCGACCTGACCCGGGTCGACGTGCTGATCGCCGGGGAGCCGGTGGACGCGCTCTCGCTGATCGTGCATCGCGACGGCGCGTACGCGCGCGGCCGGGCGCTCGTCGACCGGTTGCGCGAGGAGATCCCGCGGCAGTTCTTCGACGTCCCGGTTCAGGCTGCCATCGGCTCCCGCGTGATCGCGCGCGAGACGATCAAGGCGAAGCGGAAGGACGTGCTCGCCAAGTGCTACGGCGGCGACATCACGCGCAAGCGCAAGCTGCTCGAGCGCCAGAAGGCGGGCAAGAAGCGGATGAAGCAGGTCGGCTCGGTCGAGGTGCCGCAGGAGGCCTTTCTCGCCGTGCTCAACCTGGACGGAGGAAAGAAGTGAGCGGCGGCGTCAGGCATCTCTACGTCCACCTGCCCTTCTGCGCCTCCCGCTGCGGGTACTGCGACTTCGTCACCGTTGTCGGGCGGAACGGTCAGCACCGGGCGTACGTCGATGCGCTGCTCGCCGAGCTCTCGCTCGAGCGCGACGTGCTCGCACCGCAGCTGGAGAGCGTCTTCCTGGGCGGGGGCACGCCCACGCTCACCGAGCCGCGCGAGCTCGAGCGCTTGTTGCATGCACTGCCGCCGGCGCTCGAGGTGACCGTGGAGGCCAACCCGGAGACGGTGACCCCTGCGCTGGCGAGGTCGCTCGCGGAGAGCGGGGTGACGAGGGTCTCGCTCGGCGCGCAGAGCTTCCGGCCGCAGCTGCTCGACGTTCTCGAGCGGCGGGCAGGTCCGGACGACGTCCGGCGCGCAGTCTACGCTTTCCGTGATGCCAAGTTTGACAACGTCTCGCTCGACCTCTTGTACGGGATTCCCGGCCAGGGCGCCGCCGACCTCGAGGCCGATCTGAGCGATGCCCTTGCGCTCGAGCCCGAACATCTCTCCTGTTACGAGCTGGAGGCGAAGCCCGGGACGCGGTTCACGCACGCGCACGGGGACGAGCTCGCACGCCAGGCCGAGGCGATGGAGGGGTACTTCGAGCGCGTCGTCGCGCGGCTGACCGGGGCCGGCTATCGCTGGTACGAGACCGCGAACTTCTGCCGAGCGCCGGCCCTCGCGAACGGGCGTGACCTGCGCTCGCGCCACAATCTCGCCTACTGGCGCGGCCGGGACTATCTCGCTCTCGGGATCGGCGGCGTCTCGACAATTGACGGACGGCGGTGGAGGACGACGCCTCGGCTCGGCTCGTACCTGGCCGCGCTCGCGGCCGGGAAGCGCCCCCAGCGTGAGATCGAGGAGCTCCCGTCCGAGGTGCGGCGCTCGGAGCGCGTGCTGCTGGGGCTTCGTCTGGACGAGCCCCTCTCGCTCGACGGGCTCGAGGGCGCGGTCGACCCGGCCTCGGTCGAGCGGCTGGAGCGCCTCGGCCTCGTCCAGCGGCGCGGCGGCGGAGCGGAGCTCGCGCTGACCGAGCGAGGCCGATTCCTGGGCGGCGGCGTCACGGCGGATCTTCTCACCTAAAATCCCTGCAAAGAAGTGGAGAAGACGGCCGACATCGAGCTCAACGAACGTCAACGCGCGATCCTGCGCGGCGTCGTCGAGGAGTACGTCGCGACGAGGCAGCCGGTGGGCTCGCGAACGCTGGTCGAGCAGACGCGGCTCAGCGTGTCCACGTCCACCGTCCGCACCGAGCTGGCGGCGCTCGAGCGGCTCGGGCTGCTGACCCATCCGCACACCTCCGCCGGGCGGGTTCCGACCGAGCGCGGTTACCGCTACTACGCGGATCGCCTGCTCGAGCGACTCGAGCCGCAGCCGGGCGGTTTCCCGCTCGACCTGACGACCGCGCGCACCGAGGTCGACGTTGCGCTGCAGGCGACCACGGAGATGCTCTCGGAGCTGACCAGGCTTCTCGCGCTCGTCTCGGCGCCTCCGCTCGGGACGGCGACGGTCAGGCACGTCGAGGTGCTCTTGCTCCAGGCCCAAGTCGTGATGGTGGTGGTCATCACCTCCACCGGCAGCGTCACGAAGCGGGTCTACCGCTTCGCGGAGCCGGTCGATCCGGGACTTGCATCCTGGGCGGCGCAGTACCTGAACGAGCGCGTCGCCGGGCTCGAGCTCGGCAGCCACGCGCTACGACGGCGGCTCGACGAGCCGACGCTCGGCCCGCGGGAGGCAACGTTCCTCGCCGTCCTGCGCCCGCTCTTCGACGAGGCGCTGGCCGCGGAGGAGCAGAGCCTCTATGTCGGCGGGGCGGCCGGTCTGCTCGAGGATCTCCACGGCGAGGAGCTCGAGAGCTACCAGCGCCTCCTCGAGGTGCTCGAGAAGCGCGCGGCGCTGCTCGAGGTCCTCAGCCAGACGCTCGACCGGCGCCGGCCCTTCGTCCGGGTGGGGCCCGAGCTCGATCACCCGGCGCTGCGGGATCTCTCGCTCGTCGGCGCCTCCTACGGCCTCACGAACCGTACCCTCGGCGCCGTCACGCTCCTCGGCCCGGTGCGGATGGACTACGAGAAGGCGATCCGCTCGGTGCGCGCAGCGGCCCACGAGCTCTCTCGGTTCGTCGAAGAGATCTACGACGACAACTAGGGCAGGAGCTACGCTCCGACCGGGAATGGCGACCACTCAGCGCGACTACTACGAGCTGCTCGGAGTGCCACGCACTGCCGACGAGACGGCGATCAAGAAGGCGTTTCGAGGGCTCGCGCGCACCCTGCATCCGGACGTCTCCGAGGCGCCTGACGCGGAGGAGCGGTTTCGCGAGGTCGTCGAGGCCTACGAGGTTCTCTCCAAGCCGGAGGCGCGCGAGCTCTACGACCGGTATGGGCACGCAGGTCTCCGGGGCGGCGGCTTCACGCCTTCGAGCTTCGACCTGGGCAGCCTCTCCGACCTGTTCGCGGCCTTCTTCGGCGACGACGTCTTCGGCGTCGCTGCTCGGCCCAGGAGCGCTCGCGGGGCGGACGTGGCTGCCCGGATAGAGATCGAGCTCGCCGAGGCCGCGACGGGCGTCAAGCGCGAGGTCTCGATCCCGGTCACCGTTCCCTGCGCCACCTGTCGAGGAAGCGGCGCAGAGCCGGGAACCGAACCGGTCGTCTGCGCCACCTGTGGCGGTCGCGGCCACCTGCAGCACGTCTCCCGGACGGCGTTCGGCGAATTCGTCCGCTCGCAGACGTGCCCGGGCTGTGGCGGCGCCGGTCGGGTGGTCGAGCGGCCCTGTCTCGACTGCGACGGATCGGGGCGGTCCGTGGAGGAGCGGACACTCGAGGTCGAGGTTCCTGCAGGCATCCACGACGGCCAGCAGATCCGGATCTCCGGCGAGGGCCATGCGGGTGCGCTCGGTGGGAGGGCCGGCGACGCTTATGTCCAGGTCGGCATCCGGCCCCACGCGCGCCTCGTCCGGGAGGGCAACGACATCTTCTGCACGGTGGACTTGACGATGACCGAGGCGGCGCTGGGGACGAAGGTTCAGGTGCCCACGCTGGAAGGCGACGTCGAGCTCGACCTCGACGCGGGCACCCAGCCTGGCGACATCCAGGTGTTGCGTGGCCACGGCATGCCGGTTCTGCAGGGATTCGGCCGGGGTGACCAGCGCGTGCTCGTCAACGTTCAGATCCCACGTCGCCTGAGCGAGGAGCAGCGCGGGTTGCTGGAGCAGTTCGGTGGGACGGTCGACGAGGACACCTACCGTCCCGACGAGGGGTTCTTCGAGAAGCTCAAGAGCGCCTTCCGCTGACCCCGCTTCGCCGCGTTTCCGCATCAGTGCCCCCGGAGCGTGCAGAGGTCGCACGCGCGCTGATGCTCGAGCTCTTCCCGGGCGGCTTCGAGGAGCTCGAGCACGCCGACGCGGTCGAGCTGGTCGCGTACACGGATGCGGGCGGAGAGGAGCGGCTGTGGGCGGCGTTCGGTGAGGTGCGCTCCGAGGAGGTGCCGACGGACTGGGACGAGCGCTGGCGGGAGTTCCACCGGCCGGTGCGGGTCGGAAGCCTCTGGGTCGGGCCGCCGTGGGAGGAGCCCCCGCCCGACACCGACGCGATCGTCGTCGACCCGGGGCGGGCCTTCGGGACGGGTGGTCATGCGACCACGCGACTGTGTCTGGAACTCCTGGCCGACCTGGAGCGGGGGAGCCTGCTCGACGTGGGCTGCGGGTCCGGGGTGCTCTCGATCGCCGCCGCGAGGCTGGGCTTCGCGCCCGTCGTCGCTGTGGACCACGATCGAGCCGCGCTGGACGCGACCGCCCGGAACGCGGCTGCGAACGACGTCGAGCTCGAGCTCCTGCTCGCGGATGCGCTCGTCGAGCCGATGCCCGCCGCAGACGCTGCGGTTGCGAACATCGCACGGGACGCCGTCGAGCGACTGGGTCCGCTCCTCGACACTCCCGCGCTCGTCACCTCGGGGTACCTCGAACAGGACCAGCCCGTCCTCGCGGGCTTTCGGCGTGAGGCCCGAAGGACCGCGGGAGGCTGGGCGGCGGACCTGTTTCGGCGCGAGGAGTAGAGTCCGGCGCCGTGGGGAGCTTCTCGATCCGCTTCCTCGGCTGCAAGGTCTCGCATGTGGACGCACACGCGATCCGCGAGCGTCTGCTTGCCGATGGGCACTCGGAGCTTCGGGATGGCGCGCAGATCGCGGTCGTCAACACGTGCTGTGTCACCCACGAGGCGGTGCGGAAGTCACGGCAGGCCGCCTCACGGGCGGCACGGACCCATGAGCGCGTCTATGTCACGGGGTGCGGTGCCAACCTCGCCGCGGATGGTTTTGCCGGGCTGCCGGAGAACGTGGTCGTGGTCGCTCGCCGGGCCGAGGACACGCCCGCGTTCGTCGCCGGCGATGTGGGGGCGATCGCCTGCGTCCAGGGCGACGCCCGCCTCGACCGGGTGCGCGCGTTCGTCAAGGTGCAGGACGGCTGCAGCTTCTCCTGCGCCTTCTGCGTGATCCCGCTCGTGCGCGGCCGGTCACGCAGCCGGCCTGCCGAGGCGGTCCTGCGCGAGGTCCGGCGCCGCGTGCAGCAGGGGCACCGTGAGGTCGTACTCACCGGGATCAATCTCGGCTGCTACCGCGACCGGGGAGCCGGCTACTCGCTCTCGCGCCTCGTGCGCGAGGCGGGGGAGACTCCCGGGCTCGCCCGCCTTCGCCTCTCGTCGATCGAGGTCAACCACGTCAAGCCGGAGCTCGTCCGGGCGCTGCGCGAGACGCCGACCGCGGCCCGCCACCTGCACGTTCCGCTCCAATCTGGCGACGATAGTGTCCTCCGCGCGATGGGCCGTCGGTACGACACCGCCACGTTCCTCCGGCGCGTAGAGGGCCTCGCCGATTTCAACCTGACCTCCGACGTGATCGTGGGCTTCCCGGGCGAGGACGAGGCTGCGTTCCGGCGGACGCTCGCCGTGGTTGCCGAGGCCGGCGTGACGAAGGTGCACGTCTTCCCGTACTCGCCCCGGCCGGGCACGGCCACCGCCGCGGCCGACAGCGTCCCGGCGGCGACCAAGCGGGACCGGAGCGCACGCCTGCGCGAGGCTTCGCGGACTGCTTCCCTTGCGCGCTGGCGGGAGAAGATCGGGCGCGAGGACACGATCCTCGTCGACCGACCCGGGCGCGGCTACGGCGACGACTACTCGCCGTGGTTCGTCGACGGCCCGATCGGCGAGCTCGTTCGCGCTCGGGCGGGTGCCGTCACCGAGGAGGGGATCCTTGCCGCCTGAGGACTGCCTCTTCTGCAGCCTGGTGCGCGAAGGCGAGCACGTCCACTCCGGCGACGGCTTCGTCGCGGTCCGGGATATCCACCCGAAGGCCGAGACGCACCTGCTGGTGCTCCCCGAGCGGCACGTCTCGAGCTTCCGCGAGATCTCGGAGTTTCCGGCCGAGGAGGCAAAGCGCATGCTCGAGTTCGTCGCTGAGAGCGCGAAGGTCGCGGGGCTCGACGACTACCGGCTCGTGGTGAACGTCGGAGAGGGTGCAGGCCAGACGATCTTCCACCTGCACTGGCACGTCCTCGGCGGGCGGGAGTGGGGGCCGGCCGGATGAGCCTCATCGCCAGGCTCGAAAGCGAGCTCAAGGAGGCGATGGTCGCGCGGGACGCTGAGCGACGGAACACGCTCCGCCTGATCCTGGCGAGCCTCCGCTCGGCCGAGAAGGAGCTTCAGCGGCCGCTTCACGACGACGAGGAGCTGCAGGTCCTTCAGCGCGAGCGCAAGCGCCGGACCGAGGCCGCCGAGGCCTTCCGTGCCGGAGGCCGGGAGGAGCAGGCAGACACCGAGGAGCGTGAGCTGGCGGTGCTCGAGGAGTTCATGCCCGAACCCCTCTCCGAGGACGAGTTGGAGGAGATCATCGACGACGTGATCGCCGAGGTCGGCGCGACGAGCATGCGGGACATCGGCCGGGTGATGGCCGACGTGATGCCGCAGGTGGCCGGCCGGGCCGACGGCTCCGCGGTGAGCCAGCTCGTGCGCGAGAAGCTCGCCTGAGTATCGCCGCGGGTTAAAGGCGCGCCCGGCCTCCTCCCCGCTGCGAGCGTATCGAGCGGCGGCGCGTGTGTCTGTGTCGAAATCGAGCCGAAAGCGTCACGCGCGGCGCGGTTCCGTCGAGGTCAGGTGGAGCGCCTACACTGGGCCGAGTGCAGGAAGTTCTCTCGGTTTCCAACGATGTAGCGGCCGAACTGGCGACGCTCGGCGACGGGGTGCTCGACGCTCTCCGCGATCGCCTCCGGATCACGATCCTGCTGCGCGGCAACCGCCTGACGCTCGAGGGCGAAGACCCGAACGTCGCGCAGGCGCGGGCAGTCGTGGACGAGCTGGCCGAGCTCGTCGAGGGCGGTCATGAGATCGGCCCCGGCACCGTTGATGCGGTGATCGCCGCGCTCGACCAGGCCGAGGATCTCCGGGAGGTCTTCGAGGACGTGGTCTGGCGCCACCGCGGCAAGAAGATCTCGCCCAAGACCGTCAACCAGAAGCGGTACGTCGACGCGATGCGGCGGCACACGGTGACCTTCGCGATCGGCCCGGCGGGAACCGGCAAGACCTATCTCGCGATGGCGCTCGCCGTGGCCGCCCTCTCCGACCGAGAGGTCGGTCGCATCATCCTCACGCGACCCGCGGTCGAGGCCGGGGAGCGGCTCGGCTTTCTCCCGGGCGACATGCTGGCGAAGGTCGACCCGTACCTGCGGCCGCTCTATGACGCCCTCTACGACATGCTCGATCCCGATCGCCTCGCCGCGTACATGGAGAAGGGGACGATCGAGGTCGCCCCGCTCGCGTTCATGCGGGGCCGGACTCTGAACGACTCGTTCATCATCCTCGACGAGGCTCAGAACACGAGCCCGGAGCAGATGCAGATGTTCCTCACCCGCCTCGGCTTCGGCTCCAAGGTCGTCGTCACGGGCGACGTGACGCAGATCGATCTCCCACGCGAGCAGGCCTCGGGGCTCATCCAGGTGCAGGACATCCTCGGGTCGATCGAGGGGATCGCATTCATTCGCTTCGGGCACGAGGACGTCGTCAGGCACAAGCTCGTCCAGCGAATCGTGGAGGCGTACAAGCTCCACGCCGAGGAGACCGGCACTCAGCGCAGCCGCTAGAGATGGTCTCGGTCGAGGTGGAAAACCGCAGCGGCGTCGAGGTCGAGGAGGGGGCGGCTATCGAGCTGGCACGGCGGGTACTCGACGGCGAGGGCGTGGGCGAAGCCGAGCTCGGCCTGCATTTCGTGGCGCCGGAGGAGATGAGGACGCTCAAGCGCGATCACCTCGGTGTTGACGAGGTCACGGACGTGCTCTCGTTCCCGATCGACCGGCGGGACGAGCTCGACCCCGGCGTGCCGCGACAGCTCGGCGACGCCGTTCTCTGTCCCCAGGTCGTCGGCGAGGCGTGGCGACCCCCGCTGGTTCACGGGCTGCTGCACCTGCTCGGGTACGAGCACGGAGCCGAGATGGAGGAGAGAGAAGCGCAATGGAGCGAATGACGAAGCGCCGCGCGCAGACGCTCCTCGAGAGCTTCAACTTCGCCTTCGAAGGGATCATCCACGTGCTCCGGACGCAACGGAACATGCGGATCCACTTTCTCGCGGCGGTCGTCGTGCTCGTCACGGCCGTCGTGATCGGCGTTTCGAGGCTCGAGCTGATCGCGCTCCTGCTTGCGATCGCGTTCGTGTTCATCGCCGAGATGATCAACTCCGCGCTCGAGCAGGCGATCGACGTCGCGACCACCTCGTTCGACCCCCTCGCGAAGCTGGCGAAGGACATCGCCGCCGGAGCCGTGCTGATCGCGACCGTCAACGCCGTCGCGATCGGGTACCTGGTCTTCTCCGGTGAGGTGGCCGACCGTAGCTCTCGCCTGCTCGACCGGATCCGCGACGCGCCGGCGCAGGTGACGTTGATCGCGCTCGTCTTGACGATCATCGTCGTGATCGGGACGAAGGCCTACACCGGACGGGGCACCCCGTTGCGCGGAGGTCTCCCTTCGGGCCATGCCGCGGTCGCCTTCGCGGGCTGGATGGCTGCGACGTACATCATCAGCGACTCGCACCGGTTCTTGATCTCGTCGCTGACGTTCATCATGGCATTGCTGGTGGCGCAGACGCGGGTCGAATCCGGTGTCCATTCGGCGCTCGAGGTCACCTACGGCGGGGTGCTCGGCGCGCTCATCACGCTGGTCGTCTTCCAGGTGCTCGCGTGAGCGACGAGCTGTACGAGCGGGCGGTCGCGATCTCGCAGCGGGCATACGCCCCGTACTCCAACTACTTCGTCGGCGCCGCGGTCCGGGCCCGCGACGGCCGCGTGTTCGAGGGTGTGAACGTCGAGAACGCCGCATACCCGCTTGGCGTCTGCGCCGAGAAGACGGCGATCTCCCGAGCCGTCGTCGAGGGCTGCCGCCCGGGCGACCTCGAGGCGATCGGCATCACTGCCTCTCCGTGCGGCGGCTGTCGCCAGTGGCTCTACGAGTTCCGGCTCGACCGGGTGACGTTCCCCAACCGGGAGGGCGAGATCGTTACGTACACGCCGGCCGAGCTGCTGCCGGACACGTGGGACCTCGACTGAAGTTCCACACTCGTTACGAAGGCGTCGCAGACGCGTGCGTCGACGGCCGGTACGCTCATCGCCGAGGGCGGCGGGCATGCTTCCCCACCCCGGGAGGGGGGTGCGTCTCGTGAAGAGCGGCTTCGTCGCCGTTGCCGGCCGGCCCAACGTGGGCAAGTCGACGCTCGTCAATGCGCTTGCCGGAGGCAAGGTGGCGATCGTCTCCGACAAGCCTCAGACGACGCGGCGGCGCGTGATGGGGATCGCGAACGGGGAGGACCACCAGCTCGTGCTCGCCGACCTGCCGGGGTTCCAGCGGCCGCGCGATGCGCTGACCGAGCGCATGCAGCGCACGGTCGACCAGTCACTCGAGGACGTCGAGGCCGTGCTCCTCGTCCTCTCGGCCCGCGAGCGGATCGGGGCAGGCGACCGCCACATCGCCGGACGGGTGTTCGGCCTCGGCGTCCCGGTCGTGATCGCGTTGAACAAGGTCGATCGCCTCAAGCCGGGACACATCGCCGAGCAAATGCAGAACGCCTCCCGGCTCGGCCCCTTCCATTCGCTCCACCCGGTGAGCGCCGTTACCGGCGACGGCGTCGCCGAGCTGCGGCAAGACCTCGTCGAGCTACTACCGGAAGGGCCCGCGTACTACCCGCGGGAGCAGCGCACCGACCTCGCGCCCGAGGTGCAGATCGCCGAGCTCGTCCGCGAGAAGGCGCTGCAGCTGACGCGGGAAGAAGTTCCCCACGCCCTGTTGGTCGAAGTCGACGAGCTGGGCGAGAAGGTCGTGCGCGCGACCATCTTCGTCGAGACCGAGTCGCAGAAGCAGATCGTCGTCGGGAAGGGCGGCTCGGTCGTCAAGAAGATCGGCACCCGCGCTCGGCCCGAGATCGAGCACCTTCTGGGCCACCCGATCTTTCTCGACTTGAGGGTGAAGGCGAGGCCGAAGTGGCGGGGTGACGAGGCGATGCTCGAGCGTCTCGGGATGTGATGCCCCTGCTCGTGCTGTTCGACGTGGACGGCACGCTGTTCCTCACGCACGACGCGCTTTCCGGCCAGGCGATGCGAGAGACGTTGGAAGCGCACTTCGGCGTCGACCTTTCAGAGGACGCAGTCGAGCGCATCCCCCATCCCGGCCAGACCTCGCTCAGGATCGCGCGTCTCGTCCTCCACGACGCGGGCCTCGACGATCACGCCCTCGACGCGGGTCTTCGGGCCTGGTGCCCGGAGTTCGCCGCGCGCTACCTCGAGCTGCTCGGCCACGCGGACACGAGCACCTGGGAAGCCGCTCCCGGAGCGGCTGCCGCCCTCTCGCGCCTGCAAGCGGCAGGGCTGCGGCTCGCGCTCTGGACTGGGAATCCCGAGTCGATGGCCCGAGCCCGGATGAAGCTGCTGGCACTCGACGCCTACTTTCCGGAGGGGCAGGGCGCGTTCGGCTGCGACTCGGAATCGCGGGGCGAGCTGCTCGACCTGGCGCGCGAGCGTGCCGGCGGCTGGCCGGCCGCTGAGACCGTCGCGGTGGGCGACACCGCGCGCGACGTCGAGGCCGCCCGCGCGACCGGAACTCGGTCGATCGCCGTCCGCCCCGAGGGTTCCGACGACGGCTTTCCGGGTGCGGACGCCGTCTGCGACGGCCTCGACGAGGTGTCCTCGCGACTCCTTGCCTGGGCTGGGTCGCCGGCGGGCCGGGGCTAGACTCTGTCCATGGCGCAGGCGCCCGCGCTTCCGGTCGGTTTCGAGCTCCCGCTCGAGCCGCGCCTGCCGCGGATCGGCTCGATCGATCAGGTAGCGCTCGAAGAGCGCGCCGCGACGCTGGCCAAGCGATCGATCAAGCGCGAGTCGAAGCTGTTCGCGCTGGAGCTCGCGGTTCGGATGACCGACCTGACGACGCTCGAGGGCGCTGACACGCCGGGCAAGGTCGCCGCCCTTGCCTCGAAGGCGATCCGCCCGGACCCGTCCGACGCGAGCGTGCCCTCCGTGGCGGCCGTTTGCGTCTATCCGAACCTCGTCCCGACCGCGGTCGAGCGCGTTCGCGGGAGCGGGGTCAAGGTCGCCTCGGTCGCGACCGCGTTCCCCTCGGGCCAGTCGCCGCTGGAGACCAAGCTCGAAGAGGTCCGCTGGGTTGTGGAGCACGGCGCCGACGAGGTCGACATGGTGATCGACCGGGGCTCCTTCCTGGCCGGCCGCTACGCGAAGGTCTACGACGAGATCGTGCGCGTGAAGGAGGCGTCGGGAGAAGCGCACCTGAAGGTCATCCTCGAGACCGGCGAGCTCGGCACGTACGACAACGTGCGCCGCGCATCGCTGCTCGCCATCGCCGCGGGTGCCGACTTCATCAAGACCTCGACCGGGAAGCTCTCGTCCAGCGCGACGCTGCCGGTCGCCCTCGTCATGCTCGAGGCGATCCGCGACGTCTACGACGAGACCGGCAGGCGGGTCGGGTTCAAGCCCGCCGGCGGCATCCGCAACGCGAAGCAGGCCGTCCAGCACCTGATCCTCACGCACGAGACGCTGGGCGTCGACTGGCTGACGCCGGACCTCTATCGCTTCGGCGCCTCCTCGCTCCTGAACGACATCCTGATGCAGGTCCGCAAGGAGAAGACCGGGCGCTACCAGAGCCCGGATTACTTCACGATCGACTGACGCCGCTACAGGATCCCGCGGTCGGCGAAGGCCTTCTGCACCGCGTTCGCGGCGCTGTTCCCGTACAGCTGTTTGGCGGCCGCGACGGTCCGGTTCGCCAGGTCGGGCATCGTCGTCCCCGGGAAGTCGAACGACCCCTGCAGGATGATCGTGTCCGCCTTGACGTTGCCGAGCGCCAAGCGGATGTCCCATAGGGCGCGTGACCAGATCTGTCCGTCGTGGTGGACCTCACCGTTCAGGTCGCCCGGGTAGTGCAGGTTCGTGTCCACCCGGCGCAGACAATGTGGCACGTCGCTCGTGTACGAAACCGAGTCCCAGTCGGCCACGCAGGGCAGTGGCTCCCTCTCAGGCACGCCGAGTGACTTCGCGACCACGTCCGAGACCGTGACGGCCCAGTAGTCGCCGAAGCCCTCGCTGATCGCGCCGGCCTGCTCGGAGGCGAAGCTGAAGTTCTGCGAGTCATGGATCGCGTGTCCGTACTCGTGGAGGATCACCTCGGCGTCCTCGGCGTCGTCGACCCCGCCCTTACCGAAGCGGAGCTCGTCCTTCGGATGGTCGGTCTCGAACGAGTTGTCCAGCCCCCACTGGTCGATTCGCGCGTCCTGCGGCTCGTTGTTGACCGGGCGGCGCGTCACGCCGAAGCCCAGGCTGTGGATGTACTTCTGAGCCTCGGTCATCCAGTAATAGGCCATCACCTGCTCGAACTCGTCCTGATGCCGCGTGTAGGCGAAGGTGTTCGTCGGCGAGAACGCGAGGTTGCCGGTCGAGCTGTAGACGTTCGCGTAGTCGCCGCGCAGGAAGCCGCTGCCGTCGAGGTTCGTCAGCTTGACGCTGTGGTACGCGGCTGCCGGCACGGCGGCGTCGGAGTCCTTCTGGTCGGTGAGCGACTCGTTTCCGAGGCTCTGCACGGGGTTGGGGACGAAGACGGAGGCCGAGCCCACGGACGATCCCGGTCCGGTCTTCGCGGCCGAACCGACTGCAGCTACGGCGACGCCCACGGCGATCGCCACGACACCGATGAACACGCTCCGACGCATGTGAAACCCCCCTGCTCTCGTGATCTCTCCCGGCAGATACCGTAATCGCGATCTCCGTCGGCGTCCAGCGGGGCTAAGCTGCCTTGGCGAGTGACCGAACTGCAGCGAAAGCAGGATCGCGCGCCCATCCCGGCCGGCTGGGAGTACGCGAGCGCGCCCGAATCACGCGACATCGTCACCATTCGCGAGCGGTACGGGCACTTCATCGGCGGTGAGTGGGTCGAGCCGAAGGAGACGTACGCGACGATCGACCCGTCGAGCGAGGAGCCCCTCGCCGAGGTCGGCCAGGCGACCGACGAGGAGGTGCAGCTGGCGGTCGGCGCCGCGCGCGAGGCCTTCGAGAACGGCTGGTCTAGCCTCGCCGGCGCGGAGCGGGCGAAGTACCTCTTCCGCATCGCCCGCATCCTCCAGGAGCGGGCCCGCGAGTTCGCGGTGCTCGAATCGCTGAACGGCGGCAAGCCGATCCGCGAGTCGCGCGATGTCGACATCCCTCTCGCCGCGGCGCACTTCTTCTACTACGCCGGCTGGGCCGACAAGCTCGAGTACGCGTTTCCGAACCGGAAGCCGAAGCCGCTCGGCGTCGCCGGCCAGATCATCCCCTGGAATTTCCCGCTCCTGATGCTCGCCTGGAAGGTGGCACCGGCGCTCGCGGCCGGGAACACGGTCGTGCTCAAGCCGGCGGAGACGACGCCGCTCTCGGCGCTGCTCTTCTGCGACGTCCTTCGTCAGGCGGAGCTTCCGCCCGGCGTCGTGAACATCGTCACGGGCGACGGCCGTGCGGGCGCCGCACTCGTCAAGAGCGACGTGGACAAGGTCGCGTTCACGGGCTCGACCGAGGTCGGCAAGGCGATCCAGCGCGAGCTGGCCGGCAGCGGCAAGAAGCTGACGCTCGAGCTCGGCGGCAAGGCGGCCAACGTGATCTTCGACGACGCGGCGCTCGACCAGGCCGTCGAGGGGATCATCAACGGCATCTACTTCAACCAGGGTCACGTGTGCTGCGCGGGCTCGCGCCTGCTCGTCCAGGAGTCGATCTACGAGGCGACGATCGACAAGCTCAAGCGGCGGCTCTCGACCTTGCGCGTCGGCGACCCGCTCGACAAGAACACCGACGTGGGCGCGATCAACTCGGCCCAGCAGCTCGAGAAGATCAAGGAGCTCGTCGCGACCGGGGAGGAGGAGGGCGCCGAGATCTACCAGCCGCCCTGCCGTCTCCCGGAGAAGGGCTACTGGTTCGTGCCGACGGTGTTCACCAACGTCGCCCAGAGCTACCGGATCGCACAGGAGGAGATCTTCGGCCCGGTGCTCTCGGTGCTCACCTTCCGGACGCCGGACGAAGCCGTCGAGAAGGCGAACAACACTCCGTACGGCCTCTCCGCGGGCGTGTGGACCGAGAAGGGCTCCCGGATCCTCGCCATGGCCCAGCGGCTGCGAGCGGGCGTGATCTGGGCGAACACCTACAACCGCTTCGACCCGACGTCGCCTTTCGGCGGCTACAAGGAGTCGGGCTTCGGCCGTGAAGGCGGCCTGCACGGGCTCGAGCCGTATCTGGACTTCGAGTGAGCCGGCTCCCCGTCCGCAAGACGTACAAGCTCTTCGTCGGAGGCGAGTTCCCGCGCTCCGAGTCGGGACGGACGTACGAGGCGGAGGGGCAGAACGTCGCACGCGCGTCGCGGAAGGACGTGCGCGACGCTGTCCGGGTGGCCCGCGGTGCCTTCCCGAAGTGGGCCGGAATGACTGCGTACAACCGGGGGCAGGTGCTCTATCGCGTCGCCGAGATGATGGAGGCCCGCCGCTCCGAGTTCGCCGACCTCTGCTCCGGGCCGAAGGAGGTCGAGCGCTCGATCGACCGCTTCGTCTGGTACGCGGGCTGGGCCGACAAGCTCGCCCAGGTGATCGGCTCCTCGAATCCCGTCGCCGGTCCCTACTTCAACTTCACCGTCCCTGAGCCGCAGGGCGTGGCCGGGATCCTTGCGCCGCAGGAGCCGGCGCTGGCCGGGCTCGTCTCGCGGGTCGCGCCGGCGCTCGTGGGCGGGAACGCGGTGGTCGTGGTCGCCTCCGAGCCGCATCCGCTCGCAGCCGTGGAGCTGGCCGAGGCATTGGCCACGGCTGACGTTCCCGGCGGCGTGGTGAACATCCTCACCGGCTTGCGCGAGGAGCTCGCGCCGGTGCTGGCGGCGCACATGGACGTCAACGCCTTGGACGTCTCGGGCGCCGACGGAGAGGTCGGAGAGCTCGAAAGGCTGGCGGCGGACAACGTCAAGCGCGTGATTCGCGGCGCCGCCGACGATCAGAGCGCCTGGGAGATCTCGCGCTTCCTCGAGCTGAAGACCGTCTGGCACCCGATCGGCGTCTGATCGCGGCCGAAGCGCAACCTTCTCCCCGAGGCGAGCGTATCGAGGAGAGGCGCGTGGGTGCTCGAATGAGGGCGGCTTCAACCCAGCCGGAGCACGCCCGCATGGATGTGGCGATGGAGGCGAATCTGCGCGGGAAGCGAGATGGCCTTGTCCTCAATCGATACCGAGCTGATAAACACGTTTCGATAGACGGACGCGACACCCGCGGCCTGCTTCATGACCCCATCGACCGACGTTGTGGACCGGTACTTACGCACCAGGGCGCCGTTCGAGAGTCTTTCCACTGGACCAGAGGCGGGTTCCTTCAGCGCGACCAACGCTTGCTTATGCGTCTTGTACAGCGTCATGCTGACGTCGACACCGGCCGACCCGCGACGGTACCTCGTGAACCATTTAGCGCACGTGCCCGGCCAAACCGGTGCCCTGAGCGAGGCGCGCGAAACCGGCTGCCGCGCGGTGAATCCGATCGCGTTTGCCTTGGGGAACACGCCCTTTAGCGCCGCGAACTTCGCGCATCCGGGTGCGCCGGATGGCAGCGCGAAGGCGACGGTCGCCGTCGCGGCCACGATCGCGGCGACGACGAGGATGCCCACAATGAGCAGCGCTTTCGGCTGAACCTTCCTCGATCTTCATCTCTCCTCCTCATCTGCTCGAGTTGTCGTCTCGCGAGGGATCGTGGGCGGCGGGGTCTCGTCCAGCTCGGCACGAAACGCGAGCAACAGCGCCTCCTCGTGGGTGAGCGCCATGCCGTGCGCCTCCGACGCGTGGCGCCGGACTTCCGCGACGAGCCCCTGCTCGTGCGCGGCGCGGGCCTCGAACCCGCAGTCGCAATGAATCATCTTGTCCACGATTCCTCGCCGCGACGCTAGGAAAGTCCCCCTAAATCGAGGCAAGATGCAGGCAAGAGAATGACTAGCGGCTTGCAGCTGGGGGTATTACTCGTCCGCTCAGGACGCCTGCGTTGGTGCCGTCCGCGAGCTCGAGCGTCAAACTCCTACGTCGTCGAGGGTGAGGAGGGCGTCGTCGCGATCGACGCGCCGCTCCTCGATCTCGGACGCGGCCGCTACCCGCTCTGAAGACCGTGGCGCCGTCGAGGGAGCCGGCCCGGGACGTTCGGCTTCGATCAGTTTCGCGAACGCCTTCCAGCTCTTTCCGGTCGCCCGCGCGTAGGACTTCGGAAAGTCGGCTCGGAGTTCTAGGGCGCGGCATCGGTAGCGCTCGGCGATCTCGCCCATCGCGAAGATCGCCTCCGGAGGAAGCTCGCGTCCGTGCTCCTTGGCGAGTCCGCGGAGTCGCTCGATCGCAACCTCGACGTCCTGGTGAACGCCGAGAACGTCCTGGAGCGCGACAACCCGCCGTGTGAGGGCTCGTGACCGTCCCTGATAGAGCTCGGCCAGGAACTCGAGCGCGTAACGGAACCGCTTCCCCCGAATCCGCACCCGATGGTAGTCGGCCGCGGGCGAGCCGGCCTCGATCTGATCGCCAGCTTTGCGAAGCGCCCGGAAGCGGGCCTCGATCAGGTCCGGCGCCACTGCCAGCGCCGGCATTGAGGCCGGGCCGGTGCGACGTCCGCGCGCCGAGCGCAAGAGGCGGCCGAAGCGGCCGACGAAGAGCTCGTAACGGCGCGAGTCGAACGCGTTCAGCATCGTCTCCCGAGCATCGGAACGCTTCGCCTCCAACAGCGAACGCAATGAAGCGAGCGGCTCGCGGTCTATCTCGGGGAGTTGCAGGAACCACGCGTCGAGCTGCTCCAGCTGAACGTCGAGGTCGCGGACGGCGCCGAGCGTGTGCCCAACCCACCTGAGGTCGTCCTCAAGCTTTGCCGCCGAGGGCGGGAGAACGTCCGCGAAGAGCGAGAGCGCTGCCCTCAGGCGGCGACTGGCTACGCGCATGTCGTGCAACTCCTCGGGGTCATCGCCCAGCCGCGTGCCCGGCTCGCGAGCGAGGAGAGCCGTGAACTGGCGGCGCAGCACTGCGAGCGCGACTCCTCCGATCGGTGCGTCCGCCTCGATCGCGGTCGAGCCGAACTCCTCCGGAACGAGCTCCAGGCCAACCGTCAGGGCACCCGTCTCGTATTTCGTCAGCTGTGCAGGCTGAAGCCGGCAGGCGGCTCGGAACTGCTCGACGAACGGCTCGAGTGCCGACACCGCCGCCTCAGGCACCTCGATCTCGACCCGGTGGAGCCGCGTCGCCGCACCGCCCGCCCCTGGCCGGATGGCCGTCTCGTCGAGGGCGATCTCACCGGGAGGAAGACCGCCGACCTGAAGCGAAAAGCGGCGGCGGCGGGTGCGGACCTCGAACAGCGGGCGCAGCTGCTTCTTGCCGGCCACCGCGCTGATACGTCGCCCGACCGGGCCTTCGCTCTGGCGCAACAAGGCATGGTCGGCCTCTTCGAGGCGCTCGGAGACTTCCCGCCGGCTGCGCAGACCGGCCCGACTGGTGCTGTTGGACTCCAACTCTTTCAAGGTCGCCTCCGCACCCGCGCTCTTCGCCCTGCTCGCCCGCCGCACCCGCACCGAGTAGCCAGCGCGCCGGAAGCGATTGTCCGCGGTGTCAATGTAGACGTCGACCTGGTTGGTGCTGCCCCTGGGCTCGACCCGGACCCCACTGCCTTCGAGCTCACCGGGTAGCTCGGCGAGCCAGCGCATCACGGGCCGCAGATCTACGGCGTCGAATTGCCACTCGGTCTCCCGGGTCTCCGATGTGACCACCGGCCTCGGCGTCTCGGCACTCATGGACGCAGAGTGTAGGAAGACCTGGAAAGCCGAGGCCGCGTTTGAGCTCCGGATCGGCTCAGCCGAGCTGCTTGGGAACGACCCAGTCTGCAAGCACCGCTTCACCGGGTGACAGTTGGGCCCAGGTTGCATTCGTGACGGCAAGCGTCGCGAGCGCCGCCGTCGGAAACTTCGCCTCCAATCGCTCGAGCTCGGCCCCGGCCTTGGCGAGAACGAGGGCGAGATCCTGGAGAGCGGGGTTGTGCCCGATCAGCATCACGGACGCAACCTCGGCGGGAACAAGTCGCAGGCGCTCCAGCAAGGTGTCGGCGGAGGCGCCGTACAGCTCGTCCTCGAGGTCGATCGCGCTGCCCGCGAGCGAAGGGCGCAAAAGCTCGAGCGTCTCTCGCGCCCGCGCGGCCGTCGAACAGAGCACGAGCTCCGGCTCGCTCGCATTCCCCAGGAGGTGCTTGGCGATGCGCTTCGCGTCTCTCCTGCCCCTCGGCGCCAGCGGACGTTCTCGGTCGGCGAGGCTTGAATCGGCCCAGCTGGACTTCGCATGTCGGAGAAGGTAGAGCGTGTGCATCGCAGGGCTCGGCCGGTGTCGCGCTCGACGATCGTAGTCAGGTGCGGGCGTCCCTTGAGCACGCAGCCGCGTAGGTATACGCCGCACGGCATTTGGCGACCTCTGCGGCAGGTACGGCATTGGAGGAATGCGGCTTTGGGCTTGTCCAGCAGGGTCTCGAGCTTTGCGCCAGAATTGCGCCACGTGAACGGAGCCCGCCGCTTCAGCCAGGCGATCGCCGAAGGGGACGGGATCTCCCTCGTCGCCGAGGTCGCCGACCTCGACGCAGCCC
The DNA here is from genome assembly GCA_963754265.1 of uncultured Actinomycetes bacterium. GTDB lineage: Bacteria > Actinomycetota > Thermoleophilia > Gaiellales > Gaiellaceae > AC-32. The sequence goes on along the minus strand of CAVWFB010000009.1, from coordinate 126,082 downwards.
GCGCGGCCGAGGAGCACGGCGCCGAGGGCGTCGCGCTGCGCTCCCCGCTCGAAGGGGTCGGCGACGTGACCTCGCTGCCCGTGCTCTGGCGCACGCCGGGCTCGCCCGAGCGGGCGCACGCCGCCGGGGCCGATGCCTGCGTGCTCGCGTTCGCAGCCGTCGGCGAGGAGAACGGCGACCTCGAGCGCCTGTATCGGTCTGCGCTCGAGCTCGGGCTCGACTGCGTCGTCGAGGTGCGCGACGACGCGGAGCTGCAACGAGCGCTGGAGCGAGTCGACCCGGAGATCTTCCTGCTCTCCGGGATCGGGGACGACGACGGAGGGCCACTTGCGCAAGCGCTGAACTTGCTCCAAGACGTCCCCGCCGGGAAGCTCGCCGTGGCCGAGGTCGAGGCCGCCGGGCCGGCCGAGGTGGCGGAGCTCGAGCGGGCAGGCATGGACGGTGTGATCGTGCCCGCGGGGAACGTTGCCGAGCTCGCCGGCGGAGCCGAGCCCCGGGTCTGAGAAGCGCGGGCCGCGGGTCGACGCCCTCTGGGGCGGGCCGCGGGTCGCCCTGGCCGGGATCCTCGCCGGGGCGGCGGCTCTCCGCCTGGTAGGCGTCGGCTACGGGCTGCCGTTCCCCCTGCTGAGCCCGGACGAGCAGAGCATCGTCCCGCGGGCGTGGAAGATGGTGCACGGGGGCGGGCTCGACCCGCACTGGTTCGACTACCCCGCGCTACTGATGTACGTCATCGCGCCCTTCCAAGCCTGGGAGGGGGAACCCTCGTACCTAGCCGGCCGGCTCGTCGTGATCGCGCTCGCGCTGGGCGCGATCGCGGCCGCCTGGTGGCTCGGCGAGAGCGCCTACGGCGGGGCGGCGGGGCCGATCGCCGCCGCAGCGCTCGCTGTCGCGACCACCTCGGTCGCGTACTCGCGCATGGCGGTGACCGACGTGCCACTGACTCTCGGCGTGGCGGCCACGCTCGCGCTGCTCGTGTCGGGGCGCATCGAGCTGGCGGGCGTGGCGGCAGGCGTGGCGATGGGCTTCAAGTACCCCGGCATCTTCCTGCTCGTTCCGCTCGCAGTCGCCGGCTGGCGGCAGCCTCGCCGCCTCGCGGTTGCGGTGGTTGCCTCGGGCGCGGTCTTCGCGCTCACGAACCCATTCTTCATCGCGCATCTCGGCACGGCCGTGAGCGACGCGTACCACGTCCAACAGCTGTCCCGGCAAGGCTGGCTCGGCTTCGAGCACGATCACGTCGCCCCGATCGCGTTTCTGGACCGCTTGTGGGAGGCGCTCGGTCCGGTACTGCTGGTCTGCGGCGTCGGGCTCGCTCTCGCCATCGCCCGGCGGGGCCGCAACGACCTGATCCTCGCCTCGTTCGTGGTCGTCTACTTCGTCGACCTCTGCACGCTCGGGGCGCACTGGGATCGCTACATCCTGCCGCTCGTGCCACCGCTTGCAGCCCTGGCGGGCCGCGTTCGCGGGCTGGCTCCGGTGACGCTCCTGCTGCTGGTCGTGCCGCTGACGTGGTCGATCCGCGACGACCGGCGCCTGACCAAGACCGACACGCGTGAGGTCGCCCATTCGTGGGTGGAACGGCATCTGCCGGCCGGCGCGCGGGTAGCTGTCGACCCCTCGCTGACACCGTTCGAGCGGCAGCGCGTGCTCAAGCTCCATCTTCCGCTGCCGCAGGAGGATCACCCCGACCCCAACCGCAACCTGACCCGGCTTCGGAACGCCGGAGTCCGCTACGCGATCGTCACCGGCGCGGTCGCCGACCGAGTCCAGGCCGCTCGCGAGCACTACCCCGCCGAGGCGGCCTTCTACGACAAGCTCGCGACCCTCACGGACCGGCTCTACTACGTCCAGAAGGACGGCCTGAACGGCCCCTGGGTGGCCGTGTACCACCTCTAGCCGAAGAAGGCTCGCGCCACGTCGTACCACTCGCGTGGCACGGTCTTCAGCTCCGCGGTGGCCTCCTGGAGCGAGACGTCGACGATCCGGTCGCCCTGCAGCGCGGCCATCCGGCCGAAGCCGCCGTCGTGCACGAGGTCGGCGGCTTTGAGGCCGTAGCGCGTAGCGAGCACGCGGTCGCGGGGAGTGGGCGAGCCGCCCCGCTGGACGTGGCCGAGAACGGTCACGCGGGTCTCGAAACCGGTGCGGGACTCGATCTCCTGCGCCAGCGCGTCGCCGACGCCGCGCTGCGAGAGCCTGGTGTGCCCGAACTCGTCCGTCTCGCCCCCGTCGCCGAGACCCTCGAGCTCGTAGCCCTCCGAGACGACGACGATCGAGAAGTCCTTGCCGCGGTCGTGGCGGCGGCGGATCTCGCTGCACGCGTCGTCGATGCTCACCGGGAACTCGGGGATCAGGATCACGTCCGCGCCCCCGGCGATCCCGCTCATGACCGCGATCCAGCCGGTGTGCCTGCCCATCACCTCGACCACCATGACGCGGTTGTGCGACTCCGCGGTCGTATGCAGCCGGTCGATCGCCTCGGTGCAGATCCAGACCGCCGTGTCGAAGCCGAAGGTGTAGTCGGTGGCGGACAGGTCGTTGTCGATCGTCTTCGGGACGCCGACCACGGGAAGATCGTGCTCGGCGTGCAGGCGCGACGCCACCCCGAGCGTGTCCTCCCCGCCGATCGCGACGAGCGCGTCGAGGCCCTCGCGCTCGAACGTCCCGAGCACCTGGTCGACGCCACCCTCGATCTTGTATGGGTTCGTCCGCGACGTGCCGATGATGGTTCCCCCACGCGGCAGCAGGCCCGAGACCTCGTGTGTGCCGAGCGGCTCGAGCTTGCCTTCGACGAGCCCTCGCCAGCCCTCACGGACTCCGACCACGTCGCTCCCGCGCGAGAACGAACGCCTCGCGACGGCGCGGATCACCGCGTTTAGGCCGGGGCAGTCGCCTCCACCGGTGAGCATTGCAACCTTCACGCTGGCATCCTACGAGTCGGCCTAGCCCGAGAGTGCTGCCTTCATCGCCACGAGTGCCGAAGGTGGGAATCGAACCCACACGGAGCTTGCGCTCCACTGGATTTTGAGTCCAGCGCGTCTGCCAATTCCGCCACTTCGGCGCACACCAAGAGTAAACGGTGGGGCGCGGCTGGCCGGTCTCCGGCGGCTCGGCAAGACCGCACTCTTGCCGAGCCTAAGGTCGGCTGTCGGTGGGACGGAGGGGGCTCACGGGGGAACCATGGGTTCCTCCGTGCACTCCAGCGCGTCTGCCAATTCCGCCACTTCGGCGCACACCAAGAGTAACGGTGGGCCGCGGCGCCTCTTCCGGCTTGAAGTCATCCGGCGTTGTCTCGATACTTGCCGACCACGGAAAGCCTTACTCGAGCCCCACGCCGGGGTCTCTCAACGACCAGCGGCGACAGAGGAGGAAGTGTGAAGAAACGAGCATCGTTCGGTGCGCTCTTGGCCGCCGTCGGCGCGCTGGCCCTCATCGCGGCCGGCTGCGGAGGCGGGAGCGACAACAGCAGCGGTACCGGCGGAGGTGGCGGCGGAAGCGTCAAGGCGCTCCCGGCCTCTTCGTGCGGCCCGCTGCAGTACGAGGGCGACGGGAATCCCGACTACCTGATCGCGACGGACCTGCCGATGCAGGGTGGCTCACGCACGCAGACGCTGCAGATGGTGGGCGCGATCAAGTACCTGCTCGACCAGCAGAACTGGAAGGCCGGAGACAAGAAGATCGCCTTCCAGGCATGTGACGACTCGACTGCCCAGCTCGGGAAGTGGGACGCGGACAAGTGCAGCGCGAATGCCCACGCCTACGCCCAGAACAGCAAGCTGATCGGGGTCGTCGGCACGTTCAACTCCGGCTGCGCTGCGATCGAGATCCCGGTCATGAACCAGGCACCCGGCGGCGGGCTCCTGCTGCTCTCGCCGGCCAACACGTACGGCTGCCTGACGGAGCCGTGCTCGGGCGACGAGCCGGAGAAGTACTACCCGAGCGGCAAGCGCACGTACGCGCGTGTTGCTCCGAGCGATCCCAACCAGGGTGCAGTCGACGCCAAGTTCCTGAGCGACAAGGGCGTCAAGAGCGTGTACATCCTCAACGACAAGGAGGCGTACGGCCTCGGCGTCGCGAAGAACTTCGAGGGTGCCGCCAAGGCCCTTGGCATGAAGATCAACGGCTTCGCGGCCTACGACCCGAAGGCGGCGAACTTCCAGGCGACGTTCACGAAGATCAAGGGAACCAACCCCGACGCGATCTTCATCGGCGGCCTGATCGACGAGAACAGCGGCCAGCTGATCAACGACAAGGTCGCGGTCCTCGGCCCGAACACCCCGAACCCGAGCAGCGGCGTGATGCTGATGCTGCCGGACGGGTTCACGACCGACGCTGTGTTCCAGCGCTCGCAGGGAGGAACCCCGGACGCAAAGGGTGCCTTCTTCAGCGTCGCGGGTGTCGGCATCGACCGCTACAAGGGGGCCTCGCTGGACTTCATCCAGGGCTTCAAGCAGACCCTCAACGGCAAGCCGGTGGATCCCTACGCGATCCTCGGCGCGCAGGCGGGGCAGGTGCTGATCAACGCGATCGGTAAGGGCGACGGGTCGCGCTCGCAGGTGATCACCGACGTCTTCAACACGAAGGTGAACAACGGCCTGATCGGCAGCTTCGCGTTCAACGACAACGGCGATCTGACGAGCGCGAGCGGAGCCGCGGTTCTGTTCACGATCTACAAGGGAACGAACCATCTGGTGACGCTCCTGACCGCGGCGCCCGAGGCGAAACTCGTCCAGGCGGCACGCAAGGAGGCAGCGGGCTAAACCCCAGCTCACGTATCCAACATGCGAAGGAGGGCTGAAAGGCCCTCCTTCGTCGTTCTAGAATCCGGAATCGCAGTCCAAGCTGGTACCGAACAGCCTTCGCCGCGCGCCGCGGTTCGGAAGCGCAAGCGGCCCGCTGCCCTCTCGATCATCGGGGTCGGTTTCGCACTGGTGCTCGTGGCGTGGCTGATCGTGAACGCGATCAAGGAGCCGACGGACTTCTTCAACGTCTTCCTGATCGGGCTCACCACCGGCTGCGTCTACGCCCTGGTCGCGCTGGGCTACACGCTCGTGTACGGAATCCTGCAGCTGATCAACTTCGCCCACGGGGACGTGTTCGCCCTCAGCGGGCTCTTCGCCAGCACCATCGTCGTCTCCGTCTTCTCCCTCGACACCGGCTCCGGGAGCCTCTCCATCGCCGGCGGCCTGGCCGCCACCTTCGTGATCGCCGCGGCCTTCGGCGCGACGGTCAACTCGGCGATCGAGTTCGTGGCCTACCGCCGGTTGCGCAACGCGCCGCGGCTCGCGCTCCTGATCACCGCGGTCGGAATGTCTTTCATCATCCAGAACATCTCACTCGCGTTCTACGACGTGAACTTCCGCAGGATTCCGCCCCTCATCTCGACCGGCAACGTGTTCTCGATCCGCGGTGTCCACTACGACTGGGCGTCGTTCTTCGTCATCCTCGTGACGATCCCGGTGCTGATCTTCCTCACGTGGGTGGTGAAGTCGACAAGACAGGGCAAGGGGATGCGCGCGACATCGCAGGACCCCGAGGCCGCCGCAATGATGGGGATCAACGTCAACCGGACGATCTCGTTCACCTTCGCGCTGGCAGGTGCGCTCGCCGGAGTGGGCGCGACGCTCTTCCTGGTCGAGTTCAACATCCGCTACGACACGGGCTTCGAGCTCGGCCTGATCGCGTTCACTGCGGCGGTGCTCGGTGGCATCGGGAACCTGAGCGGCGCGGTGCTCGGCGCGATCATCATCGGCTTGATCCAGGCGTTCAACGAGGGCCTTGCGTGGAACGCGCCGGGCAGCGACTGGACCCGCTCGATCGTCTTCGGGATCCTGATTGCGATCCTCGTCTTCAAGCCCGAGGGCCTGCTGGGCGAACGTACGCCCGAAGGAGCGTAGTTGGCGGGTCGACGCCAACGTTCGCGCGCCTCGCTACGGGGGTACCGCGGCCAGGTCGCGAGCTCGACGGGGCTCCATCGCGTGGGCGCCGCCTGGAACCAGCTGCCGGAGCGCACGAGAAGCCTCATCCCGTTCTTCGCCCTCCTGACGATCGCGGTGACCTATCCGCTCTACGTGGACAGCCTGCCCACGAACGTCCCGGTGATCCTCACCTTCCCCGACATGCACTCCGCGGTGACGATCCTCGTCTTCACCATGATGGCGGTCGGGCTCAACGTCGTCGTGGGCTACTGCGGCCTGCTCGATCTCGGCTACGTCGCCTTCTACGCGCTCGGCGCCTATACCGCGGGCTGGCTTGCCTCCGGCCAGTTCCAGCAGGTCAAGTTCCATTTCGGCTCGGTCGGGATCACCCACGATGCGCGCGGCATCCACATCTCGATCTGGCTCGTGCTCCTGAGCGCGGCGATCGTGACGGCGCTGGGCGGCATCTTCATCGGCCTGCCGACCCTGCGGCTCCGCGGCGACTACCTCGCCATCGTCACGCTCGGCTTCGGTGAGATCGTCCCCCAGTTCGTCCGCAACGCCGACAACCTCCACGGCTTCGACCTCACCCACGGCACCTTCGGCATCAACCCGATCGACTCACCCGGCTTCGGGGACAGACTCCACAACGCTGTCGGGCTACCCGTCTCGTACCAGCAGGAGTTCGATGCCGACCGGCTCTTCTTCTGGACGGTGCTCGCCCTGCTCCTCGTGACCATCTTCTGCTGCATCCGCCTGCGCGACTCGCGCCTCGGCCGGGCCTGGATCGCGATCCGCGAGGACGAGACCGCGGCCGGTGCGATGGGGATCCCGCTCATGCGCACCAAGACCTGGGCCTACGCGATCGGCGCCTTCTTCGGAGGAGCCGCGGGGGCCTACATCGCCAGCTTCAACTCCGTCGCCAACCCGAGTCAGTTCAACTTCAACATCTCGATCTTCCTGCTCTGCATGGTCGTCCTCGGCGGGATGGGCAGCATCTGGGGCGTCGTCGTCGCGGCCGTGATCCTGTCGTGGCTGAACGTCGAAGGCCTCGCGAACATCGGCAGCTGGCTGAACAGCAACACGCCGCTGAACTTCGAGGTGGCCAAGTACCAGTTCGGGATCTACGGCGTCATCCTGGTCCTGATGATGCTCTTCCGACCCGTGGGGCTGATACCCGAGCGCCGGCGCAAGCGCGAGCTGGAAGAGGGGACCCGCGGCCCGCTCGACGAGCCGATCTACGAGATGCGCGGCGCCGACGAGCCGGGCGCGGGCGAGCGCGGCGCAGGAGGGAGGATCCCCCGAGGATGAGCGAGCACCAGGTCTCGGGGAGCGCCAATCTGCTCGATGCGCAAGAGGTGCGCAAGGAGTTCGGCGGCCTCCTGGCGGTGAACGACCTCGACTTCACCATTCCCGAGCGCGCGATCGTCAGCCTGATCGGCCCCAACGGCGCCGGCAAGACGACGTTCTTCAACACTCTCACCGGCCTGTACAAGACGACCTCCGGCCGCATCCTCTTCGCCGGCGAGGACGTCACCGACAAGCCGCCGCACGCGATCGTGAAGGCGGGCGTCGGCCGCACCTTCCAGAACATCCGCCTCTTCCCGCAGATGACGGCGCTCGAGAACGTGCTCGTCGGCATGCACTCCCGTCTCAAGGGTGGGATCCTGGGCTCGATCGTCGGCACTCCTCGGGTGCGCCGTGAAGAGCGGGAGGCGCGCGAGAAGGCACGCGAGCTGATCCGCTTCGCCGGGCTCGGCAACGTCGACGACGAGCTCGCCGAGAGCCTCGCCTACGGCGACCAGCGACGGCTCGAGGTCGCCCGCGCCCTCGCCACCGAGCCGAAGCTGCTGCTCCTCGACGAGCCGACGGCCGGGATGAACCCGCAGGAGACGGTCACCTTCATGGAATTCGTCGCGACGCTACGCGAGCAGCGCCCGCTCGCGATCCTGCTGATCGAGCACGACATGAAGGTCGTGATGGGGATCTCGGAGCGCGTGACGGTGCTCGACTACGGCGAGAAGATCGCCGAGGGCACTCCACAGGAGGTTCAGAAGGACGAGCGGGTGATCGAGGCGTACCTCGGAAGGGCGGCGACCGCGTGAACGCAAGTCAGCCGGAAACGCTTCTCACGGTCGAGAACGTGCACACGTTCTACGGCACGATCGAGGCGCTGAAGGGGATCTCGATCGAGGTCCGCGAAGGCGAGATCGTGACCCTGATCGGCGCGAACGGCGCGGGCAAGTCGACCACGCTCCGCTCGATCAACGGCCTGAACCAGCCCCGCGAGGGCTCGATTGTCTTCCGAGGCAAGGACATCACGCGGACCGCACCGCACAACATCGTCGGCTTGGGCATCTCGCAGTCGCCGGAAGGCAGGCGCCTCTTCCCACACATGAGCGTGGTCGAGAACCTCGAGATGGGCGCGTTCCAACGGGATGATCGCCCGAGCATTCGCGAGGACATGGATCGGGTCTATGGGCTCTTTCCGCGCCTCGCCGAACGGAAGAACCAGAAGGCGGGGACGCTCTCGGGCGGCGAGCAGCAGATGTGCGCCATCGGCCGCGCGTTGATGGCTCGGCCGAAGCTCCTGATGCTCGACGAGCCGTCGATGGGCCTCGCGCCGATCTTCGTCGAGAAGATCTTCGAGATCATCGGTGAGATCAACGAGCAGGGGACGACGATCCTCCTCGTCGAGCAAAACGCCCTGATGGCGCTGGACGCGGCGCAGCGTGGCTATGTGCTCGAGACCGGCCGCGTCGCGCTCGCCGACGACGCGAAGAGCCTGCGCGAGAACGAGCAGGTGCGCAAGACGTACCTGGGCGAGACCTAGCAAACCTTCCCCGAAGGGCGTCGCTTGCGATGCCCGTCTCAGGACGGTCGGGCTTTGCCCGGTCGTCCGTCTGAAATGACCGGTCGAACCTATTGAGTCATGCGCAACGGAAAGTAAGGCGGCGAGAGCAGGTAGCCGACGCGCGGCGTTCCGCCGTGGCGGCCCTGCGCCATCTCCAGCGCCGCGCCGAGCCCGCGCGCCGGGACGAAGCCGAGCTGCCGCGCCGCGACCGAGTCGCGGCAGCCGGCGACGATCACCGAGCCGATCCGCCCGAGCGCGGGCGCGCATCCCGACCAGTCTGCGAACGGGAGCACCGGATGGCACGAGCGGCCGGCGCGATACGCCGCGAGCGCGCGCTCGTCGGCCGCGGCCTCGCGTTCGGCGTCGGCCAGCTCCTCCGGTTCCCGCCCGAAGCGCGCCGCCTGGAAGATCGCCCGGTACGGCTGCTGCGTCGGGTGCGAGAAATGCCGGTTGAACCGGTGCATGAGGATCACCGTGCCTCCTTCCACGACCGGGAACGAGTCGCGCCAGAGCCGGAGCGCGAGCCCGAGGCCGAGGTAGGCCGCGAGCAGCGGGTTCGGCCGCTCGCGGGGGAGGTGCGGCGTCGTGCGAGGTATCCCGATCACGATCGCGTCGAGCGGCCCGTCGAGCGTCGCCGACCGCGCCTCGACCGCACGGAGAAGGGCCTCGGCGTGTGCGACCGAGGGAGGTCCTGCATACGTCGCGGCGGCGCTGAGCTCACGCCGGATCGACCGCAGGACGCGGTCCCGAGCGAAGCCGGGCAGGAGGCCGAGCGTACGGCGGAACGGGGAGGCGGCGATGCGCTCGACCGCTTCGGCGTCGTACGGGTAGCCCCGGATGGCGCCGGTAAACCGCGGCTGGTTGAGCACGAGCGAGGCGCCGATCACCGGCAGCCGGTCCGACAGCCGCCGCTCGAGCTGTACGCCGAGGCGCCAGCCGTCCGAGGCTCCGGTCTCGAGCAGCGAGTATGCCCCTGCCGCGCGCAGCGACTCCGGCCCGCTCGCCCCGAGCAGGGTCGCGGGCCCGCCGTGGAGCACCGTCTCCGCCGCGCTCACGGTCAGCACGAGATCGGTCTCGACGAGGGCGCGGTTGGCTCGAAGGGGCACGTTTCCGGGCACGTCCAGGTCGACGAGGCCCGGATCCTCGGCGTCGTGGATCTCCACGGTGCCGCGAAACCGCCGCGCGAACCCCGGTGAGACGATCCCGAGGCTCTCGAGCTCGCGGCGGTTCGGCCGCCGCGTGAGCCCCGAGGCGACGAGCAGCGTCTGGCGCTCCGTGGGGACGCCGACCCGCTCCAGTTCGGCGGAAGCGGCGGCAAGCGCGACCTGACGCGGATCGTGCAACACGCCGGGCAGGGGCAGCGCCGGCGGCTCGACCACGATCGTCGCCCGGCCGCCTCGGGTGACGAGCGCTTCGAGCGGCTCGCCCGCGAGTGGGAACCGCAGCGCGTCGCGCATCGCGGCCCGCATGTCGGCGACCTGCTCGCCGGGCGGGGGCGGCCGGATGACGACGGCGTCGTCGGGCGCCTCGACGACCGCGACGCGGGTCCCGACGAGCAGTGGCAGCCGCGTCACCTAGGGAATGGACCTGTACAGCCGCAGGAAGGCGGGTCGAAAGCCGCGCTTGGGCCAGAAGCGAGACGAGAGCAGGTTCGTCACCCGCCAGTCGGTCACCATCACGTCGTACCCGTTGTCGGCCGCCCAGTTGAACGCGACGTCCGTGAGGGCGAGACCGAGCCCCGATCCTTGCACCTCGGGCAGCGTTGCCGCGAACCCGATGAACGCGGCGCGCTCGGGACGGCCGACGCCCGTATGCATCTTCGAGACCTCCGCCGGCATCACCGACCAGACGGCGAGCGGCTTGCCGTCGCGGAAGGCGACGAGCACCTCCTCCTCGTCGCCGGCCAGCGTGTCGGCCCACTCCTGGCGCAGCTCCTCGCGGGTCGGCTGTGCGATGGTCGAGAAGACGGGCGAGCGGCTCTGGTGCGCCGGGAGCGTGAGGTCGACCTCGATCAGATCCTCGATCTCCTCGGTGGCGGGCGCCCGGATCTCGACGCCGCCCGGAAGCGTCACCTCCCGCCGCTCGACCTCCTGCACCCCATGCGCGTGCTGCTGACCGAAGCCGACACGGAACCACGCGTCGACGAGAGCCGGCTCGGTCGTAGGTACGAGCGCGTACTGGCGCGTCTGCCCCTGCTCGACCCAGCGAGCCGCCGCCATGGCGTACAGGTCACGCAGATCCTCAGGCTCCTCGACCGCGTGGCCCGAGAGCTCGACCCACACGTTCTCGCCCCAGACCGAGCTCTCGCGCGGGGCGCCGAGCAAGTAGCCGACCACGCGGCCATCTCTGGTGGCCGTCGCACCCGAGGCGCCCTGCAGGCCCCACGCCATCTCGACCTCCTCGCGGGCCGCGCTCGGGTCTTCGAACCGCTCCCGGAGCGTCGGCTCGGCCTCTCGCTGACGGGCGTGACGGGCGGCGAGAAGCCGGCCCGCGTCGTCCAGATGCTCGTCGGAAAAGGGGACTACTTCGAGGCCGGCCACGCGACGTAGACTCGCAGAGATGTCGCCGAAGACGCTGACGGGAGACGAGCTCCAGCTCGACGACGCGCCAGTGCGCGACTCGGAGCTCTTTCTCGTCGACGGCAACAACCTCGCCTACCGCGCGTTCTATGCGCTGCCGGAGGAGCTCGCGACGAGCGAGGGCTTCTCCACGAACGCCCTGCTGGGCTTCGCGAACATGCTCTTCAAGCTGCTCGCCGACTACCGGCCGAAAGGGGTCGCGGTCGCCTGGGACACACGCCCGGTGCACAGGACGGAGGCGCTCGAGTCCTACAAGAGCGAGCGCAAGCCGATGCCGGACCTGCTTCGCGAGCAGTTCCCGTTCTTCCGGCCGATCGTCGAGGCGTTCGGCTACCGGAACCTCGAGTTCGAGGGGTGGGAAGCGGACGACGTGATCGCGACGCTCGCCGACCGCGCCGACCAGGCGGGGGTGAAGACCACCGTCGTCTCGACCGACCGCGACGCCTTCCAGCTCGTGAGCGACAACGTCGCGCTGATGATGACCCCGCGCGGGGTCTCGGATGTCCACGTGTACACCCCCGAGCGCGTCGAGCTGCGGCTCGGCATCAAGCCGGAACAGGTGCCGGACTTCATCGGCCTCAAAGGCGACACCTCGGACAACATCCCCGGCGTTCCCGGGATCGGGGACAAGACCGCCGGCCAGCTGATCGCCCAGTACGGCTCGCTCGAGTCGGTGCTCGAGCACGTGGACGAGCTTTCGCCTGCCCGCTCGAAGTCGATTCGGGAGCACGCCGAGCAGGCGCTGGCCGCCAAGGAGCTGGCCACCATGCGACGCGATCTCGAGCTCGACTGCGACCCGGCCGAGCTCGTGCTCTCACCGCCCGACCGCTCGCAGCTGAAGGAGATGTTCAGGCGCTTCGAGTTCCGCAACCTCCTGAACCGGGTCGACGAGCTCGACGAGGCTCTCCCGGCCGCGGCGATCGTCGCCACCGGCGTCGAGGTGCCGTGGCGGGAGGACACGTCCTGGGGTCAGACCCCGGGCCCTGTCGGTTTCGCCGCCGACGGCGATCGTGCCGCCTTCGCCACCGCGGAGGGAGTGGTGGTCGCGCCGCGGCCCGCTCGGCTCGAGGGCGAGGCGATCGCGCATGACGCCAAGACGGCGCGCATCGACGCCGTCGACGACACGATGATCCTCGCGTACCTGATCGAGCCCGGCCGTGCCGAGTACGAGCTGGACGACCTCGCCGCCGAGTACGGGGTCGAGCTCCTGCCCGTGCCCGACGCGGAGGAGGAGACCGCAGCGCTCGTACGCCACGCGGCGGCCACGCTCCGACTGCGGGACCCGCTTCTGGAGCGCGTGCGCGAGCGCGGGGCCGAGCCGCTCTACCGCGAGATCGAGCTCCCGCTGACCGAGGTGCTGGCGGCGATGGAGGCGGCCGGGGTGAAGGTGGACACCTACCGGATGGGCGAGATCACCGCGCGCCTCGCCGACCGTGTCGAGGAGCTCGAGTCGAAGGCCTACGAGCTCGCGGGCGAGGAGTTCATGCTCGGCTCGACCCAGCAGGTGGCGCGGGTCCTGTTCGAGACGCTCGGGCTGACGCCGGGGCGCAAGGGCAAGACCGGATACTCGACCGACACGCGCGTCCTGCGCTCGATCCGCTCGGAGCACGAGATCGTCCCGGTGATCGAGGAATGGCGGGAGTACTCGAAGCTGCTCAACACCTACCTCGGGCCGCTACCGGAGCTGATCTCGCCGGAGGACGCGCGGCTCCACACGACCTTCAACCAGACGGTTGCCGCGACCGGCCGGCTCTCGACCACGAGCCCGAACCTGCAGGCGATCCCGATCCGCACCGAGCTCGGGCGTGAGATCCGCTCGGCGTTCGTCGCCGAGACCGGGCACAAGCTGCTCTCGGCCGACTACTCGCAGGTCGAGCTGCGCATCCTCGCGCACGTGTCCGCAGAGCCGAAGCTGAAGGAGGCCTTCGACCGGGGTGAGGACATCCACACTGCGACCGCCGCCGAGGTGCTCGCCAAGGATCCGGCGACGCTGACGAAGGACGAGCGCAACGTCGCCAAGATGGTGAACTTCGGGATCATCTACGGCATCTCCGCCTTCGGGCTCTCCGAGAACCTCGAGATCCCGCGCGAGGAGGCGCAGACCTACATCGACGCCTACCTGGCCCGCTTCCCGCACGTGCAGGACTTCATCCAGCGCACGATCGAGCAGGCGGCGAGGGACGGCTACGTGACGACGCTGTTTGGCCGCCGGAGGCCGGTTCCGGAGATCCGGGCCTCGAATCGCCAGACCCGCTCCCTCGGCGAGCGGCTCGCGGTGAACTCGGTCATGCAGGGAACGGCGGCAGACGTGATCAAGAAGGCGATGGTCGCGATTCACCGGCGCCTCCGCGAGGAGGGCAGGGCAGCCAGGCTCGTGCTGCAGGTGCACGACGAGCTCCTGCTCGAGGTTCCCGACGCCGAGACCTCAGCGGTGAAGGAGCTCGTGCGCGAGGAGATGAGCAACGCCTTCCCGCTCGACCCGCCCCTCGGGGTCGACATCGGCACCGGCGACGACTGGAACGACGCCAAGCGCTAGTCTCCCGGCCGTGAGGCGGATGCTGGTGCTGGCTCTGGTCGCCGTCGCTGCAGTCCTTACGGCCGCGACGCCCCACTCGGCTCCGGTTGTCAAGCCAGTCCAGGTTCACTGCGCAGGGGGGATGGTGTTCGTGTTCTGGCCGAAGGGCCATAAAGCGATCCCGAACGCCGACCTCGGCGCTCATCCGGCGCCGCATGTGGACATCTACAAGTCGAGCTCTTACAAGGGCTCGAACCTGCTCGGATTCGTCAACCAGAAAGGCAAGATCCGCTTTTCGAGCAAGTGCGGCAAGAGCACGGCGTCGCCGGTCTCGGGCGGCGTCCCGCGCAACAAGATCGTGACAAAGCGCACCGCGATCTCGTGCGGTGACGTTGGCTTCTCCGACCTGCGCGTGACCTCGATCCCGCGCGGAACGCAGGTCGACCTCGGCATCACAGGGCTAAAGACAGTCCAGGCGGTGCTCAAGCAGCGCGGCTCTCGCTTCATCTACGACAACGAGTTCTGCCGCGTCGGCGCGGTTCCGCACTAGCGCTCGGAAGGGTCGAAAAGCCGTGGAAGCCCCACGGCTATACTGACCAACTTCTCGATGGCCAGTGAAACCGTGGATAGACCAAGCGAGCAGCTCGACGAAGCCGGCGTCTGGACGACGACGGAGGACGGCGAGCGCGTTCCGGACTACGACGCAACCTTCCCGACGATCAACGAGGGCGAGGTCGTGCACGGCACCGTCGTGCGCGTGGACAAGGACGAGGTGCTCGTCGACATCGGCTACAAGTCGGAAGGTGTCATCCCGGTCGCGGAGCTCTCGATCAGGCGATCCGTCAACCCTGCCGACGAGGTCAGCCTGGGCGACGAGATCGACGCGCTCGTCCTCACTAAGGAGGATGCAGAGGGTCGCCTGATCCTGTCGAAGAAGCGCGCCCGCTTCGAGATGGCGTGGAAGGCGATCGAGCGGGCGGCCGAATCGGGCGAGCCGGTCGACGGGAGGGTGATCGAGGTCGTCAAGGGCGGCCTCATTCTCGACCTGGGCGTGCGCGGCTTCCTGCCCGCCTCGCTCGTCGACATCCGCCGCGTGCAGGACCTGGACGAGTTCCTCGGCCAGGAGCTTCGCTGCAAGGTGATCGAGCTCAACCGCTCGCGCAACAACGTCGTGCTCTCGCGCCGGGCCGTGCTCGAGGACGAGCGCAAGGAGATGCGCCAAGCCATTCTCGACCGACTCAACCCGGGCGACGTCGTCGACGGCCAGATCTCGAACATCGTCGACTTCGGCGCGTTCGTCGACCTCGACGGAATGGACGGCCTGATTCACATCTCCGAGCTCTCCTGGAGCCACGTCAACCATCCGTCGGAGGTGCTCGAGATCGGTCAGGACGTGAAGGTGAAGGTGCTCGACATCGACCGCGAGCGCCAGCGCATCTCGCTCGGGCTCAAGCAGACGCAGTCGGATCCGTGGCAGCAGGTGCTCGAGACCTACCACGAAGGCGACGAGGTCGAGGGAAAGGTCACGAAGGTCGTCACCTTCGGCGCCTTCGTCGAGATCATGCCCGGGGTCGAGGGGCTGGTGCACATCTCCGAGCTTGCTCAGCACCACGTCGAGAACCCGCGCGAGGTCGTCTCGCAGGGCGATCTCGTCAAGGCGCGGATCATCGAGGTCGACGCCGAGCGACGCCGATTGTCTCTCTCCCTCAAGCGGGTCGAGGGCGGCGGTGTCACCGAGCGCGCAGACGACTCGGAGGCCGTCGAGGGGACGCCGAACCTCGGGCTGTCCGAGGAGGTCTTCCCCGAGGGCGCCGAGCTGCAGGCAGAGGCTGTCGAGGCCGACGTGCCGCCGACCCCTGAGACGCCGCCCGCCGATGAGGCTCCGCCCGTGGAGGAAGCAGACGCCGCGCCGGAGGCAGAGGAGCCCGCCGCGCCTGCGGAGGAGCCTGCCGCGCCGGTAGAGGAGCCCGCCGCCCAGGAAGAGGAGCCGGCTCCCGAGCAGGCCGACGCGAGCATCGAGGCCGATACGGTCGCGCCCGACGAGCAAGGCCCCGGCGACTCCGAGGGCGAGCCTCCAGCCTCACCCGACTGATCTTGGCGAGACCGATCGCCGTCGCCATCACCGGCGGCATCGGAGCCGGCAAGAGCGAGGCACTCGCCGCGTTTGCACGCCACGGAGCGGCCGTCGTCTCCAGCGACGAGATCGTCCATCGCCTGCTTCGTGACGACCCGGCTGTGGGCAAGGCGCTGACCGCGCGCTTCGGCGACCGGATCCTCGACGAGGCGGGCCAGATCGACCGCACGAAGATCGCGGAGATCGTGTTCGCCGACAACGAGGCGCTCGAATGGCTCGAGGCGCTGTTGCATCCACTGGTAGTCGAGGAGTACCTGGACTGGCGCGAGCAGCTCGCCGACCTGCCGGATCCTCCGCCGGTCACCGCGACGGAGGTGCCGCTGCTCTACGAGGTCGGGGGCCAGGATCGATTCGACGTCGTGGTGGTGGTGACCGCGCCGCCTGCAGTTCGGTCCGCCCGCGCCAGCGTGGCGACCGACGACCGAGAGCCGCGCCTGCTGCCCGACTCGGTCAAGGTTGCGCAGGCCGAATTCGCCTTCGTCAACGACGGGTCGCTCGACGAGCTCGACGCGTTCGTGGGCGAGGTGATGAGCGAGCTCGGGGCGAGAGCCGAGTGAAGAAGCTGCTCGTGGTCCTGCTCGTCGGCGCCGCGCTCGTGGCCGGCTTCGCCTACGTCAACTCGACCGAGCCCGCCTGGTACATCCGGATCCGCTACCCGCTCCACTACGACGCGATCGTGCGCGGCCACGCGCGCAACTACCGGCTCGACCCCGCCCTGCTCGCGGGAGTGATCTACGCGGAGAGCAAGTTCGACGCGAACGCCCGCTCCAGCTCGGGGGCGATCGGGCTGATGCAGCTGCTCCCCGACACCGCGAAGGGGATCGCACTCCACACAGGCGGCTCTCGCTTCCGCGTCTCCGACCTGGACGACCCCGAGATCAACGTTCGCTACGGGTCGTGGTACCTACGGCACCTGCTCGACAAGTACGGCGACGAGCGCACGGCTCTCGCGGCGTACAACGCGGGCCAGGACAACGTCGACCGCTGGCGGGAGGAGGGGAAAGGGATCGCCTTCGGCGAGACGAGGCACTACGTCAAGCGGGTCGAGCACCTGAAGACGCTCTACCGCCGCGGCTACCGCTCACAGCTGTACGCGCCGTGACGACAGTAAAGCGCCAAGACGACACTTGACAGATGCGTTAGTGATGTCATAATGATGTCACCGTGCAACTGGAACGCTTCATCGACGCACTCGAAGCTGAGCTCGCCTCGCTGGCGGCGCTCGGCGACGAAGAGTCGCAGGCCGCGGCAGCCCGCCTGAGCGGAGCGCTTCGCTCCGCAGCGGGGCTGCGGTTCCTGGACGTGCTCTCTGAGGCGGCGCTCGAGCTCTCCGCACAGCTCCCGTCGGGCCACGTCGAGGTGCGCCTGGCGGGGCAGGAGCCGAGCCTCGTCTACGTCGAGTCGCCCGAGGCCGCTCCGGCGCCGGCGGGGGAAGAGGGGCTCAGCGCCCGGATCACCCTCCGCCTGCCCGAGGGGCTGAAGGCGGGCATCGAGGCTGCGGCCACCCGCGAGGGGGTCTCGGTCAACGCCTGGCTCGTCCGCGCGCTTGCACGAAGCGTGTCCAGCCCGCCACGGCGCCAGTCGGGCAGACGCCTGACCGGCTACGGCAAGAGCTAGAGGGAGGAGTTTGCGATGACGTTCTTCACGGGCCCCTTTGGGCATCTCGAGGTCAAGGTCGACCGGCGGCCTCCGCGGCCGCCCAGGAGGAAGCGATGAGGGTCGAGACGTTCCCGGCATCCGGGCCGCTGCGGCTCGAGCTCTCGATTCCTGCCGGCGAGATCGAGGTCGAGGCGGCATCGGTTACCGAGGCCGTCGTGGAGCTCGAGACCGTGAGCGGCAACGAGGCCGCAGTCGAGGACGCGCAGGTCGAGCTGCGCGGCGACGAGCTGACCGTGAAGGTCAAGCGCTCGAAGGCCGAGGTTCGCCTGCGCGTGCAAGCCCCCGAGGGCTCCGCGCTCCGCGCGAAGACGGCCTCCGGCGATCTGCGCAGCCGCGGGCGGCTCGGCGCGGCGGAGGTGAAGAGCGCCTCCGGCGACGTCGCACTTGAGCTCGTCGAGTCGCTCGACGCGAAGGTGGCGAGCGGCGACGTCGAGGTCGGCCGGGTCGACGGCGAGGCCCGCGTCGACAACGCTTCGGGAGACGTCGAGCTCGGGGAGGCGGGCGGGAGTGTCAAGGTGCGCACCGCCTCCGGTGACCAGCAGGTGCGCAGCGTGGCCGAGGGGCGGGTCGATCTCACCTCGGCCTCGGGCGACATCCTCGTCGGGATCAAGCAGGGCTCGCGCGTCTACATCGACGCGCGCTCGATGAGCGGTGAGGTCTCCTCGGAGCTCGAGCTCGGCGACGACGCGGCCGGCGACGACGGGCCGCTGGTCGAGCTCCAGGTGACGGCGATGAGCGGCGACGTCGAGGTCGTGCGCGCGTGAGCCGGACGGCTCTCCTGCGGGACCGGGCGCTCGTCGCGCTGCTCGCGGCCGAGGTGATCTCGACCACGGGCGCGCAGATGACCTGGCTCGCGCTGCCGTGGTTCGTGATCGTCACCACCCACTCGGCGACGCAGACCACGTACGTCGTGGCGGCGGAGGTGATCGGGCTGGCGCTGCTCGGCTTCCCGGGCGGTCGGGTCCTCGGCCGCCTGGGCGCGCGTCGAACCATGATGCTCTGCGACGGCGCGCGGGCCCCCCTGATGATCGTGATCCCCGTCTTGCACTGGAGCGGGGGGCTGTCGTTCCCGATCTTGATCGCCGTCGCGTTCTGTCTGGGCGCGCTGGCTGCCCCGAGCTTCGCGGCGCAGAAGGTGATCGTGCCGGAGCTGCTCGGGGAAGGCGAGCAACAGGTCACCGAGGCCAACGCGCTCTTCCAGGCTGCCAACAGGACGACGTTGCTCGCAGGCCCGGCCCTGGCCGGGGTGCTGATCGGCCTGATCGGGGCGACCTCGGTGCTGCTGGTGGACGCCGCGACCTACGTCGTCTCCGTCGCACTCGTCGCGGGCTTCGTGCCGCAGCGGCCACCGGTCGCTCAGGAATCCCAGGACCGCAGCCTGAAAGCGGGCATTCGTTTCATCGCGCGCGACCCGCTGCTTCGCGTCTGGTGGCCGACCTTCTGGGTGGGCGATGCCGCGTGGACGGCGTTCTTCGTCGCCGTGCCGGTGCTGGTGCTGTCGCGGTTCGGGCACGAGCCGCTGATCGCGGGCGCACTGATCGCCTCGTTCGGCGTCGGCGCGGTGATCGGAAACGCGATCTCCTTCCGCTTCCTCACGCGTCGCTTCGAGGGTCTTGCCGTGATCGCGGTGTGCGCTCTCGGACAGGCGGCGCCGCTGTGGCTGCTCTGGCTGCCGCTTCCCGCGGTCGCCCTCTGCGCCCTGATCCTCGCCTCGGGCGTCGCCAACGGCCTGGTCAATCCCAGCCTGCATGCGATCACGACCCTGCGCGTGCCGCCGGCGCTACGGCCGAACGTCCTCACCACGGCGATGGTCGGCTGGGCGGTAGTCAACCCGCTTGGGCTGTTCGTCGTTGGTCCGGTGCTCGATGCGTACGGGACGACACCTGTCCTGATCGGCTTCGCCGCGGTGCAGACCGCCACGATGGCGGTGGTCGCGGTCGCCTCGGCTCGCGAGCTGGGCCGGCGCAGGGTCGAGCTCGCTCCGGCTGCCTAGTTCGCCTTCCTGGTGAGCGCCGTGAAACCGGCCTGGAGGAAGTCGTTCACCGCCGCGGCGCCGAGCGACCAGGTCAGCAGGCGGCCGAACCGCGGAGCCAGGATCTGCGTCGAGGCGAGGCCGGCAGCGGCCCACGTGCCGACGCAGCGGGTGCAGGTCACGAGCTCCCCGATCGCCTGCTGCGCTCCACCTGCGATGGGTTGCTCCTCGTCGAGGGCCGGGGGATCGCCGTAGACGAACGGCTGCCTGATGAAGCTGGTCACGTCGTCACGGGCAAGCGTCCTCGCCGCCTTGAACGTCGCGGCCGAGAGGAGCGCGAAGTCGAGAGCCGACTGGCATTGCGGGTCCCGTTCGAGCAGCCGTCCGAGCGCGCCGGCGGCTGCCAGCAGGCCCGCGAAGGAGCCGACGATCGCCGCATAGGAGCCGTAGGGCGGCCGGTCAACACGGGGTTGGAAGCGCATCGGCATGGACGTAGTCACCGGGTAGCCTCTTAGCTCGATGGCGGAGTTCAAAACATCTCAGGCGTACTCGCCGATGGCCGACCAGCCGCAGGCGATCGCCGAGCTCTCCGAGGGAATCGAGGCGGGCGACCGCTTCCAGACCCTCCTCGGCGCCACCGGAACGGGAAGACGGCGACGATGGCCTGGATCGTCGAGCAGGTGCAGAGGCCCACGCTCCTGATCGCGCACAACAAGACGCTCGCCGCGCAGCTCTGCAACGAGCTGCGGGAGTTCTTCCCCGACAACGCGGTCGAGTACTTCGTCTCCTACTACGACTACTACCAGCCCGAGGCGTACGTACCGCAGGCCGATCTCTACATCGAGAAAGACTCGTCGCGAAACGACGACATCGACCGCCTTCGCCACGCCGCGACGGCCGCGCTGCTCTCGCGCCGCGACGTGATCATCGTCGCGTCGGTCTCCGCCATCTACGGCCTCGGCTCGCCCGAGGAGTACGAGAAGCGGGTCGTGCTGCTGAACCAGGGCGAAGAGCATGACCGCGACCTCGTGTTGCGGAAGCTGATCGACATCCAGTACGTCCGCAACGACACCCTGCTCGGCAGAGGCAAGTTCCGCGTCAAGGGCGACGTGGTCGAGGTGCAGGCGGCGCACATGGAGTCGGCGTATCGGATCTCGTTCTTCGGCGACGAGGTCGAGCAGATCACGCACTTCGATCCGTTGACGGGCGAGGTCTACGGCAAGCTCGACCACCTCGCGCTCTTCCCGGCGACGCAGTACGTGACCTCGAAGCCGACGATCGAGCGCGCCTCCGAGCAGATCCGCCACGAGCTCGAGGAGCAGGTCAAGCAGTTCGAGTCGGCGGGAAAGATGCTCGAGGCGCACCGGCTGCGGCAGCGCACCGAGTACGACCTCGAGATGATGCAGGAGCTCGGCTTCTGCAACGGGATCGAGAACTACTCGCGTCACCTCGACGGTCGCCCGCCGGGCTCGGCGCCGCACACGCTGCTCGACTTCTTCCCGTCGGACTTCGTCGTCATGGTTGACGAGTCCCACCAGACCGTGCCCCAGCTGGGCGGGATGTACGAAGGCGACCGCTCGCGCAAGGAGACGCTGGTCGACCACGGCTTCCGCTTGCCGTCGGCGCTGGACAACCGGCCGCTTCGCTTCGACGAGTTCCTCGAGAAGGTGCCGCAGCTCGTGTTCGTGTCCGCAACGCCGGGCGCGTTCGAGCTGCGCCACTCGACGCGAGTGGCCGAGCAGCTCGTCCGTCCGACCGGCATCGTCGACCCCGAGGTCGAGCTGCGCGCGACGAAGAACCAGATCGACGACCTCCTCAACGAGATCCGGAAGCGCGAACAGGCGGGCGAGCGCACGCTCGTCACGACGCTGACCAAGAAGATGGCCGAGGACCTGACGGACTACCTGCTCGAGTCGGGCGTGAAGGCGAGGTACCTCCACTCCGAGGTGGACACGCTCGAGCGGATCCAGATCATCCGCGAGCTGCGGCTCGGCGAGTACGACGTGCTCGTCGGCGTCAACCTCCTGCGGGAGGGCCTCGACCTGCCCGAGGTCTCGCTCGTGGCCGTCCTCGACGCCGACAAGGAGGGCTTCCTGCGCGGAAAGACCGCTCTGATCCAGACGATCGGCCGCGCGGCGCGCAACATCAACGGCAAGGTGCTGCTCTACGCCGACAAGCTGACGGAGGCGATCCAGGGCGCGCTGGAGGAGACGAACCGCCGACGCGCCAAGCAGCTGGCCTACAACGAGGAGAACGGGATCACGCCGGAGTCGATCGTCAAGGGCGTCTCCGACATCGCCGAGTTCCTCTCGCTCGAGTCGCCCACGGTTCCCGGGCGGCGACGCAGGGGTCGTGCCGAGGTCGAGGGCATGGCGCCGGCCGAGCTCGAGCGGCTCGTGGTCACCCTCGAGGAAGAGATGTTCGCCGCGGCGGAGGAGCTCAGGTTCGAGTACGCCGCAAAGCTTCGCGACGAGATCAAGGAGCTACGGCGCGAGCTCCAGGCCGCCGCGGAAGCACCGGCATAGGCGGGCCTAAGCTTTCGCCATGATCGGCGCGATCATCCAGGCCCTGATCATCGGCTTCGTCATCGGCGGCCTCGCCCGCTGGGCGGTGCCGGGCCCGGATCCGATGCCGATCTGGATGACGACGCTGTTCGGTCTCGTCGGCTCGCTGATCGGGAGCGGAATCGCGGTGACGGCATTCGGCCGGGAAATCGACTCGGGCACGGCGTTCTCCGCCTGGCTGCTCTCCATCATCGCCGCCTCGCTGCTCGTGATCGCCTACCGCCACTTCGTCCAGCACCGGCCGATCACCGGGCCTGACGCTCGCAAGCCGCCCCCGGGGCGCGACCGTCGGGGCCCGGCGACGACATTCGGATCGCCGCCCAAGGGCGCCTCCGAGCCCGATGACGTCTCCGAGCAGCTGCGGAGGCTCGGCGAGCTGCGCGACGAGGGCGCGATCACGCCCGAGGACTTCGAGCGCAAGAAGGCCGAGCTGCTCGCGCGGAGGTAACGACCTACGCGGGCTCGATCCGGAGCGGCGATCGGCCCCGCGGAAAGCGTCGCGTAGCCGTGAGCCCCCAGTCGTCTTCGCGCCAGACGTAGGTTTGGACGACGAGCGAGTCCGGCTGCGCCTCGTAGACGTGGAGGCCTCGCGCCTCGCCGCGTCGGTTGGGCCGCGGCTGTCCCAGGCCCGGCGCGATCGAGACGGTGACGCCCCGCAAGCCGTTGTGCTCCACCTCGAACTCGTGGCGCTCGCTCACTGCCGCCTGGTGGATGTGCCCGGCGAGGATGAGCTCGGCACCGGCGTCGACGAGGCCCGCCAGCACCTCGGAGCGGCGGGACACAGGCTTCTTCCGCGATCGCCACGGCGCCCCGACCAGGTGGTGATGCAGCGCGACGACCTTGAGCGCGTCTTCGGGCGCGCGGGCCAGCAACTCTCTCGTCCGGGCGATCTGCGAGCGGCTGATCCCGCCGGACTGGTGCCGCCAGGGCCGCACCGAGTTGAGGCCGACGACGTAGACACCCTCGGAGCCGTGAACGGGCTCGGCGCTCTCCCACTGGCGCTCGAATTCCGCGAAGGGCCGCGTGAAGCGGGCGGGGAAGGTGTAGGGGATGTCATGGTTCCCCGGGATCACGAGCAGGGGCCGGCCGAGCCCCCGCAGAAAGGCAGCCGCACGCTCGTGCTGGTCTCGCCGGCCGCGGTGCGTCAGGTCCCCCGTGACCACGATCAGCTCCGGTCCGACCCGCTCGATCAGAGGCTCGAGACTTCCCTGCACGTGGGCTGTTTCGGCGCTGCCCACGTGCAGATCGGAGATGTGGAGGAGGCGCATAGAGAACGGCGAAGCAGGCTATACACTGAAATCATGGCGGACGAATCAACCGAGATCTTCGATGACCTCTACCTCGGTTTGCGAGCAGGCGGCGCCATGCGCAAGCAGCGTCGCGGCGAGCCGCTGACGACCGAGGAACAGGAGGCGATCGGCCGGTGGGAGCGCCTCTCTTCGTGGCGAAAGGCCGTCGCGATCGGCGCGTTCTCGGTCGGAACGTTCGGCCTGGGCTTCACCCTTGGCGGCCTGATCTTCGGCCGCTGGCGAAAAGCCTAGGACTCCTTCGCGAACAGCACGGTCGGCACGTCCTCCTCGGCCGGGTCCTTGTCGCGCACGATCACGTCCACAAGCGTGACCAGAACGGCGACGAACGGGGTCGCGATCAACACGTAGAAGCCGCCGAAGAGCAGCGCGATCGCGCTGACGGAGACGAGCACGAGGAGCGGCGACAGCCCGGTGACGTGCCCCATCACGCGCGGGATCACGATGTAGTCCTCGAACTGCCGCACCACGACGACGGCGATCCCGGCGAAGAGACCCACCTGCCACGACTCTGTCAGGCCGACCCCGATCGACAGGACCGCGGCCAGCAAGGGCCCGATCACCGGCACGATCTCGACTACCCCTGCGAAGACGCCGAGCAGGAGCCAGAACGGCACGCCGATCGCCCAGAACGACAGCGAGAGCACGGTCGCCACGAACGCGACCAGGAGCAGGGTCCCGCGGACGTACGCGCCGAGCTTCGCGTCGATCAGCTCCCAAGTGTCGCGGACAAGCCTCCGCCGCTTCCGCGGTAAGAGCGAGCTGACGAAGCCGATCGCCTTGTCGCGCTCGAAGATCCAGTAGGCCGCGGTCGCGAAGACAAAGAAGATGCCGACGATCGCCTCAAGGGCCTTCCGCCCGATCGAAACCGTGCGGTGTACGACGCTCCCGGCAGAGGGGAGCTTGTTCAACCGCTTCTGCAGGCCTACGAAAAACTGGTGCTTGAGGCCCGTCGAGTGCTTAGCCTTCTGGTCCAGCTCGAGCTGGGAGGTGGGCACGCCTCCGAGTGCCTGGTCGACCTGGTCGATGGCGCGCGGAACTGCGACCCAGAGCAGCAGCCCGAGCGCAGCGACCACCGCGAGGTAGTGCAAGGCAACACCCGCCGGGCGCGGGATCCGGTACTGGGCCATCCGCTCGACTCCGGGGCGCATCGCGGCAGCGAGGATGAAGCCGAGGAAGACAAGCGCAATCACGAGCTTCAGCTTCCAGAGCGCGAGCGAGATCGCGATCACGGCGACCGCGACCACGGTCGAGATGAAGGCACGGCGGGCGGTATCGCTCATCTCCAGGCGTTTTCGCCATGTAAGGAGCAGTGCAAACACCGGTGGCAGGATCGATCCGCGGCCCGGCGAAGCAAGCGGGTCGATGCACGCCAACGCGCACGAGGAGGTCTGCTTCGACGCCCGCCGGCACGGCGTGGTCCTCGCGCGACCGCTCGCGCAGGTGGCCGTCATGGCCAGCGCGGGCGCGATCCTGCTCGCGCTGCCGTTTCCGCTGCCGATTCCGGGCGCCGTCCTCCTCGCGGTGGCGGCAGGTGTACTCCTGCGCGCGGTCTGGCGCTGGGAACGCGCGCACCTGGTGGTGACGACAGAGAAACTGTTCGTCGTGGATGGAACGTTGCGGCGGCGATCCTCGGCTGTGAGGTTGCGCTCCCTCGAGAACCTCGATCTCGAGCAGAGCCTGCCTGGGCGCCTGCTCGGCTACGGCACGCTGGTCGCAGGACCGCTCCAGATCGAGCACGTGCCACACGCGCGGAGCGTGTACCGCCTCGTCGAGCAACTCGCCGGTTGATGCCCGAGCAGCCTCCGATCGAGGTGCGGGAGCTGACGAAGCGATACGGCTCGACGGTCGCCGTCGACGACCTGAGCTTCTCGGTACCGGCGGGTCGGGTCACGGGCTTTCTCGGCCCGAACGGCGCGGGCAAGACCACCACGCTGAGGGCGGTGCTCGGGCTCGTCCGGCCGACGGCGGGCGAAGCGCGGGTCGACGGCCGGCCCTACCGGCAGCTGCGGGAGCCGCTGCGGAGGGTCGGAGCAGTGCTCGAGGCCGACAGCTTCCATCCGACCCGCTCCGGGAGGAACCACCTCCGCGTGCTCGCCCTCGCGGCCGGGATCCCGGTCTCGCGCGCGGACGAGGTTCTCGCCCAGGTCGAGCTCAGCGGCGCCGCGCGGCGAAGGGTGGGCGGCTACTCCCTCGGCATGCGCCAGCGGCTGAGCGTCGCGGGCGCGCTCCTGGGCGAGCCCGAGCTGCTGGTGCTGGACGAGCCGGCGAACGGGCTCGATCCCGAGGGAATCCGCTGGCTGCGCGACTTCCTGCGCGCCTTCTCGGCGGGCGGCGGCACCGTCTTCATCTCGAGCCACGTGCTAGCCGAGGTAGCACAGCTCGCCGACGAGGTCGTGATCATCCACCACGGCAGGCTTGTGACGCAGGAGCCGCTGGAGACCTTGATCGCGCGCGCCGCCGGCGGCACCGTCGTGCGCGCTCCGGAAGCCGAGAGGCTCCTCGGGCTGCTCGCCGAGGCCGGAATCGAGGCGACGCAGGTCGGCGACGGCGAGCTGCGGGTGGCGGCAACCCCGGAGCGGGTGGGGGAGGTGGCCGCGGCGGCCGGCATCGTCCTGCACGAGCTGCGCGCGGAAGGGGCGACGCTCGAAGAGGTCTTCCTCGCGCTGACCTCGGAGGGGTCGGCGTGATCCGGCTCGTCCGCGCCGAGCTCCTCAAGCTGGCCACGACCCGCCTCTTCCTCTGGCTCGGGCTGATGATCCTCGGGCTTTCGGCATTCGTGACCTCGACGCGAATCGCCTCGACCTCGCAGCTCCAGCTCTCCGGCGTGAGCGAGCAGCGCTCGATCGTCGCAGTTCGCGGCGATCGGGGCGATCGTGGCGCTGATCGTCGGCATCGTCGACTCGGCGGGCGAGTACGCCCACGGGACGATCGCGCACACCTTCCTCGTGACCCCCGTCCGGGAGCGTGTGGTGGCGGCGAAGCTGATCGGCGGCGCGATCGCCGGGATGCTCGTGGCCGGGTTCGCCGAGCTCGTGACGTGGTCGATCGCGGCCGTCTGGCTGGAGGGGAAGTCGGTGCCGCTCCAGCTCGCCACCCGAACCGTGCTGGACACCTACCTCGGGATCCTCGGCGCCGGCGCGCTCGCGGCCGTGGTCGGCGTCGGGATCGGAGCCCTCTTCCGGCGGCAGACGGCGGCCATCGTGCTCGCGCTGATCTGGCTCCTGGTCGGAGAGCCGGTGCTGTCGATCGCCGGCGTCCAGGAGTACGCGCCGGGCCACGCGATCGCGGCGGTGGCCTCCGCCGGTACCTCCACCAGCGAGCTGCTCGAGTTTCTGGCCCGGCCTCCTCGTCGCGCTCGCCTACGCCGCCGTGTTCGCCGTTGCCGGCGCGGTCGCAGTCGACCGATCCGACGTCAGCTAGACGCGGAAAAGCGAACACTTGTTCGCGTCCTCCGGGGGCGCTAGACTGGCTTGGTTATGGGCCAGGAAGAGCTCGTCGTTCACGGCGCCAGGGAGCACAACCTCAAGGACGTCACCGTGCGGTTGCCGCGCCTGAAGCTGATCTGCGTCACCGGGCTGTCCGGTTCCGGCAAGTCGAGCCTGGCCTTCGACACGATCTACGCCGAGGGCCAGCGCCGGTACGTGGAGAGCCTCTCCGCCTACGCCCGCCAGTTCCTCCAGATGATGGAGAAGCCGGACGTGGACTCGATCGACGGCCTCAGCCCCGCGATCTCGATCGACCAGAAGACGACGAGCCGCAACCCGCGCTCGACCGTCGGCACGGTCACCGAGATCTACGACTACCTGCGCCTGCTCTACGCGCGGATCGGCAAGCCGCACTGCCCGGTGTGCGGGCGCCCGATCGCCGGGCAGAGCCAGGAGGCGATCGTCGACCAGATCCTCCAGCTCGAGCAGGGGACGAAGTTCACCGTCAACGCGCCCGTCGTGCGCGACCGCAAGGGCGAGTTCAAGGACCTGCTCGAGGAGCTGCGGGCGGAAGGGTTCACCCGGGTCAAGGTCGACGGCGAGGTCAAGCTGCTCGAGGAGCCGATCGAGCTCGACAAGAAGTTCAAGCACACGATCGAGGTCGTCGTCGACCGGCTCGTGCTGAAGCCGGACCTGCGCACGCGACTCGCCCAGTCGGTCGAGACCGCGGCCCAGCTCGCCGATGGCCTCGTCGTGATCGACGTGCTCGACGGCGAGTCGACCACGTTCTCGGAGAACTTCGCCTGCCCGGAGCACGGCGTGGGGCTCCCGGAGCTCGAGCCTCGCATCTTCTCCTTCAACTCGCCGCACGGCGCCTGCCCGCGCTGCACCGGACTCGGGGCCCAGCAGGAGATCGACCCCGACCTGCTGGTGCCCGACCCGACGCTCTCGATCAGCGAGGGCGCGCTCGTCCCCTGGTCGCTCGGCAACTCGAGCTTCTACGAGTCCGTCATCCAGGCGATCGCCGACCGCTACGAGATCGACCTCGAGACGCCGTGGCAGGACCTCGACGAGGAGCGGCAGAGCCTCTTCCTCTTCGGCACGAACGGCGACAAGGTCTACATCCAGTATCGGAACCGGATGGGGCGCAAGCGCTCCTACATGCTCGCCTTCGAGGGCATCGTCGCGAGCCTCGAGCGCCGCTACCGGGAGACCGACTCGAGCCAGCAGCGCGAGCGGATCGAGGAGTACATGAGCTTCCGCCCCTGCCCGGTCTGTCACGGTGCGCGACTGAAGCCGGAAGTCCTGGCCGTCACCGTCGGCGGCAAGAACATCCACGACTTCACCCGGATGTCGGTGCAGCGGGCGATCGAGTTCGTGGACGGGCTCGACCTGACCGAGACCGAGCAGCTGATCGGCGCGCGGATCCTGAAGGAGATCCGTGAGCGGCTGACCTTCCTCGAGAACGTCGGCGTCGGCTACCTGCAGCTCGACCGCGCCGCCTCGACGCTTTCCGGCGGCGAGGCGCAGCGGCTCCGGCTCGCGACGCAGATCGGAAGCCAGCTCGTGGGCGTGCTCTACATCCTCGACGAGCCCTCGATCGGTCTCCACCAGCGCGACAACGGCAAGCTGATCGGCACCCTCGAGCGGCTGCGCGACCTCGGCAACACGGTGCTCGTGGTCGAGCACGACGAGCAGATGATGCGGGCGGCAGATCACCTGGTGGACATGGGCCCGGGCGCCGGCGTCCACGGAGGGCACGTCGTCGCGGAGGGCACGGCGAAGGCGGTCGAGCGGAACGCGAAGTCGATCACCGGGCAGTTCCTCTCGGGCAAGCGCGAGATCGCGATCCCGGAGCGGCGCGCGGACGACCTCGGCAGCTTCTCCGTCCGCGGGGCGCGGATGCACAACCTCAAGGACATCGACGTCGACTTCCCGGTCGCCAAGTTCATCTGCGTCACCGGCGTCTCGGGCTCCGGCAAGTCGACGCTCGTGAACGAGATCGTCTACAAGGCGCTCGCCAACCGGCTGCACCGGATGCGCGTGAAGCCGGGCGACCACGACGCCGTCGAGGGCATCGAGTGCTTCGACAAGGTGATCGACATCGACCAGTCGCCGATCGGCCGCACGCCGCGCTCGAACCCCGCGACCTACACCGACATCTTCACGCCGGTCCGCGAGCTCTACTCGCTCACCCCGGAGGCGAAGGTGCGCGGCTACAAGCCGGGCCGTTTCTCGTTCAACGTACGCGGCGGCCGCTGCGAGACGTGCAAGGGCGACGGCACGATCAAGATCGAGATGCACTTCCTGCCGGACGTCTACGTGCCGTGCGAGACCTGCGGCGGGAAGCGCTACAACCGCGAGACGCTCGAGGTGCGCTTCAAGGGGAAGTCGATCGCCGACGTGCTCGACATGTCGGTCGAGGAGGCGCTGCGCTTCTTCGCCAAGATCCCGAAGCTGAGGCGGCGCCTGCAGACGCTCCACGACGTCGGGCTCGACTACGTCAAGCTCGGCCAGCCGGCCACGACGCTCTCAGGCGGCGAGGCGCAGCGCGTCAAGCTGGCGAAGGAGCTCGGCAAGATCGCGACCGGGCGAACGCTCTACATCCTCGACGAGCCGACCACCGGGCTTCACTTCGCCGACATCGAGAAGCTGCTGGAGGTGCTGCAGCGGCTCGTCGACGCGGGCAACACCGTGCTCGTGATCGAGCACAACCTCGACGTGATCAAGCAGGCCGACTGGATCGTCGACCTCGGCCCCGAGGGTGGCGAGGGCGGGGGCGAGGTGATCGTGACCGGCACGCCGGAGCAGGTGGCCGCCGTCGAGGATTCGTTCACCGGGCAGTACCTGCGCGAGCTCCTGCCGGCACGCGAGCACGTCGCTGCTTAGCCCGCCGCGACTCCGGTGAAGCGGTAGACCATGCGAGAGATCCTGCCCTGAAGCCCGTTGTCTGCGGTTCGGGGCAGACTCATCGTGAAGCGCAGGTGATCGGTCTTGCCGGGGAGGCGGGAGAGGTGCCGCAGCGTGAGCCGCCGTTCACCGCTCACGCGGATCGCCTTCAGCACGCTCCAGTGCTTTCCGCGGCAGACGTAGGCCTTGGTCCGGCCCTTCCTCGTCCAGCGCCTGGCGCAGCGCTCGATCGTGAGCTGGAGTCCGGGGCGCGTGGCCGAGTTGAGCACCGAGTTGTTGCGGCTTCTCATCCGGAGCATCACGGCCGTGAACCGACCGGTGCCGCGGTAGCGAAGCTCGAGCGTGCGCTCGGCCCGGTCGCCCGGCGCGAGCGCCCCGACGCGGGCGAGGGCACGTGGCGTGACCGAGAGCCTGGGGTGGTGCCCCCCGGCCGCAGGTGTGCTCGCGTTGGCGAACCCGGCGCACAGGCCGAGTGCCGTCAGCCCGGCCGCGCCTACGAGGAGTGCGGTCGAGGCGAGGAGCTGTCCCGGACGGCCCCGCCGCCCACTGTGGCCGAGGAGAGGCACACGGCTGCCCGTGTTACTGGCTGGTCCCGGCGCGCTGGACGCCGGTGAACGTGTAGCCGACCGTCGACGAGAGGTTCTGGAAGGCATTGCCGGCGGTGCTCGGGAGGGTGACCGTCACGCGGAGGTGGTCGGTCGTCCCGGCGGTGAGCGTGAGGTTGGAGAGGGCGACGTTGCTACCGATGAGCGGCCGAGAAGCGAGCACCGGGGAGACCGAGCCGCCGCAGGTGTAGGTGTAGGGCGGGCCCGACTCCGTCCAGGCGACCGAGCACTTGTCGATCGCGAGCTGGAGGCCGTCGGTGGTGTCCGTGTCGAGAGTGGAGGAGGGGGAGGCGCTCGTCGTCAGGGTCGCCGAGCCCATGTCCACGGAGCCGGCGTAGTTGAGGTCGATCGCGCGCTGCATGGAGTCGCCTGCTGCGATGAGGCTCGCCCCCGTGCCGAGCCGGTTGACCGGCCCGGAGGTCAGGGAGAGGGTGCCGCTCGCGATCGTGTGGCTCGTGCTGGTCGAGCTCGTGAACGTCGCGAACGTGCCGAGCCCGGCGATCGCCGCGGCCGCGCCGAGAACGGCGATCGTGGCGATCACCTTGTTCGTCGTCGCGCCAGGGGTGAGGATCCGGAGCCGCATCACTCGTCTCTTGTCGGCAGTCGCGCGCCCGCGCCTCTCCCCTTAACGGGGGAGACTGCTCAGTCGAGGTAGTAGGAGAAGGTGACCTGCGCGCGGTCGGTCACCGACTTGACGCAGCCGGGATTGCCGCCGCCGCCGCACAGCGGCGAGATCCAGTAGTAGAGCTTGATCACCAGCGCATTGGCCTTCGCGACGGTATTCACCTCGGGCAGGGAGACCGTGTCGGTCGTGAAGGTCGTGCCGCTGCTCGTGCAGGCCTGGGGCGAGCCGCTGCTGCCGTGCGTCCCGAGCGAGGTCGCGCCGTTGAAGGTCTCGAGGTAGTAGCAGAGGGAGCCGCCGTTGGTGACTGCGGCCGAAGCGCGCCAGACGTTCGTCAGCGTGGCGCCGGTGACGACGGAGCCGGTCGGGACGAAGGGCTCGAAGGTCGGCTTGAGGTACTTCGTCGTCACCGGAGCGGCCGACGGCCAGTTGCTCGCCGCCGTGTAGGCGGTTGCGTCGACCGTCGCGAGCGACCACGGGGTCGTCGCCGGCGTGCCGCTCGTGTCGTCGACGGACTGGATCTCGTAGGCGGTGAAGGCGGCGTACGGCGTCGAGCCGCTGACGGTCGCCAGGTCGACATTGATGACCTTCGTCTTGGTACCGGTTTCCCACGGGTACACGCGCACGACCAGGCCGTTGACCTGGTCGGTACTGGTCACCTCGGGAATCGCGGTCGAGAACGTCGTCTGCGTCGTCCCCGTGCTGCAGCCGGCCGCACCGGCGTAGCTTCCGTGCGTCCCGATCACGGAGCCGCCGGAGCGAACCTCGAACCAGAAGCAGGCGTTGCCGGACTGGGCGCCTCCCGCGCTGGCGAGGCGGAAGTTGAACACCGGGCTCGAGACGGAAAGGCCTCCCGGACGTCCGCTGTTCATCGTGTACTCGAGGTAGCGGTTCGTGCCCGAGGCGATGGCCGTTCCCGTCGGGACGATGAGGGCGTCGGCGGCGTACGACTCCTCGTCCGTCTTGTTGACCTCGGTACCGCTGCTCGCGTCGCGAAGGTCCTGTGCCGGCACGGAGCGCGGGCCCGGGAAGATGCGTTTGGAGACGATCGTCTGCGGCCCGCCGGTCGCAAAGGAGCTCAGGCCCGCGAGGGAGACCGAGACCACGGCGAACGAGGCCAGCGCCGACCCGATGACCGCACCCCAGCGCACAGGACGCCTGATCGAGGGCGGCTCAGCCGAGCTGCGTGGCGCGCGGAGGCGCATCCTGGTCCTCGTTTCTCTCGCCGTCGGGGGGAACGCGCCAGATCCGCCACAGCCCGAACAGGGCCAGGAGCAGCGGCGCGGCGAAGATGGAGATCGTCCGGACGATCGGGCTTCGCAGCCAGGCGATCGCCAGGCCCGCCTTGGGGACGACGAGCCGGACGCGCCACGCGGTCGTGCCTTGCAACTTCGAGGCCCACGGGTCGCGCGCGTTGTTCGCGTCTCCCTTCGTGCGGACGATCGGGTTGTCGCCGCCGCGGAGCACGGCGACCACGCGGTGGGTCTGCACGTGGTGATCGCCGACGGGGATGTGGAGGCTGATCACTTGCCCCACCCGGACATCCCGGGTGGGCTCGGGCGTGACGACGACCAGGTCGCCGGGCCCGAACATCGGCCTCATGCTGCCCGAGAGCACGGTCTCGGTCCGGTACCAACCCGTGTGGGGCAGGAGCCCGAGCAGGATCAGCACGAGGACCGCGAGCGCCAGCCCGGCGCGCATGAGGTACTCGACGATGGTCCGGAACGCAGGAAGACGGAGCGCCGCCTGGGCGTCGCTCCGTCTCCTGCTTGCGCTTCGTGCGCGCACGCGTGACCCCGACTACTTGTTGGTCGCGGTGCGCTGCGTGCCGTTGAAGGCGTAGCTGATGGTGGACGTCTGGTTCTGAAGCGTGTTGCCGGCTCCGCTCGGCAGCGTGAGCGTGACGCGCAGATGGTCGGTCGCGCCGGCGGTCAGCGAGCTGAGGCCCGAGAGCGCCAGGCTGTTTCCGATCACCGCGCGCGAGGCGAGGACGCTCGAGGTCGAGCCGCTGCACGTGTACGTGTAGGGCGGGCCGGCTTCCGTCCAGGCGACCGAGCACTTGTCGATCACCATCTGCAGGCCGTTCGTGACGTCGGTGTCGAGCAGCGAGCTGGTCGTCGCCGAGGTCGTCAGCGTGACCGAGGCGAGATCGAGCGAGCCCTGGTTGATCAGGTCGACGCTGCGCTGGAGCGTGTCGCCGGGGGCGATTGCCGTCGCCCCGATGTTGAGCCTGTTCGTCGAGGCGCCCGTCGCGCCCAGCGCGATCGTGACCGTGCCGGACGAGACCGTGTGGCTCGCGGACGTCGAGCTGGTAAAGGTCGCGAACGTCCCGAGACCCGCGATGCTCGCGGCCGCGCCCAGCACGGCAAGCGATGCCAGCAGCTTGCGCGTCGGGGACCAGGTCGAGCGCGGTCGAGGTGTTCGTTTCATCTCCGGATCTCCTGTCTTCGTTTGCCGCTTGAATTGAGGAACTGACTGCTCATCGGCGCGCGCGCAGTCCCTCTTTAGAGTGAAAAAGGGGGTTTTAGAAAGGCAACGCCCGTCGTGGATTGCAGGGCCGGAGCTACGCTGCTCCGGTGGGCGCTCGAATCGAGGTCACTCCTCACGCAGACGAGCGGCTCTGGTTGCGTCGTGCGGTGACCGTGCTCGCAAACCCGCGCGAGGTCTTCGCCGCGCTCCGCGACGACTCCGACGTTGCGGCCCGGCTCCGCAGCGAAGCGGTGCTCGCGCTGATCCTGCTCTCCGGGATCGCTTCCGTGCTGTGGACGCCGAACTACGGGCGGCTCATGGACGACGTTGCCTACGACGGGCTACTCGTCGCCGTGGTCGCCTTCATCGGCGGTGGGATCTATGGCGCGGCCGTGTACTTTGCGGGCGGCCTGATCCTCCATTGGGCCACGCGTCTCGTCGGCGGCACGACCTTCCGGCAGGCCCGGCACGTGCTGGCCTTCGCCTCGGCGCCGATCGCGCTCTCGCTGTTCGTCGTGTGGCCGGTCCGCCTCGCGGTCTACGGCGAGGACGTTTTCCGCAGCGGGGGTAGCGACCACGGAGCCGGCGACGCAGCCTTCCACGTGATCGAGCTGGCCTTCGTCGCCTGGGCGGTCGGCCTGCTCGTCTTCGGCGTGCGCGAGCTCTACCGGCGCTAGACCCGCGCGCCGAGCCAGGCCTCGAACGCGTCGAGCTCCTCGTCGGGGATGGCGTAGGTGTGCTGCTCCTCGGGGAAGCGGCCCTCGCGCACGTCCGCGACGTACGCCTCGAGCGCCCGCCTCGCCTGGTCGGCGAGGTCGGCGTAGCGCTTGACGAAGCGCGGCGCCTTGCCTTCGTAGAGGCCGAGCAGGTCGTGCCAGACGAGCACCTGGCCGTCGCACTCGGCGCCCGCCCCGATCCCGATCGTCGGCACGTGCAGCGCCTCGGTCACGCGCGAGGCGATCGCGGCGGGCACCGCCTCGAGCACGATCGCGAAGCACCCGGCCGCCTCGAGCGCGAGCGCGTCTTCATAGAGCCGCTCGGCCTTCTCGGCGGTGCGGCCCTGCGCCTTGAACCCGCCGAGCATCGTTGCCGACTGCGGCGTCAGGCCGACGTGCCCCATCACCGGCACTCCGGCACCGACGATGGCTTGCACCCGCGACAGGGTCGGCCCCGCGCCTTCGAGCTTCACGGCGTCGGCGCCGGCCTCCTTGACGAAACGAACGGCGTTCGCGACCGCGTCGGCGTCGGAGACCTGGAACGAGCCGAAGGGCATGTCGGCGATCACGAGCGGTCGCTTGGCGCCGCGCGTGACCGCACGGGTCAACAGGAGCAGCTCCTCCATCGTCGCGGGCACCGTGGAGTCGTGCCCGAGCACGACCATCGCCGCCGAGTCGCCGACGAGGACGAGCTCGACACCTGCTTCGTCGGCGATACGCCCGCTCGGGAAGTCATACGCGGTCACCATCGCGATCTTCTGGCCACGGCGCTTGAGCTCGAGCAGCTCGGGCAGCGGCAGCTTGCCGTGCGTCCACGATGCGTACTTGCTCACGACGGGTCTCCTTCCAGGACGACGTTGTCGATCAGGCGGGTGCCGCCGACGCGAACGGCGGCGGCGAGAACACGGGGCTCGAAGTCGGCCTCCTCGAAGTAGTCGACCTCGAGGCCGTCCAGCAGGCTCTGGTCGCGCGCCGCGAGAGCTCGCGGCAGGGACAGGGCCCGCTCCCGCTCTTCGGGCGAGAGGAGGCCGTTGCGCGACGACAGCGCAAGGCCGCTCGCGTCTCGCACCGTCGGCAGGACGCGGATCTCGACCGGCACCGCAAGGTCCCGCACCATCTGCCTGACGACGGCAACCTGCTGCGCGTCCTTCTGGCCGAAGTACGCACGCTGCGGGCGGACGAGGTTGAAGAGCTTCAGGCAGACCGTCGCGACGCCACGGAAGTGGCCCGGACGGTGTTGGCCCTCGAGCATGGAGCCGAGCTGCTCGACCTCCACCCACGTCTGGAAGCCGGGCGGGTACATCTCGTCGCGGTCCGGGACGAAGAGCACGTCCACGCCCGCCTCCTCGGCGAGCTCGAAGTCGCGCGTTGCGTTGCGCGGATACCGGCCAAGATCCTCGTCCTCGTCGAACTGGGCCGGGTTCACGAACAGGCTCACGACGACGAGCTCGTTCTCTTCGCGTGCGGCGCGGAAGAGCGAGAGGTGTCCATCGTGAAACGCGCCCATAGTCGGCACGAAGCCGATCTCGCCCTCGAGCTGCAGATCGGAGGGTGTCTGGACGACTCTCATTGCGCCGTCGCCTCCGCGAGCAGGTCGTAGAGCGTCTCGAGCTCGGGCCGGACGCGGCGGACCGCCTCGCGGTGCGCCTCGATCGTGGCGAGGTCGCCGCGCACCAACGGGCCGGTTGGCTCGAAGCCGTTCTCGATCGTGCGCCGCATGAGCGGCTCGAGCGCCTCGGGCGGTGCGCCGGCAGCCGCTACGAGGCTCGCCGCGATGTCGTGCAGGGTGACCAGGTAGCTCGAAGCGACCGCGGCGCCGGCGTGGTAGAGCGGGCGGTCGGCGTCGGCGAGCTCGAACGGCTCGAGCCCGAGCACGCGGGCCAGCTCGAGCCCTAGCTCGAGCGCCTCGTCGGTCTCGGCCGTGACCGCGGCCCAGGCGCCGTCGAGCTGCTCGGGTCCACGCGCGCGAGTGAACGTCTGCAGTGGGTGGAGCGAGAAGCGCCGCACGTGCGGATCGAGGGCCGAGAGCGGCGTCGCGCCGCTGACGTGAGCGACCCAACTGCCATGTCCCGGGGTCAGACCCCGGGCCACGTCGGGAATGGCCGCGTCCGGCACGCAGAGCAGCGCGAGCTCGGCTCCGTCCTCGCGCAGCTCGACGCCGCGCTCCTCGAGCCGGGCGGCGAGTGCCGAGCCGGCGCGGCCGCGACCGATGACGTTCACGCTTTCGACCATCGAAGCTCCAGTTCCGTAGCGGATACCGGGCGTCGCAAGTCTAGCCCAGGAGGTCTTGGCGGAACCTCGCTCGTCGCCGGAGTGCGATGGTCGTTCCGAGGCAAGGACGCAGGGAGTGCTCGTAGCCGCAGGCTACGGGTGCGACTGAGGACGCAGCTTCGGGGCGAGCAGCGTGCTCGGGCGGCACAGACTAGGTTTCGTCAAGACCTCCCGGAGAGCCGGTCCTCGAGCGCTTGCTTCACGGCGGGCCAGTCGTCGTCGATCACGGCATACCAGGCAGAGTCGCGCCGCTCGCCGCCCCGGACGAGCATGTGTTTGCGGTGAATGCCCTCGAACTCGGAGGGCAGTGCCGCCAGAGCGCCGCGCGCGCGCTCGTTGAGCGCGTCGGTCTTGAACTCGACCCGGCGGCATCCCACCACCTCGAACGCATGCCGGAGCAGAAGGTACTTCGCCTCGACGTTCGCGCCGGTGCTCCAGGTGGACGGGCTCATCCAGGTGTTGCCGATCTCGAGCCGGAGGTGCTCGGGCGCGAGCGACATGTAGCTCGACGAGCCGACGACGACCCCGTCTTCGAGGATGGCGAAGGGCTGGCGGGCCTTCTCCCCGAGCGCATCGGAGATCCACTGCTCGACGTCGCGAGTGACCATCCAGGTCCAGATCCGATCGTCCGCGGCGGCGGCGCGCAGGCCGTCCACGTGCTCGGGGCCCAGGGGCTCCAGCACCACGATCCGTCCCTCGAGTCGCTGGGCGAGCTTTTCGAACACCTTCGCGTGCATGATGATGGAGACGTGAGCCGTCACACGGGGGCAGAGAAGGCCGAGCTGCTGCTCGCGGCCGCGCGGCACCTGAACGAGACGCTGGAGCCGGAGCGCGTCTACGACCGCTTTCGGGAGATCCTGGCCGAGCCCGTCCCGCACGGCGGCGTCGTCGTCTCCTCCTTCGATCCCGAGACGGAGCTGATCCGCTGCGAGTACGCCTGGGTCGACGGCGAGAAGCTCGACCCGGCGATCCTGCCGGAGCTCCCGCTGAACCGCGCGGGCGGCGGGATGCAGAGCCGGGTGATCGTGAGCGGCGAGCCGTTGCTCGTCAACGACGTCCCCGAGCAGGTGAAGGACCCGGCAGGCGTCTACTACGACGTCGACCGCGAGGGGCACCTGCGGAAGCTCCCGGACGAGGAGCCGCCCGGCGTGCAGTCGGCGATGATGCTTCCCGTCAAGCACGAGGGCGAGGTCGTCGGTGTCGTCCAGCTCATGCACGAGCGCTCGGCCTACGACCAGGAGCAGCTCGAGCTCGCCGAGGGCCTGATCGGGCTGATGGCGGCCGCGGTGCGCAACGCGCGGCTGCACGAGCAGGCGCAGTCGGAGGCCGCAGCGCGCGCCCGGGCCGAGGCGACGGCCGCCGAGCGCGAGCACGCGGCGAGGGTCCTCGCGGCCGTCGGCGAAGGCGTCTTCCTGGTCGACGACGAAGGCATCGTCCGGTTCTGGAACCGCGCGGCCGAGCTCGTCAGCGGCCGTTCCGGCGAGGAGGCCCGTGGGCGCCGGGCCTCGGAGATCTTCGAGAGCTGGGACGCCGTCGCGGCCGAGATCCCGATCTCGGAGGGAGCGGCGGCGCCGACCCCGATGACGCTGCCCGTCGACGTGGACGGCCGGGAGCTCTGGCTGTCGTTCGTCGCCGTCCGCAGCTACACCGGCGTGGTCTACGCCTTCCGCGACCTCACGGTCGAGCGCCGCCTCGACGAGGCCAAGAGCGATTTCATCGCCACCGTCTCGCACGAGCTGCGCACACCGATGACCGCCGTGCTCGGCGCGGCGAAGACGCTCTTGCGGGAGGACATCGTCCTTTCGCCGGAACGGCGGCGACAGCTGCTCGAGATGATCGGTGCGCAGGGGACGCGACTCACGCAGATCACCGAGGAGGTTCTCCTCGCCAGCCGGCTCGACCGCGGCGACCTCAGGATCGATCGCGAGCGCGTGGATGTCGGCGATCTCGTCCGGCATGCGATCGCGACGATGAGGGAGCAGGCCCCCGAGTCGATCTCGCTGAACGCCGCGGTCGAGAGGAACGGTCGCGCGGTGGTGGGCGATCGCAACCGCATCGAGCAGGTGCTCGTCAACCTGATCGACAACGCGGTCAAGTACTCGCCGGATGGCGGTCGCGTCACGGTCTCGACGGCGCCCTCGGGGATCGGGGTTCGCGTCCAGGTCGAGGACGAAGGCATCGGGATCCCGCTCTCGGAGCAACCATCCGTCTTCGAGAAGTTCTACCGGGCCGACCCGCACCAGCGAGAAGTCCCGGGCGGCACCGGCCTCGGGCTCTACATCTCCCGCGAGCTCATCCGCCGCATGGGCGGGACGATCGGCGTCCACTCCCGCCCCGGCGAGGGCTCGACCTTCTTCTTCGAGCTTCCGGCGCCCTGAGCGGCTCCGTCCGACCCGAAGTCGAAGATGCTGACCCGTTGCTAGGGTCTGCTGACACGGTGCCGATCTACGAATACGTCTGCATGGAGTGCGAGTCGCACTTCGAGGAGCTCGTCCGGAACGGCGAGGAGCCGGATTGCCCGGACTGCGCCTCCGCGAACGTGCGCAAGCAGTTCTCCGTCTTCGCGACGCATGGCACCGCCGAGCAGCCCAGCTTCGGAGGACCTTCGGGCGGCTGTTGCGGCGGGTCGTGTGGCTGCGGCCATTGAGCAGCCGCTGACCGACCTCGGGGCCTTCGGGCTGAAGGTCGCGGGCTGCACGCGCTGCCGCCTCGCCCAGGGACGCACCCAGGTCGTCTTCGGCGCCGGCGATCCGCACGCCGACCTGATGTTCGTCGGGGAGGCGCCGGGCTTCCACGAGGACAAGCAGGGGTTCCCGTTCGTCGGGCAGGCCGGACAGCTGCTCGACAAGCTGCTCGCCGGCATCGGGCTCGACCGCGACAGCGTCTACATCGCCAACGTGCTCAAGTGCCGGCCGCCGGGCAACCGCGACCCGGCTCCGGACGAGATCGAGGCGTGTGAGGGCCATCTCTTCCGCCAGATCGAGCTGATCGAGCCGCGTGTCGTCGCGACCCTCGGCAACTTCGCGACGAAGCTCCTCTCGGGCAAGCCGGCGGGAATCACCCGCGTCCACGGCGCCGAGCAGGACGTGACCCTCGGCAGCAGCCGCGTGCTGCTCTACCCGCTCTACCACCCGGCCGCTGCGCTCTACACGCCCGCGATGCTGAAGGTGCTCGAGGAGGACTTCGCGCGCTTGCCCACGATCCTCGGGCGACCTGCTGCCGAGTCCGAGCAAGAGCTCGCGCCGCCGCCACAGCTGGCTCCGGTCGCGTCCGAGCCAGCGGTTCAGCTCGGCCTCTTCTGAGCGGTGGAGGTGCGCTCCGCCTCCGCGGCGGAGACCGAGGCGCTCGGGGCAGCCCTGGCACGGGAGCTGCAGGCCGGAGACGTTGTCACCGTCTCGGGTGAGCTCGGCAGCGGGAAGACGACCTTCGTTCGGGGCGCCTGCAGGGCTCGGGGTGTCACGGTGCCGGTGACGAGCCCCACCTTCACCGTCGGCCACCGCTACCCGGCCGATCCCGACGTCTCGCACCTCGATCTCTTCCGATTCCAGGGCTTTTCCGCGGCGGAGTGGGGCGACCTGGAGCCGTATTTCGACGACGCGATCTGCTTCGTGGAATGGCCTGAAGCGGCGCTCGACGCCCTCCCGCCGGTCCGGGTCGAGGTACGTTTGTCACACGTGGACCCCGCTCATCGACAGATCACGCTCGACAGCCCGGACAACGACCTGCTCGACCGGCTTTCCGGAGGTGCTGACACTCGCGTTTGACACTGCGACGAGCGTCGCCACGGCAGCGCTCGTCCGCGACGGAGAAGTGCTGGGTGAGCGTGCCTCCCGGGCTGTCCGTGTGCTC
The DNA here is from genome assembly GCA_963754265.1 of uncultured Actinomycetes bacterium. Classification (GTDB taxonomy): domain Bacteria; phylum Actinomycetota; class Thermoleophilia; order Gaiellales; family Gaiellaceae; genus AC-32. Next base: position 85,716 of record CAVWFB010000009.1, on the reverse strand, counting down.
GCGGACGCAGACGACCTGCTGCGCGAGGCGGGAAAGGACCGCTCGGAGCTCGGCGGCATCGTCGTCGGCGTCGGCCCCGGGAGCTTCACCGGCCTTCGTCTCGGAATCGCGGCGGCGCGAGGCCTGGCGTTCGCGCTGGACCTGCCCGTGGCAGGGGTCTCGACGCTAGACGCGCTCGCTGCCGGCGCGCCGGGCGCGCTTCCGATCATCGACGCGGGTCGCCGGGAAGTGTTCACGCGCGTGAAGGATGAGCCCGTCGCCGTGGCGCCCCAGGAGCTCGAGCTCGAGCCCGGGACGCTCTGCGTCGGCGACGGCGCATTGCGCTACCGGATCGCGCTGGAGGAGCGCGGCGCCGAGATTCCGGACGACGGCGACGAGCGGCACCGTCCTCGCGCCCGCTTCCACGCCGAGCTTGCGAAACGGTTCGGCCCGCCCGACGAGGTCGAGCCCCTCTACCTGCGCATCCCCGACGCGGAGCGGAACACATGACGAACGTCGTCGAGCTTCGCCGGCTCGAGCTGCGCGACCTCAACGAGATCGAGGAGATCGAGCGGGGGTCCTACCCGACCCCGTGGTCGCGCTCGATGTTCGCGAGCGAGCTCGCCAAGCCCTCGTCGCTCTGCCTCGGCGCCTTCGACTCGGAGAGCGGGCGCCTGGTCGGCTACCTCGTGATCTCGCGCTACGTCGACGCCTGGCACGTCATGAACGTCGCCGTCGCTCCTGCGCGGCGTCGCCAGGGGATCGCCTCCATGCTGCTCCAGCGGCTGTTCGAGCTCACCTCCGGGCGCAGCCGGCGCGGATACACGCTCGAGGTGCGCGTCTCCAACGCCGGGGCGATCAAGCTCTACGAGCGGCTGGGCTTCCGCCCGCGTGGGGTGCGGCGCGGCTACTACACCGACAACCGCGAGGACGCGCTGATCATGTGGAAAGACCCGGTGCCCGAGGCGGCGGCGCAGCCCTGATCCTGGGGCTCGAGACCTCGTGCGACGAGACCGCCGGGGCGCTCGTCACCGTCGACGGGGAGCTTCGGTCGGCGGTCACGGCTTCGCAGGCGCACCTGCACGCACGCTTCGGCGGCGTCGTTCCCGAGGTGGCCTCGCGCCGGCACCTCGAGCTCGTGCTTCCGGTCATCCGCGAGACGCTCGAGCGCGGCAAGGCCGGGCTGGACGACCTCGAGGCCGTCGCGGTCACGCAGGGCCCCGGCCTGATCGGCGCGCTCCTCGTGGGGCTCTCCGCCGCCAAAGCCCTCGCCTGGGGGCGCGGCTTGCCGCTCGTGCCGGTCAACCACTTGCACGGACACGTCGCCTCGCTCTACCTCGAGCCGGACCCGCTCGAGCCGCCCTTCCTCTGCCTGCTGGCGAGCGGCGGGCACACGCTGCTGGTCGACGTGCAGGAGCAGGGGGCCTTTCGCGCGATCGGGACGACCATCGACGACGCGGCGGGCGAAGCCTTCGACAAGGGCGCGCGGCTGCTCGGGCTCGGCTACCCGGGCGGCGCCGAGATCGACCGGCTCGCGCGTGAGGGCGATCCGGAGGCGCATGCGTTCCCGGTCGCCCGTGTGCCCGGGCTCGACTTCTCGTTCTCGGGGGTGAAGACAGCGCTGCTCTACGAGGTGCGGAAGGGCAACCTCGAGGAGCGGCGCGCCGACCTCGCGGCCAGCTACCAGCGGGCGATCGTCCGGGCGCTCGCGCAGCGCACGCTGCAGGCCGCCGAGGAGCTCGGCGCGGATCGGATCGCGATCGTCGGCGGTGTCGCCGCCAATTCGGAGCTGCGTGCCGCGCTCCCGGACGCGGTCGCGCCGCCCCTCGAGCTCTGCACCGACAACGCAGCGATGATCGCCTCCGCTGCGCGCTTCGTCGAGGCGATCCCACCGCCCGGATATCTTGCGCTCGATGCGTATGCGTCGGTTTCCTGAGTTTCGTCGAGTAGGTCCGGCGGCGATCATCGCCCTCGCGGCGATGCTGCTCGTGGTCGGCTTCGGCGTCAGCCGCGCGAAGCAGCGCTCCCTGGTCTCGGAGGCGTCGTCGTGGCGAGGTCTCGTGGGTGGTGCCCGGCCGAGCGTCGAGGTCGGCCAGCGCAAGCTCGTCGTCCTGAAGGCTCCGTCGCTGGCTCAACGGGTCGCGGCGAACGGCGGGTTCGCGAGCGACGCCGCCGAGCGACGCTGGACGGCGGCGGCCCTGGCGGCCCAAAAGCGGCTGCTCTCGGATCTCGGCACGCACGGCATCCGCATGCGCGTCGAGTTCAGCTTCACGCGCGTGCTCAACGGCTTTTCCGCCCCGCTCGACGCGCGGGCGGTCGCGCTGCTCGAGCGCAGGCCGGAGGTTGCGGGTGTCTACCCCGTCCGGGTCGCCTATCCCGCGTCGGTCTCGTCCGAGCTGCTCGGCAAGACGGGGCTCGCGCGCGGCGCCGGGCACCTGCCCGCGGTGACGCTCCCGGGCTACGACGGGCGCGGAGTCACGATCGCGCTCCTCGACACGGGGGTCGACCGGGCACAACCGCACCTACGGGGTCGCGTCATGCAGGGGCTCGACATCGTGGACGGGCGCGACGGTGCACCTGCAGTGGCCGATCCCGACGGGTCCGGCCAGCTCGAGCGCCACGGGACCGAGCTGGCGGGGATCCTCGTCGGCGCAGGCGGACCGGGTGGAATCTCCGGGGCGGCCACGGGTGCCACGGTGCTGCCGATCCGGGTGGCCGGCTGGCAACGCGACCTGACCGGCAACTGGGCCGTCTACTCCCGCACCGACCAGCTGATCGAGGGTCTCGAGCGCGCCGTCGACCCCAACGTCGACGGCGATGCGCACGATGCCGCGCGGATCGCGCTGATCGGCGTGGCCGCCCCCTTCGGTGCCTTCGCCGACTCGCCCGAGGCGCGGGCGATCAGGGGCGCGCTTCGGCTCGACACCCTCGTCGTCACGCCGGTCGGCAACGACGGTCCGGCGGGCCCTGGCTACGGCAGCGTCTCCAGCCCGGGCGGCGCGCCGGACGCCCTCACGGTCGGTGCAGCCGACCTGCGCCCGGAGGCTGAAGAGCTGCCGATCGCAGTGCGCACGGGCCTCGATCTCCTCCTCGACCGGCCCCTGCCGCTCGCGGGCGCTGTCGTCTCCGCTCGACCGATGCAGCTCGAGCTCGCGTCGCCCGAGGCTGCGCCTCCGGGAGCCACCGCGCCGGAGCTGGGGCAGTTCTTCGACGGGCGAGGCATCAGCCTCGTCGCCGGCCGCGCTGCGCTCGTGCACGGAGGCGATGACCCGCAGCTCGCGGCCGAGTACGCGGCGCGAGCGGGTGCCTCCGCAGTCGTGCTCTACGGCACCCAGCTCCCGGCCGGCGGCCTCGGCCTCGACGAGAGCGTCGACGTGCCCGTGCTGAGCCTCCCGCCGCGCGTGGGGCGTCTCGCAGCTGCCGCGATTCGCCGGCACGAGCACCCGGCGATCGCGATCGGCGTCCCACAGATCGCGCGCAACGGCAGCTCCGGCGAGATCGCGCCGTTCTCCTCCCGGGGGCTCGCCTTCGACGGCAGGGTAAAGCCCGACCTGGTCGCGCCCGGCGTCGTCGTCGCGACCTCCGAGCCTGGCGCGAACGACGACGGGACGCCTCGGTTCGGCACGGTCAACGGCTCGAGCGCCGCGGCTGCCGTGGTGGCCGGGGCCGCGGCCGTCCTCGCCCAGGCGCGGCCGGGCCTCCGCGGGGACGATCTGCGCAGCCTGCTCACCGGAACCGCCCGCTCGCTCCCGGATGCGAGCGTGTCAGCGCAGGGAGCGGGCCTGCTTGATCTCGGGGCTGCCTCGGCCTCGGAAGTCACGGCCGATCCGGTCACGCTCGCGTTCGGCCGGGCCGAGGGCGACGGCTGGCAGTCGACCCAGGACGTGACGATTCGCAACGTGTCCACGAGGCGCCTCCTCGTCCGTGTCCACACGCCGGGGCAGGGCGGGCTGCTGATCGACTCGACGCCGAAGTGGGTGCGCCTGAAGCCCGGCGGCCACGCGACCGTCAGCCTGCGCGCCCGCCTGCGCGGAGCGCCGCCCGAGGGCGGCTCCGCGGAGGGAGCGGTTCTGCTGATCGCGCGGGGAGCCGGCCCGTTGAAGATCCCGTGGGCGATCACCTTCGGCCGCGGGCCGACGACCCTGGTCTCCGCGATCGGGCTGTCGGCAACGAAGTTCAAGCCCTCGGACACCACTCCGGCGGTCCTCTCGCTGCAGGCCGGGAGCGTGCTCCAGGCGCCCACCGGGCCGCAGGTCCAGCCCGTCAAGCGGCTCGACGTCGAGCTCTGGCGCGGCCGCGTGCGGCTCGGGCTGCTCGCCCGCCTGCGAGACCTGCTTCCCGGCCGCGTGGCGATCGGCCTCACCGGCCGAGACCCCGACGGCACCGTCTTGCGGCGAGGCAGGTACACGATCAAGCTGCTCGCGCTCCCGACGACCAACGGCGCGGTGACGCGCAAGACGATCGACTTCAAGATCGAGTAGGGCCGGTCCAGGAGGGGCCTGCCCTCCTATACTCAGCGCGGCGTGACCACAGTCGAGGCGCCTCAGACTCACCTTCGAGAGAACCCGTTCGAGATCGCACGGGAGCAGCTGCGCCGAGTCGCGGAGATCTTCGACATCGACCAGCGTCTGGTGAACGTGCTCCAGGAGTGCAAGAAAGCCGTCGTCGTCTCGGTGCCGGTGACGATGGACGACGGGACGATCGAGGCCTTCGAGGGCTACCGCGTCACGCACAACATCGCGCGGGGCCCGTCGAAGGGCGGCATCCGCTACCACCCCGACGTCACCCTGGACGAGGTCAAGGCCCTGGCGATGTGGATGACCTGGAAGTGCGCGCTGATGAACATCCCGTTCGGCGGCGCCAAGGGGGGCGTGATCTGCGACCCCAAGAAGCTCTCGCGCGGCGAGCTCGAGCGCATGACGCGCCGCTATACCACCGAGATCATCAACGAGATCGGGCCGGAGAAGGACATCCCGGCCCCCGACGTCGGCACCGACCCGACCGTGATGGCCTGGATCTTCGACACCTACTCGATGAACAAGGGCCATTCGGTGCTCGGCGTCGTCACCGGGAAGCCGCTCAACGTCGGCGGTTCGCTCGGCAGGCTCGAGGCGACCGCACGCGGGGCGCTCTACTGCATCCAGGAGGCGGTCCGCAAGAAGGAGCTCAGCCTCCAGGGCCTCCGGGTCGCCGTGCAGGGCTTCGGGAACGTCGGCAGCTACCTGGCGAAGTTCCTGGCCGAGGAGGGCGCCACGGTGATCGCGATCTCCGACTCCCGCAGCGGGCTCTACAACACGAACGGGATCGACGTCGTCGCGGCCATGGCTCACAAGCAGGAGACGGGCTCGCTGGCCGGCCTCAAGGGCGCCGAAGAGATCTCCAACGATGACCTCCTGCTGCTCGAGTGCGACGTGCTCGCGCCCTGTGCTCTCGAGCAGGTGATCACGAGCGAGAACGCGGCCGAGGTGAAGGCGAAGATCGTGGCCGAGGGCGCGAACGGCCCGATCACTCCGTCGGCGGACGAGATCCTGGAGGAGAAGGGCGTCCTGATCCTCCCCGACATCCTCGCCAACGCCGGCGGGGTCGTCGTCTCCTACTTCGAGTGGGTGCAGGGCCTCCAGGAGTACTTCTGGAAGGAGCCCGAGGTCAACTCGAAGCTCCGCGACATCGTGACCCGCGCGTTCAACGAGACCTGGCACGTGTACGAGGACCGGCAGACGACGATGCGCAATGCCGCCTACGGCGTCGCCGTCGGTCGGGTCTCGGAGGCTACGGTGACCCGTGGCCTCTATCCCTAGGAACGCGGAGGAACCCCTGGTTCCCCCGCGAGCCCCCTCCTTGAGCTCGGAGAGGGCGGGCTCGATCGTCTCCGGAGCCGCCGACTCCAGCTGTGGTGACACCGTCCTTTGCGGTGGTGAGGCTCCCGCCGGGCAAAGCCCGGCTTCGCAGGCGACGGTGCGCGCGTGGCGGATCGACTAACGCCGAAGGTCGTCGTCTACCACGCGGACGGGTGCCACCTCTGCGAGCGGGCGCTCGCGCAGGTGCGCACCCTGCACGACGAGCTCGGATTCGAGCTCCGGGAGGTCGCGATCGACGGTGACGAGGAGCTCGAGGCCGCCTACCGCGAGCTGATCCCCGTCGTCGAGATCGGCGGCCGGCAGGCCTTCATCTACTACGTGCACGAGGCCGCCTTCCGACGCCGCCTGGAGGCCGCACAAAGTTCCCTCTGAGCGGCGAGCTTGTGACGTGCTGACGCACGGAGCCTTGCCGCACTGGCAGAATGGTCGTGCGTGTTACAAGCGACCGTTCAGGGGAGTGGGGTGAACTCGGATCGGCTGACCGTCGGCGTGGCGGCCAGGCTCAGCCGTTACCTCCAGGTCCTCACTCAGGCCAAGAAGATGGGCAAGGACAGGATCTCGTCGCAGGAGATCTCCGACTACACGAACATCAATGCGACGCAGATCCGGCGCGACCTCTCGGCGTTCGGCAAGTTCGGCAAGCGCGGGGTCGGCTACAACATCGACTCGCTGCTCGGCGAGATCCGCAAGATCCTGCGCACCCAGGGCCAGCACAACATCGCCCTCGTCGGGGCGGGTCGGCTCGGCCATGCGATCGCCAGCTCGCCGATCTTCGCCGAGCACGGGATCAACATCGCCGCGGTCTTCGACAACGACCCGGACAAGGTCGGGAGGACGATCGGCTTGAACTCGATCAGCGACTCGCGCAGCCTCGCGGAGACCGTGCGCGAGAAGAACATCATCGTCGGGGTCGTCGCGGTACCGGCCGGAAGCGCCCAGGACGTCGCCCAGGAACTCATCGCCTCGGGAGTGCGGATCATCTTCAACTACTCCGAGGCGCTGCTCGATGTGCCGCACGACGTCACGGTGCACACCTCGAATCCGGCCGTCGACCTGCTCCACGCGCTCTACTTCCACCTAACCTGAGCGCAGGGGAACCGGGGGTTCCCCCATGAGAATCGTGCTCTGGCACGGCTACCTGCTCGGGGGCACCGGCTCGAATGTCTACACGCGCGCGCTCGCGCGCGAGTGGAGCAACGCCGGGCACGACGTGGTCGTCGTCTCCCAGGAGCCGGACCCCGAGCAGTACGACCTCGGTGCCGCCGAAACCGTGCGCCCGCAGCTGGTCGGTCCGCTGCCGACGTTCGTGCTCGACCGCTACGAGGGCCACGAGCCGCGCCTGCTCCAGGAGCTGACGCGCGAGGAGCGGGAGCGATACGTCGAGCAGAACGCGGCGGCCGTGCGGGAGCTGCTCCCGGCCGACCTCGTCTTCGCCAACCACGTGCTGCTGGGTGGCCCGGTCGGCGCGGCGGCGGGCGCGACCTACGCGGTCAAGGCCCACGGCTCCGAGCTCGAATACTCGATGCGCGGAAACCCGGAGCTGCAGGCGTGGGGGAGGGAGGCGCTCGCGGGGGCCGCGGCGGTCTTCGTCGGCTCCGAGCACATCCGAGGGGTCCTCGAGGAGGTCGTTGGTCACGTCGAGCGCGTCCACGAAGTACCGCCGGGAGTCGACGTCGAGGAGTTCCGTCCCCGGCCGCGCGACGAGGCGCTCCAGGGGCTCCTCGAGGAGGCGCGCCGCGACCCGCCGAACCCGGGGAACGCCAACGAGCGAATCCCGGACGAGGGCAACGCCGAGCGGCTCGCCGCGTTCCTCGCAGGCGAGCAGCCCACCGTCGTCTACTTCGGGAAGCTCCTCTACAACAAGGGCGTCCACCTGCTGCTGGAGGCGCTCCGGGAGCTCGACGCCCGCGCGGTGATCGTCGGGTTCGGCGACTACCGCGAGGAGCTCGAGGCGCTCGCCGGGCCCGACACGCTCTTCACCGGCGCGCTCGAGCACCGGCACCTCGTCCAGCTCCTACCACTTGCGGACGTGAGCGTGGTGCCGTCGATCTTCCCGGAGGCGTTCGGGATGGTCGCGGCGGAGGCCGCCGCCGCAGGCTCGCCGCCGCTCGTCGCACGCCATTCGGGCCTGCGCGAGATCGCCGAGGGGCTCGAGGCCGAGTACCCGCCCGAGTACCGGCACCTGGCGAGCTTCGCGAAGGGCGACGCGGACGACCTCCGCGCGAGGTTGCGCGAGCTGATGGCCTTGCCCGACAGCGAGCACGGGGCCATCGCCGAGGCGGCGCGTCAGGCCGCGGTCACGCGCTGGAGCTGGGCGGGCGTCGCGGATCGCCTGCTCCAACCCTTCCAACACGCCGATTAGGCGGCGCCCGACGCGGCTGCCGAGAGAGTCTCTAATGTAGCCCCCCCGTGGGAGACGCCCAGAGCCTCAGCCCGGAGGAGCAGCTCCGCACCGCCCGTGAGCAATACGAGCAGGCGCAGGACCTCACGCTTGCGATCGAGGAGGAGTTCGCGATCCTCGATCCCGAGACGCTCTCGCTCACGAACCGCTTCGAGGAGCTCCAGGCAGCCGCCAGAGGGACGCCGCTCGAGGAGCATCTCGTCGGTGAGCTCATCGCCTCCGAGGTGGAGGTGCGAACCGGCCGCTGCGACGAGTTCGACGAGGCCGCGACGCGGCTGGGGGAGCGCCGCTCGCAGCTGGCCGAGCTGGCGCGCTCGATCGGCGTCACTCTCGGCGCGACCGGCACGCATCCCTGGAGCCCGTGGCAGGAGCAGCGGATCATCGACACCCCCCACTACCGCCGCAACGACGAGCTCCTGCGCTACGTCGTCTGGCGCAACAACAGCTTCGGCCTCCACGTCCACGTGGCGATCAACGGACCAGACCGCGCCATCGCGGTGTGCAACGGGCTGCGCAACTTCCTACCCGAGCTGCTGGCCGTGTCCTGCAGCTCGCCGTTCCTCGAGAACGTCGACACAGGCCTGCACTCGGTCCGTACCCAGATCTTCACCCGGATGTTCCCGCGCTGCGGGGTGCCTGACCCGTACGACGGCTGGGACGGCTTCGAGCAATACGTGCGCTTTCTCTACGAGGCGCGCTCGATCGACGAGCACACGCAGATCTGGTGGAGCGTGCGGCCGCACCTCGCGTTTCCCACCGTCGAGATCCGGATCTGCGACGCCCAGCCGGACCTCGGCGAGGCCCGTGCGCTGGCAGCGCTCTGCTACGCGCTAACCGCCCGGATCGCCCGCGCCGTCGACGAGGGCGAGCCGCTGCCGTCGTTCCCGCACCGGCTGATCGAGGAAAACCTCTGGCGCGCGATCAGGTACGGCCTCTCGGGCGAGTTCATAGATCTTGCGGGCGGTGAGGTCCAGCCCACCCGCGCGCACCTCGAGCGGCTCGTCGAATGGGTCTTGCCGGTCGCCGAAGAGCTCGGGTTTGCCTCGCACCTGGCGATCCCGTCCGCCAACGCGGCGGAGCGGCAGATCGCGAGGCATGCAGCGGGAGCCACTCTCGAGGAGATCTACGCGGAGCAGGTCCGACCCAAGGAGCCCGCGGCGTCGCTCTCGATGCCGCCCTCAGGACGCGCGGGCTTTGCCCGTGCGTCCGTCGGAGATGACCAGTCGATCGAACCCGAATCGAAAGAGGACGGCTCATAAGTGGCTGAGGACGAGCAGAAGCTGATCGAGGAGCTCCAGGCCGAGCTCGCGAAGCTGAAGGTCGCCGATCTCCTGTTGCAGACCCTCTATTCCGTCTCCTCGCTCGGGTACCACCGGCTGAGCGGGGAGACCAAGGATCTTGAGCAGGCGAGGCTGGCGATCGAGGCCCTCCGCGTGCTCGTGCCGGTGCTCGAAGGCTCGGTGCCCGACGACGCACTGCGCGACTTCGGGCAGGTGCTCGCGAACCTCCAGCTCGCCTACGCCGCCGCGGCGGAAGACCCCGCGCCTTCCTGAACCGCTGTCTGTGATAGAAAACCGCGGCGCCGGGGAGTCTCGGCGCACGTCTTGTAGGGAGGCGCCTTGATCGACTTCTTCAGTGACCACGCGGTTCTCTTCGCCCTCGTCTGCTCCGGGGTTGCGATCGCGTACGGGATCGGGCTGACCCTCTGGCTTCTTCGACAGCCCGCCGGCGACGAGCGGATGCAGGAGATCGCGCGCGCCATCCAGGAGGGCGCGGCGGCTTACCTGCGGCGGCAGTACCAGACAATCGCGATCGTCGCCGTCGTCCCGTTCCTGCTGATCGGCTTCTACAACGAGCTCGGCTGGGGTACCGCGGTCGGCTTCCTGATCGGAGCCGTGCTATCGGCGGCCGCAGGGTTCATCGGCATGAACGTCGCCGTGCGCTCCAACGTCCGCACCGCCGAGGCCGCCAAGAGCGGCCTCAAGCCTGCGCTCAACGTCGCCTTCCGCGCCGGCTCGGTCACGGGCATGCTGGTCGTCGGCCTGGGCCTGCTCGGTGTCGCCGGCTACTACTGGATCCTCACCGGCTGGCTCGACCACTCGAGCGCCTCGGCGATCAACGACCTCGTCGGGCTCGCCTTCGGAGGCTCGCTGATCTCCGTCTTCGCGCGGCTCGGCGGCGGCATCTACACCAAGGCCGCCGATGTCGGGGCCGACCTGGTCGGGAAGATCGAGGCCGGAATCCCCGAGGACGACCCGCGCAACCCTGCTGTGATCGCGGACAACGTCGGCGACAACGTCGGCGACTGCGCGGGGATGGCGGCCGACCTGTTCGAGACCTACGCCGTCACCGCGGTCGCGGTGATGCTGCTCGCCTCGCAGACGTTCCCGGGCCTGCACCTCGAGCTGTTCCCGCTCGCGATCGGCGGCATGTCGATCCTGACCTCCGTGGTCGGGACGTTCTTCGCCCGCGTCGGTCGCAACGGCTCGATCATGAACGCCCTCTACAAGGCCGTGCTGGTGGCAACGGGGCTCTCGGCGCTCGGCTTCATCCCGATCGTGCTCGCCTACGATTCGTCCCGGTTCAGCTTCTGGGACCTCTACCTCTCGTCGCTCGTCGGGCTGATCGTCACCTTCCTGCTGGTCGCGATCACCGAGTTCTACACGGGCACGCGCTGGTCCCCGGTCAAGCAGATCGCCTCGGCCTCGCGCACCGGTCACGCGACGAACATCATCGAGGGACTCGCCGTCGGCATGAAGGCGACCGCGCTGCCGGTGCTCGTGATCGCGGCGGGCATCCTCGTCGCCCACCACTTCGCCGGCCTCTACGGCATCGGCGTGGCCGTGATGGCGCAGCTCTCGATGACCGGCTTGATCGTCGCCCTCGACGCCTACGGCCCTGTTACCGACAACGCGGGCGGGATCGCCGAGATGGCCAACCTCGACGAGTCGGTGCGGGCGATCACCGACCCGCTCGATGCCGTAGGCAACACGACCAAGGCCGTGACCAAGGGCTACGCGATCGGCTCCGCGGCGCTCGCGGCGCTCATCCTCTTCGACAGCTACACGAACGGCCTGGCGGCTGAAAACTTCCAGCAGGTCTTCCAGCTCGAGGACGCGTGGGTGATCGCCGGCCTCTTCGTCGGCGGCCTGATGCCGTTCCTGTTCGCCTCGCAGGCGATGGAGGCGGTCGGGCGGGTCGGGGGCCAGGTCGTGACCGAGGTCCGACGCCAGTTCCGCGAGATCCCCGGGATCATGGAGGGGACGGCGCGTCCCGAGTACGGCGTGGCGATCGACATCGTCACCGGCTCGGCGATCAAGAGCATGATGGTGCCGGCGCTGATCCCGATCGTCTTCCCGATCGTCGCGGGCCTGATCAACGCGAAGCTACTCGGCGGCCTCCTGATCGGCACGATCGTGACGGGCCTCTTCCTGGCGATCTCGATGACCTCGGGCGGTGGGGCCTGGGACAACGCCAAGAAGCTGATCGAGGACGGCGCCTTCGGCGGCAAGGGCTCCGAGGCCCACGCAGCCGCCGTCACGGGCGACACCGTGGGCGATCCCTACAAGGACACGGCGGGCCCGGCGATCAACCCGATGATCAAGATCACGAACCTCGTTGCGATTCTGATCATCCCGCTCATCGTTTCCATTCACGGCTAGCCGCCACCGGGCCTAGAGTCCGCGCCTAATGTCACGACGGCGGCGGCAGCAGCGACTCGAGCGGGTCCTCGGGACGCCGGCGCTGTTCTCGACGGCTTACGGCAACGTCGGCTCGTCGATCTACTACGCGCTCGGCGTCACTGCCGTCTTCGCGCTCGGGCTGACGCCCATCGTCTTCGTGATCGCGGGCGTCATCTTCGCGGCCACCGCCGCGACCTACGCGGAAGGGACGGTCCGCTATCCGGAGGCGGGCGGCTCGTCGAGCTTCGCGCGCCACGCCTTCAACGAGCTCGTCTCCTTCGGAGCCGCCTGGGCGCAGATGCTCAACTACATCATCACGATCGCCATCTCGGCGTTCTTCGTGCCGCATTACCTGTCGATCTTCTGGGGGCCCTTGCGGGAGAACCCTTGGGACATCGTCGGCGGCGGAATCGTGATCGTCCTGCTCGTCACCTTGAACATCGTCGGCATTCAGGAGTCGGCGCGCGTCAACATCGGACTCGCGCTCGTCGACTTCGCGACGCAGGTGCTGCTCGTGATCGTGGGCTTCGCGCTCATCTTCAGCCCACACATCCTGTCCTCGAACGTCCACTTCGGCGTTGCGCCGACCTGGCAGAACTTCTTCCTCGCGATCCCGGTCGCGATGATCGCCTACACCGGGATCGAGACCGTCTCGAACCTCGCCGAAGAGGCCCGCGACCCCGTCAAGAACATCCCGCGCTCGATCAGGCTCGTCGCGATCGCGGTCTTCGTCATCTACTTCACGCTCCCGTGGATCGCGCTCTCGGCGCTGCCCGTCACCCAGAACCCCGACGGGAGCTACCAGACGCTGCTCGGCGTGGGGCCGCCGGAGGGCTTCTCGAACGACCCCGTGCTCGGGCTCGTCGAGAACCTCGGCTTGCACGGCGCCGTCCTCAGCGCGATGAAGATCTACGTGGGCATCCTGGCGGCGACGATCCTCTTCATCGCCACGAACGCCGGCGTGATCGGGGCCTCGCGCATCACCTACGCGATGGCGAGCCACCGACAGCTGCCCGAGGTCTTCCGGCGGCTGCACCGCAAGTTCAAGACGCCGTACATCTCGCTGCTCTTCTTCGCCGGCGTGATCCCGATGATCGTGCTGCTCCCGGGCAAGACGGCCTTTCTCGGGACGATGTACTCGTTCGGCGCGATGCTCTCGTTCACGATCGCGCACGCCTCGATCGTGGCGCTGCGCTACAAGGACCGCGACGCGGAGCTCATCTACCGGGCCCGGCCGAACCTGCGCTGGCGGGGCGTCGACTGGCCGCTGTTCGCGGTCTTCGGCGGGCTCGGGACCGGCCTCTCGTGGCTGGTGGTGGTCGTGCAGGAGGAGGCGACGCGCTGGGCGGGCCTCGGGTGGCTCGCCGCCGGGTTCATCACCTACGCCATCTACCGGCGGCGGCTGCACGTGCCGTTGAGCGAGACGGTGCGGGCGCCGATCCCGATCGGCCCCGGGGTGGCGCTCGAGTACCGCAACGTGCTCGTCCCGATCGTGCACCGGCGGGAGTCCGAGGAGGCGGTCGACCTGGCCTGCCGCCTCGCCACCGAGCGCGGCGCGACGATCGCCGCCGTGACGGTGCTCGAGGTGCCGCTCGAGCTCCCGCTCGACGCTCCGCTGCCCGAGGAGGTGGAGCTGCGGGCTCACGATCTGCTCGACGAGGCCCGCGCGATCGGGGACGCCTACGGCGTCGACGTCGTCGGCCGTCTCGTCCGCGCGCGTCGCGCAGGCCGCGCGATCGTCGACGAGGCCGACCTGCGCAACAGCGAGATCATCGTGATGGGCTCCCCGCGGCGCGACATCCGTCGCCGGAGCGGGAAGATCTTCGGCGACACCGTCGACTTCGTGCTCAAGAACGCGCCGTGCCGCGTGATGGTCGCGGCCGCCCCGAGGGCCGCGTGAGCTCCTACCGCTCGCTCGTGACGATCTTCGGGGTCGTCGCGATCGGCCTCGGGATCGCGCTCATCGTCCAGACGGCACGGCAGGGCGGTGGTGTGGGCTACCTGATCGGCGCGCTCTTCATCGGCCTCGGCGCAGGACGCCTCTACCTGCTCTACCGACGCAGGTCGTAGACCACCCCCGGGAGTAACCTCCGGTCGTGGCGCGGAAGATTCCAGGGCTCCAGCGGGTCCTCGACGCGCCCGCCCTTTTCTCGGTCGCCTACGGCGAGATCGCCTCGTCGATCTACGTCGCCCTCGGGATCATCGCCCTGCACGCGCTCGGTCTCACGCCCGAGGTGCTCGCGCTCGTGGGGGCGCTCTTCCTGGTCGTCGCCCTCTCGTACGCCGAGGGCACGACCGCGATCCCGGAGACCGGCGGCGCCGCCACCTTCGTCCGCCGCGCCTTCAACGACCTCGCCGGCTTCCTGACGGGCTGGGCGCTCTTCCTCGACTACCTGATCGTGATCGCGCTCTCGGCGCTCTTCGTGCCGCACTACCTCGGAGCGGCCATGAAGTGGGAGTCGCTCGAGCACAACCCGTGGGACGTGGTCGTCGGAGTCGGCGTGATCATGGGCGTCGCGCTCTTCCGGCTCGTGCGGCGCTCCGCGTTCTACCGCTACGGGATCGTCGTCGCGGTCCTCGACCTTGTGACTCAGCTGATGCTCGTCGTGCTCGGGTTCGCGTTCCTCTTCTCCGGCGAGGCGCTCACGCACGGGGTCTCGATCGGCACGCATCCCACCTGGCACCAGATCGCCTTCGCGTTGCCGCTCGCGATGCTGGCCTACACCGGCCTCGAGACCGTTGCGAACCTGGCAGAGGAGACCAGGGAGCCGGGACGCGACCTCCCGCGCAGCCTCTTCTCCGGGATCGGCCTCGTCGTCGTGATCTACGTCGCGATCGCGCTCGTCGCGCTCTCGGCCTTCCCGGCGCGGGGAGGAACGACGGGGCTCGGAACGGACTGGCTGCGGGCGCCGCTGATGGGGATCGTCGACGAGCTCGGCAACCACCTCCCCGGCGGTCTCGACACCGCGCTCCGCATGTACGTCGGTCTCACGGGCGCGGTCATCCTGCTGGTCGCCGTCACGACCTCGATGTCGGGCTTCACGCGCCTCGCCCGCTCGCTCGGCGAGCACGGCCAGCTCCCGCGCGCGTTCGGGCGTTTGAACCGGCGCACGCTCGTATCGCCGCAGGCGATCGTCGCCGCGGCGCTCATCTCGTCGGCGCTCATGATCGGCACCTCGTTCATCAAGGACGACGTGGCGTTCCTCGCCAGCCTCTTCAGCTTCGGCGTCCTGGCGGCGTTCACGGCGGCCCAGCTGGCCGTGATCAGGCTCCGCTACAGCGAGCCCGAGCTCCCGCGCCCTTACCGGGCGCCGGCGAACGTTCGCGTCCGCGGCGTCGAGGTCCCGCTCCCGGCAATCGTCGGCTCGGTCGCCACCTTCGCGATCTGGGTCGCCGCGATGGCCACCCACGCCGGCGCCCGTTACGGCGGCCCGGCCTGGCTCCTCGCCGGCCTCGTCGTCTACGGCCTCGTGCGCAAGGGGCGGGGCGAAGGTCTGCTCGAGCACGTCGAGGGGCCCTCGGAGCACCTGCCCGAAGCGGAGTTCAGCAGCATCCTCGTGCCGATGAAGCTCGGTCCGATCGGCGAGGAGATGGTCGCGACCGCGGTGAAGCTGGCGGCCGAGCGCGGGGCCCAGGTCGAGGCGATGTACGTGATCCGCGTGCCCCTCGAGCTCCCGCTCGACGCGAATCTCGACGAGCAAGAGGAGAGTGCGGCGGCCTCGCTTGCCGAAGCGACACTCCTGGGTTCCGACCTCGGCGTCCAGGTGCGGGGTGTCACGATCCGGGCCCGCTCGATCGGCCAGGCGATCGTCGACGAGGCCAGGCAGCGCGGCAACGACCTGATCGTCTGCGGCTCCTCGCCCCGCTGGCGTCGCCAGGCGCGGTTTTTCTCACCCACGGTCGAATATGTGCTGCGCAAGGCGCCCTGCGAGGTGCTCGTGGTCGCGTTCCCCGAGGGCGTGATGGAGGAAGACGGCTCGATAATCGAGTGAGCTAAGGTGAGACGGTGAAGGCACTCATCATCGGCTGCGGCCGCGTCGGCTCCAACGTCGCCCTCCTGCTCGACCGCGAGGGGTGGGATGTGACCGCCGTGGACGAGAAGGAAGAGGCGATCGGGCGTCTCGGCGATCACTGGACCGGCGGCTTCGTGCTTGGCCATGGGATGGACACCGACGTCCTCCGCGAGGCCGGGATCGAGGACGCGGACGCCGTCGTCGTCGCCACCGACGGGGACAACACGAACATCGTGATCGGCCAGGTCGCCCAGCAGCGCTTCGACAACCAGTGTGTCGTCGTGCGGGTGCTCGATCCCGCCCGCGCCGAGTTCTACCGGCAGCGCGGCCTACGCACGGTCTGCCCGACCTCCGTGGCGATCGACGTCCTGCTCGACTCGGTGCGCGCCTGCGAGGTGCGGCCCGCGGAGACCGCCAGCACCTGATGTACCTCCTCATCGCAGGCGGCGGGAAGGTGGGCGCCAACTTCGCGCGCACGCTGCTCAAGGACGGCAAGCACGAGGTGACGCTGATCGAGCAGCGGCACGACCGCTTCGAGCGGCTCGAGCGCGAGTTCGAGCACCAGGTGCATCTCGGCGACGCGACCGAGATCTACGTGCTCGAGCGCGCCGGGATCGCGCGGCCGCCCGACGTGGTCGCCGCGCTCACCGGCGACGACGAGGACAACCTGATCATCAGCCAGCTGTCTCAGGAGAAGTACGGCGTTCCCAAGGTGATCGCGCGCGTCAACGATCCGCGCAACCAGGCGCACTTCGACCTGCTCGGGATCTCGCCCACGGTCTCGGCGACCCGGGGCCTGATGGCGCTGATCGAGCACGAGGTCCCCGAGCACGACCTCGTCCACCTGCTCGAGCTGCGCAAGGAGAACCTGGAGATCGTCGAGGTGCAGATCGACGAGGGCGCTCCCGCCGCCGGCAAGCGCGTGGAGAAGCTCGATCTGCCCGAGGGCTCGCGCCTGATCTCGATCATGCGCAACGGGCGCTCGGAGATCGCGGTCGGCGCCACCGAGCTGCTACCGGGCGACCAGGTCCTGGCTATCCTCCAACCGGGCAAGGAGGACGAGCTGAGGAGGGTCCTGCTCAAGAGCTGATGCGGTTGTTCGGGGTCATCCTGGCGCTGCTGGCGGCAGCGCTCCCCGCGGTTGCGGGCGGGGCCGGCCAGCAATCGCAGCTGCGCATGCGCCCGTTCGCCTCCGGGCTCGACTCGCCGGTCTTCGTCGGCGCGCCGCGCAGCGAGCCGGGGAAGCTCTACGTCGTCGAGCAGCCGGGCGTGATCCGGGTGCTCGTGAACGGGAAGCTGCGCGCGCAGCCGTTCCTCGACATCCGCAACCTCGTCCAGAGCGGCGGCGAGCAGGGCCTGCTCTCGGTCGCCTTCCACCCGAACTACGCGAAGAACCACCGCTTCTTCGTCTACTTCAACGACAAGACCGGGGACGTGCGCGTCTTCGAGTTCCGCTCCAACGGAACCGTGGGGCTGCCGAGCACGGCCAGGTCGCTCCTGCGCGTCGGGCACCGCCAGTACTCGAACCACGACGGGGGCCAGCTCGAGTTCGGGCCCGACGGCCGCCTCTACGCGGGGACCGGCGACGGCGGCTCGGGCGGCGATCCGAACAACCACTCACAGAACCTGGGCTCGCGCCTCGGCAAGCTGCTGCGCCTGAACGTGAACAGACCGGGAGCGCGCTGGCAGATCGTCGGCTACGGGCTCAGAAACCCGTGGCGCTTCTCCTGGGACCGCGTCACTCATGACCTTTACATCGGCGACGTCGGCCAGGGCGACTGGGAGGAGGTCGACGTGCGCACTCCGGCCCAGCAGCGCGGCTTGAACAACTACGGCTGGCGCGTCTACGAGGGGCGCGCGCGCTACCAGGACGGCCAGCAGCCGAACCGGCGCGGGACGCTCGTCTTCCCGATCGTGACCTACCCCCACAGCCAGGGCTGCTCGATCTCGGGCGGCTACGTCTACCGCGGCAAGGCCGTGCCCTCGGCCCGCGGACGCTACTTCTACGGCGACTACTGCAGTGGCACGATCTGGAGCCTGCGTGCCGTGAAGGGCAAGCTGCGCGGGGTGCGCCGCGAGCCCTTCAAGGTCTCGGGCCTTTCGTCGTTCGGCGAGGACTCCTCGGGCGAGCTCTACGCGGTCTCGCTCAACGGCTCGATCTACAAGCTCAGCCGCTAGCCGCTAGCCGGTTCGGCGGCGGCGAACCTGCGGCCCCTGCTGGCCGAGAGCCGCGTAGGCGAGCGCCTGGAGCGATTCGTTCAGAGCCCGGACCTCGTGCGCGAGCGCGAGGAAGCCCTCGTTGTGGTCGAGCCGGCGGTTCATCGTCTGCAGCTCGGCTCGCAGCGAGTCGAGCCGCTCGAGGATGGCGTCGAGCTGCCGGTCGTCGAAGGTGATGCGGTCGGACACGACTCCAATTCTACGGAGCCGTCTAGGTCGATCGCGACGGCGTCCACAGTCTCAAGGCGAGGAGCCCGAGGAGCAGGCCGGCCGCGTCGATCGCAACGTCGATCGGCGAGGCGTGGCGGCCGCTGACGAAGTGTTGGTGGATCTCGTCCGAGATCGCGTACGCGAGCCCGAACAGGAAGGCCGGCAGCTCACTGCCGAGCGCGCGGAAGAGCAGGATCGCCAGGATCGCGTACTCGGTCATGTGCGCGCACTTGCGGAGGACCGTGTCCCACACGCCGAGGTCGGTCCCGAGGCTCGGGATCGCCGAGAAGGCGAAGATGACCGCGGCCCAGAGAACGACCGGGGCCCAGAGCGAGAAACGGCGAGGAAGAGCCATCGAGGGGCCATGATAGGCTCGCGCGAAAGGGCGAGCGGCGAGGGAACCCGGTGCAAATCCGGGACGGTCCCGCCGCTGTGAGGGGAGACGCTCCGGCGCCGAGAAGCCACTGGCCATGTGCCGGGAAGGCGGCGCAGGAGGGAGCCCCGAGTCAGAAGACCTGCCGGTCGCCTTCAACTCGAACCCCTCGCGGAAGGAGGATTCGTGTACAGGCACCTCTTCTGTTGGATCGCCGTCGCCGCGACGGCGCTGTTGCTCGTCCCCGCGGCCATGGCCCTCGGCGTGCACGTGCGGGTCGAAGGCAAGACCCGGAACATCTTCGGCTCGACCGAGCCGACGCTCACCGTGAAGGCGAACCCGCTCGACGCCCTCGACTCGGCCAGCCTGGCCGGGGAGTTCTACTACCACGTCACGACCACGTCGTTCGGCCCGTACATCGACCAGATCGGCCGCTACGTGGCCGGCGGCTCGACCGGCTGGGTCTTCAAGGTCAACGGCGTCTCGCCACCGGTGGGCGCCGACGCCGTCGCCCTCAAGGACGGCGATCGAGTGCTCTGGTACTGGGCCACGTTCAGCTCGACCGGCGGCCCCCCGACGCTTGTGCTCCAGAGCACGAAGAAGCGCAACTGCTATCGCGTGCTCGCCCAGAACGACCAGGGCAAGACCAAGCCGGCGCGAGGGGCGAGGCTGCACGCCGGCTCCCGCAGCGTCCTCGCCCGTACCGGCACCGCGTGCCTGTCAGCCCACACGGGGCTCGTGACCGCGACGCTGAAGGGCGCGGTGCGCTCGAACGCGCTGCGGTGAGGCGATTCGCCCTTGCGGCGGCCCTCTCGGTCGCGCTGGCCGGCTGCAGCTCGGGAACGGGCGGCTCCGGTCACGCGACCGTCTGGGTGACCCGGGACCGCGGGGCACAGGTCCTGCACGTGGCGACCGTTCCCGCGGGGCTCACCGCCTTGCAGGGCCTCGACCGCGTGGCCAAGCTGAAGACGCGCTACGGGGGCCGATACGTCCGCGCCGTGGACGGGCTGGCCGAGCATGGTCGCACCTCCTGGTTCTACTACGTGAACGGCTACCTGGCCGACCAGGGCTCCGCGGAGTACCGGCTCCGGGCCGGCGACGTGGAGTGGTGGGACTACCGCAGCTGGCGGGACCCGCTGGACGATGCGGTCGTCGTCGGGGCCTTCCCCGAGCCGCTCGTGCACGGTTACGGCGGTAAGCGTCGCCCGACGGTGGTGCTCTCAGGCGACCGCCCCCTCGGCACGAGGATCGCCAGGCTCGTGGGAGGCTCGGTCGCACGAACGGCGCCGGCCGACGCGAACGTGGTCGCGATCGTCCCGGAACGGGCCGGGACGAAGCGGTTCTACGCGCAGCTGCGAAAGCCTGGTGCCGGCTCGCCGGTCCGGTTCGTCCTCGACCCGCGGTTCGCCGCACGGCTCCTGTCGAAGCCGCGGCTCGCCCGCTTCCGCTACTCGGTGCCGTGAGCCCGGTGCCCGCAGCCGCGCTGCTCGCCGGGCTCGCCGCGGCCGCCCTCCTCGCCGATCGCACGATCTCGGTGGCGGCGATCGCGCTCGTCCTGCTCGCGATCTGTCTGCGAGCTCCCGCCTCGCGGCGGCGCGTCTACCTGCTCGGAGCGCTGCTTTCCGGGCTCGGCGTCTTCCTCGTCAGCCCGTTCGTCGCCTCGATCGGCTCGCACGTCCTCTGGAGCGGGCCGACGGTGCCCGTGCTGGGTCGCCTCGACGTGACGAGCGAAGAGCTGCGGCAGGCGCTCTTCCAGGGCCTGCGCCTGACCGCCGTCGCGCTCGCCTTCGCCGCCTATGCCCTGCTCCTCGATCACGACCGGCTCGTCCAGGCGGCGGGATTCGCGCGCCGCTCGGTGCTCGCGATCGCGCTGGCGACGCGGCTCGTGCCGACGCTGGAGCGCGATGCCGCCGGGCTCGTCGAGGCCCTGCGCGGGCGTGGGGTGGAGGTCGCCGGCCTGCACGGGCGGGCCAGGCTGGTCTCGCCGCTGCTCGCCGGCTCGCTGGAGCGGGCGCTGAACCTCGCCGAAGCGATGGAGGCGCGCGGGTACGGCCGGCCGGGAGCGACGCGCTCGCCGCAGCCGGCCTGGGGCGGCCGGGAACGGCTCGCGCTCGCGCTCGGAGCGCTCGCCGTCGTCGCGGGAGCGCTGTGGCTCTAGCGCGGGTCGAGAATCTGTCGTTCCGCTACCCGGAGGCCCAGGGGCCGGCGCTCGACGGTGTCTCGCTCGAGCTCGAGCAGGGCGAGGTGGTCGCGCTGCTCGGTCCCTCCGGAGGAGGCAAGTCGTCGCTGCTGCGCGCGCTCGCCGGGCTCGTGCCGCATTTCCACGGAGGCACCTTCGGCGGCCGGGTCGAGGTCGCCGGGCGCGACACACGCAGCACCAGGCCTGCGGAGCTCGCCGGCGACGTGGCCACCCTCTTCCAGGATCCCGAGGACCAGGTCGTCTTCACGCGGGTCGCCGCCGAGGTCGCCTTCGGGCTCGAGAACATCGGCACGCCGTCCGCCTTCATCCCCCCGCGCGCGGCCGGCGCCCTCGACGCGGTCGGCGCGGGACACCTCGCGGACCGGCGCGTGGCCGAGCTCTCCGGCGGCGAGCTCCAGCGCGTCTGCCTCGCCTCGGTGCTCGCGCTCGAGCCGAGGCTGCTACTGCTCGACGAGCCGACCTCGCAGCTCGATCCCGATGGCGCGGAGGAAGCGATCGAGCTCGCGAGGGCCGCCGGAGCAGCCGTGGTCGTCTCCGAGCAGCGGCCAGACCGCGTGCTCGGTGCCTGCGACCGCGTGCTCTTCCTCGACCGGGGCCGGATCGTGCTGGACGCGCCTCAGGCGGATGCGCTCGACTGGCTCGCACGCGAACCGTCCGGCCTGGCTGCCGCGGGAAGCCGAGCCCAGGCGCCGAGAGCCCGAGGGGGAGCCGGCCTGCCGCCTCGACGCCGTCTCCTTTGGCTACGTGCCCGAGCGGCCCGTCCTCGTGGAGGCGGCACTCGACCTCCGCCGGGGAGAGGTGGTCGCGCTCACGGGGCCGAACGGCTCCGGCAAGACGACGTTGGCCAAGATCGCGGCCGGCCTGCTCGAGCCGGGCTCCGGCACCGTCGCTCGATCCGGGCGGGCGTGCTACCTCTCGCAGGACCCGGGCCGGTACCTGGTGCGCGAGCGAGTGGAGGACGAGGTCGCGCTGGCCGTCGACGGCGATCTCGAGCGGGCCAGGGCAGCGCTTGCGGAGCTCGGACTCGCCGGCTACGGGGCCCGCCACCCGCGTGACCTCTCGAGC
This sequence comes from uncultured Actinomycetes bacterium, assembly GCA_963754265.1. Taxonomy (GTDB): domain Bacteria; phylum Actinomycetota; class Thermoleophilia; order Gaiellales; family Gaiellaceae; genus AC-32. The sequence goes on along the minus strand of CAVWFB010000009.1, from coordinate 63,717 downwards.
GGGGAGCGGGAGCGCCTCGCTCTGGCCGCCGTCCTCGTCGCGGAGCCGGATCTGCTCGTGCTCGACGAGCCGACACGAGGGGTCGATCCGGAGCGCAAGGACGAGTTGACGGCGCTCCTGAGAGCGCAGGCTCATACGCGCGCCACGCTCGTCGTCACCAACGACCAGGTCTTCGCCGCAGCGGTCGCCGACCGCTCCGTCTCCACCGCGGCCGAGCGGGAGACCGCCCTTGTCTAGGGCGCCGGCGCTCGGGGCGCTCGCGGCCGCGATCGCCGCGGCCGCGTGGACCGTGCTCTCGCCGGACGACGCGGCGCTCGCGCTGCTGCTCGTGGCCGGGGCGCTGATCGTCGCAGGAGCCGCCTGGCTCGAGAACGGCACCGAGTCGAGCAAAGAGCTCGTGCTGATCGCGACCCTGGCCGCGGCTGCCGCCGCCGGGCGCGTCCTGTTCGCGGCGGTGCCGAATGTGCAGCCGGTCACGGTGATGGTCGTCGTCGCAGGTGTGGCGCTCGGGCCGAGGGCCGGGATGGCAGTCGGCGGCCTGGCCGCATTCGTCTCCAACTTCTACCTCGGGCAGGGCGCCTACACGCCGTGGCAGATGCTGGCCTGGGGTGCATGCGGCCTGCTCGGCGGCCTGGCCGCGCCGCTGTTGCGCCGCCGCCTGCCGCTCGCCCTCACGTGCTTCGCGCTCGGCTTCGCCTTCGACGCCGTGCTCGATGTCTGGGAGTGGCTCAGCTTCTACCCGCACACGTGGCAGGCCTTCGCCGCGCTCTACGTGCGCGGAATCTCGTTCGACGTCGCTCATGCGACCGGGAACTTCGTGCTCGCGTTCGTGGCGGGGCCCGAGCTGCGCCGGTTGCTCGAGCGCTACGCCCGCCGGCTCCGGGCGGAGATCCGATGGGCGTGAAGCTCGCCGCCCTCGCCGTGGCGGGCCTGGTCGCCTCGACCCCGGCCGGCTACCTCCAGGGCCGCCAGGCCGCGAACGGCGGGTTCGTCGAGCCGACCGGCTCGTCCGGTCCGCAGCTGACCGCCTGGGCGGCGCTCGGGTTGAAGGCGGCGGGAGCGAGCACGGGCCGGGCGCTCGACTACCTCTCCGCGCACGAGGGCGAGCTGACCGAGACGACGGATGTCGAGCTCGTCGCGATCGCGGAGAGCGCGCTGGGCCGGAAGCCGGACCGCCTGCTCGCTCGAATCCGCAGCGCGCAGCGGTCGAGCGGCGCGATCGGGCCGACCGTCAACTCGACGATGTGGGGGATCCTGGCGCTCCGGCAGGCCGGGCTGCCGGCCCCTCGCGGTGCGGTCCGATTCGTGCTCCGCAAGCAGGCCCGCTCGGGCGGCTGGTCGTGGTACGCCGGAGGCAGCCCAGACTCCAACGACACGGCCGCGGCGATCCAGGCGCTGCGTGCGGCCGGGGTGGGCGGCGTCCCGGTCCGGCGGGGGCTCGCCTACCTGCTGCGACTCCGGAACCGCGACGGCGGCTTCGAGCTCACGCCCGGTCGCGGCTCCGACACGCAGTCGACGGCGTGGACGATCCAGGCGTTCGCGGCAGCCCATCGCGCTGCGCCGCGCGGCTCGCTCGCGTACCTGCGCAGCATGCGGCGAGCGGACGGCAGCTTCCGCTATTCGCGCCGGTACGCGACGACGCCCGTCTGGGTCACCGCCCAGGTCCTACCCGCGCTTGCCGGCAGGGCCTTCCCCCTGCGCTAGCTCGCGCGTGAAGTACTCCTCGATGTAGAGCGGTGCGTAGCCGAGCCGGTCGTTGATGGCCAGCATGCCCGCGTTGTCCTCGTCGTTCTCGGTCACGAGCCGTTCGAGCCCGATCTCCCGGGCCCGGCGAGCGGCTGCCACCTTGGCCAGGAGCGCCAGCCCGCGCCGGCGATGAGAGCGTCGGGTTGCGGTCATCGAGTTGTAGCCGACGCCCCGTTCCTGATCGGCCGTGACGATCGCGAGGGACACCGGCAGCTCCCCTTCCAGCACGACGGCGCTGCACTCGTCCGAGACGTCGGGGTACTCGAACTCGTCGCGGCGCCAGCTCTCGAAGTCCATCTCCGTCTCCGGCTCGTCCGAGGGCATGTCGATCTCGCCCTCGACGCAGATCGCGTACAGGTCGTCCGCGCGGTCGCGCGTCTCGCCGAGAGTGACGAGCCGGAACCCATCCGTTGTGACGTCTGGGAGAGCAGCCCCGCGCAGGTCGAGCGCCGAAACCCGGTTGCGGCCGGTCACCCTGTACCCGCGGCTCGAAAGGAAGCGCGAGCCCGCCGGATCGCCGGGCACGTAGCTCTGCACCCGCCACGCGCCATCGCCGCGGAGGTAGTCGACGGCCGTCTCGAAGAGCGAGGAGCCGATTCCGCGACGTCGGTGCGCCTCGGCGACGCTGAGCCAGACGCGGCCTTTGCCGGGGGTCGGCACCGCCCACTCGAACGCTGCCTCGCAGTGGCCGACGAGCTCGCCGTCCTCGACTGCGACCCAGTCCCGCCGGCGCTCGCCCAGAGGCGGCTGCTCGAGCTCGTGCAGGAGCGCCGCGCCCGGTCAGCACCTGATGCGGGTTCAGGTCGAGCTCGAGCCGGACGACCGCCGGCGCGTCGTCGCGCACGAGCTCGCGGATCACAGCACCCAGATCCCCTGGTCGTAGAGGGGTCGGTACCCCATGCGCTCGTTCAGCGCGAGCATGCCGGCGTTCTCGGAGTCGTTCTCGGTCAGCAGGCGTTCGATGCCGGCCTCGGCCGCCCAGCGGGCCGAAGCGAGCTTCACGAGCAGCGCGAGGTTGCGGCGCCGGAAGTCCGGAAGGGTCGCGGTCAGCACGTTGTAGGCGACCCGGCGCTTCGGATCGACGGTCAGGAACCCGAGCGAGACGGGCCGGTCGCCGTCCAGCACGACGAAGCTGCCCTCCGGCGAGAGATTCGGGTGCTCCAGCTCGTCCCAGAGCCATTCCCGGAGATCCTCGGGGAGATCGACGTCACCGGCTCTGCACGCCTCGAAGAGCGCCTCGACCCGGTCGAGCGTCTCGGCCAGCGGCACCAGGCGGAGGCTCGAATCGAGCGCCGGCAGAGCCAGCTCGATCGTCCTGGGATCGACCTCGGAGACGCGGTCGACGCTGCGCAGCTCGAAGCCGCGCCTGCGCACGAATCGCTCTCCCGCCGGATCGCCGTCGACCCAGGTGCGCAGCCGCTGGGCACCTGCGGGCCGGAGGTGCGCCTCGACGGTCGCGTACAGCTGGGAGCCGATGCCGCTCCCGCGGCGCTCGGGGCAAACGCCGATCCAGAAGTGGCCCGTATCCGGAGCCGACGGGAAGCGCGCATGTGCGTGCCCGACGATCTCTCCGTCGGCCTCGGCGACCCAGTCGCGCCGGTGCGCTTCCTGCGGCGCCGTGCTCGCCCGCTGCCAGATCAGCTCGGCGGTCTCGATGCGGTGCGGGTTGACGGTCAGCGCCAGCTGCGCGACCGCCTCCGCGTCCTCCCGTCTGAGCTCCCGGATCACGGCCCTATACTCGCGAAATGGCGACCGCCTCGATCGTGACGATCGGGAACGAGCTCGTCTCCGGCGACACGGTCAACACGAACGGCTCCTGGCTGGCCGCACGGCTCGAGGCTCTCGGCGTGGACGTCCTCATGATCGCGGCGCTCCCCGACGAGGAGGAACGCGTCGCCGCGTTCGTCCGAGCCCAGTCGACCGAGGTCGACGTCGTGCTGGTCACCGGCGGGCTCGGCGGCACGCCCGACGACATCACGCGCGAGTCGATCGCCGCTGCGTTCGGCGTGCCCCAGGAAGAGCAGCCTGCGGTGGCCGAGGCCTTGCGCGCCCGTTTCCAAGGCGATCCGGACTACGTCACGCGCTGGGCCCAGCTTCCGGCAGGCAGCCGGCCGCTCGAGAACCCTCTCGGCGGAGCACCCGGCTTCGTGCTCGGCAAGGTCTACGTCCTGCCGGGGCTGCCGGCGGAGATGAAGGCGATGTTCGAGACCGTGGCGGCGGAGCTCGCCGGCGGCAGCCCGATTGGCTCCTGGCGCCGCACGTACCGCACGACCGAGAGTCGGATCGTGGCGGTACTGGAGGCCGGCGGGGAACGGCACCCGGCCGTGCGGGTCGGCTCCTACCCGAGCTTCGGCGCCGAGGGCAGCTCGGTCGAGGTCGTGCTCAAATCCAGCGATCCACAGGCGCTCGCGGCTGCGACGGCCTGGTTCGAGCAGGCGCTGGACGACGTCACGACCTGACCATCTGACCCTTCCGGGTCAAGTCCTCCAGCAGGGATCGCTGATACCGTGTCTCATGGTCGCGCCGATCTGGGCAGTCGCTGTGACCAGCGCCCCAGACCGATGCGGACCCAACTGACCACGAGTACGGGTTACTCACCCTTCCAGGGGTTCGCGGAGCTGCGGCGAATTGCCGATGCGGTGAGGGTGAAGGTGGGTCGCCGCAGTCTGGCCGTCGCGCTGGTTCTCGTCTCCGGGATCGGCGTCTTCCTGATGGTCCAGCGGACCGGCACGAAGGTCTTCTCCGCCGCTGCCACCCCGGACTGGAAATACCTGATCGCCGGCCTCGTGATCTGCGCCGCGGTGCAGCCGCTGCGCGCACTCGCCTGGACGTCGACGGTTCGCTCGCCGGTCGGCTTCCGCGCCATGTACACGGCCAGCTCCGTCGGCTCGTTCCTCGACACCGTTCTGCCCGGGCGCCTGGGCGAAGCCTCGAAGGTCGCCGTCCTGAAGGTGGCTTCCGGGCCGCGCTGGCCGGGCTTCTCGCGCGCCGGGGGCAGCCTCCTCTGCGCCCACCTGCTCGAGATGGTCGCCTTCGTGCTCGTCGGCGCCGCCTCGGTGTTCTTCCTGCCGGTGCCGGCGTGGGCGAAGCTGACGATGGTGGTCGGCCTGCCGCTCGCTGCGGGCGGGCTGGTGCTCCTTTCCGTCCTGCACCACAAGGTGAGCCATCGATTGCCGCAGGGTTTCGGCGACTTCCTCGCCGGCGCAGCGGCCCCGAAGCGGATCATGCTCCGCGCGGGCGTCATCCTGATCGTGACCTGGGTCGCCCGCTGGTTCGGCGTCCTCTTCCTGCTCCACGCAGTCGGCGTCCACGTCGGGATCGGCTCGGCGCTGCTCTACATGGTCGTGACCGGGCTCGCGAACACGATGCCGTTCCTCCCCGGGAACGTCGGCCTCTACCAGGGCGCCGCGATCGGTGCGCTGGCGATGGCGGGCCACAACGGCACGACTGCCGTGGCGGCGAGCGTCTTCACGCCTGCTGCCGGCAGCCTCGCCACCGCGGTCGCCGCGATGGTCGGGCTCGCGCTCTACGGCCGCCGCTTCGGCGAGTTCCGCCGGGCAGCCGTCCGCTTCTAGCCCAGCTGCTCCGGATCCGCGGGCTGCCCGTCGCGGCCGACGTAGCCGTCCTTGGCGCCGACGACGACCAGCACGAGATCCTCGTCGCCGATGCTCGTCACCTGCCGCGGGGTCGTCGACTCGACGTGGCAGAAGCCGCCCGGCCCGAGCTCGCGCGACTCGCCGGGAAGCGCGAACCGCGCGCGTCCCCGGTGGACGAAGTAGACCTCGTCCTGCTCCTCGTGGTAATGGGGCCGCGAGACGGTCCCCGGCGGGAGCACGACCGCGTTCATGCCGAACGCCTTCACGCCGAGCTCCTGGCGCACCTTGCGGAAGACGCTCGTCGCCCATCTCCTCGATCGACCCGAATGCGTAGCCCACGACCGCGAGCGTACAGCCGGCCTAGGGGCTTACCGGAGTGAGAGCCGGCTCTCCGCGCCCAACGGCCAGCAGGTTGTCGACCACGAGCCGCGTCATCTTCGCGCGCGTCTGCCAGGTCGCGCTGCCGAGATGGGGCGTCAGGACCACGTTCGGGAGGTCGAAGAGCTCCTGTGGCACATCGGGCTCGTGCTCGAACACGTCGAGCCCGGCCCGGATCCGGCCCGAGACGAGCTCGGCGACCAGCGCGGGCTCGTCGACGATCTCGCCGCGGGCGGCGTTCACGAAGCAGGCGCCGTCCCGGAGCAGCGACAGCAGCCGCGCGTCGACCAACCCGGCGGTTTCGGGCGTCAACGGCGCGTGGATCGTGACGATGTCCGCCTCCGCGAAGAGCGCATCGAGCTCGCGGAACTCGGCCAGGTCGGTCTCCGCAGGCCGGCGCTGCGTGTAGAGGACGCGGAGCTCGAAGCCGCGGGCGCGTCTTGCCACCGCGCTCCCGATCCGCCCGAGGCCGACGATGCCGAGCGTGGCTCCGGTCACCTCCTGTGCCAGCCCGCCCTCCGACCACGACCCCGTCCAGCCGTTCGAGCGGACGAGGCGGTCGCCCTCCACGACCTGTCGTCTCGTCGCCAGGATCAACGCGAACGCGAGATCGGCGGTCGCGTCGCTGAGCACTCCGGGCGTGTTGGTGACGACGACGCCGCGCTCCGCGCAGGCCCGGACGTCGACGCGGTCGTAGCCCACGCCGTAGTTGGCCACGATCCGCAGGCTCGGCAGCAGGTCGAGCGGAACCGGCTCGTTGGCGACCACCAGCGCCTCGATATCGGCGCGGGGTCGCGCCAGCTCGGCGAGCGGCGAGACCTCGACGTCCTGGAGCTCGTCGAACGCGGGCCCGGGATAGCGGCGGGTGGCGAGAACCTTCACCGGCGCCCGCAGGATCTCGCATCTCCCGGCTCGACGGCGCCCCGGTTGACCTCGGCCGACGAGCATGCTTCAGTCGTTCCACCTATGGAGGAGGGAACGATGAGTGTGTCCGGCAACGCAGGCCCCCTTGGCCAGCCGCGCGGCATCGGCTTCGGGATCCTGTTGTTCATCATCACGCTCGGCTTCTACGGCTGGTACTGGATCTTCAAGACCATGGAGGAGATACGGCAGCACACCGGCGAGGGCCTCGGCGGAATCCTGAGCCTCGTCATCTGGATCGTGATCAGTCCGGTGATGGCGTTCGTGACCCCGTCGGAGATCGGGAAGATGTACGAGAAGAGCGGGCGGCCGTCGCCGGTCACCGGCTGGACGGGCCTCTGGCTCTTCCCCTTCGGCATCTTCGTCATCCCCGCGATCGTCTGGTTCGTGAAGGTGCAGGAAGCCCTAAACCAGTATTGGGAAGAGATGGCACCGCAGGCGGCTGCGACAGTCCCGGCCCAAGCCTGAACTGGCGCTAGCATCGCCTATGTGGCCGTTGCTTCCCCGGAGCAGTATCTCGCCGACCTAAACCCCGCCCAGCGCGAGGCGGTTCTCGCCACGGAAGGCCCGCTGCTCGTCATCGCCGGCGCTGGCTCCGGCAAGACGCGGGTGCTCACCTACCGGGTGGCGCACCTGATCAACGCCTGCGGCGTGAAGCCGAACGAGATTCTCGCGATCACTTTCACCAACAAGGCGGCGGGGGAGATGCGCGAGCGGCTCGAGGACCTGCTCGGCCCGGTCGCACGCTCGATCTGGATCCTCACCTTCCACGCCGCCTGCGGCCGCATCCTGCGGCGCGAGGCCCAGCGCCTCGGCTACCGCTCGAACTTCACGATCTACGACCAGGCCGACCAGGTCCGTCTGACGAAGGCCTGCCTCGAGGAGCTGGAGCGCGACCCGAAGCGGTTCGTCCCGCGCGGGATCCACGCGCAGATCTCGGCCGCGAAGAACCAACTGGTCACGCCTCAGGAGTACGCGAGCCGCGTCGCCTCCTTCTACGACCAGACCGTCGCCGAGGTGTACGACCTCTACCAGCGGCGGCTCTTCGCCTCGAACGCCGTCGACTTCGACGACCTGCTGATGCTCACCGTCCAGGTGCTCGAGAGCTTCCCGGAGGCGCGCGAGCGCTGGCAGAAGGCGTTCCGCTACATCCTCGTGGACGAGTACCAGGACACCAACCACGCCCAGTACCGGCTGCTTCAGCTGCTGGCCGAGAAGCACCGCAACATCTGTGCGGTCGGCGATCCGGACCAGAGCATCTACGCCTTCCGCGGCGCCGACATCCGCAACATCCTCGAGTTCGAGCGCGACTTCGGCGAGACGAGGACGATCGCCCTGGAGCAGAACTACCGCTCGACGAACACGATCCTCGAGTCGGCGAACGCGGTCATCTCGCACAACCGGGAACGCAAGCCGAAGAACCTCTGGTCCGACCTAGGCGAGGGCGACCCGGTGCGCGCGCTGGAGGTCGAGGACGAGCACGCGGAGGCGCGCTTCGTCGCGGCCGAGATCGCGCTGCTCGTCGAGGAGGGCTACAACGGGAGCGAGGTGGCGGTCTTCTACCGGACGAACGCGCAGTCACGCGTTCTCGAGGACGTGCTCGTCCGCCAGGGGGTCGGCTACCAGGTGATCGGCGGCCCCCGCTTCTACGAGCGCGCGGAGGTGAAGGACGTGGTCGCCTACCTGCAGGCGATCGACAATCCGTACGACGCCGTCTCGCTGCAGCGGATCGCCAACCGCCCGCGGCGCGGGATCGGGGACGCCTCGCTCGCGCGGCTCCAGGCCTATGCCGACGCGCAGGGGCTCTCGCTCTGGGAGACGCTGGGGCACGCCGAGGAGGCGGGGATCGCGGCCGCGCCGCTGCGGGCGGTCCAGCAGTTGCAGTCCGTGCTCCAGTCGCTGCAGGCCGGCGCGCTCGAGCTCGAGGTGCCCGAGGTGATCGAGCGCGTGCTCGAGCGCAGCGGCTACCTGGAGTCGCTACGCGCCGAGCGCACGATCGAGGCGCAGGGACGGGTCGAGAACCTCCAGGAGCTCGTCGGCGTCGCGCACGAGTACCAGGCGACCGCGGCCGAGCCGTCGCTGTCGGGCTTCCTGCAGGAGATCTCGCTCTACTCCGATCAGGACGCGATCCGCGGCGAGCAGAGCCTCGTCACCCTGATGACGCTGCACAACGCAAAGGGGCTCGAGTTCCGCGCGGTCTTCATGATCGGGATGGAGGAGGGGATCTTCCCCCACGCGCGCTCGATCGAGGAGCAGGGGCTCGAGGAGGAGCGGCGCCTTGCGTACGTCGGGATGACGCGCGCGCAGGAGCGGCTCGTGCTGACGCACGCCTCGGCGCGCTCGCTCTGGGGCAGCCGCTCGTACAACCTGCCCTCGCGCTTCATCGACGAGCTGCCCGAGGACAAGATCGAGCGACTGCGGCTGCAGCCGGCGTCGTGGTCGGGGTACGGCTCGCCGACCGGAGTCGCACCGCGCGCGGATGCGCCCTCCCTCTCCACCGGCGACTCGGTCCGGCACGAGACGCTCGGCGAGGGCGTCGTGACCGCGATCGAGGCCGGCGGCGTGGTGACGGTCCGCTTCGCGTCGGACGGGAGCGAGCGGCGGCTGATGCTCGACTACGCGCCGCTGCAGCGCGTCTCCTAGATGGCCCTCGAGGTCAGAGTCGTCGAGCAAGAGGAGGTGGCGAGCGCGCTCGCGCCGATCTGGCACTACTTCGGCAGCCGCCCAGAGCCCGATCAGATCGAGCGGCTCGGGACGATTCTTCCGGTCGAACGGATGCTGGCGGCCGTCGACGGGGGGCAGATCGTCGGCGGAGCCGCCGCGTACCAGTTCGACACGACGGTTCCCGGCGGCGCCCAGGTACCGACTGCCGGCGTGATGGCCGTCGGCGTCTTGCCGACGCACCGTCGCCGTGGGGCTCTGACGGCGTTGATGCGCAAGCAGCTCGCCGACGCGCACCAGCGAGGCGAGCCGATCGCAATGCTCTTCGCGAGCGAGGGCGGTATCTATTCGCGGTTCGGCTACGGCCTTGCGTCGCTCGCGGGCGACATCGAGTTGCCGAAGGAGCATGCGCGGCTCTGGGATGACGAGCCCCTGGGGAACGGACGGTTGCTCGAGGCCGACGAGGAGGTGCTCGAGATCCTGCCGGGGATCTACGACCGCGTGCAGGCCGAAACGGTGGGGATGTTCACGCGCTCGCGCGAGTGGTGGAAGGTGCGCCGTTTGCGCCAGGGGCAGCAGGGTGGTCAGCAGATGCGTGCCGTGATCGAGCTCGACGGCGTGCCGGAGGCGTACGCGCTCTACCGGCTCAACTTCGAGGTCAACCACATGATCACCGAGACGAGCGTCGAGGTCGGCGAAGCCCTTGGCACGTCTCCATTGGCGCTCGATGCGATCTGGCGCTTCTTGCTCTCGATCGACTGGGTGGCCCGGATCGATGCCTTCTGGCTGCCGCTCGACCATCCGCTGCTCCAGTGGATACGCGAGCCGCGTCGGATGCGCTTCGCGGTGCTCGAGGCGCTATGGGTGCGCCTCGTCGACGTGGGCGCGGCGCTCAGCGCCCGCCGGCTGGGTGAGGGCGAGGTCGTGCTCGACGTGCTCGACGAGTTCTGCCCGTGGAATACGGCGCGCTGGCGCGTCGGCAACGGGAGCGCCGATCGAACGACGGCTCCGGCCGACCTGACGCTGAGCGTCGAAGCTCTGGCCTCGGTCTACCTGGGCGGCTTCACCTTCGAGGGCCTGCGCTGGGCAGGCCGGCTCGAGGAGCTGAAGCCCGGCGCCGTCGCGCGCGCCGACGAGCAGTTCGGCACCGAACGCCTCCCGTGGTGCCCTGAGATCTTCTAGCGGACTGCCTCGACCCAGTCCAAGGGCCGACCACAGAGCGAGCGGGCGTCGCGGGGCGCGGTTCTCGTCACGGGCTCGCGCGAGTCGACCAGGCTGAGCGCCGCCGGGCCGAAGGAGTACGGCGTGCCGCCGCTTCCCGGGCGCCAGCCGCCCGTCCGGTAACGGATCCTGACCAGGTGCTCACCGGCCGAGAGTCGCACCGAGCCGAGGTCGGTGTAGAGGCCGGGCCAGTTCAGCTCATGGCGCTTGGAGCCGACGGTGCGCCCGTCGACCGAGATCGAGGCGAGACCGCGCCAGTCTCCGCCGAGCCAGGCGGTGTAGTCGCCGCTCGCGGGCACGCTCACCGTCAGGGCGAGCTCGCCGCGCGCGCGCGGGTAGCCGAGTGAGATCGCCCGGGGCCTGGTGGCGGTCACGAGCGTGCCACCCAGCGATCCCAGACGAAGCACCTCCGCGCAACGCGGCACCCCGGCCGCCTGATTCCGGCTCCCGAGCGGCAGGTGCTGGAGGATCGTCGGCGGGCCCTGCGGCCGCTGCCACACCTCGTAGTAGCGGCCGCGCCAGACGAGCTGGTAGCTCGACGGCGGCCTGCTCGCCGCGGGCCCCCGGCGCAAGACGAGCGTGCGGTAGACGAGCAGCCCGTCGAGGCGGATGCGGTCGATGTCGGCGGACTCGCCTTTGCTCAGGACGGAGCCGTTGGTCAGGTAGTCGAAGCGTCGCCGTAGCTCCGAGGCTCCCTCCGGGTCGAGGCGCCGCAGGAAGTGGCGCACGCCGTAGGGCTCGTAGGTGGTCATCAGCGCCGGCCCCTGGCCCGCGAAGTCGTGTCCGATCGTCTCGAGCTCGTGCAGCTGCCCGCGCGGTGCCAGTAGGACGTCGTGGTACTGGAGGGTGTTCGACCAGAGCACGCCGGCGGCGATCGCCAGCGCCGCGACGGCGGCCTCGACGACGCGTTTGTGCGCGAGGCCCGCCGCACAGCCGCCGAGCGCCGCCGCCAGCGCGGCCGGCGAGGCCATCGCGAGCGTCTTGCCTGCCACCCAGGGCGAGCTGACCGCGAGGAAGAGGGCGCAGCCGAGGCCCGCGATCACGACATAGGCGAGCAGCTCCGAGGCGGCCCGCTCCCAGGCCCACCAGACCCCGACGACGCCGGCCGCGATCACGAGCGCGATCAAGACGTAGGCAGGCGCCGAGTCGTGCGGGTGGACGCGGAAGTCGCCCGACGGCCAGATGCCGAAGAGCTGGAAGCTGCTCAGGGGGCCGATCAGGTTGCCGAGGTTCGTCTCCTTGTCGAAGGCGCCGATTCGCGGCAGCCAGTCGACCGCCGCCACGAAGGCCGGAATCGCGAGCAGCGCGAGGCCGGCGACGAACACGCCCGCCTTCGGCAGCAGGCGCTGTGGCCGGCGCAGAAGGACGACCGTGGCCACGAGCGCAGCGGGAACGAGCCACACCGCTCCCGGGAGGCTGAGGACGCAGACGAGCGCAGCGCAAGCCGCGGCCAGAGGCAACGCGGCGCGTGCGCGCCTGCTCTCCTCGAGCGTCCACGGCAGGAGCGCCGCGATCAGCGCGAGGAGGAGCGCGCCGGCGAGCTCCTTGACCCCGCCCCAGAGCGCGTAGCCGAACAGGATCGCCGGCTGGGCCGCGACGGAGACCGCGAGCGCACGCAGGGGCCGTGAGGGGACGACCCGCGCCAGCACCGCGTAGAGCGCGAGCGCGAGCAGCGCCGCAAGCACGGTGAGGTAGGGCTGGAAGAGCCACGCGATGTCGTACGAGAGGAGCTGGTGGCCGATCCCGAGCGGCATCAGGCTGCCGGTCGGGTAGCCGATGGAAACCGTCGTTCCCAGGGTCGCCTCGTACGTCGAGGGAGCCAGGCCGGCGAGGCTGCGCCCGTGCTCCATCACGCGGTCGGTCATCGCGAAGTAGGTGGCGGTGTCGTCGAGCTTGATGTAGCCGGCGAAGGTCGCCTCGCCGGAGAGGACGATCGGTGCCGCGAACACGGCGAAGACGCCGACGGCTGCGCCATACGCCCACGGATCCGGGCGCGCGCGCCACGGAGTGCTCAGAAGCAGGCCGGCCGCAGCGAGCCCGACCACGAGTGGCCCGGCGAGCTCGGCGGTCGCATCCGCGAGAGTCGCGAACTGGCCGGCGAGGATCACGACCGTCAGACCGGCCGGAAGCACGAGCGGTCGCGGGAGGCGCTCGCCGCTTGCCAGCTCGAGCAACCGGCCGCAGCCGAGGCAGAGGCCGGCGAGGACGAGCGGGAAGAAGACCCAGGCTACGAGCAGGGCGGGCAGCTAGCCGACCGGCGCCACGGCGCCCGACGTGATCAGCTCGCGCGCGTGCTCGGGCGACGGGTCGAACACCTCGATCTGCAGGTTCGAGCCCGGATAGGCGACGTAGACGTTCGTCGGGTGCGACGTGTCGTACACCGCGAAGCCCTGGTGGGGCGCCGAGAACGTCGTCTCGCCCGGTTTCTTGGCGAGCTCCTGGAGAACCTTCAGCGCGCCCGGAACCGGATATGTGCCGACGATCGTGAACTCGGGCTGGCGGATCCCGACGGGCACGTCGCTCGGCAGGTAGCGCACGAACATGCGCCCGTTCGTGGTGCGCGTCAGCTCGTAGGTCAGCCCGTTCTTGGGCCCGGCCCAGTAGACCGGATGCCCCGCCTCTTCCGCGAGCGCGCGGAGCCGATCCTGGCTCACCCCGGTCGGCCCGATCGAGGAGGTCGTGGTCGCCGACGTCGACGACGAGTCGTCGTTTCGGATGAGGAGCCAGGCGACGAACGCGATCGCGATCGCGACGGCGACCGCCGCCCCGATTCGCACGCTGGGGAAGCGGCTCGAGCCCGCGCCCGTCCGTTCGGTCATAGCCACGGAGGATAGGTTCCGCTCCGGCGGGGAGGGTCCTGCCGCACGACCCGGAGCCCCCGTCTGATCGGCGGGGGAAGCGTGCGCTAGCATGGGCACGCTCTTGGGCGGTTAGCTCAGTTGGGAGAGCACCAGCTCGACAAGCTGGGGGTCACTGGTTCGAGCCCAGTACCGCCCACTCACGAAACCCCTGCTAATCCGGGGGTTTCGTCGTCTCAGGAGCAAACGATCCGCAGCTCGTGTCCGGTAAATGTCCGGTTCAGCATTGGGAAGCCGCGGGCGGCGCGACCACACGTCATAGAGTACGACCGCGATGCGGTCAAGACTGAGTCGATGAGCGCCCAGGCCGCTGACCTCATCGAGACAAACTTCGTCGAGTTCCTACTGTCGATGGGGAGAGCTGGCGGCGCTGTCGAACGGCTAGACGACGAGATCGCGTGGACGATCGGGGGTTCGCCGATCGGGTACCACAACGCGGTTGTCCGATGCACCGCCTCCGAAGGGCGGAGCGGTTTTTTGCTGGAGGAGTGGCGGGACGCACTGCGGCAGCGCTCCCTGCCGGGCTCGTGGCACTGGACCCCGGGGATGCAACCTCACGATCTCCCGCGTCTCCTTCTGGACGCGGGCTTCGAAGACGGGGGCGATGAACCTGCGATGGCCGCACAGCTCGACGCCTTGGCTGACGTGCCCATGGCCACCGAGCTGCAGGTCACGCCTGTCGAGGACTCCTCTGCCCTCGACGAGTACCGACAGGTTCTCGCCGCTGGGTTCGGCGAGGGGCCCAAGGAGGCCGACTGGGTCGCCAGCGTCTTCGCCATCATTGGACTCGAACCACACAGTCGATGGCGCCACTTCGTCGGCAGAGTGGCAGACGATCCTCTCGCCACCGCCTCCACCCTGCTGACCGACTCGACCGCAGGCATCTACTTCGTCTGCACGCGGCCCGACGCCCGCCGACGTGGCTTTGGTGCCGCGATCACCTACGAAGCGATGCGCCACGCGGCGCGCACCGGAGCCACGTTCGCCGTCCTCGGGTCCTCGCCGATGGGGCAGCGCGTTTACGAGCGGCTCGGATTCCGAACCATCTTCTCCACCCGGCTCTTCGAGCTGGACGCGTAGCTCGCCTCGAGGGCGCACCCATGAGGCTGCCCTTCGGCGCGGGCGCGTGGGTCGCTCGCGTCTTCGGTCGCGGCAAGCGGGCCTACATCCCCCGCGGGGACTGCCTCTCCCCGGTGGGTTCAGCGGCCGCGAGAAATAGTCTGAGAAAAAACTGCGGAGTGCCGCACAAAAACAGACGGCGGGACTCCGGGCCTACGATGCCGACGAACGGGCGCTAGGTGCGCCTGCGAGCTCCCGCTCGGAGCGGGCACCGGCCACCGCCGTAGGCACGGCTCCGGCTTCACGCCCACCGACCTCGACCGCCTCGCCGCGTCGGCCGGACCGATCGCTGAGCCGCTGCTCCTCGCCGCCGTCCAGGCGGCCGTGCTCCGGGGCAGCTGGGAGGCAGCGGCCTGGGTCTTGTCGAGGCGCTGGCCGCAGCGCTGGGGCGCGGCCGCCGGCCGCGTGGCGCGGGAGCCGAACCTCCTGGACGAGCTGGGGCCAGAGCGGGTCCGGGCGCGGCCTAGGAGGCTGGGCGCGAGGCCGCCAGTAACCCGAACCCTCGCCCACCTGTGCGCCGTATTGAACCTGACGGCGAGGGGTGAGACGTTCGCTCAACCGGCGGGCGCAGTCTCGCGCCGAGTCCCGAAACCGAAGAGGAGGTCATCCCGAACCGCACCTATCAACAACGGAGGTCCTCATGAGCACCACCGTCGAGACCACCACCGAGATTCGGCCCTTCCAGATCGAGATCGCCGACGAGAAGATTGACGACCTGCGCCGCCGCATCGCGGCCACGCGCTGGCCCGAAAAGGAGACCGTCGACGATCAGTCGCAGGGCCCGCGGCTCGCGATGATGCAGGCGCTCGCGCGCTACTGGGCCGAGGAGTACGACTGGCGCAAGTGCGAGGAGAGGCTGAAGGCCCTTCCGCACTTCATCACCGAGATCGATGGGCTGGACATTCATTTCATCCACGTTCGCTCGGAACATGAGGATGCGTTGCCGCTCCTCGTTTCGCACGGGTGGCCCGGCTCGGTCATCGAGCAGCTGAAGATCATCGATCCACTGACCAATCCGACGGCACATGGCGCGAGCGCATCGGACGCTTTCCATCTGGTGATCCCGTCGATGCCGGGCTACGGGTTCTCCGGCAAGCCGACCACGACCGGCTGGGGCCCTGAGCACATCGCACGTGCCTGGGCGGAGCTGATGGAGCGCCTGGGATACGACCGCTACGTCGCCTCGGGCGGCGATTGGGGTGGGGAAATCGTTGATGTGATGGGTGCGCAGGCGCCTCCGGGGTTGCTCGGCATCCACACCAACTTCGCTGGTGCTGTTCGACCCGACGTCGCAGCGGCGGTCCAGTCCGGCGCGGCGCCCTCCGGACTCGATGACGAAGAAACCCGCATCTACGAGAAGCTGAAGTTGTTTTTCGCGACGGACGCGGGCTATGCAATCGAGAGCGCGACCCACCCGCAGGCGCTCTACGGGATTGCGGATTCACCCGTCGGCCTGGCCGCCTGGATGATCGACCACGACGCGACCAGTATGGCGCTGATCGCTCGCGTCTTTGTCGACGGGGCCCAGGAAGGCCTGACCCGAGACGACGTGCTCGACAACATCACCCACTACTGGTTGACGAACACGGGGGTCTCTGCGGCACGCCTCTATTGGGAAGACAGGGCCAACTTCTTCGACCCGAAGGGCTGGCCGACCGCGCCGACCTCCACCTCGGCGATCGTGGACATCCCCGCGGCCGTGAGCGTCTTCCCCGACGAGATCTACACGCCGCCGCGGAGTTGGGCGGAGGAGGCCTACCCCAAGCTCATCCATTACAACAAGGTCGACAAGGGCGGGCACTTCGCGGCCTGGGAGCAGCCAAAGCTGTTCTCGGAAGAGGTTCGCGCGGGCCTGCGGTCACTGCGCTGATTGGCGTGTGGGCGGCGCGCACGAAAGGTGCGCGCCGCCCACGCCCCGCGGACCTCGATCGCGAAGGCCTGCAAGGCGGCGGCGATCCCGCTCTGGAGTCCGCACGACCTCCGGCACCGGAGGATCAGCCTCCTCCACCTCCGGGGGATGCCCTGGGCGCGGATCGGTGAGTTCGTCGGACACCGGAACCTTTCGGTGACCGCGAACGTCTACACCCACGTCCTCGTGGACGAGACCGAGCTGAACTACGTCGAGCTGCTTGAGGCCGCGTGAGTGACGGGTGTGTCCGGGTGGTCCTTACCCCGGTCCTGACCCCGGCTACCGGAAGGTGGCGGTGTGCAGGGAGCTTCGGGGCCAGTACCGCCCATACCGAATCCCGCTGCTAATCAGCGGGATTTGTTTTGTCTAACCCGCTGTCGACGCGGCGGTGTGCCCGGCGGTGGAACGCCTTTGGAAAGCTCTCATGCGGATTGCCTTACTTGCTGAGCAGCTTCTCGAGCCGTTCCAGGCGCTGGTCGATGCCTTCCAGCTTGGCCTCGATTCGCACCTCGGTGTCGTCCTCGTCCGCGGCTCGCGCGCTCTCGCGTTCCTTGGATGCTCGCGCGACAAAGGTCGAGGTGATCGCCGCGGTGGTGATCGCGAGGAAGGCGATGCCCTGAAGCATCACGAAGGTGGCGATGATCCGCCCGACGGGTTCCTTCGGCGTGACGTCGCCGTACCCGACGGTGGTCACGGTCTGCAGTGCCCACCACATGCCGACCCAGATGTCCGCGTACTCGCCGTGGTCGAGCAACCGCATGAGCACTCCGCCGGCGACGACCACGACCGTCGTCGCGGTGACGATGACGCCGGCGGCGGTGCGCACGGACGGCGGTTCGCTAAGGACCCGCGACATACGGCGCTCGATGACGTTCAAACGACCTACTTGCGGCACGCTGAACCCCTCAGACCGCCTGTGGGCTCGGCTGCATGAAGGCTCCGATCAGCCAGAGGAGCGGGAAGAAGATCCCGAAGAAGAACATCCACCCATGGCCGTTTCTGAGCGTCCGGAAGCCGAGGAAGAAGAGCAGCAACAGGTACAAAAACAAGCCGCCGATACCAATTCCCCACCACATAGATCCTCCATTCGCTCGTTGTTTCCAGGTCCGTCCGAATCTGGATTCTCGGCAGGTGTGTCGCATCGCCCGCAGAGGGTGATATTTCGCCAGTTCTGAGGCTCTTGGACCGGTTTTTCACCTGATGGGAGTGACGCGACCTGGGCCGAGTACCGCCCATTCCCACCGAAGGCGGGAAGCGCGATCCGGCATTCCTCCGAGAGTGAGACGTGCGAGGCGTGCTCGCATCGTGCCCACACCGGTGCCCCCACGGGTTTCGACGCCTTAAGGAAGGGCCCCGCTGAGCGGGCCCTTCTTCATCGGGTACTGCAAGTGCCTACGCCTCGGCGAGCTAGGTCGAACGGCGCTCCCACTGTTCGCGCGTCATCTCGTACTCAACCTCGCCCTCCTCAACGCCCTCTACGGGCGCGGTCGCGGAGGTGGGAAAAGTCCGCACGTAGGTGAGACCGATCCGCTCCATTACGGCCCGCGAGTCGGCGTTGACGGTCATCGTCTGGGCGATGATCCGGTCGAGCCCGACCTCGTCGAAGCCGTAACGCACCAGTTCCCGCGCCCCCTCGGAGGCGAGGCCCTTTCGCCAATGGCGCGGCAGCAGCCGGTAGCCCAGGTCGGCCACGCCCGGGTCGTCGGGCTGGTCGGGTCCGTGGGCGGGCTGAAAGATCCACCAGCCGACGAACTCGTCGTGGACGAGGCCGACCCAGAACCCGAGTCCGTCCACCTTCTGCGCGGCTGCCATCCGCCGCGCGTGGCTGGCGACGACCTCCTCGCGTGTGCTGGCCCGACCGCTGAGGTAGCGCATCACCTCGGGCTCCGAGTCGAGCTCGACCTCCCACTGGAGGTGCTCGTCGGCGAGTGGCACCAGGGTGATCCGCTCGGTCTGCAGGGTCTGCTGGGGCATGAGGCGCGTTCCAGTCTTGTGATCGGTCACTGTTTTTGTCGAACGGCCCTGGGCGAACCTCGTGCTCGGCGTGGTCGCACGCCTTGCAGTACCACAGGACGAAGCGCGCGCCCTTGCCGCCGACGAGTAACGAGACTCGTCCTCGCGCGGAGCGTCAGCTCGCTACGAGGTGCTCTCGCCGCCCGATCGCGACGGCCTCGATGCGCGAGCGGGCGTCGAGCGCCCGCAGGAGGTGGCGGATGTGGTTCCGCACGGTCTCGATGCTGAGCTGGAGCTCACGCGCTATCTGCTCGGTCGAGTAGCCACGCTCGAGGAGGCGCAACACCTCAGCCTGCCGTGGCGTCAGGTTCGGATGAGGTGGCGGAGGCGGCTCGGCCTCTTCGACATCCTTGATCTGGCCGAAGACGCCGATCACGTGCCCACCGCTGCGAAGTGGAACCGCGCTGAGCTCGACGGACACTCGCTCGCCATCCGCGTCGAGGAGCACGCCCTTGTTGTCCGAGCCGTCTGGTGGTCCGAGAAGGTTCCGGGTGAAGATACGCCGAGCCCGCAGCGTTTCCTCGGGTGCGACGACGGATGTGAGCTGGCGGCCGCGAACGTCTCCCACGAGCTTCTGCGCGGCCGGGTTCAGCCAGCGGATGATCCCGTGCTTGTCGATCAGGTAGGCGGGGACACGGACCCGACTGATGGCGTCTTCGACATCGCTGCCGAAGGACTTCAATTCGGACATGCCTTCGAGTCTGCTCTTCGCGAGGCTCCGGCGCAACCTCGAACACGAGAGAGGCCCCTTTCGGGCCTCTCGTCATTCGTTGTTCGGCAGCAGCTCGAGCAGCCCGGAGAACAGCGGAGTGACGAGGCGCGAATGCGGATACACGCGGTACGTGTTGTAGACCGCGCCGTCCCGCATCGCGAATACGCTCCACCCCGGGCTCACGGACGCGGCCGACTCGAGGTCCGGCGCCCCGACGTCCTCGCGGTAGTCGCGCAGCCACTGCGGGGCCTCGCGGAGCAGCTGCCCCATGTCGACCTCTTCTCGGACGATGCCGGACATCTCCTCCCGGCGGAACGCGTAGCCGTAGTCGAACAGGAAGTCGCCGCCGTGCGCCGACACGTACGGCACCGTCCACCCGCGGCGCCTCTTGTACGCGACGAGCTTGTCGAGCGGCGCGAGCGACATGCAGAGCAGTGTCACGTCGCGATCGTTCAGATGCGCGACCACGCCGCCCAGCCCGTCGACGAGCGACGAGCACGCCGGGCACGCAACCGCCCAGTCCTCCCCGAACATCAGGTGGTAGATGAGCAGCTGCGAGCGCCCCTCGAACAGCTCGGGCAGCGACTTCGGCCCGTCCTCGGTCGCGAACCGGTACTCCTTCTCGACCGGGACCCACGGCAGCTCGCGCCGCTGCTCCTCGACGCGCTTCGCGTGCTCTTCCAGCTCCCGCTCGGCGGCCAGCAGCCCCTTGCGCGACGCCTGCCACTCCTGCTCCGTCCCGACCTTCATCGGACCTCCTTCGCGTTGACCTCGTCCTCGTAGGGACGGTGCGCTGGCGGAGAACTCATCGGCACATCGCCTACGACGAGGCGAGCATCGAGCGCGACTCCGCGCGAGCCTCGCGCCACCACACGAGCTCGTAGGTGTGCAACGCAAGCCAGACGGCGGTGACGATCGCCAGCGCGGCGAGCGCCGGGACCATCGTCGCGAGCGGGAGAACGAGCACGAGCACAAGCGCGGCGACGAAGCGGCCGCGGCTTACCGTCACCCGCCGTTCGATCCGGATCCGGATTGCCGAGTACGTGAGGAGATAGAGGGCGCTTCCCCCGCAGAGCGCGAAGGCGGCGACGGAGTCGAGTTCGTCGCCGACGTGCCCGACGACGGTCTTCATCGCGAACGCAAAGAGCACGATGCCGACGATCATCGGGAGGTGCGCGTAGGCGTACACGTCGCGGGCGAGCGCAACGCGATCCGGGCCTCGCAGGTCGGTGAGCATCCGCTCGCCGCGGATCGAGAAGAAGTCGAAGTAGGCGAGCCAGAACGAGGTGGCGACAAGGAGCCCGAGGATCGCTGCTGCGATCTCGCCCAGCCCGATGCCGGTCCCCGTCGCGCCGATCCCGATCGCGACGAAGGCCTCGCCGAGCGCGATGATCACCACGAGGCCGTAGCGCTCCGCGAGGTGCGACGAGTGCACCCGCCAGCCGGTCGACCCGCTCAGCCCCGCGCCGACGTACGTGCACGCGAGACCGGCGACCCAGAGCCACGTCCGCGCGCCCTCCGCGAAGCCGGCGACGAGGATCAGCGTTGCGCCCGAGCAGCGGCCACGGCGACAGCCGGAGCACGGCGGACAGCAGGTCGCGATTCCCGCGGCCGGCGAGTGCGTAGAGCGCCAGATGCATCGCGCAAACGACGAGGAGTGCAGCACCGAAGAGCACGCCGTCGTCGTCGAATACACCCGGCACCACGAGCGCCGCGACGAACATCGCGATGAGCGCGACGAGCAGTGCGGCGCCGACGAAGCCTTCTTCGGGGTCGACGGTGTTCGTCAGCCAGGCGTAGGCCGTCCACGGCCACCAGAGCGCGCCGAGCACGAGCACACCGCGGCCGATTCCGGCGAACGTCGGGTCGTCGGTGAGCAGCGTCGTCACCTGCGTGAACGCGAACACGAAGACGAGGTCGAAGAAGAGCTCTCGCGGCGTGACGCTGTGCTCTTGGTCGACTGCTGTGGCAACCATCCCTGCGACCTTAGCCTCGCGCTCTCCGAAGACGCCGTTCTGGGTTTCACGAACTTCTTAGCCCGCCCACAGCCAGTTCTCAGGTTCGCTTGCGACCGTCGGGGTGCGCCCGGTTTCGGGCGGTAAACGACCGAAAGGAGGTAGCACCATGACGGACAAGCAGCGAAGGAGGTGGTCGATCGAACGCGTGCTGGTTGTCGGAGCGATCACTGCCGGGCTCGCGGCCGGCACCTACGGCATCGCCAGTGCCGCCAACGGTTCGAGCTCGAGCCAGTCCTCGACCGCCTCGAGCCTCGGGTTGCCGTCGATGGACGCCGCCGCGAGCTCGTCCAACAACGACCAACACCCCTGGGGCCGCCAGCGCAGCGACGAGACGTTGCTGACAGGCGATGCCGAGGCCAAGGTGAGGCAACTGGCGCTCGCCCGAGTCTCCGGCGGCACGGTCGTCCGCGTCGAGACCGATGCAGACGGCAACGCGGCCTACGAGGCCCACATGGTCAAGGCCGAC
The DNA here is from genome assembly GCA_963754265.1 of uncultured Actinomycetes bacterium. Taxonomy (GTDB): domain Bacteria; phylum Actinomycetota; class Thermoleophilia; order Gaiellales; family Gaiellaceae; genus AC-32. The sequence goes on along the minus strand of CAVWFB010000009.1, from coordinate 42,099 downwards.
GGGACGCCGGTGACCGTCTATGTCGACAAGCAGTTCAAGGTGGTCGGCGTTCAGACGGGCATGCCTGGGCCCGGCTCTGCTCCCGGAAGCTCGAGCAACTCGAGCGGCGCGGGCGCATAGCGGCTCAGACGAGATGGGCTCGCCCGCTCCCCCGGGGCGAGCCCGTCACCCTGCGTTTCAGCGTCGCTCGACAGGGTGGAGGAGGATGGGAGCTGAGATGACGCCCGGATGGGAACGCTTCGAGGCTTTCCTTTGGAACACGACCTCTCTTCTCGTGCTCGCGGAAGGTGAGTCGCTTGTCGTCGACCCTGCGATCTCGGCAGACGAGGTGGCTCGGATAGGTCGCAGGGCGCTGGAGCTTGCCGCTCCGGTTCGGCACGTGCTGATAACCCATGGGGACTGGGATCACGTCTGCGGTATCGGGGGCTTTCCCGACGCGGTGGTTGCGATGGGCGAGGAGACGGGAGAGAAGGTGGCGAGCGGCTCGACCGATCAGTCCGTCCAGCGCGCTGCCGAGGCGTACGGCTTCGTCGCTTCCGGATCTCCGCGCGTCGACGAGACATTCTCAAGGGGTTCGGCCCTCGCACTCGGCCCCTTTGTCGTAGAGACGTTTCCGCTCCTCGGCCACACCGCCGATGGCAGCGGCTTCCGACTCCGTGCGCTCGGGCTACTCGTCGTCGGCGACTACCTGTCCGCTGTCGAGTTTCCCTTCGCAACGTCACCGGCTGCGTATCGGCTGACGCTTGCCGGCTTGATCGAGATGCTTCGCGAAGACCCACCCGAGACGGTGATTCCGGGCCACGGTCCGCCGCTCGCAGCCGAGGAGGCCCTCGGCGTTGCGGAGGCCGATCTTCGCTACCTCAGCTCTCTTCACACGGCCGTCGTCGACGCGCTGACTCGCGACGGAACACACGACGAAGCGCGAGCTGCGGGCTTGGCCGTTGTCCTGCCACGAGAGTGCTCGCCCGACCTCGACGAGATGCGCGGCTTCAACGTCGACCGGCAGATCGAGGAGATCCTCCCCGCATCGTAAGCGTGACCCTCAGCACTGGCCCAATCCACGAAGTACCCTCGAACTGATGGCAGACGCCGACATGCGCGCAGCTCGTCTGGTGAGAAACGCGCCAGCGCAGACGACCGGAGCAGGCGCTAGATGACTGATCCTGTCTCGTGGTTACAGATCGCGCAGGGTTGGAGTGTGGTCACCTCCGATGGGATGGTTGTTGGCACGGTCGCGCAGGTCGAAGGCGACAAGCAGAGCGACATCTTCGACGGCCTGGCCGTCGAGTCCAAGGAGCCAACACAGATTCGCTACGTGCCTGGCGAGCAGGTCGGGTTGATCTATCCGGGCGAGGTGACCTTGAAGATCGCGTTCACGGACGTCGGCGCGCTCGAGCCGTTTCGAGCGCCGCCTCCCGAGACCAAGTGGCTTCCGGGAAAGGCGCCTCTCGCGACTCGGATCTCGAACTGGTTTCGGGGAAAACGGTAGAAACACCTTCGGCGCGTCGCGTAAGCCTTCTAGGACATTCCCGAATGCACGAGGAGGAACTCAGTGCCCCCCACCATCGCCCCAGGGAAGATCGCTTACATCCAGATCCCGGCCCTCGACGTCGATCGCTCCGCGGCTTTCTACGAAATGGTCTTCGGCTGGAACATCCGGCGGCGCAGCGACGGGGAGGTCGCATTCGACGACACCGTCGGCGAGGTCAGTGGTGTCTGGATCACCGGGAGGCCACCCTCGTCGGAGCCTGGGCTGCTGGTCTACATGATGGTTACCAGTGTGGAGGAGACCCTGACGAAGATCTCCGCGGCGGGCGGTGAGGTGGTGACGCCTCTCACACCGCAGGGAGAAGGGGAGGCGTTCGCGACCTTCCGCGATCCTGCCGGAAACGTCCTCGGGATCGGTCAGCAACCGTAGTGGGACAAAGCGCAGGCGCCAGCATCGCCGTGCACATTGCCGCCCGCATCGCGACGCAGGCGACGGCGGGAGAGGTGCTCGTCTCGAGCACGGTCAAGGATCTGGTCGTCGGCTCGAGCGTCACCTTCGCCGAGCGGGGAGCGCATGAGCTCAAGGGCGTTCCCGGCAGCTGGAGCCTCTTCGCGGTCGAGAGCGTCGGCGACTAGCGGCGATCCGGGTCCGCAAGACGCTTGGCTTCCGAGGCCGCCGCCGCTCAGACCTTGCCGTCGAGCGCCAGCACGGCCGCCTCGTCGAACGGCGTTGGCTCGAGCGGGACGAGCTCGGCGATCTCGTGCTCGTGGGCGATCGTCGGCGCCCGCAGGCCCTCGATCAGCGGGCGCGCCACCGCTGCCTTGACCGGCGTCACGAGGTGGAGCCAGTACGACGAGAGGCGTGGGGTCAGGAATGGCACCTCGACGATCAGCGGCCGCTTGCCGCGGAGCTTCGCGATGCGCTCGATCATCTCCCGGTAGGTCATGACCTCGGGACCGCCGATGTCGTACGAGCGCCCGAACGCCTCCTCCCGGCCGCAGACTCCGGCGAGGTAGGCGATCGTGTCGCGCAGCGCGATCGGCTGCGTCGGCACTCCGACCCAGCGCGGGCAGATCATCGCCGGGAGACGATCGACGAGCGCGACCACCGTCTCGAATGCGGCGCTCCCCGGGCCGACCACGATCGCGGCGCGAAGCGTCGTCACGGGCACGGCTCCGGTCTCGAGCCGCCGGCCGGTCTCGATCCGGCTGCGGAGGTGCGGCGAGAGCTCGGCTTCGCTGTCGCCGAGCCCGCCGAGGTAGATCAGCTGGCGGACACCGGCACGCTCCGCCTCGGCCGCGAGCGTGCCGGCAGCGCGAAGGTCGCGATCCTCGAAGTCGGCACTTCCGAGCGAATGAACCAGGTAGTAGGCGACCTCGACGCCATCGAGCGCTCGGCGCACCGCCTCGGCATCGACCGCATCAGCCTGGCGCCATTCGATGCCGTCGGTGTCGGCGCGCGCGCCGCGAGAGATCCCGACCACCTCGTGGCTCTCGGCGAGCACCGGCAGGAGCGCTGCGCCGATCGTCCCGGTCGCGCCGAAGACTGCGATTCTCACTCGACGCCTTCTCTCGCAAGACGCGCGAAGTAGCGGCGGCTGATCGCGACGTGGATCCGGCTCTGCACCGAGGTGTAGAGCGCGCCCGTCCAGTCGCGTCGGCCCTGGTGGGCTGCGAGCGCCGGGTAGAACCCTCGGATCGCCGAGCGGAGCTCGATCCGGTCGCCGTCGAGCTGCGTGAAGCTGATTTCGCCTGCGGCGCGACGGGTCAGCAGCCCGCCGGTGATCGGGAAGCGGCAGCGCACGCTCTCAGGGGCCGCCTCGAGGACGGGCGCGGCAAACGAGAGGAGGACTGGGCCGCGGCCGAGCAGCCTGAGCTCGACGCCGCCTGTTCGCCGGACGCGTACGAGCCCGTAGGTGGCGCGCTGCACTTCCTGCCAGTAGCGCTCCCCGAGCGCAGCGGCGCCTACCTCGTCGAAGGCGACGGCGGGTGCCTCGAGCACGACTCGCTGCTCGGACTCGACGGCGCCGTCGGCCGTTTGCCGCTGAGAGGTCTGCCAGCCCGTCAAGGTCACGGACGCATGTGTACCCGTCGGCGCACGTTTCGTCGCCTCGAAGCGGCAACGGGGCGGGCGCCAGGCCGCATAATCACGCGCGTGAAGCGCGTGAACGTGCAAACGCAGCCTGTCGAGTACGACGAGAGCGATCCCGAGGGCTGCAAGGCGGGCATGTCCCGCTTCGGCCCCTCGATCGGGGCCTCGATGCTCGGCGCCAGCATCTACGAGCTTCCGCCGGGCCAGGCGATCTGCCCGTACCACTACGAGTACGGGAACGAGGAGTGGCTGCTCGTGCTCGAGGGCGCGGTGACGGTGCGCCACCCGGAGGGCGAGGAGCAACTGGAGCGGGGCGAGGTCGTCTGCTTCCCGGAAGGCCCGCAGGGCGCCCACAAGGTCACGAACACCGGCGAGGCGGGCGCGCGCGTCCTGATGTTCTCGACGATGATCGAGCCGTCGGTCGCGATCTACCCGGACAGCGACAAGCTCGGCGTCTGGCCGGGCGACGACCGCGACAAGCTGATGGTCAAACGCTCGAGCGCCGTCGACTACTGGGAGGGCGAGGCGTAACGCTGGGCGCTCTTGCAAGACTGTTCAACGTGACCAAGATCCAGAAAACCGAAGAGCAGTGGCGGGCGGAACTCTCGCCCGAGCAATACCGGATCCTTCGTGAGAAGGGAACCGAAGCGCCGTTCAGCGGCGAGTACGACCACACGTTCGAGCCGGGCACCTACCGCTGCGCGGGGTGCGGGGCGGAGCTGTTCGTCTCGGACACCAAGTACGACTCCGGCTGCGGCTGGCCCGCGTTCTACGCGCCGGCCGACGCGCAGGCGATCGACGAGGAGACCGACACGACCCACGGCATGATGCGCACGGAGGTCATGTGCGCGAACTGCGGCGGGCATCTCGGCCACGTCTTCCCGGACGGCCCCGCGCCGACCGGCCAGCGGTACTGCATCAACTCGGCTGCATTGAGAATGGAGGAGGAGTAGTGGAGAGGAAGGCAACGTTCGGAGCGGGCTGCTTCTGGGGCGTCGAGGCGGCGTTCCGTCAGCTCGACGGCGTCACCGCGACGCAGGTGGGCTACGAGGGCGGGCAGCTCGAGAACCCGACCTACGGGGACGTCTGCTCGCACACGACCGGACACGCAGAGGTCGTCGAGGTGACCTACGACCCCGAGCGGATCTCCTACGAGGAGCTCCTCGCCGCCTTCTGGGGCAAGCACAATCCGACCCAGCTGAATCGTCAGGGCTGGGACGTGGGCGACCAGTACCGCTCCGTCGTCTTCTTCCACGACGAGGAGCAGCGGGCGGCGGCCGAGCAGGCGAAGGCGGAGCTGGAGGCCTCGGGTCGCTACAAGCGCCCGGTTGTCACCATGATCGAGCCGGCCCAGACGTTCTACGTCGCCGAGGACTACCACCAGCGCTACCTCGAGAAGCAGGGCCGGTCGAGCTGCACGCCGGCGCTGGCCCACTCGGCGTAGACCCGCGAAACGTTCGCGGGGGAACCACCGGCGGTTCCCCCGCGTCGACCCCCTCCGCCGCACCTGTTCAGGGCGTGGCGTTGTCGATCAGGCCGGCCGAGCCTCGCTGGATGTCGGCGGCGACCTGTGAGAAGAGCGTGTTCAGCTGCCCCGGTGTGGGCTGGTTGTAGAAGGACTGCGCGTTCGAGGCGATCTGCTGGAGCGCCTGGTACGCGGTGATCGCCGGCACCTCGAGCGGGCCCGATGACGAGAGCGAGCGGCACTGGTTCGCGCCGCCGTTGACGGCGTCGAGGTCGTAGCCGATCGAGTAGACGATCGTCCCGCGGCCCTTGACCGTCCCGGCCGAGGTGACGCCCTGGTGGCACGGCGTCTTCCGGTACGGCGAGCTCGTCGACAGGTAGCCCGGCCCGCGGTTGGCGGCGCCGTCGGAGAAGAAGACGATCACCTTGCGCACGTTGGCGCGCCCGTGCAGGTCGAGCTCGGCCTGGGCCTTCTCGATCGCCGTCGCGTACGACGTCTCGCCGTTGGCCTGCTGACAGTTGATCGTCGAGACGAGCTGCGAGCCCGTGTTCAGGACACCGTTCGTGCTGTAGTCGTGCGAGAGCGGCACGATCGTGTACGCGGCGGAGGTCGAGTCGTAGTTCGCCGTCTGCGGGGTGGTGCAGCGGTTGCTCGTGCTCGTCGCCGGCGGAAGCACCGCGAGCCCGACCCAGTCTGCAGCGGGGTTGAGCAGCGTGAGGAACGTCTTCATCCCGTCCCGCGCGTGGGTCAGGTCGGGGCAGCCCGACTGGGTGTTCCCGTTGTGGTCCTGGCACATCGAGCCGGTCCGGTCGAGGACGAGCATGATGTCGAGCGGCCTCGTCCCGCAGGGCGAGCAGGCCGTCGAGCGCACGTGGATCGTGAACGAGCGGATCCCGATCACCTTCGTGAAGAGCGTGTTCACTTGCGCCGTCTCGTCGACGACGACGGCGTTCACGGGATCGCACCCGGGCACGGAGCTGAGGCACTTCGTCGTGATCGCCTCGGTGACGGTCCCGATGCGGGCCTGGTAGTTCTTGGCCGTCTTGCCGCTTCCGTACTGCTTCGCCTGTCCGATGGTCGCCGCGGCGTCCGGGAGCCGCTGGGCCCCCGCGAGCGCGGCCGCGTCGGCCTGTGTCTGCAGCGAGCGCTGGGTGAAGTAGGCGTAGCCAACGTCGATCACGAGCCCGCTGATCGCGAGGAGCGGCACCATCAACAGCGCGACGAGCACTACGACCTGACCGCTGTTGCCTCGAAAGAGTCCTGCACGGCCGATCACGCCTCTGCCCTCCTTGCTTCGGGGCGTGACCGCTCCGCCGTTCGTCGTACCGAAAACGTCGGCGAACGATCAGCCGAGGCAGAGCGCAAGTTGAGGGATCTTCATCCCTCTCCCGAGGGGTTAGCCCTGCAGGAAGAGCGCCAGGGTGGCCGTGAACCCGTGCAGGAACGGCTTCCCGCCGACCGGGCCGATCTCCCCGGCGCAGAAGAAGCCGGCGAGCGCGTCGCCCGAGTTCAGCGCCTCGCCGACGGCACGGGCGTCGTGGTCAGGCTCGGGGAACATGTTCGTGCCCCGCCCGTTGCAGGTGAACAGGAGCGCGCCTGCGACCTGGTCGCCGTCCAGGGCGCCGGAGAGGTTCTGGCGGAGGTCCTCGTCCGCGGTGCGCGCATCCCGCACGTGGAAGCGGAGCGTCTGGCCCACGCGCACCGGCTCGCCGAGCGCGAGCGCACCCGTGTCCTCGTCGATCCCCAGCAGGCCGCGCATCAGGTAGTCGCCGCGCCGGTATTCGGACCGGTTCTCGTCGATCACGAGGCCCGCCAGGACCCCGCCGCTGGCCGCGAGCTGCTGCTCCTCGTCGCTCAACGTGCCGAGGTCGGTCTTCAGCCGCTCGAGCGCGGGCTCGCCCGCCAGCTCGAAGATGACGTTGCCCTCCGCGCTCGTGATCACGGCGTCCCGGCCGATCGGCGCGCACCCCTGCGAGACCACCGTCCGGACCGGGACTCCGCGCAGCACCGCGCCGACGGCTCCTTCGGTCAGCACCTCGCCGTCGAGGAAGAGCGCCTGCGTGTCGGGCTCGCCCGCTCCGGCCGCGAGGCCGCCCACGAGCGGCGCGCGGTCCTCCTCCTCGTTCAGCTTCGAGAGGAAGCCGGCCGCGGGGAAGGTGAACGGGTCGACGAAGAACGTGACGAGGTCCGCGCCGTCCAGGATCGGGAAGCCGCTCACCGCGACCCCGTCGTCGGTGTTGAGCGCGACGCTGTGAAAGGTCTCGATCTCAGCCTCCGGTAGCGAGGCCGCCCAGACCGCCGCGCCGGGGCCCGTCTCGAGCTCGGTGTCGCGCGCAACCACTCCCTGCGCGACGCAGCCGAGCAGGTGCGCCGGCGCGAGCTCACGCCCGACCGCGGCCAACGCCTCCTCTGCGCCGTAGCGGTGCTCTCCCGACAGGAACAGGAAGGCGAGGTCGACGGGGGAGTCGCCGAGCGCAGCCCGTGCCTCGCGCGCAGCCTCGCCGGCTGCCTCGGTCGCGCCGGTTGAGGTGGACAACCCCGCCCCGACCCGGCGCGTCAGCGTCTCGGGCCTCATGGGACGGAGTGTACGCGTGTGGTGGCTACCTCCTGTGAACCTGGCCGGTCGGTAGCGTCGGCCTCAGGACTTCCGCGCAGAAGCCTTGCCGCCCTTGCGGCCGGCCGCCTTCTTCTGGGCGGTGGTGCCGCCCTGGCTCGAGCTCGAGCCGGACCCCGACTTCTTGCCACCGCGGCTCGAGGCGCCGGGCGAGTTGGCGATCCGCGCCGCGCGCTCCTTCGACATGCCCTTGTCCTTCAGGGCCTCGTACTGCTTTTCGTTCTTGACGTTTGCTCTCTTGTTGGGCACGTAGTCCTCCTCGGTCGGGGCCGCTCTTCCCCAGGCAGCCTCCTTGTCTCTTTGAAGTCGTATTCCGCTTCCCGGCGCCGAGGAGTCCGAAACGGTCAGAATGCGGCCGTGCGTACGGCGACGATCGAGCGGCGGATCACGGAGCTGGCCCTCTCGTTTCCGGAGTCCTACGAGGACCGGCCCTGGGGCGACTTCCCGGTCTTCAAGGTCGGAGCCAACAAGGTCTTCGGCTGGGCGCAGGTGGAGAAGGGCGCGGTCCACGTCACGATGAAGCTGACCGCGGAGGAGCGCGAGATCGCGCACCTCCTGCCCTACGTGCGCACAGCCAGCTACGTGGGCCGCTACGGCTGGGTCACGGCTGCGGTCACGGACGAGGAGTCGCTGGAAGCGGCCCTCGAGTGGCTGCGCGAAAGCTACTGGCTCAAGTGCCCGTCCGAGCTCAAGGCCGCCGTCGAAGGCGAGGACTAGGACCGGTCCCGGGGTCTGACCCCGGGACATGACGTTCGGCGCCGATCTTGCAGTAAGTCAACATGCTCTACTTCGGCAGTGAGCAGGCGTTTCGAGCCGAAACTGTCCCGTCTGGGCACGACCCGGGGTCTGACCCCGGGGCAGGGCCTGAGAGGCCGTGACCTAGTCGGCTTGCGGGTCGTCCTGCGCGTCCGACTCGCCCGATTCGGGGTCGGGCGCCGGCGAGTCGTCCAGCTCTTCGTTGCGGTCGTCCTCGCGAGGTTGCGAAGTATCCTGCTCTTCCATGAAAGTCGTCCTTCCCGACTCCTCGGAACTCGAACTTCCGGGCGGTGCGACCGGCCTCGACGCCGCTGCCGCGATCGGCCCGAGGCTGGCCGAGCAAGCCGTGCTCGTGCGCTCGAACGGCCACATCCAGGACTTGCGTACGCCGCTGGAGGACGGGCAGCAGATCCAGATCCTGACCACGCGTGACACGTCCGACCCGGACGCGCTCTACGTGCTCCGTCACTCGACCGCGCACCTGCTCGCCGAGGCCGTTCGGCGGCTCTATCCCGGAACGAAGATCGCGATCGGACCGCCGATCGAGAACGGCTTCTACTACGACTTCGAGTTCCCCGAGCCGATCAACGACGAGGCGCTCGAGCGGATCGAGGAGGAGATCCGGAAGGAGCTCGCCGAGGGGCGCTCCTGGAACCGCGAGGAGGTGAGCGCCGAAGAGGCGAAGCGCTTCTTCGCCGAGCAGGGCGAGGACTACAAGGTCGAGCTCGTCGACACCGCGGACGGCCCGATCACCCTCTACACGCAGGGCGAGTTCACCGATCTCTGCCGCGGGCCGCACCTGCAGGACTCCAAGCCCATCAAGGCGGTCAAGCTGACCGGCCTCGCCGGCGCGTACTGGCGCGGCGACGAGCACAACGCGCAGCTGACGCGGATCTACGGCACCGCCTTCTACTCGCAGGCGGATCTCGATGCGTACCTCGAGCGGCTGGAGGAGGCGAGGCGCCGCGACCACCGCAAGCTCGGCCCCCAGCTCGACCTCTTCCACCTCTCCGACCATGCGCCGGGGATGCCGTTCTGGCACCCGAAGGGGATGATCGTCTGGAACGGGCTCGAGGATCTCCGGCGCCGAGAGAACGCGAGACGGGGCTACGTCGAGGTGAAGACACCTCTGCTCTACGACGAGGAGACGTACGAGACCTCGGGCCACCTACAGAACTACGAGGAGAACATCTTCTGGGTCCAGGGCCACGAGGTGGGCGAGAAGCGGCTCGCGCTCAAGCCGATGAACTGCCCCGGGCACATGCTGCTCTTCGGCTCGGACCTGCGCTCGTACCGCGACCTGCCCTTCCGGTACGCCGAGTCCTCGACACTCCACCGCGACGAGCGCAGCGGCACGCTGCTCGGGCTCCTGCGCGTGCGCCACATCACCCAGGACGACGCCCACATCTTCTGCTCGGCCGATCAGATCGAGAATGAGGTCTTCGCGTGCCTCGACTACGCCTCGTACCTCTACGAGCTCTTCGGCATGGAGGCGCGCTTCGAGCTCTCGACCCGACCGGAGAAGAAGCTCGGCACGGACGAGGAGTGGGAGTTCACCGAGGGCGCGCTCCGTGCTGCGCTCGACCGGCGTGGGATCGAGTACGTCGTCAACGAGGGCGACGGTGCCTTCTACGGGCCGAAGATCGACCTGCACATGACGGACGTGCTCGGCCGCTCATGGCAGATGGGGACGATTCAGCTCGACTCCCAGATGCCGCAGCGCTTCGGCCTCAGCTACATGGGCGCCGACAACGCCGAGCACACCCCCTACGTGATCCACCGCGCGCTGCTCGGCTCGCTCGAGCGCTTCATCGGGATCCTGATCGAGCACTACGGCGGAGCGTTCCCGTTCTGGCTCGCGCCGGTTCAGATCCGGGTCATCCCCGTGGGCGAGGATCACCGCGCCGCGGCGCATGAGCTCGCGGGCAAGCTCGAGGGCTACCGCGTCGATGTGGACGAGCGCGACGAGACCGTCGGCAAGCGGATCCGGGACGCCGAGGTCGAGAAGATCCCGGTCGTCGTGGTCTACGGCGACAAGGAGTCGGACGACGCTCTCGCCGTGCGGGAGCGCGGGGGAGAGCAGTCCACCAGGGGCCTCGAGGACCTTCGGGAATACCTTGCTAGGCTGTGATCCTGCTCAAGCAGGGCCAGACCCTCACCTCCCGAGCCGTGCGCTTCTGCGGAGGTTCAACCGAGTCGATGGACGAGGAACTTCTGGGCCGCTGCTTGCAGCGGTCTTTGTTGTTCGACAAGGAGGAAACGAGAACTTGGTGAAGGGCCTTTGAGACCACGACGGACGATCGAGCCGGACCGGGCACCGGTACCGCAAGCCCGGATAAACGAGATGATCCGCGCCCCGAAGGTCAGGCTCGTCGACGAGGACGGATCCCAGATCGGGGTCAAGGACACGAACGAAGCGCGCGAGTACGCCTGGGGCAAGAACCTCGACCTGGTCGAAGTCGCAGCACAGGCCGATCCGCCCGTCGCGAGGGTGATGGACTACGGGAAGTACCGCTACGAGCAGGAACAGAAAGCCAAGCTCGCCCGCAAGCATCAGGTCTCGGTCAACGTCAAGGAGATCAAGTTCAGGCCCAAGATCGGGATCCACGACTACAACACCAAGAAGGGACACGTCGAGCGCTTCCTCAACCAGCGCGCCAAGGTCAAGGTGACGATCATGTTCCGCGGGCGGGAGCAGAGTCACCCGGAACGCGGGCGCGACCTGCTGATGCGGCTGGCCGAGGACGTGAAGGAGATCGGGCAGGTAGAGTCTCCGCCGCTGCTCGACGGCCGGAACATGGTGATGGTCCTGGGGCCGACGAAGAACGCAGGAGTTACTCGAGAAGACGATGCCAAAGCAGAAGACACACAGCGCAGCCAAGAAACGGTTCAAGGTGACCGGGACGGGCAAGCTCTTTCGCCGGAAGGCGCCCAAGAGCCACTACCTCGAGAAGAAGTCGGCTAAGCGCAAGCGCGGGTTCCGGCGGGACCAGCCCGTCAGCCCGGCCGACGCGCCCGAAGTCAAGCGGCTGCTCGGGAAGTAGGACAGATGCCGCGAGTCAAGAGATCCGTCCACGCCCGCAAGAAGCGCCGCAAGGTGCTGAAGCAGGCCCGCGGGTACTGGGGCCTGAAGCACTCGAGCTATCGCCGCGCCAAGGAGCAGGTCGAGCACTCGCTCGTCTACGCCTACCGCGACCGCAAGAACAAGAAGCGCACCTTCCGGCGACTCTGGATCATGCGCATCAACGCCGCCGCGCGCCGCGAGGGGTTGTCCTACAACCAGTTCGTGTCCGGGCTGCGGAAGGCCGAGATTCCGCTCGACCGCAAGGTGCTCGCCGACCTGGCCGTGAGCGACCCCGCAGCCTTCGCCAAGATCGCCGAGCAGGCGAAGGCAGCGCTCGAGAAACCTGAGTCCGCAAGCGCAAGCTGAGGTCTTCCGCCGGCAGGCGGAGCACTTCGAGGCGCTCGGCTCACCGGTCTACGCGCGGCTCGCGCGGCGCTGCGCGACGGAGCCGCTGGTCGACGACCTGATCGGCGAGCTGCGCTGGGACGTGCCGCTGCGGCTCTTCGGCGGCGTCCACTACCTGGAGCTCACCGGGGCCGAGCCCTACGCGCTCTCCGGCGACTGGGACGATTTTCGGCGGGCGCTCGTGACCCAGCAGGGCTTCCTCGCCCGCTTCGTCAAGGAACAGGGCGTGCAGACGAACGAGGTGCAGCGCTGTTTCGCGCTCGTGCCGGCATTCCTCACGCTCGGGCGCGAGTCGGGTGCGGGTGCGCTCGACCTGCTCGAGCTCGGGCCCTCCGCCGGCCTGAACCTGCTCTGGGACCGCTACGGGTACGCCTATCGGCACGGTTCGTGGGGCTCGTCTGCGCTGACGTTGCGCGGGGTCGAGTACGCACCGGTTCCGGCCGAGCTGCTGGGAACCCGGGTCCAGGTTCGCTCGCGGCGCGGGATCGACCTGAAGCCCGTCGACGTGACGAGCGATCACGGAGCCCTGCTCCTGCGGGCGTTTCTCTGGCCGGGGCGCGTCGAGCGGGCGCAACGCCTGCGCCAGGCGATCGAGATCCTCCGGCGGGAGCCGCCGGAGCTCATCCGCGGCGACTACGTCGAGTTGCTGCCGGCGCTGCTCGCCGAGCGGGACGACGCGGCGCTGACGGTCGTCTTCCAGACCGCCTCGACGGGCTACCTGCCGCCTGAGCGACGAGCCGAGCTGCGCGAGCTGCTCTCGGAGGCCGGCCGCGAGGGCCCGCTTGGCTGGATCTCGACGCGCGCGATCGAGGAGCGGGAAGAGGACCGCGACGACAGCTACGAGCTCGAGGTCGCCCTCTGGCCCGGCGGCAGCCGGCGCTTGCTGCTCCGCTGCGACTTCCACGGGAACTGGATCAGGTGGCGCGGCTGATCAGCTCCGCGTCCAACCCGCGCCTGAAGCTCGTACGCAAGCTGGGCACGCGGCGGCAGCGCGACCAGCTCGGGCTGTTCGTGTGCGAGGGCGAAGACCTGGTGGCGGCCGCGCTCGAGGGCGGGTGGGAGCTCGAGTTCGCGCTCGTGGACGCCGAGCGCCCGCCGGAGCTCGAGCTGTCGCGCGCCGAGCGTGTCGAGCCGAAGCTGCTCGCCGCCGTCTCGAGGCTCGGACACTCGCCGCGGGTGATCGCCGTCTTCCGCGCGCGGAGACCCGAACCGGAGCGTTCACAGCTGGGCCTCGAGCTCTGGCGCGTGCGGGATCCCGGCAACATCGGGACGCTGGCACGTGCCGCCGACGCGTTCGGCGGCTACCTCGCGCTCTCGGAGGGATGCGCCGACCCCTTCGGGCCGAAAGCGCTGCGGGCCTCGACCGGCTCGATCTTCCGCGTGCCGCTCGGCGAGTTCTCGCCGGAGGGCTGCGTGGCGCTGCTCTCCCACGGTGCGCCGCCGCTGACCGAGCTCGAGCCGTCGCATTCGCGCTTCGTCCTCGGCTCGGAGCGCGACGGTCTGCCCGAGGAGGTTGTCGCCTCGTGTGCCGCCACCGCGACGATTCCGCTCGACGGCCGCGCGGAATCGCTCAATGTCGCGATGGCGGGGACGATCGCGCTCTACGATTGGCGGCGCAGGCATGGAGCTGGCTGACTGGATCGAGGGGTACGCGCGCGCCTGGCGGGAGCGTGACCCGGAAGCGGTGGTGGCGCTGTTCACGGAGGACGCCTCCTACCGTTCGTCGCCGTTCGGCGAAGCGCCGAACCTCGGGCACGACGGGATTCGCGCGTATTGGACTCGCGCGACCGACTCCCAGGAGGACGTCGAGGTCGAGATGGGCGAGCCGCTCGTCGACGGCAACGTCGTCGCCGTGGAGTGGTGGACGAGGATGCGCTCGGAGGGCCAGGAGGTCACGCTGGTCGGCTGCCTGCTGCTGCGGATGGCGCCCGACGGCCGCTGCGAGGATCTGCGCGAGTATTGGAACTACGAGGCCGGCCGCCTGCCGCCGCATCCCGGTTGGGGCAGCTGGGAGCCTCAGTAGACTGACCGCAATGGCAACGATCGCCGGGATCTGGACCTCGCCGGGTCGCAAGAGCGGGACCTCCGTCGGCCACGAGCGGCGCCGCGCCATCGCCGGCGAGGGGCTCGAGGGCTGCGCTCACGCGAACCCGCCGAAGCGGGAGGTCCTGTTCGTGTCGAGCGAGCACCTCGAGTCGGTCGGCGTCGAGCCCGGCGCGATCCGCGAGAACCTGACCGTCGAGGGCACCGACGTTCAGCAGTGGCCGATCGGCCAGCGGGTCCGCGCGGGCGAGGCGGTCTTCGAGATCACGATGGTGTGCGATCCGTGCCACCGGATGGACGAGCTGCGCGAAGGGCTGCGCGCGGAGCTCGACGACAAACGCGGGATGCTCGCGCGGGTCGTCGAGTCGGGCGAGATCGCCCTCGGCGACCCGGTCGAGCTGCTCTAGGGGCCGTTTCGGACGTGACCCGGGGTCTGACCCCGAGACATGTCGATCGAGCTCGATTTCTTGCAGGGTTCAGCTTGCTAGTCATCGACAGGAGCAGGGAAATCGCCGTCGATTTGCACCAAACAGCCATGACCTAGGGTCTGACCCCGGGTCATGGCTCAAAGGGTCACGGCGGCGGCCGGCGCGCGATCCAGACCGTGTCCTCGCCGCCCGCGTAAGGGCGGCGGTCGAACCAGCCGAAGCAGCCGAGCACCTGGAACCCTGCACGCTCGAGTAGCCCGCGCCACTCCTCCGGCGAGAGCCACGCCAGCGTGAACGTCGTCGCGCCGGAGTCGCCGCGCACCGACAGGGTCAGCGTCCGCGCCCGCGAATCCCAGTCGGCCCGCTCGAAGATCCCGGGCTCACGCTCGAGCCAGCGGCCGTGGGTGTCCGCGATGTCCTCCGCGCCGGGCGCGAACACGTCGAACACGAGCCGTCCGCCCGGCACGAGCAGCTCCCGGGCCGCGGCGAGCGCCCGCAGACGTGCGTCGTCGTCCAGGAGGTGCAGGAACGAGCGGAAGGGGCAGGTCACGAGTCCGACCCGTTCCTCGACCGGCGGCGCTTCCAGGTCTCCGAGCCGCAGGTCGAGCAGTTCGCTCACGCCAGCGAGCTCTGCCCGCTGCCGGCAGACCTCGAGCATCCCCGGCGAGGAGTCCACGCCGATGACGCGGATGCCTTCCACCGCGGTCGGGACCGCGATCCGCCCGGTGCCGACAGCGAGCTCGACCACAGGCCCACCCATACGCCGTGCCTCTTCGACGTAGAAGCCCACGTCCTCGGTGACGCTCCGGCTCCAGGGGTCGTAGAGCTCGGCGATCGAGTCGTACAGGCTCACCCCGGCTTGCGCGCCACCCAGACGAACTCCTCGCTCGACTCGTCGAATGGGCGCCGGTCGAACCAGCCGTAGAGATCCTCCACCTCGAGCCCGGCGACGTCGATCAGCCCTTCCCACTCGGAGCGGTTCACCCACCAGAGCGAGATCGAATCCCCCGATTCGAGCGTGATGTCGATCCGGGCCTCGGCAGGCACGTGGTCGACCCGATGGCGGATTCCGGCCTGCTCGGCCCAGACGCCGTCGTTCGCCGCGGCGATGTGCGGGTTGAACGCGAACGCGTTCCACGCGAACCGGCCACCCGGTTGGAGCGAGGCTGCGACGCGCTCGAAGACCCGCCGCCGGTCAGCCCAGGTCGGCAGATGCAGGAGGCCTCGAAACGGGCAGTAGATCAGGGCCGCCGGCTCCTCCAGCTCGAGCTCCCGCATGTCGCCCTCACGCACTTCGAGCGGTACCCCGGCCTCGGCGGCGCGGTCGCGCGCCTGCTTGAGCATCGCCTGAGAGCTGTCGATCCCGAGCACCGGGCCCACCGCCTCGGCGACCGGTATCGCGACCCTGCCGTTGCCGACGGCAAGCTCGACCACGGGGCCCTCGGCCTCCTCGGCCAGCTCGACGTAGAAGGCAACGTCCTCGGTCATGTGCGAGGCCCAGTCGTCGTAGATCGCGGCAAAGGCGTCGTAAGTGCTCACGGAGGCCGATGGTACAGTCGCGCGGTGGATCCCAAGGCCCTGGAAACCGAGGCACAGAGCGCGATCGCAGGCGCCGAGAGCCCCGCGGAGCTCGAGGAGGCGCGGGTGCGCTACCTCGGCCGCAAGAGCGAGCTGGCGCAGGCCTTGCGGGCGGTGCGGGACCGCGAGGCGGGCATGACGCTGAACGGCGTCCGCGACCGTCTCGAGGCCGCGCTCGAGGCCCACCGAGCGGAGCTCGAGCGCGCGGAGCTCGACCGGGCGCTCACCGAGGACGTCGTCGACGTCACGCTTCCCGGCGACTCGTTCCCGCTGGGGCACTTGCACCCGATCACGCAGGCGCGGCGGCAGATCGAGGATGCCTTCCTCGGCCTGGGCTACGAGATCCGCGACGACCGCGAGGTCGAGACCACCGAGTACAACTTCGACAAGCTCGCGTTCGACCAGTGGCACCCGGCGCGCTCGCCCCGCGCCACGTTCTTCTTCGACGACCGCCATCTCCTGCGCACGGAGACGTCGCCGAGTCAGATCCACGCGCTCGAGGAGCACGAGCCGCCGATCTACATGGTCTCGATCGGCCGCTGCTACCGCCGCGACGCGATCGACGCGACGCACTACCCGATCTTCCACCAGTTCGAGGGCCTCGCCGTCGACCGCGGGCTCACTCTCGCCGACCTCAAGGGGACGCTCCTCCACGTGATGCGGGCGATCTTCGGCCCGGAGCGGCGGGTCCGCTTCCGCACGCACTACTTCCCGTTCACGGAGCCCTCGATGGAGCCCGACGTCTCCTGCGGGATCTGCGGCGGCAAGGGCTGCCGCACCTGCCGCTACTCCGGCTGGCTCGAGATGGGCGGCTCCGGGATGGTCGATCCGCGCGTGTTCGAGAACGTCGGCGTCGATCCTGAGGAGTGGAGCGGGTTCGCCTTCGGCTGCGGGATCGAGCGCGTCGCCCAGCTGAAGTACGACTTCCCGGACATCCGCGCGCTCTGGGAGGGGGACCTTCGGGTCCTCACGCAGTTTTGAGAGTCCCCGTCTCGTGGCTGCGGGACTACGTCCCGCTCGAGATGCCGCTCCCGGAGCTGGCCGAGCGCCTCTCGATCTCGACCGCGGAAGTGGAGGGGATCGAGCGCCGCGGGGTGCCGGACGAAAACGGCAACCTCGGGCTCTTCCGCGTGGGCAGGGTCGTCGAGGCCGCGAAGCACCCGAACGCCGACCGGCTCCAGCTCTGCCGCGTGGACATCGGCGAGGGCGAGCCCCGTCAGATCGTCTGCGGCGCCTGGAACTTCGGCGCGGGCGCGACCGTGGCGGTCGCCCTGCCGGGCGCGGTGCTTCCCGGCGGGCTCGAGCTGGAGCAGCGCAAGGTGCGCGGCGAGCTCTCGGACGGGATGATCCTCGCCGAGGACGAGGTCGCGCTCGGCACCGACCACTCCGGGATCATGGTGCTGCCCGAGACCGAGCCGGGAACGCCGCTCGGCGACGTCCTCCCTCTCGTCGAGGAGGTGCTGCTCGTCGAGTCGACGGGGAACCGGCCCGACCTGCTCTCGGTCTACGGGTTCGCCCGCGAGATCGCGGCGCTCTACGAGCTCGAGCTGGGACAGGTCCCGGGGTCAGACCCCGAGCCAGGTCCCGACGAGCCGGTGGACGTGACCGTCGAGGACTTCGAAGGCTGCCCGCGCTACATCGGGCGGCTCTTCCGGGACGTCGCGATCGGCCCCTCGCCGATCTGGCTCAAGACACGGCTGCTGAACGCCGGCATGCGCCCGATCTCGAACGTCGTCGACGTGACCAACTACGTGATGCTCGCGCTCGGCAACCCGCTGCACGCCTTCGACCTGACCACGCTCGAGGGCGGAAAGATCATCGTCCGCCGCGCCCGGCCCGGCGAGAAAATCCGCACGCTCGACGGCGTCCAGCGCGACCTCGAGCCGACCGACCTGATGATCGCCGACGCCGAGCGGTCGGTCGCGCTCGCCGGGATCATGGGCGGGGAGGAGACGGAGATCGGCGAGTCGACGAGCGAGGTGCTGCTCGAGGCGGCCAACTTCGAGCCGACGACGATCTTCCGCAGCTCCGAGCGCCTGCGGCTGCGCACGGAGGGCTCGAACCGCTGGGAGAAGGGCGTCGACCCGTACCTGGCGGAGCCGGCGGCGAGACTCGCGACCCAGCTGATCGTCGAGACCGCCGGCGCGCGCTGGGTCGGCCACACCGACGTGAACGACGGGCTCCCGGAGCGGCCGACGATCCACTACCGGCCGGAGCGGGCCGACGAGCTGATCGGCATTCCGACGACCCCGGCCGAGCAGGCCGCCTGGCTCGAGCGGCTCGGCTTCGAGCATCCCGACCAGGAGGTCGTGACGCCGACGTGGCGCGCGCGAGACGTGACCCGCGAGGTCGACGTGGTCGAGGAGATCGCGCGCAAGCGGCTCGAGGACGTGCCGTTCACGTTGCCCGAGCGCCGCGAGATGTTCGGCGCGCTGACCCCGCTGCAGCGGCTGCGCCGCCGCGTCGAGGACGTGCTCGTGGGCCTCGGCCTGACCGAGACCTACACGCCCTCGCTGCGCCCTGACGACCCGGATCCGAGCGCTCTGCGCCTCCCCGAGCCGATCTCGGCCGAGCTGGCGGTCCTGAGGACGCGCCTCCTACCGAGCCTCGTCGAAGCGGCGCGCCGCAACGTCGAGCTCGGGGCCGAGGGGATCGAGCTCTTCGAGATCGCCCGCGTGTACCGGCCGGACGGCGAGCTTCCGGACGAGCACGTGCACGTGGCCGCGATCGTCGAGGGCGGCTGGGGCCGGGCGAAGGGCCTCGTCGAGACGCTCTACGCGGCGCTGAACGCCGAGCCGGGTTTCGAGCGGGCAGACGACGAGCTCCTCCACCCGGGCAAGGCGGCGACCCTCGGCTCGGGGCTCGTGGGCGAGCTCCACCCGGCCGTGCTCGAGGGCGTCTGGGGAGCCTTCGAGCTCGATCTCGCCGCCCTCCTCGCAGAGGTCCCCGAGGACGTGCGCTATGCGGACGTGGCGAGCTTCCCCGCGCTCCACCAGGATCTCGCGTTCGCCGTACCCGAGGAGGTCAGCGCGGCCGAGCTCGCCGACGCTGCCCGGGAGGCCGCCGGCCCCGAGCTGCGCGCGATCCGCCCCTTCGACGTCTACCGAGGCGAGCAGGTGGGCGACGGGCGCAAGTCCGTTGCTTTCGCGGTCAGCTTCCAGTCCGCCGAACGCACGCTCACCGACGAGGACGCGGCGGCGCTGCGCGACAAGATCGTCGCCGCCCTGCGCGAGCGCTTCGGCGCCGAGCTCCGTGCATAGAGCTCACGCCAGGCTGAGGCCTTGTGCCGCCGGGCCGCGCTGTGTGCCGCGTGGACAGCGTCCTCAGTCGCGCCCGTAGCCTCCGGCTACGCGCACTCCCTGCGTCCTTGCCACGCACCACCCATCACGCCCCGGCGACGAAGCATCAGCCTGGCGTGAGCTCCTAGATCGCCGCGGGCGCGAGGCGCTCGGCCAGCGCGACCAGCACCTTGCGCTGGATGTCCGGCGAGTCGTCCATCAAGCGCCTGAACGACCGGTCGGTGATCACGAGCGCGCGCACGGGCGAGGTCGCCTTCACGGTTGCCGTGCGGGGCGAGTCCGAGACGAGCGCGATCTCGCCGAAGAAGTCACCGGCGCCGAGCTTGTTGATGCTCTGCCCGTCCTTGGACACGTCGGCGTCGCCCTCCAGTAGCACGAAGAACTCACGGCCGCGGTGGCCTTCCCGCGTCATCTCCTTGCCCTCGCCCAGGTCGATCTCGTCCGCGATGTGCGCGATCTCCTCGAGCTCGTGCTTGGAACAGTTGGAGAAGAGCGGAACGCGCTTGATCAGCTCGACCTTCTCGTTTCGATGCAGCATGGGGTGAGTCTAAGCCTCTGGCGGTACCCGGGAAAACCGAATAGTCCCTTCCTCCCGTATGCGGTACCGTGAAGCCGCTGTTCGTCGAGGAGGGTCTGACCGTGCGCAAGCTCCGACCATTGCTGTTGTTTCCGCTGGTACTGGCCGCCGTGGTGCTCCCGGGCTCCGGGCATGCGGCCGATCCCGTCCTGAACGCCAAGGTCGGGCCCGGATTCTCGATCTCGATCAACGACGGCAACGGCGTCAAGGTCACGCACATCGACCCCGGCACCTACACGATCAACGTGCAGGACCTCTCCGCCGAGCACAATTTCGACCTCTTCGGCCCCGGCGTCCAGATGGCGACCGACGTGGCCGGGGTCGGGAACACGACCTGGACGGTCACGTTCACCGACGGCATCTACAACTACCACTGCGACGCCCATCCGGGGCAGATGAAGGGGTCGTTCGCGGTCGGGACGGCATCGCTGCCGCCTCCGCCGGTGCCGAAGCCGAAGCCGAAGAGCCTTTCGGGCAAGGTCGGGCCGGGGAAGACGATCTCCCTCAAGACGGCCTCCGGAGCGGCCGTGAAGAAGCTCGCCGCCGGCAGGTACAGGCTGGCCGTCAAGGACATGACCAAGGCGGACAACTTCCACCTGATCGGGGCGGGCGCCAACAAGAAGACCGGCGTCAAGTTCCGCGGCACGGTTACGTGGACGGTGGTTCTACGGGCCGGGAAGACCTACACGGTCCGCTCGGACGCGACCAAGAAGCTGCTCAGGACCTTCAAGGTCAGCTAGGCGCCCCGCCGCGCCGGCCTGACGAGCCCCGCCCTCGGGCCTCCGGCCGCGTTGATGTTGGCCTGGCGGTCGAGCTCGGCGTTCAGCTCCGCGCCGAAGAGGATCGCCCAGGAGCTGTAGTTGAGCCAGAGGAGCAGCACGATCGCGCCGGCGATGGACCCATACGTCCGCGCGTAGGAGCCCGAGTAGCTCGTGTAGAGCGCGAACAGCCCCGAGAGCACGAGCCACATCAGCGCGCCGACCAGCGAACCCGGTGAGCGCCAGCGCCAGCCTCGCTGCTCGATGTTCGGCGCCAGGTGGTAGACGAAGGCGAAGAAGAGCAGCACGGCGACGAACGCGATCGGCCAGCGGGCGATGCTCCAGATCAGCTTGAAAGTGTCGCCCAGGCCCGTTCGCGCGACGACCGCGTCACCGAGGCTGCCGCCGAAGACGATCAGGAGGAACATCCCGGCCGTGGTGAGCCCGGTCGCGAAGACGAGCACGATCGCGATCAGGCGCAGCTTCCAGAACGGCCGTGTCTCGATGCGGTCGTAGGCGCGGTTCACGGCCTTGATCACCGCGCCCATCGCGCCGCTCGCGGCCCAGATCGCGACGATCGTGCCGACGGCGAAGGCGATCGCCGAGCCCTCCTTGTTGTCGGCTGCGTCCTTCTTGGCCAGGTCGATCACGTCCGTGACTCCGGTCGGGGCGACGCTCCCGACGAAGCGCTCGACCTCGTTGAAGGCCCCGGTGCCGAAGAGCCCGAGCAGGCCGATCAGCAGCACGACCGTCGGCAGGAACGCGAGCAACGAGCTGAAGGCGACCTGCTGCGCAAGGCCCATGCAGTCGTCGGCGATGAACTGCTTGCCGGCGCGCACGAAAGCCGTCCGCCACTCGCGCCACGAGAGTCGGAGCGGACTTCCGGGTGCGCGCCCGCTAGTCGCGGTCGCCAAAGGAGAACGGGCCGAAGCGTTTCGTCCTGTCCTCCTGGCTGGGGCCCTTCAGCAGGCGCACGGTCGCCTGGATCCCGCCGGCGGCGACGAAGCCGAGCGCGAGGGCCCCGGCCGCGGCCGCAGGCATCTTGCCCTTCAGCCTCGCGTTCACGTCCATGCCGGCGCGCACATCCTCGAGCGCGGCCGCAAGCCCCTCGCGTTCCGCCTCGATGTCGAGGCGTACCTGCTCGGCCGTGCGGCCGTTATCCGTGGCCATTGTGCTTCAGCACCTCCGTCGTCAGCTTGGCCTCCTGGATCGCCTGCTCAGGCACAGGTGGCGTCGACTTCTTGATCGCGCGCTGGGCGAAGAAGCCGAGCACGCCGGCGACAAGCAGGAGCCCGATGAAGACGATGAGGAGCGCGAGCCAGACCGAGGTCGCGGTGGCGATTCCGGCTGCGATCGCCGCGAGCCCGAACCCGATCCCGTAGAACACGAGTACCGCGGCGCCCACAGCGAGGCCGATCCCGGTCCCGAGAAGGCCCGCCTTGCGCTTGAGCTCCAGGCCCGCGAGCTCGAGCTCGAGACGGATCAGGGTGCTGGCGCGCTCGGCGAGCTGCTTGGCCGCGCCGGCGAGGCCGTGGGCCTCGCGCTCGTTGGCGCCCAGCGATTCGTGCTCAGTCTCTTGCATTAGCTCTCCACGAGATCACCTTGGCCACGACGACACCGGCAACGAGTGCCGCGCCGACGATGACGACGGGCGGGGGCGCCTTCCGGTTCCGGCGCTTTTTCTTCGGGCTGCTCCCCGCAAGCTGCGGGCCCGACGGAGCGCTGGGCGCGTCCTTCCCTTTCTTGCTCTGTGCACGTGCCTTGATCAGGCTCGGTTTCAGCTTGCGCAGGAACGCAGCGTCGTTCTTCAGTTCCTTGGCCAGCCACTGGCCGACACCGTCGTGGCGATCTGCGGCCTTGCCGGCCAGATGGTCCAGGCTGTCGGCGCTCTTCTCCACTGCGTGATCGGCCTTTGTCATTTCTTCTTCACCGGCGGCGCCTCACCCGTCGCGGTGCGCCAGAGCTGTGCGGCGGTCCGGCGTGCAGCAAACGTCGCAGCGGCCGTAAGGCCCGCGAGGAGACCTGTCCAGAGAAGCTTGCGCAGCATCCCCGGTTCGTTGCCTGATGCTGAGTCAGCCAAACCTAGGGGCTACTGTAACCGTGTGGACCCTGAGGCGCGCCCGCTCGCCAAGGCCGAGCGGCAGCGGCTGATCGCAAGCGTCGTCTCGCGTCGCCGCGTCGGCAGCCAGCACGAGCTGGCGGAGGCGCTGGCAAAGGCGGGCTGCCACGTCACGCAGGCCACCATCTCGCGCGACATCCGGGAACTGCGCCTCGAGAAGACGAGCGACGCGCTCGGCCGCCCCCGCTACGTCCTGCCGGGCGCTCCGCGGCGCGATCCACGCGACGCCCTCGTGGGCGTGCTCCGTCAGTTCGGCGTCCGCGCGACCGCGGCACAGAACATCGTCGTCGTCCAGTCCGAGCTCGGCTCGGCGCCGGCAATAGCCCGCGCCCTCGACCGCCTGGAGCATCCGAAGATCGTCGGCACCCTCGCCGGCGACGACACGTGCCTCGTGATCACGAACGGCCTGCGCGAGGCCCGGGCGGTCGCGCGCGAGCTGATGGCGGCGATCGAGGGTTAGCCCTCTTCCGACGAGGGCGGCTCCACGTACTCCTCGAGCTGCTCGAACTCGTCCTTGCCGATCGACAGCGTGATGCGGCCCTCGACGATCTCGGACACCAGCTCGGCGGGCACGTAGCGAGGCCGGTGCAGCAGGCCCGTGCCGACGGTCAGCCCACTGAAGATGTCGTGACTCGTATCGGCGAGGACCTCCTCGACCTTGCCGAGCTCCTCGCCGTCGGATCCGACCACCGTCCACTGCTTCTCGATCAGGAACCAGGCGACCGGCTCGGCCACGGTCAGACCGAACGTCCGCCCACGTACCAGACCGGGCCCTGCGTAGAGACGGGCTTCGTGTCGGAGAGGGCGCGGAGGATTCGGAGCGTGCCCTTGATCCCCTCGCCGTCGAGCCGCTCCAGGCAGCGGCGGAACATCTCCGGCGAGGCGCCGTAGCCGAATCGCCTCGCGACGCGGAAGCGGTACGCGAGCCGCTTGCCCGCCCGCGCGGGGTTCACGGGCGCGAGGAGCAGGGCGCCGCGCTCCAGGTGGTCGCTCGAGGTCAGCTCGATCTCGAGCCAGAGGTCGCTCCAATCGTCGGGCAGTTCGGCGCCCATCTTCTCCCCCTGCTCGACGAGGGTCGGCAGTTTGCGCTGCACGACGGGCTGCGGTCCTCGAGACACCTCAGCAAGCTCGAGCTTCCCCTCGATCCCCTCCCGGTCGAGGCGGGCGAACAGCCGAACCACGAGGTCGGGCACGGCGCCGCCTCCGACTCGCGAGACGTGGATCCAGATCACCGTTCCCCGCCGCGTCGCGTTCACGGGCCCGAGGAGCGCTGCCGCACGTGCAGCTTCGGCGTTGTCGGCCACGTTCAGCCGCAGTCGCGCCTCGCCCCAGCCCGCAGGCAAGCCCTGCTCGATCGCCCGCCACTGGTTGGCGATCCGCAGGTCCGCGTCGCGATCCGGCAACCCCTGCCGGATCGCTCGCCACTGGTCGACGACTCCCACGGGGCTGAGCATAAACTCAGGCGAATGGCCAAGGTGGAGCGGAAAACGAAAGGCACCCTCTCCGAGGATCGCCTGCGCGACTTCCTGCGCGAGATGCTGCTGATCAGGCGCTTCGAGGAGAAGGTCGAGGAGCGGTTCCGGGCGGGCGAGCTGCCCGGCTTCCTCCACGTGGCGATCGGCCAGGAGGCCGTCGCGGTCGGCGTCTGCCAGGCAATGGACGACGGCGACGTCTTCGCCTCGACCCATCGCGCGCACGGCCATACGCTCGCGCGCGGGACTCATCCGAACGCGGTCATGGCTGAGCTCTACGGGAAGATCGAGGGCTGCTCGCACGGCTACGGCGGCTCGATGCACCTCTACGACGTCGAACGCGGGAACCTGGGCGCGAACGCGGTCGTCGGGGGCGGGCTGCCGGCGATCACGGGCGCGGCGCTCGCGTTCAAGATGCGCAAGGAGCCGCGCGTGGCGGTCGCGTTCTTCGGCGACGGGGCGACGAACATCGGCACCTTCCACGAGGCGCTCAACCTCGCGCAGCTCTGGCAGGTGCCCGCCGTCTTCGTCTGCGAGAACAACCACTGGGCCGAGTCGACGCCCGCGAGCCAGGAGCTTCCGATCGAGGACCTGAGCAAGCGCGCGGTCGCGTTCGGGATGCACTCGATCACCGTCGACGGCCAGGACGTCGAGGCCGTGCACAAGGCCGCGGCCCGGGCGCTCAAGCACGCGCGCGACGGCAAGGGCCCGGTCTTCCTGCTCGCGAACACCTACCGGCTCGTCGGCCACTACATCGGCGACCCGCAGGTCTACCGCGACAAGGAGGAGCTCCAGGAGACGCGCGAGACGCAAGACCCGATCGACAAGCTCCGCGAGCGGCTCGAGATCTCCGAGGCGGACTTCGAGGAGCTCGACCGGGAGGCGCACGAGCTCGTGGAGGCCTCGGTCGAGTTCGCCAAAGCCGGAACCGATCCGAAGCCAGAGGACGCCCTCAAGAACGTCTATGCCTGACGCCCCTGACCGGCCGCCACTCACGGCCGGCGGAGCCGGCCGTCGCGTCGGCCTGCCGCCGCTGACGGCACGTCGCTCTCCGGGGGCGTGCTCACGCACTGTCCCCTCCGGCGCCGCACCGCCATCGACGGCTCAGGAGCGCCAGGATGCCTGAGCTGTCCTACCGCGAGGCGGTTCGCGATGCCCTCTCGCAGGCGATGAGGGCCGACGACGACGTCTTCATCATGGGCGAGGACATCGCCGAGATGGGCGGGTCGATGGGCGTGACCGCCGGGATGCTCGACGAGTTCGGCCCGGAGCGGGTGCGCAACACCCCGATCTCGGAGATGGCGATCGCCGGAGCCGGCATCGGGGCGGCGATGCAGGGCATGCGGCCTGTCGTGGAGATCATGTACGAGGACTTCACGACCCTCGCCATGGAGCAGATCGTCAACCAGGCGGCCAAGCACCGCTCGATGTCGGGCGGCCAGCTGAAGGTGCCGCTGACGATCCGCACCCAGGGCGGGGCCGGCTGGTCGCCGGGTGCCCAGCACGCGCAGCAGCTCGAGGGCTGGTTCGTGCACGTGCCTGGGCTGAAGGTCGTTTTCGCCTCCACGCCGACGGACGTGCGCGGCCTGCTCTGGTCGGCGATCTACGACGACAACCCGGTGATGTTCTTCGAGCACCGCACGCTCTACGGGCTGAAGGAGGACGTGCCCGACGAGCTCGAGCCGATCCCGATCGGCCAGGGGCGCGTGCACCGCGAGGGCGAGGACGTGACCGTGGTCGCGACCGGCCGCCTCGTGCACGAGGCGCTCGCCGCCGCCGACGAGGCCGAGCAGGAGGGCGTCTCGGTGGAGGTCTACGACCCGCGCACGCTGCTCCCGCTCGACGAGGACGGGCTGATCGCCTCGGTCAAGAAGACGAATCGCGCCGTGGTGGCCCACGAGGCGGTCACGCGCATGGGGTTCGGCGCCGAGGTGGCGGCGATCGTGCAGGAGAAAGCGTTCGACTGGCTCGACGCTCCGGTCGAGCGCGTGGGCGCGAAGTTCGCGCCGCTGCCCTTCGCCCCGGTGATGGAGGAGTTCGTCGTGCCCCACAAGGCCGACGTGCTCGAGGCGATTCGCCGGACGGTCGCCCGTGGCTAACGAGGTCAAGCTTCCGCGGCTGGGCCAGGGCATGGAGTCCGGCACGATCGTCAAATGGCTCAAGTCCGAGGGCGAGAAGGTCGAGAAGGGCGAGCCGCTCTACGAGCTGGACACCGACAAGGTGACGCAGGAGGTCGAAGCGGAGGCCTCGGGGGTGCTGCTCAAGATCGCGGTGCAGGAGGGCGAGGTGCCGGTCGGCCAGACGATCGCCGTCATCGGCGAGGAAGGCGAAGAGGTGGCGGTCGACGTGAGCGGGAACGGGGCGGCCGCTGCTCAGCAGGTCGACGAGGATTCGAAGGAGGAGGGTTCGCCCGGCGAGGCGCGCGACGAGGAGCGCGAGCGCGGACGGGAAGCATCGGCCGGCGAGGCGCCGCGCGCAGCCCGCGCCCACGCGTGACGGCGGCCGGGTGAAGGCCTCGCCGCTCGCGCGCCGGATCGCCCGCGAGCGCGGGATCGACCTGGCGGCGCTCTCCGGGACGGGCCCGGAAGGGCGCATCGTGGCCGAGGACGTCGAGCGGGCCGAGGCGGGTGCAGCAGCCCCGTCCGCGGCGCCGGCTGCCGCTCCGACCGGAGAGGTCGAGGTCGAGCAGCTCTCCTCGGTGCGCCGCACGATCGCGCGACGGCTGACCGAGGCGTGGCAGGCGCCGGCGTTCCAGATCTCGATGTCGGCCGACATGACCCGGGCGAAGGAGCTACACGCGCGCCTGGCCGAGCTCGCGGGCGAGGGCCCCAAGCCCACGCTGACCGACATCCTCACCAAGGCGAGCGCCGCCGCGCTCATGCGCCACCGGGCCGTCAATGCCCGCTTCACGGGTGAGGCGATCGAGCGCTACCCGAGCGCCGACATCGGGCTCGCCGTCGCCATTCCCGACGGGCTGGTCGTCCCGGTCATCCGCGGCACCGACCGGCGGACGATCGCGGAGATCGCCGCCGCGAGGATCGACGTCGTCGAGCGCGCCCGCAGCGGGAAGCTCAAGCAAGAGGATCTCGACGGCGGCACGTTCACGATCTCGAACCTCGGCATGTACGGCGTCGAGCAGTTCGTCGCGGTGCTCAACCCGCCACAGGCCGCGATCCTCGCGGTCGGCACGGTCGAGGACCGGCCCGTCGCCCAAGACGGGGAGCTCGTCGTGCGGCCGATGATGACGATGACCCTGACCAGCGACCACCGTGCCCTCGACGGCGCGACCGCCTCGGACTTCCTCCGGACCGTGAAGTCGTTCCTGGAGGAGCCCGGCCTTGATGTTGTGAGGATCTGGTACCGAGTCCGCGACCTGGGCGCTGCGCGGGACTTCTACACCAACGTCCTGGGCTTCTCGGAGACGTTCGTGGACGAGGACGACGGCTGGATCGCACTCGATCGCGGCGAGACCGAGATCGCGATCGGCGAGGGCGAGCCGGAGACCGGGGAGGAGAGCCCCGTCGCGACGATCGACGTGGACGACGTCAAGGCCGAGCGCGAGCGGCTCGCGCAGGCGCAGGTCGAGGTCGGGACGGTGCTCGAGCTGCACGGCACGATGCGTCTGCTCGATGTCTTCGACCCCGACGGCAACCGCCTCCAGCTCGCCCAGGACTTGTCGTGATCCGCACCGCGGGCCCCCAGGATGTCCCCTTCCTGCGCGACATGCTGCGCCACGCGTACTACTGGCGCGTCGAGAGCGTCACCGAGTCGGGCGAGCCGCCGGTGCAGCGCTATGTCGAGCACTGGGGCCGGCCGGGCGACACGGCGCTGATAGCGATCCACGACTTCCAGCGGGTCGGCGCCGCGTGGTACCGCCTCTTCAAGGACGACAACCGCGGCTACGGCTTCGTGGACGAGGGGACGCCGGAGCTCTCGATCGCGATCGTCCCGAGCAAGCGCGGCAGCGGGCTCGGCTCGGAGCTCCTGGACGCGTTGCTGGATCGCGCCCGCGCCGACGGCTACGAGGCGATCAGCCTCAGCGTCGAGAAGGAGAGCCCTGCGGTCGGCCTGTACGAGCGCTACGGCTTCGAGCGCCTCGGCGAGGACGACGGCGGCGTGACGATGAGAGCCGGGCTCCAGTAACCCCCGCGCGTGAACCTCTTCCCCCGGGGCCTTCGGCCCCTTGCCCCCGGTTTTGAGGGTAGCGGTGAAATCCGCGGGATCGTTCGCGAGCCGCGAGATCGGCCGCAGGGGTCAAGGCCAGCGCGTCGCAGAGCTTCGCCGCAGCGAGGGTCCACTTGCGGCCTTCGAGACCTGCATGAGCGTCATGCCCAGCAGTTGAAGCGTCGGCTCATCGCTGTCGGCGCGCAGTGACTGACTTAGCGCCCGGGTGGTGGACCCGGAGGGCCGAGGATGTCGTATGCCCACTTGTCCGCGATGGGCAGGAGCAGGTCCATGTCCGGTGGACCCTCGGGCGGCGGCGGCAGGACGTGCTGGGGGGCGGGCTCAGCGATCTCTCTGAGAAGTCCCTCGAACTTCGCTCCCCCCGCCCAGACGAGCATCTTCCCCCCGTTGGGCCCGCCGAAGAAGGTGTGGGGCACGCCCTTGGGGCCGAAGGCAAACCCACCGGCTGTCAGGGTCAGGTGCGCGTCGCCGATGTAGACCTCGCATTCGCCCTCGTGGACGTAGAACCATTCGTCCTCGTCGCGGTGGACGTGCCAAGGCGAGCCCACCCCCGGCGGCGTCTCGATATCCATCACGCTGTACTGGCCAGCAGTGTCGTCTGCGCCGATCTTGATCGTTACGAGGGCGCCGAACAGCCAGAAATCCTCGCCTTCCTCCTCACGCAACCCGTACCCGAACCTTGTCCGCTCGCTAGAGGTGGTCGTGGACATGAGCCCTCCTTCGTTGCCGGTGCGAGCAGCTTGTCACCTTCGTTGTCAGCCGGTCAATGCGCTCGTACGGTGTCGCTCGCGCTCCCGTCTTGCTGCTCCAGTCGGAACGTGAACGTCAGAGCGCGGGGCCTCGCACACCTATCCGGTATTACCGCTACTCAGTAGTGAAATCGTCGACGCCGGACGCCTGCATGATCATCGCGACGACCTCCTGCTCGGACTTGCCCCTGCCGATCAGGTCGCGAATCTCGCGATCCGGGATCAGCCTCATGGTCAGCCCGTCCTTTCGAGGTCGTGGTTTTCTTCAACGGCGACGGCCTCGACGAAGTCGTCGTCCATCATCCCGGCGGCGTAGCCGTTGGTGTTCTCGCTGATCGTCAGCGTGCCGTTCTTCTCACCGCGGCACGCATCTGCGAAGTACTGGCGCAGCGCGTCGGCACCGTCGATTCCGTCGTAGAGGGCGGCACCGATTCCTTCGAGGCGGATCTGGAAGGTTCTCTTGCGAGGTGCCATTTTCTTACCTCCTCTCGATTGGTATGCGCCTTCGTGCCGAAACTGCCACAAGCACCGCCACCGCCCCAAGCCACCGACCGTCGCTAGGATCGCGGCCTACCCGAAGCGAGGAGCCAGAGACGATGGAATGTGACGTTGCCGTCCTCGGCGGCGGCCCGGGCGGTTACACCGCGGCGATCCGCGCCGCGCAGCTTGGCGCCAAGACCGCCTGCATCGAGAAGGAGCCCGAGCTCGGGGGCACCTGCCTCCGGATCGGCTGCATCCCGACGAAGGCCTGGGTGCAGACCGCCTTCGCGATCAAGGAGGCCGAGGAGACCTTCGGCAAGCTCGGCGTCCGGGTCGGCCCGCCGGCGCTCGACTTCCCCACTGCCAACCAGTGGAAGGACGGCGTCGTCGAGCAGATGACGAGCGGCGTCGCGACCCTCTTCAAGGCGAACGGCGTCGAATGGGTCAAGGGCGCCGGCCGCTTCAAGGACGCGCACACGATCGCGGTCGAGGGCGGGGAGGACGTGTCCTTCAAGCACGCGGTCATCGCCACCGGCTCGTTCCCGCTGCGCCCGCCGATCAACGGGCTCGACTCGCCGCGCTGCGTCGACTCGGAGGGCCTCCTCGCCCAGACCGAGGTGCCCAAGCGCCTGGTCGTCCTCGGCGGCGGCATCATCGGCTGCGAGTTCGCCTCGATCTTCCAGCGCTTCGGCTCCGAGGTGACGATCATCGAGATGCTTCCCGGCCTGATCCCGCAAGAGGACGCCGACGCGGCCAAGGAGCTCGCGAAGCAGTTCGGCAGGCGCGGCATCGCCATTCACCTCGAGACCACCTGCGATCTCGTCGAGGACGTGTCCTCCGGCCTACGCGTGCACTACGGCGGCGAGTCCATCGAGGCCGACCTGATGCTCGTCGCCACCGGCCGCGGTCCCACCGTCGAGAACCTCGGCCTCGAGGAGATCGGCGTCGAGTTCGACAAGCGCAAGGGCATCGCCGCCGACGAGCGCCGCCGGACGACGCAGGAGCACATCTACGCCGTCGGCGACTGCGCCGGCTACTGGCAGCTCGCCCACACCGCCTTCCGCGAGGGCGAGGTCGCCGCCGAGAACGCGATGGGCCACGACGCCGTCGTCGACAACCGCGGCGTGCCGCGCCCGATCTACACCGACCCGGAGATCGCCGGCGTCGGCCTCACCGAGGCGGAGGCGCGGGAGCAGTACGGCGACGACGTCTCGGTCGGCACCTTCCCGTGGGTCGCGAACGCCCGCGCGGTGATGCAGAACGAGACCGTCGGCTGGGTGAAGTCGATCCACGAGACCCGCTACGGCGAGTTTCTCGGCCTGGTCATGGTCGGCCCGCACGTGACCGACCTGATCGAGGCAGGCACGGTCGCCCTCGACGCCGAGGCCACGATCGAGACGGTCGCCGACGGGATGGCGGCCCATCCGACGCTCTCGGAGGCGATCAAGGAGGCCGGGCTCGTCGCGCTCGGCCGCGCGATCCACCTGCCCAACAGGCGCAGGGCCGCAGCGCAGGCCTAAGTTTGGCCACCCGTACCCGCGGGGAATAGTTATCCGTTTGAGCAACATGGAGGCATCCCGCGCGGACCGCCCCCCGCGGCAACGGAAGTCTCTGCGGCAACTGACTCCGCTTCGTCGCACGAGAGGGGTGGAGCCTGCCTTCGAGCAGCTCTACAAGGAGCACGCGCGCGAGGTCTACCAGTACGCGCTCGCCTTGCTGACGAACCCCGCTGACGCCGAAGACGCCACCCAGACCGCTTTCCTCAACGCCTACCGCGCGTACGAGCGAGGCGAGCGCCCGCAGAAGCCGCACAACTGGCTGATCGCGATCACGCACAACGTCTGCCGCATGCGCTGGCGCCAGGCGGGCAGCCGGCCACGCGAGGTCGCGCTCGAGGAGGCTCCCGAGCCCGCCGCGCTCCAGCACGAGCGCGCGAACCTCGACGAAGTGCTCAAAGCGCTCGCCGGGCTCTCGTTCAACCAGCGCTCGGCGCTCGTGATGCGCGAGCTCGAAGGCCGGAGCTACCAGGAGATCGCCGGCGTCCTCGGCATCTCCGTCGGCGCGGTCGAGGCACTGCTCTTCCGCGCGCGGCGCCGGCTCAAGCTTCACCGGAGCGCCATCGGCGTCCTCACCACGGTCCCGCTGCCGGGGTCGCTCACCTCGTTCCTCGGCGGAGCGGGCGGAGGCGCCGTTGCAGCCGGCGGCGCGGCCGTGGGCGCCGATCTCGTGCTCAAGGCGGCGGCCGTCATCGTGGCCGGCACGGTGGCCGGTGTCGGGTACAAGAGCGTGCAGGCGGTCACCGCGGCGCCTACGGCGCAGGCCGAGGCGAAGTCGCAACTCGCGTCGCCCGCGCAGTCCGGCGCGGTCGCGGCTCTCGCACAGACGAGCCGCGTGACCGTTCGCGTCCGCCCGCACCACCGAAAGCTTCGCAGCGCGACGACCACGACTTCGCGCAGCCGTTTCACGCGCCCAACCACATCGAGCAACCCAGCCCCAACCCCCCCGGAGACCTCTGTGTCCACGTCTCCGGTTGCTGCCGCGCCGACTGCCACGCCGGTCGGCGCGGCCGCACCCCTCACCCAGGCGCTACCGCCGGTGACGACCACGACCGTGGAGGTTCCATCCGTTCAGGCGCCTCCGGTAACCGTGGGGCCGGTGCAGGTGGCGCCGCCCGCGACCCCGCCCCTTCCGGTCGCCGTTCCCACGCCTGCAGTGCCCCCGCTTCCCCAATTACCGCCGCTTCCGCCCCTTCTGCCGCACAAATAACCCTTTGGCGCGGTGCAAGATCACCGCAAATACGGCATCTTTTTAGGCATGACGCCGATTCTCGCGTCCCGCCTCGGCTCGGACCGCTCCTTCGAGCGGCTCTATCGCAAGCACGTGGGCGACGTTTACCGCTATGCCCTGGTCGTCCTGCGCAACGAGGCCGACGCCGAGGACGTCACCCAGACCACCTTCATGAACGCCTACCGCGCCTTCGAGCAGGGCGAGCGCCCGGAGAAGCCGCAGAACTGGCTGATCGCGATCGCGCACAACGTCTGTCGTCAGCGCTTCCGCCAGTCGCAGCGGCGGCCGAACGAGGTCGGCTTCGAGGAGGAGCTCGCCGAGGCGGTCGTCGTCGACGACGCCGTCTCGGCCGAGGACATCCGCCGCGCGCTCGGTCACCTGGCCTTCAACCAGCGCGCAGCGCTCGTGATGCGCGAGCTCGAAGGGCGCAGCTACCAGGAGATCGCCGACATCCTCGAGGTCTCGGTGAGCGCCGTCGAGACGCTGATCTTCCGCGCCCGGCGCGCCCTGCGCGAGCAGCTCGAAGAGGGCATCACCTGCCGCGAGGCCGAGCTCTCGATCTCGAAACAGCTCGATGGACGTCTCGCACGCAAGGATCGTGGCGCGCTGCGCGCCCACCTGCGCGAGTGCGACGAATGCGCCGGCTTCGCCCGCAGCCAGCGGGCCCAGCGCGGAGCGCTGAAGGGGCTTGCCGCAATCCCGCTGCCGACCTCGCTCACCGGCCTCTTCGGAGGCGGGGGAGGGGCGGCCGTCGGCGGAGGCATCGCGATCAAGGCCGCTGCGATCGGCGCCACCGCGATGCTCGCGACCGGCGTCGGCTACGAGGGCGTCAAGCACGGCATCTGGCAGGCGCCGGCCAACGCGCGGGCGCGGGCCGTCCACCACGCGAAGACGGCGATCCCACCGGCCAAGGTTCTGAGCGCAGCCTCGGTGGTCGCTCCGGCGCAGGAAGCCCGCCACGACCAGAAGCCGTTCAAGCCGGCCTCGGTCAAGGCCCGCCGCGACCACCGCGAGCACCCAGGCCGAGTCGCCGTGGAGAAGCCCGAGCCTGTCGTGACACCGCACGAGGACAGCGTGCTGCCGCCCTCTCGCGACCACGGCCCGAAAGCCGAGAAGCCCGCGAAGCCCGTCAAGCCGGTCAAGGCCGAGAAGCGCGCCAAGCCCGAGAAGCCGGTCAAGACGCACAAGCCGAAAAAGGTCAAGCCGCCCAAGCCTGATACGAGCAAGAGCCAGGGCAAGGGGCCAGGCCACGAGGGCAAGCCGGTAAAGCCGGTAAAGCCGGTGTCTCCTCCGCCGCCGCCCGCCCCGGACGAGACCGTCCCGCCCGCCAAGGGCAACGGCAAGTCCGGGCAGTAGCTGCTACAACACCCCTCCATGAGCATCTTCAACCGCAGGAACGCCATCCTGGGCTGGGCTGTGTGGAATGGGAGCAAGCGCTTCGCGACGTTCAAGGCGAAGCGGGCAGCGAAGTCGTCCGGCAACGGCGGCCGCGCGAAGAAGCCGTTGCTCGCTCTCAGCGTCGCCG
Organism: uncultured Actinomycetes bacterium; assembly: GCA_963754265.1. Taxonomy (GTDB): domain Bacteria; phylum Actinomycetota; class Thermoleophilia; order Gaiellales; family Gaiellaceae; genus AC-32. The sequence continues at coordinate 8,215 of CAVWFB010000009.1, read as the reverse complement.
GCCTGGCTGGAGCGCTTACCTTCTGGCGCAAGCACCAGCGCAGCGCCACCCAGGCCTGAGCGCTTCGCACTAGACCGCAGGCCCGCACCGGTTTAGCGTTGCCGGAAACCGGAGGAGGGCCCATGCGCGTCGAGTCAGCAGTCACGTCCATCACCTGGATTCCGTCCGAGGCGATCTCGGGCATGCCGAAGCTGCCGTTCGAGATGGGGATGGCCCATTACGACGAGCCGCCGCCCGACCGCATCGACGACCTCGACCCGCTGCACGAGAACGACCTCTTCCGCGAGGCGAACGAGCTCAAGGCCTGGATCGAGGTCGAGGACGACAAGGTCGTCGACCACGGCTACTCGGGCAAGGGCCGGATCGGCATCACCCGGATCAAGCTCGGCCCCCGCGAGGTTGCCTTCGCCGCGGTGCAGTACCCGCTGCTTCAGGCCGAGCCCGAGGTCGGCGACGGCTGGGTCAAGTTCGTCCAGTCGGCCGGCGGCCACATGGGCCTGCCCGCGCCGCGCCGGGTGAGCGGCAAGCCGTTCTTCCGGGTCAAGTCGGCCTCCGCGTGGACGACGCTCCAGCTGATCGTCTACGCCGACGGCTCGTCGAACCACTCGCTGCTCGGCGCGAGCCCGTTTCCGCGCCACTGGATCTACGACAAGGACGGCGTGCTGGTCGAGAAGTCCGGCACGATCGACTTCGCCAAGTGGTACCGCGAGTCGCACGGGCCGAACACCCCGTGGGGCGAGGAGGACTCGCCGACCCTGGTGACCGCCGTCGAGTCGGAGCTCGAGCGCGACCTCTCCGCCTCGATCATGCGTAGCGGGGCCAAGCTCGAGCGGCGCAACCTCGACTCCGGCGAGGCTCTGGTGCACGAAGGCGAGGAGGGGCGCGAGCTCTTCCTGCTCCTCGACGGGATGGTCGACGTCGAGGTGAACGGCGACGTCGTGGCCGAGATCGGCCCGGGCGCGCTGCTCGGCGAGCGGGCGCTGCTCGAGGGCGGCAAGCGGACCGCGACCCTGTGGGCCTCGACGCCGATTCGCGTCGCGGTGATCCCGCCGGAGGCGATCGACGAGTCCGCCCTGCCGGAGCTGGCTGCCGGCCGCAAGCGCGAGGACGGGTAACGAGGGGTCACCGAAGGAGGGACCATGTACGGAAGGCTGATCGAGTTCTCGGGAGCCGACGAGAGCAAGCGCGAGAAGGCGGTGGAGACGATGCGCGGCACGGTCGTCCCGATGCTGCGCGAGTACGACGGCTTCGCCGGATACATCTCGCTCTACGACCCGGAGCGGCAGCGCGCAAAGGCGCTCATCCTCTGGGAGAGCGCCGAGACGGCCGATGAGGCCGAGAAGACCCTGGCGGAGCGGCGCCTGAAGCTCGCCGGCAGCGTCGGCCTGACGGTTGAGTCGGCGGACCTCTACGAGGTGCCGGTCGCCGAGTTCGAGGGCGCTCGCGTCTGAAGCGTCAAGCGGCCGCCCGCGCTGTGGCGGGCGGCCGCGACAATCTGAAGCGTCCGAGCTAGCTGCGGACGAGCTCTTTCTCGCGCTCCGCGACCTCGGCCTCCGGCTCCGGCTCCTCGGCCCTGGGCTCGGCGGTCGAGATGAAGCGAAGCCGCTCGGCCTCGAGCTCGGCCTCGCGCCGCTCGCGCTCCCACTGCTCACGCTCGTACTTCGACCAGCACATGCTGACCCTCCTTTCGCGTGCGCCCCGACACGGTAGCGCGGAGGCTCAGTGCCCGTTGAGCGGCACCGCGAGGTGCCGCGGCCGCGAGCCATCCTCGCTCAGGATCGGCTCGGCGGAGTACTGCGCGAGGTAGACGCGACGCATCCGATCGGTCGTGTTCGGGCCGCTGCGGTGAAACAGCGTGCTCGAGAAGCAGGCGATGCTGCCGGCGGGCACGATCACCGGGTCGCCAGGATCGTCGCCGAAGTAGCCGATCAGGTCGTTCGTCTCCTCGTCGTGGACGTGCTCGACGACCTCGCGGGTGCCGGCGCGCGAGTAGGGCAGCAGGTACACGGTGCCGTTGGCCTCGGTCACGTCGTCGAGCGCGACCCAGCAGGTGAGGTAGGGCCGATGCGGGTAGGGGATGAAGCCGGAGTCCTGGTGCCACCCGAACTTCATCCCACGCTCGGCGGCCTTGACGACGTACTGCTCGTTGAACAGGTAGACGTTGTCACCCAGAGCCGCCCGCGCGATCCGCGCCATCAGGCCCGAGAACAGGAACCGCTCGACCGCCGTGCTCTTGCCGTAGGCGTGAATGAAGTAGCGGCTGCCGCGGTGGTCGAGGTCGATCCTGTCTACGCCGAGGCGATCCATCTCTCGATCGCGCTCGGCCACGAGACGTTCGCACTCGCCGCGGAGCGCCTCGAGCTCGCTCGGCGGTAGGACGCTCTCCAGCACGAAGAAGCCCTCGTCGCGGAATTGAGCGACGTGCTCGGGCTCGATGTGCGGGACCGCGACGGTCACGGACCTATGATCGCGGACCCGCCAGGCGCACATCGATACCGTTGTCGTGTGCGCGTGCGTAGGCTCGGGCCGCTTGAGGTGAGCGTTGTCGGCCTCGGCTGCATCCGCTTCGGCCGTGGGGTCGACGAGGCCGAAACGAAGGCGGTAGTCGACGCCGCCCTCGATGTCGGCGTCACGTTCTTCGACACCGCCGACCGCTACGGCGGGCCGGGTGAGAGCGAGAGGCTGCTCGGCAACGTGCTCCGCGGGCGCCGCGACCGGGTCGTGCTCGCGACCAAGTTCGGCATGACGATGGGGGACGGCGTCGAGCGCCGCGGCACGCGGGAGTACATGAGGCGTTCGATCGAAGGCTCGCTACGCCGCCTGCAGACCGACTACGTCGACCTCTACCAGCACCACGAGGAGGACCCCGGAACGCCACTCGAGGAGACGTTCGCGGCGCTCGACGAGCTCGTCGACGAGGGAAAGATCCTCGCCTACGGCACGTCGAACTACAGGCCCGAGACGCTTGAACGCGCCAGGTCGATCGCCGGCCCCGCGTACGTCTCGGAGCAAAGCGAGTACTCGTGGCTCGATCGCCGGGCCGAGGCGGATCTGCTGCCGACCTGCGAGCGGCTCGGCCTGTGCTTCATCCCGCACTCGCCGATCGGCAGCGGGCTGCTGACCGGCAAGATCCGCCGCGACCGGCCACCGGCCGAAGGAACGCGCCTGCACGGCCATGACATCTCGGAGCACGAGCTCGAGGTCGTCGAGAGGCTGACGGCCTGGGCCGAGGCGCACGGCGTCTCGCTGCTCGAAGTTGCCATCGGCGGCCTAGCCGCCGTGTCGCCGGTGGCGTCGGTCATCCCGGGAGCGACCAAGCCCGAGCAGGTGCGCGCCAACGCGGCGGCAGGCGAGTGGGTGCCGACGGAGGAAGAGCTCGACGAGCTGAGGGCAGTCGCCTAGGAGAAGGCGCGCGCCAAAGCGCTGCCGAGGCAGGCCTGACGACAGCATTGGTTTTCGACGATGCGGCCCTGACTGCGCCCGCTCTCCGGGTGGACGCTAGGCGCGAGGGAGCGCCGCCAAGTGGTGCTGAACTGCCCGGCGCTTGCGGGCGTCGCGAAGGTCCACGGGCCGGCTCGAGAGCCAGGTTGTGAGTCGCTCGCCGTCGACGTATGCGACCTCGCCATCCCATTCTGCACCTGCAGCGAAGTGACCCCAGATGACGACGACTGGGTATACGGCAACAGGAAATCCGATGGCCCGCTCGAGTTCACGCTTCAGCCTTCGCGCCGCTGCAGCCATCCGCCTCGTCGGCGCCCGGATGACGTACTCCTCCTGCGAGGCACCGACGCGGCGCACATGCAGACCGTCCTTGTCCAGCCAGGCCTCGTCCTTGAGCAGCTTCGAATCGAGCAGGTAGACGGCGGGTCCCGCAGCGACATGGTCCAAGTTGCCCTTGCCGTAGCCGCTCGCAAGATCGTGCCGGATCAACCAGCCTTTCTTGCGCAACGGCTGCAGGGCCTTCGCTGTCTTCTGTTCGCCCCAAGCCCCGCGCTCCCATCGGGCGACGTGTTCAGGCATGAGCACCTCAGGTAGCAGCAGGTACGCCATTGCGAACATCCCGGCAACGAGCCCTTCCCCGAAGCGCCAGACGGACGTCGTCCAAGTTAGGAGAGCGAAAACGGCGACGCCATAGATCACCCAGAAGTAAAGCCCTGTACGTGGCCCAAGCGTCCGCCTGCGCCAGTCGCCCGCAAGCTCCTGGTAACGGAGCATCGCGGAACTGCCGGCGCCGTCGTAGTGACGCTTGAGGACTCCCACGAAACCATCATCGGCACGCAAGCCAGAGGCTCAAGGCCGCGGCTCTTACGAGCTGCGTCGTCACCGTCTTCACAGGGTCATCCATGATCCACAGCCGCGAAGAAAGGGGCGTGCTGCGTGCCATGCGGTAGGCGCTTTCGGTCAGCGCGGGATCCAGCAGCCTCTTTCTGGCTCAGACGTCGAAAACCGATGCAAGACGCTCGAGCCCGAGCTCGAGCGTCTCGTCGCTGACGGCGAGCGAGAGGCGGATGTAGCCCTTGCCGCTGGGCCCGAAGCCCTCACCGGGCGCGACCGCGACCCGGTGCTTGGTGAGCAGGTCCTCGGCGGTGAGGCCCTCCGGCAGCTTCATCCAGATGTAGAAGGTGCCCTCGCAGGTCTGCGGCCCGAGCACCTCGATCACGCGGTCGCGGCGGCGCTGGTAGGTGTCGCGCCGCTCGGCCACGGAGTCCTGAGGCCCGGTCAGCGCCGCGATGCAAGCCTCCTGAATCGGCCGGAAGATCCCGACGCGGCAGTGGTCGTTGAGCAGGTTGATCCGCTCGACGATCTCCGCGTTCCCGACTACGAACCCAACCCGCCAGCCGGCCATGCCGTAGGACTTGGACATCGAGAACATCTCGACGCCCACCTCCTTGGCGCCTGGGGTGGCGAGGAAGCTCTTCGGCTCGCGCCCGTCGAAGACGAGGTCGCCGTAGGCGAAGTCGTGGACGACCGCGGCGCCGGTCGTCTGGGCGTACGCAACCGCGTCCTCGAAGGCGCCGTCGGGCACGGCGACCGCGGCTGGGTTGGAAGGGAAGTTGAGGTAGACGGCGGCGACGTTCTCGGCGGGCGCCTGACTGAAGTCGGGCGGCCACCCGTTCCCCGGATCGAGCGGGACGTAGGCGATCTCGGCCCCGGCGAGAGCTGGGCCGGACGGGTAGTCCGGGTAATAGGGATCGGGCAGCACGACCGTCTGCCCCTCCTCGGCGAGCGCGAGGCAGAGCTCGACGATCGCCGTCTTCGTCCCCGGCACGACCGCCACCTCGGCGTCGGGATCGAGCTGAACCCCGTAGTGCGACCGATAGCGCTCGGCCAGGGCGGCGCGCAGCTCCGGCAGGCTGCGGAACGGCGCGTAGCCGTGCGCGGTCTCCAGCCCGGCGGCCTCGTCGAGCGCCTCCACGACGTGGGCGGGCGGCCCGGTCTCCGGATTGCCCCGCCCGAGGTCGACGAGCGGCTCGCCCTCGAGCGTGCGTGCTCCGAGACCCACGCGAGCAGCCCGCCGAAGTACTGCTGGGGAAGTCGTTCGATCCGCGCCGGCCGCCCTCGCATCGGGCGATCGTATGCGCAGGAGTGCAACGTCGAACGCGTGCGTTGCGGCGACGGCGATTTCTCCAGCGGCTTTGTGTCCATCTCGTCCGCCACGTCGACCGGCGTGGCCACAACGGGTGCAAGGTCAGAGCGAGCGGACGAATGGGGCGGTCTTGAAAACCGTTTCGGGCCGTTAGGTCCGACGAGGGTTCAAATCCCTCCCCCTCCGCCTTCTAAGTCGGAAGCTGTCTGCTTATAAGGGTTTCCGGCCGCCTGCGGCCGCTCGCTGGTCGCGACGTACTGCGCACCGGGACCTCTCGAGACGCCCTGACATCCCGGTGGACCGGCGCGCGACTGGCGCGCGCTTGCCCCCTTCCCGGCCGAAAGCGAGAGGGAAGCCGAAGTCGAGGAGGGTGGCGCCCGGCAAGTGCCTGCTGGCGGCGGACGCCGGTGCGCGTTACTGATACAGCGTGCCGGTGGGCCTGGGCCGGGCCTTCCTACTTGGGTGCGGCGACGCCGAGATCGAGGTGCTCGGCCTCGGTGAACTCGCGGACGCGCAGCTGCACGGCCCGGCGCACCTGCTGCTCGTGCACCTCGTCCGCCACGAGGCTGCCGAACGGGTCGCTGATTGCCCGCACAAATGGCGCGCTCGTGGCGAGATCGGCGCGAAGGTTGCCCACGAGGTACAGCCAGAAGAGCCGACGAAGATGGCTCGCGCGAGCGCTCTTCCACTCGTTCCAACTCATCGTCTGCACATAGGCGTCGACCCCGGATGACTTGAGCTCTATGAGCCGGTCGGGCGCGCCGTCGGCGATGACGAGCACGTCGAAGCCCGGGTAGAGGCGGCTGACGCCTTTCGCTTCGAGGTCGCCGAGCACGCGCTCGGCGATCGCGCTCGTCTCTTCGGCCTCTCGGATCGCCTCGGGACTCCTTCACGTCACTGTCGTTCCGGGCCAGCACTCTCGATGCCGACCGCAATCCTGGGCTCATAGCCACCGGTCGGCGCGCGCAGGAGAGCCGGGGTCGCTGTCAACCCCTAGCACGCCTCTCCAGCGGTCATTCCATCGGCTTGACCTTGGCCTCGATGAAGGCGATTTCCTCGGAGTCGAGCCCGTACTTGGCATACAACTGCTGGTCGATCTCCGGGATTGGCTTCGACCAGTCGATGTCTGAGGACGCGGTGAAGTCCTGCAGGGGAACGTACTTCCAGGTGCTCGCCGGGTTGTGCTGGGTGACCTTGAGGACGCCGAGCATCGTCCGCGCGAACTTGGACTTCACATACTTCAGGCACGCCTCGGCCTCAGCCTCGGTGTCAAAAGATCCGATGGTGATGAAGGTCTGGGTGACCGCGACCTGCGGGCCGACGACGAGGGGTTCGCCGATGCACGTCTCCCGAACTTGCCGGGTGACCGTTCGCGATGCCGGAGCGACGACCTTGAACTTGCCGAAGCTCTCAGGCCCGGTGATGTAGTCGCTGCGAATCCAGCGGGACACGCGCTTCGTTCTTGACGAGGCCGAGCACGCGCACGTACGTCGTGCCCGTCGGTCGGGCTCGATCGACGTGGTAGAGAAACGAGAACTGCTCGAACGTGTTTGTGTTCACCAGGGCTGCGTTGCCTTCAGGTCGGAGTGCACGCGCGCTCGGGGTGGTCGTCGTACAACTTGTCCGTGTAGCGGTAGGAGCGCGAACTCGTGATCCCGACTCGATGCGAGACGATGTCGCGACTCGGACCACCTTGTGCGAGGATCGTGTTGAGCTCCGGGTACTTGCGTGAATGTCCCGATCGGCTCGCCGTCGCGGTCCTCGTCGCGGTAGGTGACGGCGATGCCGCCCTTGATGATCGTGCCGGGGAAGAGCTCGTCGCTGTTGGGCACGTAGTGCGGAACGGTCAGGTGGGGGTCGGCGAGCATCTTCTCGTTCCACGCCTTGGGCGTGAAGCCCGCGTTGAAGAGGAAGCGTGCCGGGGTGATGAGCACGGCCTTCTTCCCGATCTCGTAGGCCGCGTCCATGAACAGGTGGTAGACCGGCGTGTCGCGAGTGCCCCCGCCCTGAGCCTCTTCCTGGTAGGGCGGGTTGCCGATGACGACGTCGAACTTCTTGCTCATGGTCAGTGCCCTTCCGTCAGCATGTCGTCGACCATCTTCTGCCGCTCCTCCGGGGTCATCCGGGCAAGGTTCGCCGACCCTGAAGTGGCCGGAGTCCTCGATCCACGCCTTGCGTTCCGGGACGCCACCGGAGACGGCCTCAATGGTGATGCGGTGCAGGATCTGGTTGTGGCTCATCTCGAAGACCTGTGAGGTCAGGATGTGCTGCAGCCTGTCATCCTGGTCAGGGAACACGTCGGCAAGACCCGTGTCGAGGCGGCGCACGAGCTCCATCAGGAACAGCCCTGCAGTGGAGAACAGATCCGCGAAGGTCTTGTCCGGGTCGGTGAAGATGCCCGGGTTCTCAGCCTCAAGGGTGTCGACCATCATCTTCACGACAGGCTGCGGGGTGAAGACCAGGGACGTCTTCTGCTGCGGGATATAGGCGAAGATGTTCTCGGTCTGCGCGTCGTCGAAGTAGTCGGCCAGCGCCTCCTTCTTGTCCAGGAACTCCTGGACGGCCTGGTCGAAGACCACCTTGTCGAACATGCCGGGATCTTCGTGACCGTACCGTCCTCCTCGGTGA
>CAVWFB010000008.1:0-91182 GCA_963754265.1 uncultured Actinomycetes bacterium | reverse complement strand
GCGCTCGAGGTCTTCAACCCGAGGATCAACCGCGAGGACGAGCTGCTGCTGGGGCACCGCCTGCCGATCCTGGCCCGCGTGCCCCGAGTTGCGCACCTCTTCCGCCTCGCGCTACCTGACCCATCGCGGCAAGCTGCCGCCCCATGTCTGGGAGGCCTACCGGACGCTGCGGGCCTCGCTTCAGCCGGCGCCGGCCCGAAGGGCGGCTTCCCACGAAGGATCCTCGTCACCAGCGCGATTCCCGGTGAGGCCAAGACGATGACCTCCGTGAACCTCGCGCTCACGATGTCGGCGACGGGCGCGCGGGTGATCCTCATCGACGCCGATCTCCGGCGGCCGATGATCGCCACGGTCTTCGGCGCGCAGCCCGCTCGAACGGTTTCGGGATGGTGTTGCTGGGCAACGCGCCGCCCGAGCTCGCGCTCCTCCCCGCCCCGGGCGCACCCAACCTCCAGCTGCTGCTCGCGAACCCCGAGCACGCGCACCTGGTCGACCTGCTCCAGCGCAACCGGCTCGAGGCGGTGCTCGCGCAGCTTCAGGAGTACGCCGACGTCATCATCATCGACTCCCCGCCGTTGACCGAGGTGGCCGACGCGCTCCCGCTCGCCGACGTGGTGGACACGATCCTCGTCTCCGTGCGCCTGGGCAGGAGCCGCCGCGACAAGCTCGAGCAGCTGCGGCGGGCCCTCGCCCAGCGAGGCGTCACGCCCGCAGGCTTCGTCGTCACGAGCCGGCGAGTGGTCAAGCGGCCCGCGTACGGCTACGAGTACCAGGGCGTCGAGCGGCAGACGGCTGAGGTCGAAGAGCTGAAGGTGCGCCGCTCGAAGGTCGAAGTCGGCCCCGGCGAGTAGGCCATGACGGCGCGCGGTGCCCTCGCAGCCGGCGCCCCCGATCTCGGATCGGCCGCTCGGCGTCTGAGTCTCGCCGGAGGCTTTGCGCTCGGCGGGATCCTGATCGGAGCCGCGGCGGTGCACTCGCCGACGCTCGCGATCGGCGCGGTCGTGGGCATCGCATTCATCGCCGTCTCGTTCCGCAGCCTCGCCGGCGGCGTCGCGTTCTTCGTCGTCCTGACGTTCTTCGACCGCCTGCCGGGCTCACCCGCCACGGGGTTCACGCTGGTCAGGGCGGCCGGCCTCGTTCTCGCGCTCGCCTGGTTTGGGGCGCTGGCCGCCCGCCGCTCCGGGGTGCCGCTCCTCTTCCGCGACCACCCGTGGCTCGCGTACGCGATCGTCGCCTTCCTCACTTGGTCGCTGGCGTCCGTGCTCTGGGCCGAGGACCCGGTCTCCGCGCGCGTCGAGACCACGCGGCTGATCCAGAACGCGATCCTGCTCTTCATCGTCTTCAGCGCGATCGCGAAGCGCCAGCACCTGCTCTGGGTGCTGGGCGCCTACCTCGGCGGCGCCTTCCTGACGGCGGTCGTCGGGCTCGCCGGGGGCTCGTCCTCGGAGCAGTTCAATCCCTACGCGGACACGAGCCGGCTCTCGGGCGGGATCGGCGACCCCAACGAGCTGGCGGCGATCCTGATCCCGGCCGTCGCGATCGCGGCCTTCCTGATCCCGACGACGCGCGAGCCGTTGATGCGTTGGCTGCTCTTCTCGCTCGTGCTGGTGATCTCGCTTGCCCTCTTCTTCACGCAGTCCCGCGGAGGCCTCCTGGCGCTGGCGGTGGTCATCGTCGTCACACCGCTCCTGGCCGGCCCGGTACGACTGCGGGCCGTCGCCGTGATCCTCGCGATCGCTGCGCTGGGGATCGGCTACTTCGCGCTGATTGCCCCACCCCAGGCGATCCAGCACGTGACGAGGTTCTCTGTCGGGAGCGGCACCGGCCGTGAGGATCTCTGGCGGGTCTCGATCCGGATGTTCGAGAACCATCCGTTCGCGGGCGTCGCCACGGGGAACTTCCAGGTGATCGAGCCGAGATACGCCCTGCAGGACATCAACCTGCGCCGCCCCGACTTCATCGTCGAGACACCGAAGGTGGCCCACAACACGTACCTGCACATCCTGACCGAGCTCGGCCTCGTCGGCCTCGCGGCGTTCGGCTCAATCCTGATCGGCTCGCTGCTGATCGCCTTCCGGGCGATCCGGTCGTTCGCGCAGCGCGGCGAGCTGCGAATGGAGATCCTCGCGCGCGGTGTGCTGATCGGAACGCTTGGCATGCTCGCCGCCTTCGTCTTCATCACGGCGCAGTACGAGAAGCAGCTCTGGCTCCTGCTCGGGGTCTGCGCGTCGCTCTCGACGCTGGCTCGCGCCGGCGAGTCCGCCGAGCCCTAAGCCCGCCGGGCCTCCCAGCGGTCGAGCGCCTCGGCCGCGCTTCCGGCCCAACCCCCGCGCTGGTCGATCCAGCCGAGCAGGCGCCGGTAGACACCGTCGTAGCCGTTGGAGAGCCGCGGGTGGTGCATCGGCGGGTGCCAGAGCAGGGCGACAGCGCCGCCGTGCTCGGCGACCGGCTCGAGCGCAGCGACCGCTGCCTCGAAGGCGGCCTCGCGCCCGAGGGCGAGGTAGCGCTGCTCGGCCAGGGTCGCGTCCATTACCGCGAGCGGCAGCTCCCACCCGCCAGGGTCCCGCCGCTCGGGGTCCCAGAGCCGGTACGGATACGGCGTCCCGGCCCGCAGGCCGGGGAGCGACGGCCAGCCGATGCTCGAGTCGTACCGAAGACCCGAGCCGCGGAGCTCGACGGCCAGCCGCTCCGGGGCGCTGCGCAGGTAGTGGTGCCTCAGGCCTCGTGCGCCGGGGAGCCGCTCCGCCTCCTCCGCGATCGCGCCCGGCCGCTCTCTGGCCCGGTACGAGCCGTGCAGCGCCACCTCGAGGCCCGCAGCCCGGGTTCGCTCGACCGCACGCGCAAAGGCCGGGCCGTAGCGCTCCGGGTAGCCGTCGTGCGGGTCCTCCTGTCGGGTGAGGAAGAAGCACGTCGAGCCACGGCCTTCCTCCGCATCGAGCATCGCGTCGAGCGGATAGGCCGGGTCGCGGCCGCGCAGGGCATCGCCTGCGAACGCCATGCTCTCCTGGAGACGTCGACGCGAGCGATGCACGACCCCACCGGCGAGCCTGCGGGCGGCTGTGCGCAACCCACCCGCTCCGAGGAGATCGACGTCGTGCGTGAGCGCGACGAGAAACTGCTCGCCGTCCGGATAGCCACGTCGCTCGACTCCCAGCCGCCGCCCGAGCGCGGCTGCGATCTCCGCCACTCGAGGCCCCGGCGGCCGCTCGGGCGGCTGAGGACGTCCGTGAGCATCGAGGCCCGCGTCGCCCTCGGCGGCAAGCGTCAGCAGCCTGAAGACCTCGTCGAGCTCCTCCGCCTCGGCCGGCGCGCCCTCGTCGAACGGCAGCCCGAGCGCATCGAGCAGCGCGTCGAGCGCGTACCGCCCTTCGGGCTCCACTAGTCGCGGGGCCGGAGCGCCGGGAAGAGAATCGCGTCGCGAATCGTCTCGCGCCCGGTCAGCACCATCGTCAGTCGGTCGATCCCGAGCCCGAGCCCGCCGGTCGGCGGCATCCCGTACGCGAGCGCCTCGACGTAGTCGGGGTCGCCCGGCACGCCGCCCGCCTCTGCCGCCTGCTGGGCGAACCGCTCTGCCTGCTCGTCGGGGTCGTTCAGCTCGGTGAACGCGTTGCCGAGCTCCATGCCGCCGACGAAGTACTCGAAGCGCTCGACGATGGAGGGGTCGTCGTCGGTAGCGCGCGCGAACGGCGAGAGCTCCACCGGGTAGTCGTGGAGGATCGTCGGCTGGATCAGCTCCGGCTCGACGAAGTGGCTGAGCGCGTGGTCGACGAGCTCCGCCCAGCTGCGGTCCTGGCTCGTGTCGACGCCGCGCTCGTCCAGCAGCCGGCGCAGCTCGTCCGGGTCTCGCGTCCAGAGGCCGCGCTCCTCGAGCGAGTCCAGGAGCTTCAGCCGCCGCCAGGGCGCCTTCAGGTCGACCTCGTGCCCGCGGAAGGTCGCCGTCGTCCCTCCTGTCACCTCACGCGCGACGGTCTCGACGAGCTCCTCGATCCGCGCCATGGTGTCGGTGTAGTCCGCGTAGGCCTCGTACCACTCGAGCATCGTGAACTCGGGCGCGTGCTTGTAGGAGAGGCCCTCGTTGCGGAAGTCTTTGCTCAGCTCGTAGACGCGGTCGAGCCCGCCGACGATGAGGCGCTTGAGGTAGAGCTCGTCGGCGATGCGCAGGTAGAAGTCGGCGTCGAGCTCGTTGTAGTGCGTGACGAACGGCTCGGCGAAGGCACCGCCGTAGCGCGGCTGCAGCACAGGGGTCTCGACCTCGAGAAAACCGTGCTCGTCGAGGTAGCGCCGGATCGCCGTGACCATGCGCGTGCGCAACTGGAAGTCCGCGCGGGTCTCCTCGTTCATCAGCAGGTCGAGGTAGCGCTGCCGGTAGCGCGTCTCGACGTCGGTGACGCCGTGGAAGGTGTCCGGGAGCGGCCGACGGATCTTCGCCAGCAGGACGAGCTCGGAAACCGTCAACGACGGCTCGCCGCGCTTCGAGCGGCCGGGCCTGCCCGTCGCGCCGACCACGTCGCCCAGGTCGAGGTCGAGCTCCTGCTCGGCGATCAGCTGGATTCGCCCGGAACGGTCGACGAGGTCGAGGAAGCTGAGCTTCCCCATCGCGCGGCGGGCCATGACGCGCCCTGCGACGCGATATTCGTGCTCCAACGTGGCACCCGGTTCAGCCTGCTCGGCCACCGCGCGGACGGCCGCGATCTCGACCCGGTCGGGAAACCGCTTGGGCAACATCCGCGCGAGTCTAATTCGCCGCGGAGGCGGGCTTGGCTCGCCTCCGCCCATCCACGCTTGTCCGTCAGCGCTCGCTGCGTGAAGTCGTCATGGCGCGCGAAGCGCGCCGGACTTCACGCAGCCTTGATCTCGAGGATCTTGAACTTCATCGAGCCGCGCGGAGCCGAGACCTCGACCGTCTCGCCCTTCTTCTTGCCGATGATCGCCTTGCCGACCGGCGACTCGTTCGAGAGCTTGTTCTCGGCGGGGTTCGCCTCGGCGGAGCCGACGATCCGGTACTCGAACGTCTGCTTCGCGTCGAGGTCGCGCAGCCGCACCTTCGAGCCGACCGAGACCACGTCCTTGGCGACGTCCTTCTTCTCGATCACGCGTGCATTGCGCAGCCGTTCTTCGAGCGTGGCGATGCGGTGCTCGAGCAGGGCCTGCTCGTTCTTCGCGTCGTCGTACTCGGCGTTCTCGGCGATGTCGCCGAACTCCCGGGCCACGCGGATCCGGTCCGCGACCTCGCGGCGCTTCTCATTCGAGAGATACTCGATCTCTTCCTTGAGGTTTTCGTAGCCTTCCGGAGTGAGGATTACGTCCTTCACAGAGCCTCCTGAAAGAAAAACGCGCGGCGCACAGGGCACCATCGCGGGCGGGGATGTTACCTGCGAGGGCAGACGGACGTCAACTCCCCGGCCCGCTACCATTTTCTCCCCTGTGCAGGTAGATCTCCGGAGCCCCTGGAGGATCCGCGATGTCGAGATCCCCACACGCCTCGTGCTCGCCCCGATGGCGGGCGTGAGCGTGCAGGCGTTTCGCCGCCAGGGCCGCCGTTTCGGCGCCGGCCTCGTCTGCTCGGAGATGGTCAGCTGCGCGGGCCTCCAGCACGGAAACGAGCGCACGCTCGGGTACCTGCGCATCTCGGCGGACGAGCGCCCGCTGGCCGTGCAGATCTTCGGCTCCGATCCCGACGTGATGGCGGATGCGGCCCGGATGGTCGAGGACGCCGGCGCCGACATCGTGGACGTGAACTTCGGTTGCCCCGTGCGCAAGGTGACGAAGACCGGGGCCGGGGCGACTCTCCTCGACGACCGCGAGCGGGCCTGCAGGATCGTCTCGTCCGTGGCCGAGGCCGTGTCCGTGCCGGTGACCGTGAAGATGCGGCGAGGCCTCGAGAACGGCTCGCGCGCGTGCCTCGACGTCGGCCCGCGGCTCGTAGACGCCGGTGCGGCCTCGCTGACGCTCCATCCGCGCTCCGCGAAGCAGATGTACACGGGCGAGGCGGATCACTCGCTGACCGCCGAGCTGGTGGAGCTCGTCGACGTGCCGGTGGTGGCCTCCGGCGACGTGACGTCCAGGGCGCGCGCCCAGGCGATCCTCGCTACCACGGGCGCCTCTGCGGTAATGGTGGGCCGGGCGGCGCAGGGCAATCCGTGGGCGCTGCGCGAGATTCTCGAGAGCGAGGCGGCGGAGCCTTCACACGAGGAGGTCGTGGCTGAGCTGCTGCTCTTCATCCGCGAGACAGTGCGCGAGCTGGGCGAACGTCGGGCGACGAGCTTCCTGAAGAAGTTCTACGGGTGGTATCTGGGTCGCGGGCGCTTCCCGCGCCCGTTCAAGCAGGAGCTCGTTCGGCTCGAGACGCTGGAGGAGGTGGAGCAACGGCTGCTCGCGGCAGCGCCCGGCGCGGCCGAGGTACTCGCTCGGCTCGAGGAAGAGCTGCCGGGCGGCGAGGACGATGTCGTGCTCGACCTGCCGATCTCGATCTACGGAGGCGGCTGACCGGCCGCACGGCCTGCGAAGAACTCGCCGATGAGGTCGGCCACCCGCGTCGGCGCGTAGGAGACGAGATCGTGGATCCCGTCCGGCACCGATTCGACTCGAGCCTCTGGTAAAGCGGCCCGAAAGCGCCCGACGGCTTCTGGAACCTCGGGCTCCGGAGCCGTCAGCAGCAGCACCGGGACGCCGGCCGCCGCAACCAGCGGATAGGTGTCCGTCACCGGCTCACGGCGGCCTCCGTATTTGATCGCGCCGAGGGTCTCGGGCTCGAGGATCGGCACGACGCGCCCCTCGCGCCTCTCGCATCGCCGCCCGGTGCGCCGCCTCCAGGGCCGGAGTCCACCGTTTCAGCGACTCGCGCTCGAACGCGAAATACGCGTCCCAGCTCGCGAACGAGTCCTCCTCGATCTCCTCGCGGGCTTCGGCGACGCAGGTGGCGAGGTCGGCGGTGAGGTCGGCGCCCACATCCCTCGGATCGACATACCCGCCGTCGATGAGGGCCAGGCCCGCCGTCCGCTCCGGGAACCGCGCGGCAAACGAGCAGCCGACCCGCGCGCCCCACGAGAACCCGACGAACACTGCGCGGTCGACCCCGAGCTCGGTCAGCAGATCGGCGGCGACCTCGGCCAGCGCCGATGGTCGGTGCGAATCGGCCGGCAGCGCCGCGGATTCGCCGTGGCCCGGCGGGTCCGGCGAGATCACGCGGAGCCCGTACTCGTGGACCAGCACCGGGGCGAGCTCGTTCGCATGCAGCCCGCATCCGCCGAGACCGTCCCAGTAGAGCAGTGGCGGAGATCCGGCCTCACCCCAGTCGCGAACGTGGATCGGCCCACCGCGAAGGGCGACCGGGAACGCCCTCACGATTCGCGGTTGCGCTCCCAGACGAGGCGCAGGCCTTCGAGCGTCAGGAACGGGTCGACGCGATCCAGTGTCCTCGCGTGCGGGACGATCAGGTCGGCGAGCCCGCCCGTCGCGACGGTCTGCGCCTCCTCGCCCAGCTCGCCTCGGATCCGCTCCACGATTCCGTCGACCTGGCCCGCGAACCCGTAGACGAGGCCCGACTGGAGGCTCGCCGCGGTGTTCTTCGCGATCACCGTCGGCGGCTCGACGAAGTCGACCTTGAACAGCCGCGCGGCGCGCTGGAAGAGCGCGTCCATCGAGACCTCGATCCCGGGCGCGAGCACCCCGCCGACGTACTCCCCTTCCGCGGAGACGACGTCGAAGTTCGTCGAGGTGCCGAAGTCCACGACGATGCACGGCGACCCGTAGCGCTCCACCGCAGCGACCGCGTTCGCGATCCGGTCGGGCCCGACCTCGCGGGGGTCTTCGTAGCGAATCGGGACGCCGGTCTTGACCCCCGGCCCGAGCTCGAGCAGCTCGGCGCGGGCGTAGTCCTTCGCGAGCTCCTCGTAGGCGCGGTGAAGCTGCGGCACGGTCGAGGCGAGCGCGATCCCCTCGACGCTCGAGAAATCGAGGAAGTTCCCGTAGAGCGCGCCGAGCTCGTCGCCGCTGCGGCTCCGCTCGGTCGCGATGCGCCAGTGCTCACGCAGCTCGGTGCCGTCGAACAGCCCGAACACCGTCTGCGTGTTCCCAACGTCGATCGCCAAGAGGGCCATCGGTCCGACCCTACTCGACGGTCGGCGTCACCTCCCAGCGTGCAGCGGAGCGCCGAAGGCGCGGAGTCTGCGCGGGTTAGGCCGTAGGCCGTCTAAACGTCGTCGTCCGACGACAGCGACTCGCCGATCCGCTCGGCCAGCGCCTCCGCCGTCAGGTTCGGCTCGTCGCCCTCGCCGCGGAGCTCCTCGACGGTCACGTCGCTCGAGGTGTACACCTCCGCGCGCGGGATGATCCGCGTCGGGCGGTTCTTGTCCCAGACCCACACGTCCTCCATCTTCAGATGGAAGAACGGATAGCTGGGCTGCGGCACGTACTGCAGGTCGAGCCGGTTGCAGAGGTACGTCGCATCCTGCGTCAGCACGCAGTAGCGGAAGAGGCTGAAGACGGCCGAGTACTCCTTCTTCAGCGTGAGTTCGAGCTCGGCCTCGAACTCGTCGAGCTCGTCGAGGTGAGACATAGCGGGATCATAGCCCCGCCAACAGGGCCTGGACCGGGCCGCGGCCGGGAATCTCGAGAGCCGGATCCAGCTCGGCGAGCGGCTCCAGGACGAAGCGGCGTTCTTGCAGGCGCGGATGGGGCAGCGTCAGGCCGGGCTCGTCGAGGACCACGCCGCCCACGAGGAGGAGGTCGAGGTCGATCGTGCGCGGGCCGAAGCGCGGGCCCTGGCCCCGGACACGGCCGAGCCGGCGCTCGATCTCCAGCAGCCGCCCGAGAAGCTCGCGTGGCGGCAGCTCGGTGTCGAGCTCGGCGACGCCGTTCAGAAACCGCGGCTGGTCCTCGTAGCCGACCGGATCCGTCTCCCGCAGCGTCGAGACAGCGACCACCTCGATCCCCTCCTCGGAGCCCAGCAACTCGACCGCGGCGGCAATCAGCCCCTGTTGGTCGCCGAGGTTCGACCCGAGTCCGACGAAAGCCCTCGCCACGCGGGCATTGTTTCCGAGCGCCGCCCCTTGGACCCAGCTACCGTGTGCGGGTCGTGCGGCTATTGATGTTGACAGGGGTCGTCTTCTTCGCCTGCTGCTCTTCGGCTCTGGCCGCGCCTCTCGCGCATCCGGGGAGCGCAGACGTGGCTCCGGCTGCCCCTTCCCGGGAGTCGCTGCAGCGCCTACAGGCCTATCCGCGCACGCTCGTCGAGCTCGATCGAGTTCGGGGGCCGGCCGTTGCCGGAACGATGCGCAAGGCCGGCGGAGAGCTGATCGCGCCACCGCTCGAGCTCTGGCGCCTCCCCAGCTGGACGGCGCAACGCCTCCTTCCAAGGCTCCTGCGCCGGGGGCTCGTGCGCTCGGTCACGCCCGACGTGCCGCTCGGGACCGATCCCGACCACGCGGCCGGCTTCCTGAGCGACTTCACCGCGACCGGCTTCGTGAGCGACTTCACCGATCCGCTCTCCTCGTCGGAATGGTGGGTCTCGCACGTGGGCGCCGATCGCTGGACGCCGCCGGGGCCGGGAAAGCCCCTGACGATGATCGACTCCGGCGTCGACCTCTCACATGAGGAGTTCGTCAACCGCCCGAACACCGTTGCGCTGAACGCGATGAGCTACTCGGGGAACGACGAGGAGCTGCACGGCACGGCCACCGCGTCGGTCGCCGCTGCCCCGGAGAACGGCGTCGGCATCGTCGGGATCTACCCCCAGGCCAAGCTCCAGCTCTGGGATGCGAGCCCGAACGGCCAGCTCACCGTCGGGGACGAGATCGACGGCCTGTTCGCGGCCCGGCGGACCGGCCCGGGAGTCGTCAACCTCAGCCTCGGCGGCTTCGACCGCATCCCGATCGAGGAGCACGCGATCATGAACGTGTTCGAGAGCGGCTCGCTGGTCGTGGCCTCGGCCGGAAACGACCGCGAGGGCGGCAGCTCGCCGTCGTACCCGGCGTCGTTCCCCCACGTCCTGACGGTCGGGGCGACAGACGAGTCGGACCGCGTGACCGTCTTCTCGAGCGTCTCGCCCGCCATGGACCTCGCCGCGCCGGGCCAGGACATCTACGCGGCGATCCCGAAGCTGTTCAACCCGAACGGCTACCAGCCAGTCGACGGCACGAGCTTCTCGGCGCCGCTCGTCTCGGGAGCCACGGCCGCGATCTGGACGCAGAGGCCCACGCTCACGAACACACAGCTCTTCGAGGTGATGCGCCGGTCAGCGCGAGACGTGGGCAAGCGGGGCTGGGACCCGGATACCGGCTACGGCATCCTGGATCTCCCCGCTGCGCTCACGCGGCGCGCCCCCTCCACCGACCTGCAGGAGCCGAACGAGGACATCTATCTCGTGAGGCCGAACGGCCTCACCAAGGCAGGGCACGCCCCGCTGACGAAGCAGAACCGCCTGCAGGCGAGCATCGTCGCCCAGCTCGAGCGACAGGAGGATCCCGAGGACGTCTACCGGGTCTGGCTGCCCGCGCGCGGGCACCTGGTCATCACCGCGAGGCCGACCGTCAACGTGAGCCTCGAGGTCTGGGGCCGTCGCACCAAGACCGTCTACGAGCGGGGCAAGGCAGCCCAGCGCGACCTGATCGGCACCTCTGCGCACGCCGGTCGCAGGTTCGAGCGCGTGACCGTGCACGGCCGCGGCGTCGGACAGTACGTCTACGTGGACGTCTTCCTCGCCAAGAAGGTCGTGGAGGGCACGTACTCGCTCAGCGTCGCCCCGGCCCGCTAGCGACTAGGCGCGCGGCCTCGACCGCGTTAGGGTCTTTTGGTTGCGTAGGTTTGCCGTGATCGGAGTCGTTGCGCTGGGGTGCTGCGGCTCGGTTGCGGCCTCGCCGCCGCCGTGGGGCCATCCAGTGCTCCCGGCGCCGTTGCCCTCGCCACGCGCGCTCCAGAGTCTCGAGCTCTACCCGACCACGCTCGTCGAGCTCGACCGGGTCAAGGGCCCGGCGCTCGCCGGGCGCCTCCGCCGCGCGGGCGGGAAGCTGGTCTCTCCGCCGCTCGACGCCTGGCGGCTGCCGAGCCCGCAGGCCCGCCGGCTGCTGCCGGCCCTGTTGCGGGCCGGCGCGGTTCGCTCCGTGACCCCGAACCGCCCGCTGGACGCGAACCTCTGGAGCGGCCTCGGCCTCTTCGCGGCGGCGGCCGATCCCCTGCGGTCGACCGAATGGTGGATCCCGCATGTCGGCGCCGACCGCTGGTCTCCGCCCGGTCCAGGAGTCCCGTTGACCGTGATCGACTCCGGCCTCGACGTCTCGCACGAGGAGTTCCGCAAACGGCCGAACACGAAGACCTTGAACAAGCAGATCCTCACCGACGACGAGTCGGAGCTGCATGGAACGGCCGTCTCCTCGGTCGCGGCTGCACCGAAGAACGGCGTTGGGCTCGTCGGCGTCTACCCGCGTGCGCGGCTGCGCAGCTTCGACGTCAGCCCCCAGGGTCTGCCTACGATCGCCGACGAGCTGCAGGCTCTCGCCGCGGTCGGCGCCCAGGGCAGGGGCGTCGTCAACATCAGCTTCGGCGGGGCCACGTACTTCCCGATCGAGGAGCATGCGATCCTGACGGCGATCGCCTCGGGCGACCTCGTGGTCGCAGCCGCCGGAAACTTCCGGGAGATCCTGAGCCCGATCGAGTACCCCGCGAACTTCGCGCACGTGCTCACGGTCGGGGCCACCGACGCCACAGACGCCGTGACCGTCTTCTCCAGCGCCACGCCCGCACTCGATCTCGCCGCTCCCGGTTACGAGATCCCCGTCGCGGCCCCGCGGAGGTTCTATCCGGAGGGCTACCTCACCCTCAGCGGAACGAGCTTCTCCGCCCCGATGGTCGCCGGAGCGGCTGCGGCGATCTGGACGAAGCGGCCGAAGCTCGACCTGACGCAGCTCTTCGAGGTCATTCGCGCCAGCGCGCGCGACGTCGGGGATCCCGGCCGAGACCCCGACACGGGCTTCGGGATCCTGAACATCCCGCGGGCGCTACGCCTCGCAGCGCCTCAAGTCGATCCCCAGGAGCCGAACGAGGACGTCTACCTCGTCAAGCCGAACGGAGTCTCGCGCCGCGGCCACTTCCCCCTCACCGCACCCAACCGGCAGCGCGCCGAGGTGCGCGCGCGTCTCGATGCGGCCGAGGACCCGGTGGACGTCTACCGCGTGTGGCTGCCGGCGAAGGGACGCCTCGTCGCAACCGTGGCCACGAGCGACGACGTCAAGGTCGAAGCCTGGGGCGCGGCCACGAAGACGGTCTACTCGACCGGCAAGGCGCTCCGCCGGCACCTGCTCGGCAGCTCGTACGTGACCGGAGGGAGCACCGGCACGCTCGTGATCCGCGGCCGCACGCCCGGCCGCTACGTCTACCTCGACGTGTTCCTGGCACCGGAGTTCACCACCGGCTCCTACACGCTCAGGCTCGCGACCGTTCCGCAGTAGCCGCCGAGTATTCGACCGGCACTCCGAGCTGCACCTGCGGCTTGCGGACCCGCACCCGTGCGCGTTGGAGCGGGAAGCGCTCGAGCAGCGCGGCGGCCACCGCCCCCGCCATCGACTCGAGCAGCTGGAACTGCCTCTCCGCCGAGACGGATCGAACCACCTCGACGACCTCGCGGTAGTCGACGGTCTCCTCGATGCGGTCGTCCGTGGGCTCCGCGAGCTCGAGCTCCAGGTCGTAGAGGAACGGCTGCTCGGTCTCACGCTCCCAGTCGTCGACCCCGTGCTTGCCCGGAATCTCGAGCCCCACCAGATCGACGACCACGCTCACGCGAGCGCGGCCCTGGCGGCGGCAAGCGCCTCGACGTGCTCTTGCACGTCGTGGACCCGCAGGATCGTCGCTCCGCGCTCGTAGGCGGCGACCGCCGCGCCGACGCTCGCGGCCACCGAGCCGGTGGTCGCCTGCGGGTCGCCCAGCAACTTGCCCAGCGAGCTCTTGCGCGAGAACCCGATCACAATGGGCCTGCCGAGCGCGGTCAGCTCGTCCAGTCGCCTGAGCAGCTCGAAGTTGTGCTCCACCGTCTTGCCGAAGCCGATGCCCGGGTCGAGGCAGACGAGCTCCTCGCGGATCCCGGCCCCGACCGCGAAGGCGAGCCGTTCTTCGAGGAACGCCGCGACCTCCGAGACGACGTCGTCGTACCTCGGCTCGGCCTGCATCGTCCGCGGCTCGCCCTGCATGTGCATCAGGCAGAGATAGGCGCCGCTCTCGGCGACGACGCCGGCCAGCTCGGGATCGCCGCGCAGCGCCGTCACGTCGTTGACCAGCTCCGCCCCCAGGTCGAGCGCGGCCCGGGCGACCGGAGCCTTCGAAGTGTCGATCGAGAGCGGCACCTCGCCGCTGAGCGCCTCGAGCACCGGCACGACCCGCCGCAGCTCCTCGTCGGCGTCCACCCCGGCCGAGCCTGGGCGTGTCGACTCGCCCCCGACGTCCACGAGCGCCGCGCCTTCGGCGCGCAGCCTCCGTGCGCTCGCGACCGCCGCCCGAGGCTCGAGGTTGACCCCGCCGTCGGAGAACGAGTCGGGCGTCACGTTGACCACCCCCATCACCGATGGGCGTGGGAACCGCTCCGCGATCGGCTGGCGCACCACATGGATACTTTGCCCCATGGGGGAACGCGAGGTACGCCGCGTAGCGGCGTGGCGATACGTGCGCGCGATCGTGCGCGAACAGTCGGGCGGCGTGACGGGCGCCGTCGTCTCCGGCCTGCTCTGGCAGGCGGGTGCGGTCGGTGCGCCGCTCGTCGTCAAGTACGCGATCGACAACGGGATCGTCGCCGGCGACCACCACACCCTCCTGCTCTGGCTGCTCGTGCTCCTCACGGTCGGGCTGCTGGAGGTCGGCGCCGGTGGGTTCCGTCATATCTATGCGATCCGGAACCGCTCGCAGTCGGATGCACGCATCCGGGACGCGCTCTTCGCGCACGCGCTCCGCCTCGACGCGGCCTACCACGACCGCGTCGGCCCGGGTGAGCTCCTCAGCCGCGCCTCGTCCGACTCGCAGCACATCGCGCGGATGATGGACGCGATCGGCCACACGATCGGCTACGTGCTCACCGTCGTCGCGGTCGCCGTGGTGATGCTCGTGCTCGATCCTGGGCTCGCGCTGGTCGTGCTCATCCCCCTGCCCGTCGTCAGCGTCGCCGCGTGGCTCTACTCGCGCCGCTACGACACCGGCACGCAGCGGCTGCAGGAGGCCTGGGGCGAAGCGTCGACCCTGGTCGAGGAGACCGTCAGCGGCATCCGCGTCGTCAAGGGCCTCGGCGCGGGCGACGCGCTCTCGGGGCGGTTCCGCGACCGCAGCGACGAGGTGCTCCGGCGAGCGCTCGAGCTGGCGCGGCTCGACGCGGTCTTCAACCCCTTCCTCGAGATGCTGCCGCTGATCGGGATCGCAGCCGTGCTCTGGCTCGGCGGCCGGAGCGTGATCGCAGGCGACCTCTCGCTGGGCTCGTTCGTCGCTTTCAACGCGTACGTGGTGATGCTCGTGTGGCCCCTGCGCGTGCTCGGCCAGCGGGTGACGACGGTGCAGAAGGCGCTCGCTGCGAGCGCACGGATAGCGGAGGTGCTCGAGGTCGAGCCGCGACTCCAGGAGCCCCGCCACCCGCGCGAGCTCGAGCGCCCACCGCGAGGAGACGTCGAGCTGGCAGGGGTTCGGTTCGGGCACGAGGGCGACCACGCCGTGCTCGACGGTCTCGATCTCCACGTCGCTCCGGGCGAGTCGCTCGCCCTCGTGGGAGCAACGGGCTCGGGCAAGAGCACCGTCGCCGGCCTGCTGGCCCGCCTCTACGACCCGGAGGGCGGCCGCGTCCTGCTCGACGGCGTCGACCTTCGCGAGCTGCGCCTCGCAGACGTGCGGCGTGCGGTCGCGCTCGTCTTCGAGGAGACGTTCCTCTTCAGCGAGAGCGTCGCCGAGAACATCCGGGTCGGCCGCCCCGACGCCGCGGACGAGGATGTCGAGCGAGCCGCAGGGCTCGCGGGGGCCGCGGAGTTCATCGCCGGCCTGCCGGACGGCTACGAGACGGTGCTCGGCGAGCACGGCTTCTCGCTCTCGGGCGGCCAGCGGCAGCGGATCGCGATCGCGCGCGCGATCCTCGCCGACCCGGCCGTCCTCGTCCTGGACGACGCGACCTCCGCGGTCGACGCGACGAAGGAGCACGAGATCCGCTCGCAGCTCGCAACGGTGATGCGCGGACGCACGACGCTGGTCATCGCCCACCGCCCCGCGACGATCGCGCTCGCCGACCGCGTCGCCGTGCTCCACGCGGGACGAATCGTCGAGGAGGGAACGCACGAGGAGCTCTTGCGCCACTCCCCGCGCTACCGCGACCTGCTCGCGCTCGAGAGCGAAGCCGCATGAGCCAGCGCGCCTCGACCAGGCACGTCTGGCGCTCGACACGCGCCCTCACCAGGGATGTTCAGAGGCTCTACCTCTGGGCTGCCGTCGCCGTGATCGTCTCTACGCTGATCACCCTGGCCGGCCCGGCGCTCGTGCGCTACGGCGTCGACCACGGGATCGCCAAGGACGACCTGCATCCGCTGAACGTGGCTGCGGTCGTGCTGCTCTGCCTCGCGGTGGTCAAGCCCTTCGTCGTGCGCGCTCAGACCCTCCTCGCCGCGACCGCCGGCGAGCGCTTTCTGGCGTCCTTGCGAACCGCCGCCTTCGAGAAGCTGCAGGTTCTCCCGCTCGGGTTCTTCGAGCGGGAGCGGACGGGGGTGCTCGTCTCGCGGCTCACCTCCGACGTCCAGGCGCTGACGGAGTTCCTGCGCGAGGCGCTCGTCGAGGTCGTCGGAAGCGGCCTTCAGATCGTGCTCACCATCGGAGTGCTCGTGATCCTGTCGCCGACCCTGGCCGCCGTCTCGCTCATCGCCTTGCCGGTGCTGACCCTCTCGAGCTGGGCCTTCCACCGCAGTGCAGGCGGCGTCTACCTGGCGATCCGCGACCGCGTGGCAGAGACGCTGACGGCGCTGCAGGAGGGGCTCTCGGGCGTGCGCGTCGTTCAGGCGTTCCGCAGGGAGCGACGGACGCTGGAGGCGTACGAGCCGCGCAGCCGGGCGCAGGTCGGCGCGTGGCGGCGTGCGTCGTACGTGAACATCCGGCTCTTCACGATGATCCCGCTGGCGCAGACGATGGCGCTGGTCGCCGTCCTGCTCGTCGCGGCCTCGTTGTACCGCGACGGGTCCATCTCCGAGGGGACGATCGCCGCCTACGTGCTCTACCTGGTGCAGTTGTTCGACCCGATCGCGCGCTTCAGCGAGTGGCTCGGGGACTTCCGCCAGGGGCTCGCCGCGCTCGGGAAGCTCGTCGGACTGCTGGAGACCGAGAACGCCGTCGCGGAGCGCCCGGGCGCGCACGAGCTTCCCGCCGAGGGCGTCGTCGAGCTGATCGACGTCACCTTCGGCTACGACCCGGACGCTCCCGTCGTGGAGGAGGTCTCGCTACGGCTCGAGACCGGTGAGCAGGTGGCGCTCGTGGGCGTGACCGGCGCAGGGAAGTCGACGCTCGCGAAACTGCTCACGCGGCAGTACGACCCGCAGCGGGGCTCGATCGCGCTCGGCGGCGTCGACCTGCGCGACGGGACGCTGGCCTCGCTTCGGCACCGGATCGTGATGCTGCCGCAGGAAGGCCATCTGTTCAGCGGCACGATCGCCGACAACGTGCGGCTGGCCGACCCGGAAGCCTCGGACGAGGCGGTGCTCCACGCGCTGGAGCAGATCGGCGCCCGCGAGCGCTTCGACTCGCTGCCCGAGGGGATTCACACCGACGTCCAGACGCGGGGCGTGCGGCTCTCGGCCGGCGAGCGTCAGCTCGTCGGGATCGCGCGCGTGGCCCTCGCCGATCCCGCGGTGATCGTGCTCGACGAGGCGACCTCGAGCCTCGACCCGGCGACGGAGGCCGCGGTGGAGCGTGCGCTGGCCGCGGTGGTCGAAGGGCGGACGGTGATCGTGATCGCCCATCGCCTCTCGACGGCGGAGCGGGCCGATCGCGTCGTCGTGATGGACGGCGGCCGGGTCGTCGAGGTCGCCTCGCACGACGAGCTGGTCGCCCAGGGCCAGCGGTACGCGCGCCTGTGGGCCTCGTGGCAGGCCGGCGTTTCCGCCGGAACCGCCTGAGTCCTAGGTAGTGCTGCCCTCGGGCGGGGGCTGCATCGTCGCGCCCGGGAACGGCCTCGGAACCGGCTTCGGCTGCGGCCGGCGCCTGCGCTCCTCCGCGGGTGCCTCCTCCGGCGTTGACGGCGTCTCGTCCGGGAACACCTTCTCCGCGGCCTCGCCGGCGAGCAGGCGCTCGAACTGATCCTTGTCGATCGTCTCACGCTCGATCAGGATCCCGGAGACGCGGTGCAGCTCGTCCATGTGCTCGGTGAGCACCTTGACCGCGAGCTCGTGAGCCTCCTCGATCACGCGCCTGATCTCGTCGTCGATCTCCCGTGCGATCTCCTCGGAGTAGTCGGGCTCGGCGCCCATCTCGCGCCCGAGGAACGGCATGTCGTGGTTGCGCCCGAGCACGCGCGGGCCGAGCTTCTCGCTCATGCCGAAGCGCATGATCATCTGCTTGGAGATCGAGGTGACCTTCTCGAGGTCGTTGGCCGCGCCGGTGGTGACCTCTTGGAAGACGAGCTCCTCGGCGGCGCGGCCGCCAAGCGTCATGGCGAGCTGCTCCATCAGCGCGGTCTTGGTGGTCAGGTAGCGGTCTTCGCGCGGCAGCGAGATCGTGTACCCGAGAGCCTGGCCGCGACTGATGACCGAGATCTTGTGGACGTCGTCGGTGTGCTCGAGGTAGTGGCCAACCAGGGCGTGGCCCAGCTCGTGGTAGGCCGTGATCTTGCGCTCCTCCTCGGAGAGCAGGCGCGTCTTCTTCTCGGGCCCGGCGATCACGCGCATGATCCCTTCCTCGAGCTCCTCCTGCTGGATCGTCTTCTTGCCGCGACGGGCAGCCAACAGCGCCGCCTCGTTGACGAGGTTCGCGAGGTCGGCTCCCGTAAAGCCGGGCGTCCCGGCGGCGAGGGTGTCGAGGTCGATCTCGGGCGCGATCGGCTTGCCCTTGGCGTGCACCTCGAGGATCTTGCGCCTGCCGACGCGGTCGGGCCGGTCGACGACGATCTGGCGGTCGAAGCGTCCAGGGCGCAGCAGCGCCGGATCGAGAATGTCAGGGCGGTTCGTGGCGGCGATCAGGATGATGTTGTCCTTCAGCTCGAACCCGTCCATCTCGACGAGGAGCTGGTTGAGCGTCTGCTCGCGCTCGTCGTGGCCGCCGCCGAGGCCGGCGCCGCGGTGGCGGCCGACGGCGTCGATCTCGTCCATGAAGACGATGCAGGGAGAGGCCTGCTTCGCCTGCTCGAAGAGGTCGCGCACGCGCGAGGCGCCGACGCCGACGAACATCTCGACGAAGTCGGAGCCGGAGATCGAGAAGAACGGCACCCCGGCCTCGCCCGCGACCGCGCGCGCGAGCAGCGTCTTACCGGTACCGGGCGGGCCGTAGAGCAGGACGCCCTTCGGGATCCGAGCGCCGAGCGCCTGGAACTTCTTCGGGTTCTCGAGAAACTCCTTGATCTCCTGGAGCTCCTCGACGGCCTCGTCCACGCCCGCGACGTCCTTGAAGCCGATCTTCGGCGAGTCCGGCGCCATCCGCTTCGCGCGGCTCTTGCCGAAGCTCATCACCTTGGAGCCGCCGCCCTGGACCTGGTTCATGAGGAAGATCCAGAACGCGATCAGGACGATGAACGGCAGCAGCGAGAAGAGCGCGCCGACCCACGAGAAGCCGCCGGTCCCCTTGGAGTCGAACTTGACGTCTCCCTGCTGGAGAGCGGTCGTGATCTGCGGCACCGACTGGTCCGCCGGGTAGTGCACGGAGCCCTTCGTATGTGAGGCGTCCTTCTTGACGAAGCTGATCGAGTGCTTGCTGGGGTTGAATTCGGCGGTATCGATCTGCTTGTGCTGGACGAGCCCCAGGAACTCCGAATAGGTCGTCTTGGCCGTGCTCTTCGAATGTGGGATCAGCGTCTGGCTCGCCAGGTAGACGAGCAGCACGATCACGAAGAGCGGAAACAGCGCTGAGCGGAAGAATCGATTCACGAGGCCTCTATCGGCAAAGGGTACCAGCGAGCATGAGCGTCACCGGTCCCGGATCCCAGGGTCTATTGGAGGCCCGCAGGGATCAGTTCCTGGCTCAGCACGGCTACGTAAGGGAGGTTCCGGTACCGCTCCGCGAAATCGAGCCCGTAGCCGACGACGAACCGATTCGGGATCTCGAAGCCCACGTAGCGCACCGGAACGTCGATCTCGCGTCGCGCAGGCTTCGTCAGCAAGGCGCAGACCTCAAGGCTCGCCGGCTCCCGGGACTCCAGGTTTCGCATCAGGTACGAGAGCGTCAGGCCGCTGTCGATGATGTCCTCGACCACGAGTACGTCGCGCCCCTCGATGTTGATGTCGAGGTCCTTGAGGATGCGGACGATGCCCGAGGAGTCGGTCGAGTCGCCGTAGCTGGAGATCGCCATGAAGTCGACCTCGCACGGCACGGTCAGGTGCCTCATCAGGTCGGCCATGAAGAAAACGGCGCCCTTGAGGACGCCGATGAGCAGCAGGTCGCGCCCCTGGTAGTCGGACGAGACCTCGACCCCGAGCTCCGCGACCCGCGCGGCGAGCGTCTCCTCGTCGATCAGGATCTCGCCGACGGCCCGCTCGAGCTCCGTTTGGCTCATTCCACCCTCTCTGCAGTCACTCCTGGCGCGTCGACCAGGCCCGGCACGGCGACGACCTCGCGCCCGCGCACGACGAGAGGCCACGCCTCGCGCTCTGACCGCGGGATCTTGGCGTCCACGAACACGTCCTGCACCTTCTTCCGGCGGCCCGCGAGCCTGTCTCCGGGGCGCCAACTTCGTACCTTAAGGCCTGCGAGCTCGGATTCAATCGACCATCCGCCCCAGCGGACGCGGCCGTCGAGCGCGACCGGGGTCTGCTCGAGCCAGATCCGGTCGTACTCGCGCACCGCGGTGAGGCCGCTCCCGAGGTCGAGCCGCTTCGAGCCGGCCCGTGCCGCCAGGAGCTCGTCGAGCTTCGTAGGCCGGTCCTCGGCGAGCCGGAGCAGGTTCCGCTCCGCAGCCGGGTGAAGCCTGCGTAGGAGCGGGAGGATCTCGTCGCGCACGAGCCCGCGGCGTGTCGCGGCGTTCGAGCTGTCGCTGCGGAACGGCAGGCCTTCGGCGCGGCAGTAGCCCACCGTCTCCGCGCGCCACAGCGTGAGCAGCGGGCGAACGACTCCGTCCTCCCGCTTCGGCTTGATCCCTTTGGTGCCGCCGCTGGAAACGAGCCGATAGAGCACGGTCTCCACCTGGTCGGAGGCCGTGTGGCCGGTCGCCCGAAGCCGATCCGTCGCCAGTGAGTAGCGAAGATCGCGCAGAGCTTCTTCGGTGGGCCTCGTCGGCGCCGGCGGCTCTGCCACCTCGGCGCCGAGCACCTCACGGCAGAAGCGGGCGTCCTCGTCGGACTCGCTTCCGCGCAGGCCGTGGTTCACGTGCAGGGCCGAGACGCGATAGCCGAGGGCGCCGAGGGCGTGCCAGAGACAGGTCGAGTCGGCGCCTCCGGAGACGAGCGCGAGGACCTCTCCACCGGGAGTGATCAGGTCGTGGCGCCCCACGTGCTCCGCGATCCGGGCACGCAACGCTGCCGGCTCGACCTCGGGCCCGCTCGGGCTCGTGCTCATGTGAACAGTCTTGCAGTGCCCGACCCATGCGGCGCGTCACACCCTCGCGACGAAATCGGCACACCGCGTGCGCTTCTCCTCGATACGCTCGCCTCGGGGAGGAGGCCGGGCGAACCGTACTAAGGGGCCGGGCGAGGCTAGAGGAGCGGGCCGACGTCGCAGCCGAGCTTGAGCAGAGGCGTCCGGGCGCGCGTCAAGACCGTGTGCGCGTAGTTCGCCAGCCCGTAGGCGCGGTACATGTGCGGGCCGGCGTTCCCGTGACGCTCCTGGGTTTGGACGGCCCGCGCATACTCCGTCAGCATCCCGACCAGGAGCCGCTGCGTCTGGGCGAGCGAGGAATCCGTCGGCCCCATGCCGCGGACGATCTTGGCGCCCGCCCGGGCCTGCGCGACGACGTCCATGCCGTCCGCGTCGCCGCTCGCGTACTGGTCGGCCCAGAGGCCAAGGGCGGCCATGTTCGTCCGCGCGGTGTCGATGAACTGGCGGTCTGTCGCCGAGCAGGTGTGCGCCAGGTTCGGCCGTGCGCGGCCACTCGTCACGAGCGCAAGCGCAGCCGTCACGATGACGAGCAGGCCAGCCGCAGTGAGGCCGATTCGCCGCATCGTCCGATTTTCGGCGACCTTCGGGCCCCCGGCCTCCCCCGTTCGGGGGCCCCACGCTCAGAAGATCAGGCTGCGATAGGAGATCGTGTGCCGCATCCCGATCGCCTCGTAGACGCGGATTGCCGGCGCGTTCTCGGCCCGCACGAACAGGCAAACGGTTGGCACCCGCTCGAGCAGCAGCCGGCAAAGGTCGCGCATGCCGCGCTGGGCGAAGCCACGTCTGCGCACGCGGGTGTCGACCCAGACCTGTTGGAGCTGCACCGCGGAGGGCGTCCAGGCGGAGGCCTCCGCCTTGAAGAGGATGAGTCCGTCCTCGCTCCAGAGCCACGAGCGTCCGTCCTCGATCTGCATTCGCGTGCGCCAACGGAAGCTCTCCGGATCCCGGTCGAGCGGATTGATTCCGAGCTCCTCGCGATGCGCCTCGGCACAGGCCGGGACGAGCAGCTCGAAGTCATCCTGTGTGGCGGGGCGCAGCCCCGTCTCGCCGGGCTCGGGCGGGTCCTCGAGGACGTAGACGGGCTGTCCCGGCCGATCCTCCCGCGGCGGCGGCAGCCGCTCGCTGGCCGCGGCCCAGAAGTCGCCGACGGCATTCTCCTCGCCGATCACGAGTCGAGCCCGGCGGGCGCCGTCGACCTCCGCGAACGCGGCGCAACCGCTGCCCGAGGGGACGAGGTTCGTGCCGACGTGGCAGAGCGCGACGAGCCGGCCGCCCTCCGCGAGCCCCGTGAAGCGCCCGAGACCCCTACGGGCGACGTCCTCGAGGAACACGCGCTCGATCGGATCCTCGGCGCAGAAGGCGAGGATCTCGTCGAGCGCAGGTTCGTTCAACGTCTTCACGCGGCCGTGAAACTTTAGGCTCTCTCCGTGCCTATCCACATTCGTGCCGAGCCAGGGGAGTACGCAGAAGCCTGCCTGCTACCCGGCGATCCGCTCCGGGCGAAGTACATCGCCGAGACGTACTTCGACAATCCGGTCCAGCGCAACGGCGAGCGCGGCATGCTCGGCTACAGCGGCGAGTGGGAGGGAACGCCCGTCTCGGTGCAGGCGACCGGCATGGGCTGCCCCTCCGCCGCGATCGTGATGGAGGAGCTCGTCCAGCTCGGCGTCAAGCGCTTCCTACGAGTCGGAACCTGCGGTGGGCTCCAGCAGGACCTCGAGCTCGGCGACCTGATCGTCGCCGTCTCCGCGGTCCCGGCGGACGGCACCGCCCGGCACTACGTCGGCGAGGAGCCGCACACCCCGACCGCCGACTGGGAGCTCGTGCACGAGGCGGTGCATGCCGCGAAGGTGCTCGAGCAGCCCGTCCGCGTCGGCGCGATCGCGTCGAGCGACACCTTCTACGACCCCGACCCCGAGCGGCACAAGCGCTGGTCGGCGCGTGGGGTGCTCGGAGTCGAGATGGAGGCGGCGGTGCTGTTCACGATCGGCTCGCTGCGCGGGGTCAAGGCCGGCTGCCTGCTCACCGTGAGCGACATCGTCATCGGCGAGGAGTTCACGAGGATCTCCGACGACGACCTGCGCGCGGCGGTCGACCGGATGACGCGGGTCGCGTTGGCGACCGTCACCTCCCATTAGCGACGTCGTCTTCCTGGTCAACCCCGCGTCGGAGAACGGCGCGACCGGTCGGCGCTGGCCCGAGCTCGCGCACAGCGCGGCCTCTCTGGGTCTGCGTGGAGACGCCCTGCTCTCGGAGCGACCCGGACAGCTCGGCCAGCTGGCACGGGAGGCCGCCGACGGCGGCGCGCGCCTGCTCGTGATCGTCGGAGGCGACGGCACGGTCAACGAGGTCGTGAACGGAATCGCGGGCCGGCTCGACGTCGAGGTGGCGGTGATCCCGCGCGGGACGGGCTGGGACTTCGTCAGGACGTATGGCATCCCGCGCCGTCTGGAAGACGCCGCCGAAGTCGCGCTCCATGGCCGCGCGCGCACGATCGACCTCGGCCGGGCGCACTACCGCGGCTGGGGCGGGAGCGAGGGCGAGTCGCTCTTCGCCAACATCGCGAGTGCGGGCATGAGCGGCGCGATCGCCAAGCGGGCAAACGAGAGCTCGAAGGCGCTGGGCGGCAAGGCCTCGTACCTGTGGGCGACGCTCGCCGTCTTCTCACGCTGGCGCAACGACGAGGTGCGGGTGAAGGTCGGCGACGACGAGCGCCGCGGGCGCATGCACGACGTCGTGGTCGCGAACGGCCGCTACTTCGGCGGCGGGATGGAGATCTGCCCCGGCGCCGAGCCCGACGACGGGCTCTTCGACGTCCTCCTGATCGGCGACCTGACCAAGCGGGACTTGCTGCTGACCTTGCCGAAGACCTACCGCGGCAAGCACCTGCCGCACCCCAAGGCCGAGGTCTTGCGAGGTTCGTCCGTCGAGGTCGAGACCGCGGCTCCCCTCCCCGTCGAGCTCGACGGGGAGCAGCCCGGAACCACCCCGACGCGGTTCGAGGTCGTGCCGCAGGCGCTACGCCTGCGCGTTCCGGCCTAGGGCGCCTACGGCTTCGGTTTCGCGGCGGTCGAGCGCTTGGCAGTCGTGGTCTTCTTCGCGCCGGCCGCGCGCGGCTTTTGGCGGGAAGCGGGCTTCGAGAGCTCGTGAACCTTGCGCTCGAGCGCGTCGACCCGCCGTTCGAGCTCATCGAGACCGCGGAGCTTCTTCTGCAGCTCGTCCGTACGCTCCTTGAGCGCGCTCGCCTGCTCGAGCAGGCGCTGCGCCCCGGGGATCTCACCGATTCGTCCGATCACTTCCTCGCCGCGGTCGGCGAGCTTGCTCAGCAGGTCCTGTGGTGCCTGGGCCATGTTTGCGTTCCGCCTTTCGTCGTTCGCTTGTCGGAGTAAATACCGCCCGGCGGTCGAGAGCTAACGCTCACCGGCGGATCAGCACCGGCGTGCCCGCGGGCGTCGAGCGGAACAGCCGCTCCAGCACCGGGTTTCGGACGCGGATACAGCCGTTCGAGGCCGCGTGTCCGATCGACCACGGCTCGTTCGTGCCGTGAATCGCGATCGGCCCGCCTTGTGCCCAACCGGTGAGCACATCGGAGAACGCCGAGATCCCGATCGCCCCCGGCCCGAACGGCCCCGAGGTGTCCTCCGGAACCAGCCGTTGGTTCACGTAGTAGCGCCCGGTCGGGGTCGGTGTGGCGGCCGCGCCGACGGCCACCGTCGTCGACAGCACGCGCCTCCCGCCGCGGAAGAAGGTCAGCCGGCGTTGGGAGATGTCGACCAGGATCCGAGTCGGTACCCGCCCCACGTGGACGGCGCTCGCGCGGATGTAACCGGTTGCGCCGTTCGGGCGCAGCGGCAGCTGGACGCGATACCAGCGGGCGCTGCAGTCCCGCGCCCGCACCACCGCGAGGACGCGGAAGACGGTCGGAAAGCCGTTCTGGTTCAGGCGGCCGAAGCGAGCAAAGGAGCGGCCTGCAGGACGGCGGTAAGCGCCGGCCCGGTTCCGAACGACCGCGGCGAGGGCGGCACGCCCGCTCCCGACGGCGGTCGTCTCGGTGCTGCAAAGCACCCTCGCCGCGGCGGCCGGCGGCCGGCGGGCGCTCGCTGCCTGCTGGACTGTGGCGCCGCAGCCGGCGAGGAGGCCGGCCAGCGGCAGCGAAAGCAGCAGCCGGAGAGCCGGATGCCTCACCCTCCCGAGCTTAGCCGCACCGATCCGACGACGACAGATCGTTACAACTTCGTTCCCCTTTTGAGCGTCCTAGTTTCCGACCGGATAGCTACGCTCAGGCGAAGGACGATGAGTCAACTCTTCATGCATCGCAGGCGGCTTCACCGACACACGGGGGTGCGCACGTACGTGCTGCTTCAGAGGCTCGGCGTCCCGTACGAGGTCGAGCGCACAGTCTGCTCCGAGTGCCGCCAGGTGCTCGACGAGCGCCAGCTCAAGCGCGCCGCCGCCTAGCTGGCGCCACCGAGCTCCGCCGCCACGGCGGGGAGCACCGTGCCGGCTTGATCGTCGATCCGTAGGCGCGCCTCCGAGTCGAACGGCGTAGGGCCGCGATTCACGATCGCGAGCGCGCCGCCCGCGCCCAGTGTCTCGAGCGGCAGCCCGGCGACCGGATGGACCTCGAGGGCGGAACCGACGACCAGGAGCAGCCGCGCCGTCCGAGCAAGCTCGAACGCCCGCTCGATCGCGCCCGACGGCAGGAGCTCGCCGAAGAAGACGACGTCGGGCTTCAGGATCTCACCGCAGGCGGGACAGGCCGGAGCGTCCGCCTCGGCGAGGAGTCCGAGAACCCGCTCGAGCCCGTAGCGCTCACCGCACCGAGGGCAGCTCGAGGTGCGGATCGAGCCGTGCACCTCGACCACCTCCGAGCTGCCCGCCCGCTCGTGGAGCCGATCGATGTTCTGGGTCACGACGGCGCCGACGAAGCCGAGGCGCTCGAGCTCGGCGAGAGCGAGGTGCGCCGGATTGGGCTCCGCCTCGGTCAGCATGGCCACGCGCGGCTTGTAGAAGCTCCACACCTTGACCGGATCGCGGCGGAAGGCCTCGATCGAGCCGTACTCGAGCGGATCGAACGTCGCCCAGAGCCCGGTGGGAGAGCGGAAGTCGGGAATGCCGCTCTCGGTCGAGACACCGGCTCCGGTGAGGACGATGCACGGCTGCCGGCGGCGGATCAGCTCTGCCAGTGCGCTCGCGCCCACGATCGCCGATCGTAGAGAGTTCGCCGCGTGGACTTCCGCTTCGCAACCGAGGTGAGGGTGCGGTTCGCCGAGACCGACGCGCAGGGCGTGGCGCACAACTCCGTCTACCTCGTCTGGTTCGAGGTCGCGCGCATCGACTACCTGGCCCGCTTCCGGGGCGGATACCCCGGTCTTCGCGAGAACGGCATCGAGGCGCTGACGATCGAGTCGCACGTCCGATACCTCGTCCCGGCCGCCTTCGACGACCGCCTGGCCGTGCGGGCGCGCTGCGGCGAGCTCCGAGGCGCCCGCTTCCGCTTCGACTACTCGGTCGAGCGCGACGGCGAGGCGATCGCCGACGGCTGGACACGGCACGCCTGCGTCGACGCGAGCACATACCGCCCCACCCGCGTCCCGGGGTGGCTCGCCGAGGAGATCGCTACTGCGGAGGCTTGACGCCGGCGACGCCGGTTGGACCGCTGGGGCCGCTCGGCCCGGTCGGTCCGACCTTCTTCGGCTTCGCAACCGGCCTCGGCTTCGTCCCCACGCGGACGAGCCGGGTCTCGCCACGATAGGACGAGTACCACGTGTTGTCGTAGAGGAGCGCGCCGCCGCTCGTGTAGACCCGGCGGCGAACGCTGGTCGAGCTCGAGGGCGAGCCGCTCTCCTCGACCGACGTGACTCCCTGGTAGAGCGCCGGGTCGGCGACGCGCTTGACCGGCGCGCCACCCGTGACCACGAGGGGGCGCGTGTCGCTCTCGACGCGTCGGTGGAGGGGTGCGCCGTAGAGGTCGACCACGAGCGACGACGAGCCGACGAACGTGCGCAGCAACAGCCAGTGATCGGTGTCGTTGACGAACTTGAGGTCGACGTCCGGGTAGTTCACCGTCGCGTCGCGGCCTTGCGGGTAATGGCTGATGTAGAGCGCGTGGTTGGTGCGCTCGGTGATCTTCAGGCCTGCTTCGTAGGCCGCGTTGAAGACCGTGGTCGAGACCTGGCAGACACCGCCGCCAAGCCCGGTGCTGAGCTCACCGTTGATGATCACCGGTGCCTCGCGGAACCCCTTGTCGGCCGTGCGCGCCCCGGTTGCCTGGTTGAACGAGAACGTCGCCCCGGGCGCGATCAGTTTCCGGTCGACGAGGCGCGAGACGAGCTGCACGTTGTGGATTCGGTTCGAATCGCCGCCGTAGATCGTCTCGTAGCGGCTCACCCGCGTGGTGATGCCCATAGCGCGAGCCTCCGCGGTCGTGCGATCGGGCTGTTGCCCCGTCACGGTCACCCGCGCGTCGCGGACGCCGGTCGAGAGCGCGGCCGCGAGGATGCTCTGCTCGGTGGGCCTGATGTCGACCACGCGCCCGAGCTTGGCCGGGACGACGGTCACGCGGCCGCTCTCGTGAACGTTGAAGTAGGCGTTCTGCGCCGGCCGGTTGACCCCGCGGCCCAGCCGCTTCAGGTAGCGCTCGGCGCCGGGCCCGCCGATCTCGAGCTTGCTGACGCCGTCGTGCGGCAGCGAGAGGATCGCGGCGAGCTGGCGCCTCGTCAGCCACCAGGACGCGGGCGCAAGGGTCATCCGCACCGGCTTCGAGAGGGCTGTCCGCACCTGCGCGAGGACCGGCTGCAGGTCGACCGCCTTGACGTCGGGCACATCGATCTGGACCGGCAGCGCGACCCGCTCCCCGTGCTGGACGCCGGCGAGCGCCTGGACGATCGCGGCCCGAGCGGCCGCGCGGTCGAGTCCTCTGCCGGTACTCCCCGGCACGATCGCGGGCTGCACCCCGTGGAGGACCACCGCGGCGTCACGGTGGGGATGGTCGATCACGCTGCTCATCCGGGCGAGCTCGAACCGGAGCGAGCGCTCGAGAACCTGCGTGGGCGGCGTCACGTCCGCGCCGAAGACCTTGACGCCGATCCGGCGCAGGCCGCGAAGCGGCGAGACGCCGTCTCCCCGCGCCAGCGCCGCGTCAACCGCTGCGTCCCAGTCCGCCTCGACGCCGAGGTTCGCCGGGCGCAGGCGCCAGGTGTGTCCGACCGCCGTGAAGACGACCGGCACCTGTGACACCGCGTCCGCCTGGCGCTCGAGTTTCGCGGACGCCTCTCCCGCGGTGAGGCCGCCGACGTCGACACCGGCGATCTGCACGCCCGCGGCGATCCGGTCGGCGGAGCCCGCGTACACGAAGCCGAGCACGGCAGCGCTTCCCACACCGACGATCGCGAGCGCCGCCACGCGCTTGAGTATCAGCGTGCGGGAACGACCGCGTCGACGGCTGCGGACTCGCACCCCACTAGTCCCGGCCTCCACGCGCAACCCCAGCAGTGTAGCGGGGCTACGTGTCGTCTCAAGCGCCGCCTAGGCGGGTCAGTCGCGAGGCAGGAAGATCTCGCGCGCAATCACCAGCCGCTGGATCTGCGAGGTGCCCTCGTAGATCTGGAACAGCTTGGCGTCGCGCATCAATTTCTCGACCGGAAACTCCTTGATGTAGCCGTATCCGCCGAAGATCTGGACGGCGTCGGTAGTGACCTTCATGGCGGTGTCGGCCGCAAACCGCTTCGCATACGAGGACTGGAGCGTCGCGCGCTCGCCCTGGTCGAGCAGCCAGGCCGCCTGCCAGACCAGAAGCCGCGCCGCCTCGATCTCGGCCGCCATGTCCGCGACCAGGAAGTTGACGCCCTGGTTCATGGCGATGGGCTGGCCGAACTGCACACGCTCGCGCGCGTACTCGACCGCGTGCTCGAAGGCGGCGCGCGCGACCCCGACCGCGCCCGCGGCCGTCCCCGGCCGCGTGTGATCGAGGGTCTGCATTGCGATCTTGAACCCTTCGCCCTCCTCGCCCAGCCGGTTGTCGGCGGGCACCTTCACGTCCTGCAGGGCGATCGCCGAGGTGTCCGTGGCGCGCTGGCCCATCTTGTCCAGGTGCTTCTCGATCGTCACGCCCTCCGCGTCGCCGGGAACGACGAACGCCGTCAAGCCGCGGTGGCCCGCCGACTTCTCAGTCGACGCGAAGGCCGTGAACCACGCCGCCCGGCCTGCGTTCGTGATGAACATCTTCGAGCCGTTGAGGACGTAGTCGTCGCCGTGGCGCACCGCGGTCGTCTGGATCCCCGAGACGTCGGAGCCCGCACCCGGCTCGGTCAGCGCGAACGAGCAGAGGATCGGCTCCTCCAGCAGGGGCGCGAGCCAGCGGCGCTTCTGCTCGTCGGTGCCCGCAAGCAGCACCGGCAGCGCGCCGAGGATGTTGGCCACGATCGAGGTCGCGATCCCCGAGCAGCCCCAGCACAGCTCCTCGCCGATCAGCGCGCCTTCCATCGAGCCGAGACCCGCGCCGCCGAGCTCCTCCGGGATGTGCGGGTTCATTAGCCCGACCTCGTGGGCCTTGGCGATCACATCGGCGGGGTGAGTCTGGTGCTCGTCGTACTCGGCCGCCTTCGGCCGGATCTCCCGAAGCGCGAACTCCCGCGCGAGTCCCTGCAGAGCGCGCTGCTCCTCCGTGAGCGCGAAGGAGACTCCGCTGTCGATCGCTTCCGTAGCCGCCATGTCCGCTCGCTTGATTGACTGATCAGTCAAATGCTAGCCGCGCCCTCGGCCCAGCGGAACCCCGTGGGCGAGAGAGCAGGCTCGAGCGGGCTGCGCGGCAGGCCCTCGCGAGGCTCGGGCTCGTTGTAGGCGCGCGGCGCGACGTCGTTCGGCGCATCCGGGTGGAAAAGCGAGGCGAGGTACTGGATCTGCCCCCGGCCCGGCCCGAGCTCGAACATGCCGCCGCCGTACAGGCCGATACCGCGCTCCTCGCAGTAGTCGTAGAAGTCGAGCACCGCGCGGAGCGTGCCGAACCGAGACGGCTTGGAGTTGAGCGTCCGCGGCGGAAACGCGAGCGTCTCGACGTCGGCCACGGAATGGATCGGGGCATCCCACGTGATCCGATCGCGATACGGCGCGAGCACCGGATCGGTCCCGTCGGTAAGGGCCGGGTCCTCGAGGAAAGCGTCAGGAAGACCCTCGGCGACGCGCCGGTAGAGGTCGACGTCCGGCGGCTTCTCGTCCGCTGCGCCGTAGTAGGCCTTCAGATCGGCGGTGACGATTGCCCTCGTGTCCGCCAGCTCGCGGACGAGGTCGTCGCTCCAGTCGATCCCGGGGTCGAGCTTGAAGCGCAGGCCCGGATCGAGCTCGAGCCAGCGCCGGACGACGCGGGCCGACGGTGGATCGCCGAGCCCCGGCGAGACGACGAAGCTGACCGGCCGCGGCTCGAGGCCGAGCACCTCGGCGAGCGCAGTTCCGTCCTGGCGCAGCCCGAGATCGAGCGCAGCGCTCTCGTAGGCCCAGCGACGGTGCGGCTCCGGGATCTCGAGCGCTTCCGAGAAGCTGTCGAGCGTCCAGGAGCCCTGGAGCGGCAGCACCGGCCCGGCCGCCTGCTCGCGATCGTGCATCTCCGCGTACCAGGAGACGTCCTCGCCGACCCCCTCCTCCCCGCGCCCGGACAGCCTCACCACCGTCGTCACGCGGGTGAACCCACGCGTGACGGGCTGCTCGAGGCGCTCCAGGGCGTACGACTCGACCTCCAACGGAAGCCGGGCAAGGCGCTTCCATAGACTCTTGGCCATGGACTTCGACCTTACAGACGAACAGCGCCTGATTCAGGAGACCGTGCGCTCGTTCGTCGACGAGCGCGTCCTGCCGAACGCGATCGAGAACGACATCAACCACCACCTCGACCTCGGGGTCATCGAGGGAATGGCCGAGCTCGGGCTGCTCGGAATCGTGATTCCGGAGGAGTACGGCGGCGCGGGCCTCGACTTCGTCGCCGAGGCGCTGGCCTGCGAGGAGATCGAGCGCGGCGAGGCGGCTTTCAGGACGCTGATCTCGGTGCACGTGGGGCTGAACTCGCTCTCGCTCCTGCGGTACGCGAACGAAGAGCAGAAGCAGCGCTACCTTGCGCCCCAGGCGAAGGGCGAGAAGCTCGCTTGCTTCGGCCTGACCGAGCCCGGCGCGGGCTCCGACGTGGCCGCGATGCGCTCGACGGCGCGCCGCGAGGGCGACTCGTACGTCCTCAACGGCCAGAAGAACTGGATCTCGTACGCCACGGTGGCCGACCACCAGCTCGTCTTCGCCAAGACCGACCCGGCGGCGAAGCACAAGGGCATCTCGGCCTTCATCGTCGAGCGGGCATGGCCGGGAGTCACGACTCGCGAGACGGAGCACAAGCTCGGCATCTGGGCCGGTTCGACCGGAGAGCTCTTCTTCGAGAACGTGGAGGTTCCCGCGGAGAACCTCGTCGGCGAGGAGGGCCAGGGGTTCGAGATCGCGATGTACGGCCTCGATCAGGGCCGCTTCACGGTCGCGGCCGGCGCCTGCGGCGTGATCAGCGCCTGTCTCGGCCGCTCGGTCGAGTACGCGCGTGAGCGGGAGACGTTCGGCCAGCCCATCGGCAAGTACCAGTTCGTCCAGGACATGATCGCCGAGATGGTGCTCGGCTACGAGACCTCGAAGCTGCTCGTGATGCAGGCGGCCTGGCTGAAGAACGAGGGCCGCCGGAACACGCGCGAGACCTCACTGGCGAAGTGGCACGCGACCGAGTCGGCGTTTCGGGCGGCGCACCTGGCGATCCAGGTTCACGGCGCCTACGGCTACTCCGCCGAGTACGGGATCGAGCGCTACTTCCGCAACGCGCGCGCCCCGATCATCTACGAGGGCACGACGCAGATCCACAAGCTGATGCAGGCCGAGCACGCCCTCGGCTACCGCAGCCTGAACGGCCGCGACGGCGAGACTTCGCCGCTGGCCGCATGGGCTCCGGCGCTAGCCCAGCTGCGCTAGCGCTCGCCCTCCCAGTAGTCGACCTCGGAGTCGCGCCGCACGATCAGGGAGTCCTGCTTGCCCTCGCCGGCGATCCAGATGCCGAGCTTGTCGCTGTCCGGGTAGACGGCAACGGCCGGGAAGCGCTTCGTGGAGAGGAACACGATCCGTACCGGCTCATCGGTCCCGTTCTGCACCTGGTGCGCCCCGTCCGGGCCTTCCGGCGAAGCAGACGACGTCGCCGGGCTCGAGCTCGTGCTCGCCCTCGGGCGTGCGCAACGTCGGGCGGCCCGAGACCACCAGCAGCCACTCCTCGTTCCCCCACTCGTAGTGGTAGGGGAAGCTCTTCTCGCCCGGCGGGAGCTCGTACACCGTCGCACCGACGAGCGACGCCCCGATCGCCGGCCCGAACGACGTCGCGCGCCAGCGATACCCCTCGCGCTCGCGTTCGCGCTCCCATTCGTCGCCGAGCAGGTTGAAGCGCTTCACAGCAGCGGCACCTCCGTCTTCGACCTCGGCTCGATCTCCATCAGCCTGATCAGGAGCGGGATGGCGCCGAGGATGAGGGCGCCGCAGATCGGCCAGAGCACCTGGTAGCCGTTCGTGGCGCTGAGGTACGGGCGCGACAGGTCGATCGCCAGGCCTGCGAGCGGGGCGCCGACGAGCAGTCCGATCCCCTTGGTCGTGGTCGCGAGCCCGGACACCGCGCCGCGGTGCTCGACCGGCACGATCTTGTAGAGCAGCCCCCAGGCGAGCGTCATCACGGTCCCGCCGGCGATCGAGACGGCGGTGATGAAACCGAAGTACCAGTCGTGCCACTCCTGCGCGAAGCCGGCAGCCAGGAAGCCGCCTCCGTAGATGAACGAGGCGAAGAAGATCACCCGCGCAAGGCCGAAGCGGTCGCCCAGCCGGCCGGCGAAGATCGCCGCGATCACGTACCCGGTCGCGACCGCACCCAGGACGGCGGACGAGAGCACCTTCGACTGGTCCAGCCCGTCGATGATGTAGAGGACGACGAAGGTCCTCGCCGCAGCGAAGGCTCCTTCCCACGCCGAGTTCGCGAGCAGGAAGCGTCGTACGTCGCCGTCCTGCCAGAAGATGTGCCAGCTCCGCTGAATGTAGGCCCAGAAGCCCTCGAAGACGTGGCCGTGGCCTCCGTCCTCCCGCACGAGCAGGATCGTCAGCCCGCACGCGGCCGTCGTCAGGATCGAGGCGAGGATGAAGGGCGAAGGCTGCCAGACCTTGAACAGGAGGCCGCCGACGACGAGCGCGATTCCGATCGCGATCCCGCGCTGGATGTGCTGGATTCCCTGCGAGCGGCCGAACGTCGACGCCGGGAGGACGTCCGGGTAGAGGCCTCGGTACGGCGTCTCGAAGAGGTAGTACGCGAAGAAGAACGACATCACGATCACGACCGTCGTCCAGAGGTTCGGCATGAACGGCATCAGCAGGAGGCAGAACCCCATCGGGCCGACCGCGACGAGCATGAACGGGCGGCGGCGACCGAGCGGCGTGTGGAAGGAGTCGCTCCAGGGCCCGACGACAGGCGAGACCGTCAAGGCGAAGATCCCCTCCGCGCCGAGGATTGCCCCGATCAGGCCGCCCGAGCTCGTGAAGCGGTGCAGCAGCGGCGGGAGGTAGGCGGCGGTCGTGGTGATCGAGAACGCGAGCCCGAAGGCACCGAGACCGAGCGTCCAGAGCAATCGCCGCCGGACCGGGGGCACGGTGACGAGAGCCTGGGACGCCGGTGTGGTCGACACCTAGGCTCTGGCCGGTGCGAGGTCGGAGGAGAGCCCGCCGCTGACGATCTCGACGAGCGTGCGCTCGGCGCGGGCGACGTCGTCTTCGGAGTCCGGCAGCCGTCCGAGCACCCAGCCCGTCAGGAGCTCCTCGACCGCGCCGTAGAACACGTAGCTCGCCAGCCGCGCGTCCAGGTCGGCGCGAATCGTCCCGTCGGCCTGGCCGCGCTCGACGATCTCCTGGATCGCTGCGAAGGAGGCAACGATTTCGTCCATCTCGCCGGGGAGGTGCTGGCTGCGCGTCACCTCGAGGACGAGCACCCGCACGAGATCCGGATCGCGGCGCCAGGAGCGCAGCAGGATCTCGGCGACCTTGCGCAGCTGCTCCCGGGGTGGGTCGCCTGCCTCCTCGACGCTCTCGATCGTCTCGATCAGCGCCCGCCAGGTCTCACGAAAGACGCTCCGGAGAACGTCCTCCTTCGACTCGAAGTAGTGGTAGAGCAACCCGTAGGCGACGCCTGCCTCCTCTGCGATGTCGCCCACGCGGCTCGCGTGGTAGCCCTTGCGCGCGAAGACCCGCACCGCTGCGTCGAGGAGCAATCGGCGCTTGTCTTCCGGCGCATTCGACCGATCGGCCAACGCGGCTGAGTGTAGTAGTTTCGTTGGCGGTGGAACCCCTCGCGGGCCTGCTCGTAGTCGACCTGACGCGGTACCTTCCCGGCCCCTTCGCGAGCCGCGAGCTGCTCGGGCTCGGCGCCCGCGTCGTGCGGCTTGAGGCGCCCGGAGGGGATCCTCTGCGAGAGCTCGCGCCGGCCTGGCACGAGGCGCTGAACGCCGGCAAGGAGTCCGTGACCTGCGACCTGAAGGCCGATCCAGAGACGGGCCGCGAGCTGTGCGCGCGGGCAGACGTCGTGCTCGAGAGCTTCCGGCCCGGAGTGGCGGAGCGGCTCGGCGTCGGGGCGGCCGACCTGCCGGAGACCGTCGTCTACTGCTCGTTCACGGGCTTCGGCCCCGACGAGCTCCGTGCCGGCCACGACCTCAACTACCAGGGCTACGCGGGCCTGCTCGCCGACACGGCTCCCGCGATGCCGCCCGTGCCGATTGCCGACCTCGCCGGTGGAGGGCTGACCGCGGTCACTCGGATCCTCGCCGCGCTCCTGGAACGGGAGCGAACCGGCCGCGGCCGGCATGTGACGATCTCGCTGACCGACGGCGCCCACAAGCTCGTGTCCTATCGGGTCGGGGGCGAGCCCGTGCCGCGCCTGGTCACGGGCGGGCTTGCCTGCTACCGCATCTACGCCACCGCCGACGCCCGGTACCTGACCGTCGCGGCGCTCGAGCCAAGGTTCTTCTCGCGGCTGTGCGACTTGCTGGGCCGCCCCGACCTGACCGCGCGCCAGTGGGATGCCGACCAGGAGCCGCTGGCGGCCGAGCTGGCCGAGGCCTTCGGGGCGAAGCCGCTTGCGAGCTGGCTCGAGCTCGTCGAGGGCGAGGACGTGGGCGTGGGGCCGGTCGCGACCCTGGACGAAGCCGCCGCTCAGCTGGGGCGAAGCCCGAGCGCCGCCGGGAGCGCGAACAGGTCGGGCAGGCGGTCATCGAGCTCCGGGTAGCGATCCTCCCGATCGAGCAGGAAGGCGCGCTCGATGCCCGCCGCACGGGCTCCCTCGACGTCGTCCTCCGGCGAGTCGCCCACCATCGCGGCGCCGGAGGGCTCGACCTCGAGGCGCTCGAGGACCGCGCGGAAGATCGTCGGATGCGGCTTCGTGCGCCCGAAGGCTCCCGAGCCGAGCGCCGCGTCCACCTCGAGCCGGTGGTGCGACACGAACTCGTCCAGGTTGCGGCCGGTGTTCGAGACGAGCCCGAGCTTCAGCCCCTGGGCGCGTAGCTCGCCCAGCACCGGGAGGGCATCGTCGAAGAGCTCGAAGTGCTCGGCGTGTTCCCAGGCCCTCGTCATCTCGACCGCGCACTCGTACGCCGAGTCGGCGTCGCCGCCCATGCCACGGATGATCCGCTCGGTGAAGGCGACCCAGATCTCCTCGTCGTGCTCGAGCTCCGGATGGCGCCTGATGCCCTCGACCGCCTTCTCACGGGCATCGCCATAGCGCGACGGGTCGAGCTCGAGCCCGAAGCGCGCGCCCAGCCGCCGGTAGCCCTCCGGTCCGAGCTCCGGGCCCGGCCGGGCGATCGTGAAGTCGACGTCGAAGAGGACCGCGCGCAGGTCGGTCACGCGGCCTCCAGCAACCAGTGGGCGATCTCCATGTGCTCCTCGATGTAGTCGCTGCCGCCGCTCCACGCCACCGTCTGCACGATCGTCCAGCCGAGAGCGCGTTCGCGGTCGAGGCCGAGCTCGGCCGTCAGCCGGTCGAGGCGGCGCAAGGCTTTTCGCTTGCCTTCACCGAGCTCGGTCGAGCGTACGATCGGCGCGACCGAGAACTCGCGCTCGGCGGAGAGAGGCTTCGGGTCGATCGCGAGCCAGCGCTCGCGTTGCGCGGCGAGCACGTTCTCGCCGTGGAGGTCCTGGTGCACGAGCACCTGCTGGCCCTCGGTGGGGACGAGCTCCTCGAGGTAGCGCGTCGCCGCGTCGCGCAGCCGCGTGTCGCGCACCTGCGGAAACTCGTGGTCGCGCCAGAACTCCGCCTCCTCGGCGAGCGGCCGGAAGCCCTCGCCGCTCTTCCAGAGCCGCGGGAGCAGCTCGACGAGAACGCCGAGCGTGTCGTCGTCGGATGCGGCCAGGAACGACCCCGGCTCGCAGCGCTCGAGCAGGAGCGCGTGCCGCTCGTCGTCGCGGGCGTATAGCCGGACGGCGCCGTCGCCGTCCCAGCGCTCGAGCGCGTCCGCCTCCTGCTCGGCTTCGCGGTGCGGCCAGTTGAGCTTGAGCACAGCGGGCGTCCCGTCCGCCAGCTCGGCCCGCAGAACGTGCCCCGCCGCTCCGGGCACGTACGGCTCACCGATTCGGAACCCCCACTCCTCGGCGCATTCGGCGACGAGGTCGTGGACGGTCGCGCGCCAGTGCGAGATCTCTAGAGGCGGGCCGGCCACCGGTAGGCGTCGGCCTGGCGGTTCGCGAGCGAGGGGAGCTTCTCGCGCACCGAGCGCAGCCGCGCCCGATCGAGCTCTGCG
Organism: uncultured Actinomycetes bacterium; assembly: GCA_963754265.1. Taxonomy (GTDB): domain Bacteria; phylum Actinomycetota; class Thermoleophilia; order Gaiellales; family Gaiellaceae; genus AC-32. The sequence goes on along the minus strand of CAVWFB010000008.1, from coordinate 54,628 downwards.
GAGATGACCGTCTCCTCGTCGGGCGCCTGTGCGAGCACGATTCCCCAGGGGTCTACGATCAGCGAGCGGCCGTACGCGGGCTTCCCCGGCAGCGTCTCGCCGACCTGCGCCGGCGCGGCCACGTAGTACTGGTTCTCGATCGCGCGCGCCCGCAGGAGCACGTGCCAGTGGTCCTTGCCCGTCGGCGTCGTGAAATGCGCCGGCACCGTCACGAGCTCCGCGCCTTCCAGCGCGAGGATTCGATAGAGCTCCGGGAAGCGGACGTCGTAGCAGACGGTCAGCCCGATCGGCCAGCCTTCGCCGCGCACGACCACGGGCTCTTCGCCCGGTTCCTCCGCCTCCGACTCGCGGTAGACGTGACCGCCGACCTCGACGTCGAAGAGGTGGATCTTGCGGTAGACGCCGAGCAACTCCCCGTCGGGCCCGAAGACGAGGCTCGTGTTCGAGAGCTTCTCGCGCCCGTCGCGCCGCTCGGAGATCGACCCGCCCACCAGCGTGATCCCGTGACCTCTGGCCCAGTCGGCCATCGCAGCGACGGATTCGCCGCCTTCCAGCGACTCGGCGGCCGCGTGCAGCACCTCGTTGCTCCCGATCGCGTTCCACTTCTCAGGGAGCGCGACCACGTCCGCTCCGGTGGCGGCCGCGCTCGCCACCAGCCGCTCGGCGCTCTCGAGGTTCGCCGCCTTGTCGGGTCCGCTCGTCATTTGCACGCAGGCGACGCGAAGGAGGTCGGACACGGGAGCAGGATAGCTTTCTGCCATGGAGGCAATCGCCACCGGATCGTCCCGCGCCCGGTTCCTGCAGGCGTTCAAGAGCCGGGATTTCCGGCTGCTCTGGACCGGCCAGGCGATCTCGCTCCTCGGCGACACCGCGTTCATCGTCGCGCTCGGCTGGCGGACCTTCACGCTCACCGGATCGGCCCGCTCGCTCGCGATCGTGCTCACCCTGCAGGGCCTGGGTCTGCTCTCGACAGTGCTGCTCGGTGGAGCGCTCGCCGACCGCTACGACCGGCGCACGCTGATGCTCGTCTCCGACGCGGCCCGGTTCGGGGTGATCGGAGCGCTCGCGGTCGTCGATGCGAGCGGCCACCTCAGCCTGGGCATCCTCGCCGGGCTCGCCTTCGCCGAAGGCCTCGCCACCGGCTTCTTCACCCCGGCGCTGGGCGGGCTCGTCCCGCTCGTCGTCGAGCAGCCGGGCCTCGGGTCGGCCAACGCGCTGATCGGCATGGCACGGCAGGCCAGCCTGCTGATCGGGCCGACGTTCGCGGGCCTGATGTACGGCTTCGCGGGCTCGACCGTCGTCTTCGGCTTCAACGCCTTCTCGTACCTGATCTCGTTCGGGTTCGTCTTCGCCACCAGGCCGCGCACGGCCGAGCGCGCCGAGTCGGTCGGCACCCTGCGCGAGATCTGGGCAGGGATCCGCTACGTGACGGGGGTCCCGTGGCTTTGGGTCACCATCACGCTGTTTGCGTTCGTGCTCATGTTCCAGTGGGCGCCGATCCAGGTCCTGACGCCGAAGCTCGTCCGCAACCACTTCCACCTGAGCGTGGGCGCCTACGGCGTCATCTTCTCGATGCTCGGCGCCGGGATGATCATCGGCGCGATCACCTTCGCCCAGATGAACCCGAGGCGGCGGCGCGGGCTGATCTCGTACCTGATCTGGATGGCGAACAGCCTGCTCGTCGTCGCATTCGCGCTCTCGCCGTGGTACTCCGTCGCCCTGGTGGTGTCGTTCCTCCGCGGCATCTGCATCGGCTACGGCGTCGCCGTCTGGGAGACGATGCTGATGGAGCTCGTGCCGCAGCACATGCTTTCCCGCGTGGTCAGCCTCGACTGGTTCGGGGCCTTCGGCCTGACGCCGTTCGGCCTGCTCGCCGCAGGCGCGGTCTCGAACTACTTCGCGCCCGGCCCGATCATCGCCGGCGGCGCGGTGATCTCGATGTGCCTCGTCGGCGCTGGCCTCCTCTCCCGTCAGATCCGGGAGATCGACTAGCGGTGCCGATCTACTGGAAGCCGAAGTACGGGACGAGAAGCTCCCGGCATCGAGCCTGGGTCAGGCAGGAGGAGAAACGCGAAGCTGCAGCGAAGCGTGCGCGTCCACCCTCCCTGCGCGAGCGACTCCGAGAGCTGTTCAGGCGCTAGCACGCTCGCCCACGTCAGAACCCGTCTCCTCCGAGTGTCCGGGTCGCAATTGCGCCCTCGACCGCACCGACCATCCAAGACTCGACCGGCGCGGGTGGGTCGTGATGCTCCGGCAACTCCTCGACTTCGCCGCAGGTCAGTGCGATCAGCTCACACGTCTCGTACTGCCGCCGATCGCAGACCGCAATGCCAGCGACAGCGGCACCGACCTAGTCGGGTACCTGACCCAGAGCCAAGGCTTCAGCTCCTTCGTCCTGGACGACGGGGCCGTCTACCACAGCTATTCGAGCGGGGCTCGGGGGGTCGAGTTCCTGATGGGCTACTACGGGATCCTCGACCGGACGCCGAAGGGGCGGGACGAAGGCGACGCGTTCCAGGTGTGGATCCGCCCGCGACGAGTACTAAGCACGGTCCAGGAGGGGCGGGGGCCTGCGACAAGTAGGAAGGGTCAATAGGCCAGAACAGTCTGCGAGTGACAGCACGCTCGCCCAGGCGAGCACCCGACGTATGTACCTTGACAGTTACGTAACCGCCTTGGTACGTTTGTGGCATGGAAGCTGTTCTGCGGGCGGTCGCCGACGAGAGCCGAAGGACGCTGCTGGAGACGCTGGCCCGCGGCCCGGCGACCGCGGGTGAGCTGGCGGCGTTGCTGCCGATCGCTCGTCCGGGCGTCTCCCGCCACCTGCGAGTGTTGAGGGAAGCGGGGCTGGTCGAGGCCCGCCAGGAGGCGCAGCGGCGGGTCTACAGTCTTCGCCCCACACCGCTCGCAGAAGTAGATCAGTGGCTTGGCCGCTACCGATCTCTGTGGGAGCAGCGATTGGACGCCCTGCATACCGAGGTGGCGCGAGGAAAACACGAACGAAGGAGCGCGACATGACGAGCAACGCGAGTCCGGGCACCCGCATTCTTGGCAGCCTGCGATCAGCAGACGGCGCAGGCATCGTCCAAATCGAAGACCGCTACGAGACCGACATCGACGACCTCTGGTCGGCAATCACCGATCCCGACCGGCTCGCCCGCTGGTTCGGCGACGTGGATGGCGAGCTTTCTCTGGGGGGCGAGTTCCGTGTGCACATCGCCGACGCGGGAGAGCGCACAGGCCGGGTAGAGGCGTGCGACGCCCCACAGCGGCTATTGGTGACGACCAGGGAAAGCGATGACTCCTACCGCAGAGGGCAGGGTGTGCCGCCGTTCGATGCGGCCTGGGACATCACGCTGACCGCCGCCGGCGACCAGACCACCCTGGTCATCGAGGTCAAGGGCATGCCCCTGGACAAGATCGCCTTCTTCGGAGCCGGCTGGCAGATCCACGCCGAAAACCTCGCCGCGTACCTCGCCGGCCGTGAACCCGACGACGTCGAGGCACGCTGGGAAGAACTCGTCCCTCCCTATCAGGACTTGGCGGCCAACCTCAGCTAGTACACGTCGCCAGCACTTGGGTGACATTCCCGCACGCTGGCCCAGGCGAGATTCACTCCACTCCAGCCAGAGCGAGAAGCTGGCAAGAGCGTAGGGGCAGGTTCGAAAGCCGATAGGCTCGCGACATGCCCGAGGCGAGGCTCGAGGACTCCGGCTCAGGCCTCGAGCCCGCCGGCGACGGGTGGTTCGTCGTCAACGTGCGGGACGCCCAGTGGTTGACGGCGGAGAACGCCGAGAAGCGGCCGCCCGGTTCGGATTGCCGTTTCGAGAGCCAGGAGTTCTCGTTCCCGCAGGTCGGCATCAAGCTCCGCGTCCTGGAGCCGGGCCAGCCGAACGGCCTCTACCACTCCGAGAATCAGCAGGAGGCGTTCCTCGTGCTTTCAGGGGAGTGCACGCTGCTCGTCGAGGGTGAGGAGCGGCTCCTTCGGCCGTGGGACTTCTTCCACAGTCCCGCCGGGACCGAGCACATCTTCGTGGGCGCCGGCGACGGGCCGTGCGTGATCCTGATGGCCGGTGCACGGTTGGAGAACGAACAACTGCACTATCCGGTGTCGGAGCTCGCGGGGCGTTACGGGGCGAGCGTGAAGGAGGAGACGTCCGACTTCAAGCAGGTGTACGTGCGGTTCGAGCCGTCACGTCGGGAGCGTCCCTCGTACTGGGACCGCCTCCCCTGGGCGGAATGACACCGGCGCTACGCTCGGGTGACATTCCCGACCACCGGCCCATGCGACGACTTTCGCTCCTAGAGTCCCGGCGTGCACCCTTGACACCAGAAGTGAGGACGAGTACGCCGAACTCTTGCGCCGGGATTGTCCATCGCGAGCGCGGCGAAGGCAATCGGCAGCGAGCCCACGGGAGAAGGCGATGAAGCTCTCCCGAGGAGTCGCGCGCTTCAACAAGCGCGTCACCAACCGCATCCAGGGCTTGTATGCCTGGCTCGTTCCACCGTGGGCGGTCATCCTCCACCGCGGTCGACGATCGGGCCGCCAGTACCGAACGCCACTCTTTGCGTTCAGGCGCGGCCGGACTCTCGTCATCGCACTCCTCTATGGAGAGGAGTCGGAGTGGCTTCGCAACCTACGCGCCGGGGGTGGGCACGTGATCCGTGCGGGGCGTACCTTCGTCGTCGGAGCCCCCGAGGTCGTCGCTACGCGGGAGGCCGGCTCGCTGCTCGCACGCCTGTCGCCTCCGGAGCGCGCGTACTGCCGGCTCTCAGAGAAACTGGCGATGCTCGACCTGGAGGAACAGCTGCCCGGCTTTGGGCGCCGCGGCCGCCTCAGCGAGCCTGCGTGACGCGTTCCAGTACCCGGCCCGGGAATGGCAAGTCCTGGGCACGCCACACGTGTCGTTGCTCGTACGGCCACGCGTAGATCGGGCTGCCGTCGCGGACGAGCCCGAGCAGGCGCGATTCGCCGATCTCCTCCGCCGACCACTCGTAGAGGCGCTCTAGCCTAGGTGCGATCACCGCGTAGTCGAATACCCGACCCAGACGCTGCTCGTCGGCGATGTACCACTCGACGTCGCGGGTGAGCGGGTAATGGTTTGGGATCACGCGGCGGAGCGAGAGGAACGCTCCCACCATTCCGAGGCGAGGATCGCCTAGGAAGCGGGCAGGCGCCCCGAACCGCCCCAGCGCGAGGCGCGGGGCGGCAACGAGAGCGTGCGCGTAGAGGACGCGCGCCAGCGCGACGTTCATGAAGAAGCGCTCCGGCGCGGTCTCTTCTTCGGCATGCCCTTCGTGCTCTAGGTAGCCGGCCACGATGCTGGCGTTGTGAGCCCGATACCAACAAGACGGTGTCGGGGTGCTAGCGAACTGCAGCCACAGCCGGACTGCATGCGACGACGGAACTCCACGAAGCCCTCCAAGCAGCGCGATCGACTCGCATCCGTCTCGCAGCAAGCGCTCGTTCATTGCCCGCCACCAGACGCTGCCCGACGGCGACGCGTCGAGCGGGTTGAGGAGACCGCGCTGGGCCTGCCAGCGCATGAACGACAGCGCTGCGCGCCTGAACGGCAGGTGACGCGGTGCCCGGCCGGTCGGCCCATGGAACAGCCGCTCCATCAATGCAAGGCGCACCGCCGGATCGTCGCGCGCCGCCGCGACCTGCGTGTTAGCCCAAGCGAGCGCGCCGCGGTGTTCGCTCACCGTCGGCTCGAGGTCGGCACTTCGGTCGGCATGGTTGCATCATCCCGTGTCGGTCTCGGGTGACATTCCGGAACACTCGCCCAGCCGAGGGTTCGGCTTGGGCGTTAGCGTTCGCGCGTCACGGTGAGGGTCGGCGACCTCAACTGGATGCAGCTCGAGGCCTACCTGGGCGGAGACGACCGGATCGTGCTCCCCGTCGGCTCGACCGAGCAGCATGCCTACCTCTCTCTCGAGACCGACAACATCCTTGCCGAGCGCGCGTCTGTTGAGGCCGCCGAGCCGCTCGGGGTCCCGGTGCTGCCGGTGCTGCCATACGGTGTGACCGGCTTCACCGCGTACCCGGGCAGCCCCACGCTTCTGGAGTCCACCCTGGTCGCAGTCCTCTCGGACGTCGTCGATTCGCTGCTCGGCCAGGGCTTCGCGCGGATCCTCGTCGTCAACGGTCATGGCGGAAACACCGAGTCAGGCAGGGCGTGGACACGACGCCGGCCGGACAAGGCGGTGGTCTGGCATGAGCTTTGGGAAGGACGACCCGACGAGATCGCGGCGGAGATCGATCCCGACTACGACCATGCGTCGTGGTCGGAGAACTTCCCCTGGACGCGGCTTCCCGGCGTTGTGATCCCAGCACAGCGCAAGCCACCAGTCGAATGGCCCGAGGACGGAAACCCCGGGACGTGGAGGGAAGCCCTCGGCGACGGCTCGTTCGGCGGCCTCTACCAACGGTCGCCGCAAGACGAGAGCCGGCTCTGGGAGGCCGCAGTGCAGGCGATCCGTACGCGTCTCGAAGAATGGGACGCATAGAAGGAGGCGGCAACGCCCTTCGGGGGTCATTCCCGAACACTGGCCCAAGCTAGCGTCCTCGTGCAGGACGAGCTTTCGCAGCCGAGCCGGGTTATCCCGCTCAGCCACAAACGGCCGAACAATGCGGCCGCCGGCGAGGAAGGGTTTCGTGGGGGAACCAGGGTTCCCCCACGAAGCGAGCGGGGCCAGAGGGCCCCGCGACGCGGTGATCGGGGTGCCCAGATTTGAACTGGGGACCTCTCCGACCCGAACGGAGCGCGCTACCAGGCTGCGCCACACCCCGAGCGAGCACAGGTTAGCTACTCGCCGCGAGAAACGACTCGATCGCGTCCGCGCAGGCGGCGGGCCTCTCGCCGATCAACAGGTGCCCGCAGTCGGCGATCAGCCGCACGGGAGCGCGGAGCCGGCGCGCGTAGTCGAACGCGTCGGCGACGGGGAGCTGGTTGTCGCGCGCGCCCCAGAGCACGAGCGCGGGACAGCGCACGCGGTCGAGATCGGCCCGCGGGTCGTCCCGCATCAAGGCCCGCGCGGCGCTGAACGTGTCGGTGTGGCGGGCGGGCCCCGCGAGGAAGCCGTCCACCACCTCCGGCGGGAGCGCCTGCGGGTCGGCGGCGCCCCAGCGCCCGAAGACGAGCGTTCGCAGCAGTGCCGAGCCGGCCACACGCCGGCGATGCGGGGCGATCCGCCGGCCTGGCTTGAGCAGGCCCGTGACCGTCAGGGCGTAGCGCGACCGGCGAGTGGCCGACGTGATCCCGGCCGCGCCCGCCAGCACGAGGCGTTCGACGAGTTCCGGCCTGCGGATCGCCAGGCGGAGCGCGATTGCTCCGCCGAGCGAATGCCCGACGACCGCTATCCCAGCAACCTGTGCGTGGTCCACGACGAGCCCGAGCCGGTCCGCGTAGGCGTTCAGGCTCGGCGCCGCCGGAAGCGGCTCGGAGCCTCCATGGCCGGGAAGCTCGGGCACGAGGAGCTGCCGGCCCGGAAGGAGCAGCGGCGCGAGCGCGAGCCAGTTCGACGCCGCGCCGCCGAGCCCGTGAACCAGTAGGAGCGGCTCGCCCCGGCCGGCAACGAGGTAGCGGAGCCGGCAGCCGCGGGCGTCGAGGTAGCGCTCCTCGAATCCGGACAGCTCGACCTTTGCTTCCGTCACCGCCGGTGATTATTCTTCGAGCAATGAATTGTTCGGGGAGGCAGGACCCCTGATTCCTGCCGAACACCCACGAGGAGCACTCGACTAGCCCGCCGGCGCTGTAGCGCAAGCGGGCTTTTTGATGCCGGAAGGAGCGAGATGCCGAACCACCTCACGCCGGAAGAATTGTCGAAGGAGCTCGGGATCGACCGCGTCGAAGTTATTCGCCTTTGCCTCGAAGAAGGCATCCCGATCTACCAGGGCAAGATCGACAAGACCCTCTTCCGGGCACAGCTCGAGGCGCTCGGCGCCGTCGCACAGCCCCACTAAGCGCGGAGGAACCAAGGAGTCAGTAGCGATTACTTCGCTGCTGCGCGCTTCTTGGGCGCGGCCTTCTTGCGCGCGGGCTTCGCGCCGTCCTCCGCGCCACCCTTGGTCGCCGCCACGCTGCGCTTCAGCGCTTCCAACAGGTCGACCACCGGCGCTTCGGTGACGGGCTCCGGCTCGACGATCTCCTCGCCCTTCAGCTTCGCCTCCAGCATCTCGCGCAGGTTCTCGCGGTACTCGCTATGGAACTCGGTCGGGTCGAACTCGCCGACGAGCCCGTCGATCAGCTGGCGCGCGAGCTCGAGCTCCGGCTCCTTGACCTTGATCTCCTCGACCGCCTCGTCGATCTCGACCTGCGACTTGACGTCCTCTGCGAGGAAGAGCGTCTCGAGCACGAGTGCGTCGCCCTTTGGGCGAATGAGGCAGAAGTTCTCGTTGCCACGGATGACCATGCGGCCGATCGCGGCCATGCCCGTCTCCTTCATCGCGCTCAGCAGCAGCACGTAGGGCCTCCGCTGGGCCTCGGCGCTCGACGGCGCAAGGAAGTAGGTGCGGTCGAAGTACATCGGGTCGACCTGCTCGAGCGGGACGAAGCGCGAGATCTCGATCGCGCGCGAGGTGTCGCGCTGGGCGATCGCCTCGAGATCGGCGTCCTCGACGATCACGAACTGGCCCTTCGAGACCTCCCAGCCCTTTACGAGCTCTTCCGACGGAACCTCGCGCTCGTGCACCGGGCACCAGCGCTTCTGCTTGATCGGCGTCTTGCATTCGCGGTGCAGCGTGCGGAACGAGACGTCCGAGGCACGGGCCTTCGGCGCCGTGGCAGGCGCGAGCCCGACCGGGATCGTGACCAGGCCGAAACTGAGGGATCCGTTCCAGGTAGTTCGCATGGGGCCGCCTTCGAATTCTAGTGGGACCGGCCCGTTTCGCCGCAATCGCGTGCTTTCCTGCGCAGCCCGGGGCCACGTACGATGAGATCCTGAGCGAGACGACGGCAACAGCGCCCACCGAGGCCGGCGTGCAGGCGGGCGGCGGCCGCACGATCGCACGGTTGTGGCGGAAAGCCGTCACCGCGGGGCGCACGAATCCCGCGTACCTCGTGGAGGAGCCCGACGGTTGGCGCGAGGTCGGCTGGGACGAGGCCGCAGCCGCCGTGGACGAGCTCGCCAGCGGCTTGCTCGCACTCGGCGTTCGCAAGGGCGACGCGTTCGGAATCCTGGCCCAGTCGACGCTCGAGTGGGCGCTGTTCGACTACGCACTCGGCCTCATCGGCGCCGTGGGCGCGGCCATCTACGCAAACAGCTCTCCGAAGGACTGCGCCTACGTGCTCGAGCATTCGGACGCGGTGGGCGTGCTGGTCGAGGACGAGGAACAGCGGGCGAAGATCGCAGACGCGGACCTCCCCCACGTCATCACGTTCGCCGACCTCGACGGGCTTCGCGCCCGTGGCCGGGCCTACGCAGCCGAGCAGCCGAATGCGCTCGCCGAGGCCGAGGCGGCGATCGAGGAGGACGACCTCTTCACGTTCATCTACACGTCGGGCACGACCGGCCCGCCCAAGGCCTGCATGATCCGCCACCGCAACTACTACGAGATGGCCGCGTGCACCGATCGCGTCCCGGAGTTCGCGATCTCCGACGACGTGATGCTCATCTACCTGCCGCTGGCCCACAACTTCGGACGGCTGATGCACCTCCTCGGGGCCTATGCGGGCTACACGATCGCCTTCTGTCCCGACCCGCTGCGGCTCGCAGAGGTCATGCCGGTCGTGCGACCGACGATTCTGCCGAGCGTGCCGCGGGTCTACGAGAAGGTGCACACGGCTCTCCAGGCGCAGTTCGACGAGACCCGGGGCGTGAAGCGGCGGCTGCTCGACTTCTCGCTGCGGACCGGCAGGCGCGTGAGCAAGCTACGAGAGCAAGGGCGTCCCGTCCCGCCGGGACTGGCTCTGCGGCACCGGCTCGCCGACCGGCTCGTGTACCGCAAGGTCAAGGCTCGTCTCGGTGGCAGGCTGCGGCTCGGGGTCTCGGGCGGCGCGCCGCTCGCGAAGGAGATCGGGGAGCTCCTGCACACCCTCGACATCCTGATCATCGAAGGCTGGGGCCTCACCGAGTGCACGACCGCGGCATCGGTCAACCGGCCGAACCGGTTCCGGTTCGGCACGGTCGGGCCCGCGCTTCCGGGCTTCGAGGTGCGCACCGCCGAAGACGGGGAGCTTCTGATCCGGAGCGAGACGGTGTTCGCCGGCTACTACAAGGACCCCGAGGCGACGCGGGAGGTGCTCGGCCCGGACGGCTGGCTGCGCTCAGGCGATCTGGGCTCGATCGACGAGGACGGCTTCATCCACATCACCGATCGCAAGAAGGACATCCTCGTCACCGCAGGCGGCAAGAATGTCGCCCCGCAGAACCTCGAGAACGCGCTCAAGACCGCCCCGATCGTCTCGCAGGCTCTCGTCGTCGGAGACAAGCGGCCCTACGTCGTGGCGCTGGTCACGATCGACCCCGAGCAGGCGAAGGGCGTCGATCCGGCGGCCATCCGCGGGCGCGTCCAAGCGGTCGTCGACGGGGTGAACGCCGACCGCTCGCGCTACGAGCAGATCAAGCGCTTCACGATCCTCACGCGCGACTTCACCGCCGAGGAGGACGAGGTCACGCCGACGCTGAAGCTCAAACGCCGGGTCGTGGAGGCGCACTTCGCGCGAGAGATCGAGGAGCTCTACTCGACTGACTAGAGGCGGCGCGCGCCGACGAACGTCGACGAGTACCAGCCGCTCAGCGACGAGACCTTCACCACGTCGCCCGTGTGCGGCGCATGAATGAAGCTGCCGCCGCCGACGTAGATGCCGACGTGACCGAGCCCGTCGAAGAAGACGAGATCCCCCGGCTGGAGCGCATCACGCGAGACCGGGGCGCCGTAGCCGTACTGCGCCGCCGCGTTGTGCGGAAGGCTCACGCCGATCTGGCTGAAGACGTACATCACGAACCCCGAGCAGTCGAACCCGCCAGGTGAGGCTCCGCCCCACACGTACGGCGTGCCGAGGTAGCGCATCGCGATCCCGACGACGCCGCCGTAGCGCGACGGGGGCGCGATCGTCGTCGTGGGCTCGGGTGCAACCGTCTGTGCGAGCGCCGTGTCGCTCGCCGAGGCCTGCTGGGCTTGCACCTGACTCGCCAGGTGGCGCTGCAGCGCGGCCTGCTGCTCGCGCTCCTGCGCCTGAAGATTCGCGATCTCGCCGCGAATGGAGCCGAGCAGCGCCTGGCGCTGGCCGAGCTGGCTCTGGATCGAGGAGCGGGCCGCATCTCGCTCGGCGACCACCTGCACCTGCTCGCCGTGGGCATGCTGAAGCTCCCGCTGCCGCTGCTGCACCTCGCGACGCAGGTGCGCAACCTGGCGCAGCACGAGCGAGTCCTGCTGCGAGACCCGGTCGGCGGCATCCATCCTGCTCAGCATCTCGTCGAGGCTCGCAGAGCCGAGCAGCACCGCCAGCCCGGAGTCCTGGCCCTCGTCCGAGGTGTACAGGTCGACGAGCCGCGACGAGAGCTCCTTCTGCGCGTTCTTGAGGCTCTTCTTGGCGACGGTGAGGCTGTGCGTGTTCGTCGACAGGTCGTGCTTGATTCGTGACAGCTTGATGTTCGCGAGGTTGTACGCCTCGACTGCCCGCTCGAGGCTGGAATCGAGCTGCTGTATCTGCCCGAGGACGCTCTGGGCCTCGGCTTGTTTGGACGCAACAGTCGGATCCGCGAATGCGGGAACAGCAGCCAGCGCAAAGGCCGAAACCAATGCGATGACCATTGCCGGCGCCTTACGTCTAGTCGAGCGAGAGGGGGGCTGGAAGCTCGACAGGCGCCCTCCTGCGAGGGGCCGGTTCGTCACAAGCACGGCACCCTAACAACCAGCCCGGACGACCGCAAACGGCGTTGTTGACCCAAGTGGGTCAATTGCTTCCGGCCCGTCGAGCAGCACCACCCCGTGTGGTACGGTGCCGCGTCGTGCCGGGGGAGAAGCGCACGCTGCGGGCCTGGCCGATCGTGCTCGGACTTGCGCTGGCACTCAGCAGCCTCGTTCCGGGAACGGTCGCCGCGGACTCGGCCTCGAGCATCAGGGAGCAGGCCTCGCAGCTGTCACAGCAGAACGCCGACCTGGCCGGGAGGTCGCGCGGCGCGGTGCTCGGCCTCTACGCGCTCGACTCGAAGCTGGCCAGGGAGCGCGCCCGGCTCGTAGCCCTCCGGATCCGAACCTCGGAGGTCCGCGCCGAACGCGCCGCGGCGCAGCAGCGCCTGCGAGTCGCGCGCCACTCGCTCTCGGTAACGCAGGTCGCCCTGGCCAAGCGGCTGCAGCTCCTCTACGAGCAAGGCGACTCCGATCCGCTCGCGATCCTATTGGGCGCCTCCTCGGTCGACGAGGCGCTCAGCAGCCTCGATTCGATCAACCGGCTCGCGGACCAGGACCGCCTGGTGATCGAGCAGACCCGTAGAGCCAAGCAGCGCTTGACGCGGATCACCCGCGCGCTCGCGGCACGGGAACGCTCGCTCGGGGCGCTGGCCGACGAGGCTGAGCAGTCCACGCTCGCGCTCGAGCAGGCTCGAAGCGAGCGGTCGTCCTACCTGGCAAGCCTTTCGAACCAACGCCGGTTGAACGCCACGGAGATCTCCTCGCTCGAGCAGCAGGCGCTCGCGGTCGAGGCAAACACGCGGAGGCTCGCTTCGGTCGCCTCGGCGCAGGCCACGCCGCCTCTCGGCCCCAGCGTCGGCGGACGCACGCTGACGGTGACCGCGACCGGATATGCGATCAACGGGAGCACCGCGACGGGCGTCCCGACCGGCTGGGGAATCGTCGCCGTCGACCCGAGCGTGATCCCGCTGGGGACGCAGATGTCCATCCCCGGATACGGGTCGGGGGTCGCCGCGGACACCGGCTCGGCAGTGCGCGGCGCGGCGATCGACCTCTGGTTCCCGACGCTCGCGCAGGCGCGTGCCTGGGGCCGGCGAACGGTCACGATCACGCTGCACTAGTAGACTTTTCGTTCCGCCGCGAAAGGGGGGACGCTGACCGATTCCGTCATCGAGGGCGACGAGGGCATCGGGAACATTCACGTCCTCCTCGTGGACGACCACGACCTCTTCCGGACGGGCCTGAGAAACCTGCTCGAGGAGCGAGGCGTGCAGGTCGTCGGCGAGGCGGGAAGCGGAGCCGAGGCCGTCCGCCTGGTGCGGGAGCTGGCGCCCGAGGTGGTCGTGATGGACCTGCACATGCCCGGCATGACCGGGATCGAGGCGATCCGACAGATCACGAGCTTCGCGCCGCTCACTCGTACCCTCGTGCTCACGATCTCCGACCAGGACGACGACGTCTTGGACGCGATCCTGGCCGGTGCCTGCGGCTATCTCCTCAAGGACGCCTCCGTCGACGAGCTGATCCGCGGAATCGCCTCTGCGGCAGTGGGCGAGTCGCTCGTCTCACCGGCAATCGCAAGCAAGGTGCTGCAGCAGGTTCGAGCGACGACGGTCTCCCCCGATGCCGCAGACGCGATCCGCGCGGAGCTCTCGGATCGCGAGCTCGACGTCCTCAAGCTGATCGCCGCCGGAAACGACAACGCCCTGATCGCCGCGCAGCTGCACATCAGCCCGAAGACGGTCAAGAACCACATCTCGAACATCCTGATGAAGCTCCAGATCGAGAACCGCATCCAGGCCGCGGTCTACGCGGTTCGCAGCGGGATCGTGTAGCTAGGTGCCGCGTACAGCGGTGGCGCGGGCCCGCAGCCGAGTGAGCGTCGCGCGGAGATCCTTGAGAGCGGCCGCGTTCGTCGCGAGGCCGCTCGAGACCTGCGCGAGCTCCTGGGACTTCAACTCCTGGTTGCCGTCGGTGAGCCCGCTCGCGAGCTCCGACATGCGCTGCTCGAGGCGCCAGCGCTCGGCCTCGAGCACGAGGGCGTGCGCGTAGCCATCGGTCAGCGTCCGCTCGAGGCGGGCAAGCGTCTCGGCCTCTCCCTCAGCAGGGGATTCGGCCAAGAGCTCGTCGATCTGCTCCAGGAGTGCGGGGATGGTTTCTGTTGCCAAAGGCCTCGCTCCGATTATCAGGCTGGGCATCTGCGCCGAACAAGGGCCGCCCGGCCTATCTCCGCCGCGGGTCAGGCCTACGCTTGACGAGCGTGTTCATGCTCCGAAGAATTGGCCAGATGACCCGCCGTCGTCTGCCGGTCGTCGCCCTCCTCGCGCTCGTCGTCGCTGCGCCGGCGGGCGCCGGAAGCCCCCCGCTCGCAAAGCGGCTCGCACGAGCGCTCGCGGTTCCGCACGTCGCCCGAGGCCAGACGGCCGCGATCGCCTTCGACCTCCAGACCGGCAAGACGCTTTTCGCCGAGCACGACGCGCTCTCGCTCGCCCCGGCCTCGAACGAGAAGCTCGTCGTCACGTACGCGGCGCTGGTCGGGCTCGGTAGGACCTTTCGGATCGAGACGGACGTCCTGGGCCGTGGAGAGCAGAACGGCAACATCTGGCAGGGACACCTGCTATTGGTCGGGCACGGCGACCCCACCCTCTCCAGCGCCGATCTGGCCCAGCTCGCGGCCCAGGTCCGGGCCGCAGGGATCACCCGTGTCACCGGCGCCGTCTTCGGAGACGAGACGTTCTTCGACGCACGGCGCACCGCGCCGGGCTGGAAGTCCTGGTTCTACGTCAACGAGTCGCCGCCGTTGTCGGCGCTCACCGTCGATCGCGGCAACTACCGGGGCCGGATCTCGCGGAATCCGGCCCTCTCGGCCGCGCTGCTCTTCCGAGACGCCCTCAAGCGTGCGGGAGTGAAGGTGGGCGGGGTCGGGATCGGCGACGAGCACGGGACCGAGGTTCCGCTCGCAGCGGTGGACTCCGAGCCGCTGTCCGAGATCGTCAGGTACATGGACAAGCACTCCGACAACTTCACCGCCGAGCTCGTCCTGAAGCAGCTCGGAGCGATCGAGAACGGGGTCGGCACCAGCCCCGGGGGCGCCGCCTACGCGCGGCGGCTGCTGGCCGAGGCCGGAGTGCCACTGGCGGGCGTGCGACTCGTCGACGGCTCCGGGCTTTCCCTCCTCGACCGCCTGACCGTTCGGGCGCTGGAGGCAACTCTCCGCGCCGCCTGGGCCGACCCGGACGTGCGCCCTGCGTTCCTCGCGGCCCTCCCCGTGGCGGGGATGAACGGCACGCTCTCGGACCGAATGCGCCAACCCCCGGCGCGCGGGAACGTCATCGCCAAGACCGGCACGACCTTCGGTGCCTCGGCGCTCTCCGGCTACGTCAAGCACCGCTACGTCTTCTCGGTGCTCCAGAACGGGAATCCCGTTTCCTCGTTCTGGGCCCGCCGGGCGCAGGACCGCTTCGCGACCGCCCTAGCCGCGCAGTAGCTTCTTCAGCGCCTTCTCGTCGAGGACGGGGACGCCGAGCTGCTCGGCCTTGGCCAGCTTGGAGCCGGGGCTCTCGCCCACGATCACGCCGGTCGTCTTCTTCGAGACGGAGTCCCCGACTTTCGCGCCCTTCTCCTCGAGGGCCTTGCGGGCTTCCTCGCGGCTGAAATCCTCGAGCGTCCCCGTCACGACGTAGGTGCTGCCGCTCAACGGCCCCTCGACCGGCCGTTCTTCCGGCCCGGCCTCGAAGCGCAGGCCGAGCTGTTCGAGCTCGGCGACGAGTGCTCGGTTCTCGGCGTCCGAGAACCATTCGACGATCGCCTCCGCCCGCTCGGGCCCGATGCCCTCGACCTCGACGACGTCCTCCTGCGACGCCGCCGCGAGTTGCTCGACGGTGCCGAAATGGCGGGCCAGGTTCTGTGCCGTCACCCAACCGACGTCCGGGATGTTGAGCCCGAAGAGGACGCGGCTGAACGGCACTCCCTTCGACCCCTCGATCGCGGCGACGACGTTCGTGGCGCTCTTCTCCTGGAAGCCGTCGAGCTCGAGCAGCTGCTCCTTGGTCAGGCGGTAGAGGTCGGGCAGCGAGCGGACGAGCCCGAGCTGCCACAGCCGGCGCACGAGCTGCTCGCCCACGCCCTCGATGTCGGCCGCCGCCATCACCCAGTTGTTCAGCGTCTCGAGGCCGCGCGAGGGGCAGGCGCGGTTGGGGCAACGGTGCATCGCCTCGCCCTCGGGCCGGACGATCTCCGTCCCGCAGAGCGGGCACTTCTTGGGCATCCGGAACGGTTTCGTGCCCTTCGCGTGCGGGAGCACCGGCCCGACCACCTGCGGGATCACGTCTCCGGCCCGCTGGACGATCACCTTGTCGCCCTCGCGGATGTCCTTGCGGTTGATGTCCTCCTCGTTGTGCAGCGTCGCCCGGGAGACGGTGACGCCGCCGACCTGCACCGGTTCGAGCATCGCCCAGGGATTGAGTGCCCCGGTACGCCCTACGCGGATCGCGATCTTGTTCAGCGTGGTCTCCGCGGTCATGGGCGCCCACTTGAACGCGCGCGCCCAGCGGGGCCGCTGGTGGAGCGCCCCGAGAATGGCCTGCTGCTCGAGCGAGTCGACCTTGATCACGATCCCGTCGATCTCGTAGTCGAGGTCGGTGCGCCGCCGCTCCCACTCGGCGCAGCGCTTCGCAACCTCCTCGATCGACTCGAGCCGCTCGGCGAACGGGTTCGTACGAAAGCCGTGCTCACGCAGCCATTCCAACGTCTCCCAGTGCGAGGCGAGCTGCAGCCCTTCCGCCGCGCCGAGCCCGTAGACCCAGACCGCGAGCGGACGCGAGGCGGTGATCGACGAGTCCTTCTGGCGGAGCGAGCCGGCGGCCGCGTTGCGCGGGTTGGGCGCGAGCTTCTGGCCGAGCTCGGCGACCCGCTCGTTCAGCTCGCGAAAGCCGGAGAGCGGCATGTAGACCTCGCCTCGGGCTTCGGCGACCCGGGGCGCATCGTCGCCGCGCATCTTCAGCGGCACCGACGGGATCGTCCGGAGGTTGACGGTCACCTCCTCGCCCTGGACGCCGTCGCCGCGCGTCGCGCCACGGGTCAGGACACCGTCCTCGTAGGTCAGGTTGATCGCGAGCCCGTCGATCTTCGGCTCGATCACGTAGGCGACCGGCTCGTCGGAGTCGAGCCGCTTGCGCACGTCCTCGGCCCACTTCAGCAGGCCTTCGTCGTCGCTCACCTTCTCCAAGGACCCCATCGGGGTGAGGTGGCGGACCTTCTGGAAGCGTTCGGACGGCGGCGCCCCGACCCGCTGCGTGGGCGAGTCGGGCGTGATCAGGTCCGGGTGCTCCTGCTCCAGCCCCTGCAGCTCCTCGAAGAGCCGGTCGAACTCGGCGTCGGAGATCTCGGGCTCGTCGAGCACGTGGTAGAGGTAGAGGTGGTGGTTGACGGTCTCGCGCAGCTCGTCGAGCTGCTTCTGAACGCCTTTCTGGGTGCGCGTGGCCATCGAGCCGATCCTACCGAGGGCCAACCAGCGCGCAGCTGCGCGCTGGTTGGCGGCGCGTGTCGCGCTGTCAGTCGTCGACCACGATCATCGCCGTCCCTCCCACGCTCGGGCTCGCGGTGCGGCTTCCTCCGAACGAGGCATGCACGCGCCAGCGGCCGATCGCCGGTGGCCGCCACTGGATCCCGGCCCGCCCGTTCCCGCCTAGACGCAGCCGGTAGAGCCTGTAGTAGTGCCAGCCGGTCAGCGGGTCGAAGCGATCGATCTGGAGCCTGACGGATCCCTCGGCGCTGAAATCGACGGCTACGCCGATCGCCACCGAGCTCCCCGGGGAGACGTGCGCGACCCGTGAGCCGTCGGCGAGCACGGTCGTCGTCGTGAAGCCGCGCTCGAGCAGCGAGAGACGGTAGGGGCCGCGCGCGCCCGACTCTGCGCGGACGGCGACGAAGTACCGGCCCGGGCCGAGACGCGTAGTGAGCGGGCCTGGGCCGCCTGACGACGAGAGCCGCCGGCCGGTCTCGCTCAGCAGGATCAGATGCGACGAGCCGGGGCCGGCGAGCCTCAGGGTCACGTCGCTCTCGTCGAGCACGCGGAAGCGGTAGAGATCCACGACGTCGATCCGGGTGCCGGAGAGCGATCCTCTGCGGCTCTCGAAATTCCCGATCGGCAACCCCGGTGACATGTCGTCCGGGCCGGCAGCGGCGGCCTGGAGGTGATACCGCTGACGCCCGGGGCGCTCGTCGGTGCCTGTCACGAGCAGCGTGTAGCGCCCGCCTCCGCCGATACCGGGCGTGTACGTGAAGTACCCGCCGCAGCGGAGGACCTGGATCGGCGCCGCGCCGGCAAACGAGCGGGTTCCCGGCCGGAACAGCGACAGCGTCACGCAGCGTCCACGCGACGGCGAGAGGTTCATCCGGTACTCGACGCCCGCTCGCATCGAGAACGACCACGCATCGTCGAAGTCGGAGAGCGCGTCGACCGAGGAGCTGACCCCGCGTCGCGGCAGGTGTGCGCCCGGGCCCTTCGATGTCGGCTCCTGCCGGAAGAGCGTGAACTTGAAGGGGCCGTCATCCGAGCTCGACTCGCGCCCGACCATGATCAGGTAGCTCTGTCCCGGCGCGGTCGTGAAGGAGAGGCCACCCCGGCCGCGTTCATCGGTCGCGTTACAAACCAGCGGGTCTAGCCGTGACCGGACCGCGCGGTAGACGGAGACGATCGCATCGAGATCGCCGGAGGCGGTGAAACGGAGCACGAGCCGGCCCGAGGAACCAGCCGACACCCGGTACCAGACCGTTCCCCTGACGCGGCCACAGGACGTACGCGGATCCCGCGTCTCCTCGGTCGCGCCAACCGTCGTGCCGGAGACGGTGGCCGGGAGCCCTTCGAGCGCCGTCGCGTTCGCGCGATCGTCGTTGCGCGGCGGACCCGAGGCCGAGGTGGCCGCGGTCGCCGTTGCGAGCGCGCAGGCGAGTACGGCAAGGACGGTGAGTGACTTCATGGCTGCATCCTCCATTCGTGCCACTGCTTGGCCCGAGTGGGACCGAGCGAATAGCGGCTGATGACGACTCCTGTCGTTGGTGACGTTGCGAGCTGGTAGAGCCTCCCGTCAGGGCCCACGCGTAGGTCGGCCAGGAGGCTGTCGCCCCAGACGGCACGGGCGAGCGAGAAGCGTTCGCGCGTGCCGGTCGGCCCGAGCCGTAGCACGACGTGCTCCCATTTGAACTCGCCCCTTGTCTGCGCCGTCGCGTCGAGAACTACAACCAGGTCGCGGCCGACGAGCTCGGGCGTCGTGTAGTCGAAGTTGATGTCGGTCCGGCTCAGCACCCGCCAGGCTCGAACGACGTGGCCATGCCGATCGACCAGGGCGTAGCGAGCCTCGTGCGGCGCCGTGGCGGCCTTGGCCGTGTCCTCGGCCGTGTACACCTCGGACACGAGGCGTAGGCCACCGGCGACGGGCTGGTAGGGCCAGTGAGTACCGCCCCGCTGGGCGACCGTTGACAGCGGCCGACCCGTTGGTGTGGCGACGGGCATCCACGCGGGCTCGCCGCCGGGGAGACTGAACATGCCCGCCAGGCAGTAGACGGTCCCGTCGGGCCCCACGCGAAGCGCGCTGTTGCTGCCGAGCGTGAAGGTGCCGGCTCTCGCGGATCTGGCCGGCAAGCCTGCTCTGCCACAGCACCTCGCCGTTCGCACTCAGGTGGGAGAGCGCCATGTAGGAGCTCGGTCCCTTGCCCATGGCGCGGACAACGTAGAGGGAGCCGTCCCTCCCCAGGGCGACGTCGTTGTCGCCCGCGAAGAACGGCAGCGAAACGGAGCGCTCGAAGACGTCCGGCCGACCCGGCTTCCAGACGAGCAGCCGTTGCTTGAGCCCGTCGTGAAGCAAGATCGAGCCGTCCCGACCGACGAGGAACGTCTGCGGGCCGAAGTGATACTCCTGGTTGTTCTCGAACCCGACGTCCGCTGCGCTCGCACGCGCGACGACCGCGTCGGGCGACCGCGGTTGGTCGAAGCGGTGCGTGCCGAGCCTGACGACGATCGCCTTCCCGAGCACGAGGGCCGACTGTGGCGCCGCCGCGCCGAGGGCCGGGATCGTCACCGAGCGCCCGCTCCGCGGCTCACGAAGCACGGCGTAGTAGAGGAGCTTGTGCCCGCGAATCAGCCGGGCAGGTACCCGCGCCTGAACCGTTGTCTTGCCGTCGAGCTTCAGCGGTAGCGCGGTGAAGCGCCGTTGCAGATCGTTGCGGACGTAGAGCGAGCCCTTCGGTGATCTCACATGCGGCGTGTCGACGGAGTAGACGATCTCGACGCGGTCGCCCGGAGCGACCAGGTTGCCGATGCCTCGCGGTTCCTGGTGAGCCGCCAGCGGCTGGACCGCGGGTGCCGCGGACTGTGCGAGGGCCGCGGCTGCGAGCGCGACGCCGCAGATCAACGAGATCCGTTTCATGGTGCGCTCCTTTCGGGAGTAGGCGTGAAGGCGGCTCCGGTGTCGAGGTACCGGACCGGCGCGTTCGTCCCGGCCGGCGTCGGCACGACCCCGCCCCAGACGAGCAGCTCATGCCCTGTCCAGACGACGGCCTGAGCGAGGCCGTGGAGCGGCGACCGAGCGAGCCGCGACCAGCGGTCGGTACCGGGGTCGTAGGCAAGCGCGACCGGTGACGCCGAGCTCGCGGTCTCCGACGAGCCCCAGACGAGCAGCCGGCGACCGGTCCACGCCGCCTCGGAGTCCACGCGGCCGACTGGCAGCGGCGCAAGCCGACGCCAGTGGTTTGCCACCGGGTCGTAGGCCAGCGCGGACCTGGCATGCCCTCCGGCTCCGACGACCAGCATCTCGTGCCCGTCCCATGCCGCGCTACCGCCGAAGCGAAGGCCTCGGTCGGGGATCGGTGCGAGGCGGCGCCAGCTGTCGGTCGCCGGGTCGTAGGCGGCGGCGCGGGCGAACCGAGCCGGCCAGGGCTTGCCGCTGGCAGGGTTGATGCCGCTGACGAACAGCAGGAGCTCGCGACCGGTCCAGATCCCGAGCGGTCGTTGCTCCGGCGCCAAGGGCGAGGGAGCAAGCTTGCGCCAGCTCGCGGTGGCCGGGCTGTAGGCCGAGCCGTCCGAGCTCGCGTCGCCGCAGCACCCGCCGCCCCAGCCGATCAACTCGCGACCGGTCCAGACGGCGGTGCCCATACCCCCGAGCGGCTGCGGAAGGCGCTGCCACCGGTCGGTCAGCGGGTCGAACCCCAGGAGAGCGCAACCCCAGACGAGCACCTGCCTGCCGGTCCAGACGGCGCTTCGGCGGCAGTAGCTCTCAGTCTTCGGCGGGTTCGGGAGCCGCCGCCACGCACGCGTTGCCGGGTCGTAGGCGGCAGCAAGATCCTTGGAGTCGGTGTACGTCCCGTCCGGTCCCGGATGCGTACCGGTGACGATCATCTCCTTGCCCGTCCAGACGCCGGTCAGCCCGGCGTCCACCCTGACCGGTGCCGAAGGCAACGTGCGCCACGAGCCCGAGGAGGAATGGGTCGACGGCTGGGCGGTAGCGAGCGGGCGTTGCGAGCCGCACGCTACGAGCAGGAGCCCGAGCGAGGTTACGAGAGCGGCGACGCCCGCCAGGACGGCGATTCTTTTCACGAGAGCTTCCCTTGCAGTCGACATCGTCTCCTCCTTGCTAGGCCGCGTAGGCGAACGGGTGGTAGAAGGCGTCGAGCGCGTACTCGCGTGCAACCGCGAGCTGGAAGCGATCGCCGGTGCGTGCGTCGGCGACCGAGACAGAGACCGAATCGTCTCGCGGATGCCAGAGCAGGACGACGGCGACGCCGTCGTTCACCCTCGTGGCCAGTTCCTGGGTCGTATGACGAGCTGTTGCGGACTTCATGGCGACTCCTTCGTTTCGACTTCTTCATCACTGTACTAGACAGATAATGATTAGTCAAGCATAGCTATTTATCAGCTAACTATGCCTAGCCCTGTGGTGTATGCTGCGAGGATGGCGAACGAGAAGGCACAGCTCGGGGAGCGAATACGGTCGGCCCGCGCCGCCAAGGGCTGGAAGCAAAAGCACCTGGCCGCCGAGGTCGAGGTCGAGCCGATCACGGTCTCGCGCTGGGAGCGAGGAGCCACCACGCCAGATCTCGACGTCCTCGGCCGAGTCGCCGAGGCGACCGGAATGCCAGTGGGCTACTTCGTCGGTGGCGCAGCGCCCGCCAGCAGCGGCGACTCGTCGCTCGAGGACGCGGCGAGCCGGATCGAGACCGCCGCCCTCCAGATCGCCTCCGACGTCGACCGCCTTACGGCCGCCATCGAAGAGCTGCGGGCCGAGCTAGCCCGGTCGCGCTGAGACCCGCAGCATGAGCGCGTAGGCCGCCGCGGTCGCGGGACGGTCGGCCGGTGCCTTGGCCAGGGCCTGGAGCACGGCGAACGAGAGATCCGGCGGTAGATCGTCCCGATCGGAGCAGGGGTCGGACGGCTCGTCCTCCAGGATCGCGAGCGTCGTCTCGACGAAGGTTCCGCCTGCGAACGGCGGCCGGCCCGCCAACGCACTCGTAGGTCACGCAGCCGAGGGCGTAGATGTCTGCAGCGCGGCCCGGCGACCTCACCCTTGATCACCTCGGGCGAGAGGTAGTCGAGGGTCCCGACGACGTAGCCCGGCCTCGTGAGCACGGTCGCCGCCGCTCCCTTTGCAAGCCCGAAGTCCGTCAGAAACGAGGTTCCGGACTCGTCGAGCAAGATGTTCCACGGCTTCACGTCGCGGTGGACGAGCCCTTCCCGGTGAACGGCGTCGAGCCCGGTCGCGACCTCGGCGACGACGCGGAGCACCGCCGACGCGGGGAGCGGGCCCTCGTCGAGCAGTTCCGCCAGGCTGACACCCTCGACGTAGCGGGCGGCGAGATACGGGTGGCCGTCTGCCTCGCCCGCGTCCAGGACCGGCACGAGGTGAGGGTGCGACAACCTGCCCGCGATCTCTCCCTCACGGGCGAAGCGGCGGCGGTATGTCTCGTCCGCCGAGAGCTCGTCCCGCAGGACCTTGAGCGCGACGACCCTCCCGTCGGGCTCGTGCACCGCCTTGAAGACGATGCCCACTCCTCCTTCGCCCAGGACCTCGCCGAGGCGGTACGGGCCTAGGCGGCCGCCGGCTTCGAGCTCAGTCACGGCAGGGCCGCCGGACATGGGGCGAGAATAGAGTCATTCAGCGCAATGCGCCAGGAGGGCTCGTGGCAGCGACACCCCGAATAGGCACTGTCTTCGCCGGCTACCGGATCGAGGCCCTCCGCGGCCGTGGTGGCATGAGCGTCGTCTACCGAGCCGAGCATCCGCGGCTCGGAAACACGGTCGCGCTGAAGCTGCTTTCGGCCGAGCTCGCCCAGGACGAGAGCTTTCGCGAGCGGTTCGTCCGCGAATCGCGCACGGCCGCCTCGCTCGCGCATCCTCACATCATCCCGATCTACGACGCCGGCGACGCCGAAGGCGTGCTCTACATCGCGATGCGCTACGTGGAAGGGCCCGATCTCAAGGCCCTGGCCGGGGGCGGTCAGCTCCTCCCGGCAGAACGGGTGCTGCGACTCGGCGCACAGGTCGCCAGCGCCCTGGACGCCGCTCATGCACGAGGGATGGTCCACCGCGACGTGAAGCCGGCCAACATCCTCGTCGAGAGCGGCGCCGAAGGGCGAGACCATGCCTACCTGGCGGATTTCGGCCTGACCAAGCACGTCGAATCCCACAGCGGCATCACGGGGACCGGCCAATTCGTCGGGACGATCGACTACATGGCGCCCGAGCAGATCGAGGGACGCCAGGTCGACGGACGAGCCGACCTCTATGCGCTCGGCTGTGTCCTCTTCGAATGCCTCGCAGGCGCACCGCCCTTCAGGAGAGAGACGGAGGTCGCGGTCCTCTGGGCGCACATGCGCGACGAACCACCCGCGCTCAGCGACGTCCGAACCGGCTTGCCGCCGGCGGCCGATGCCGCTCTCACGCAGGCGCTGGCGAAGAATCCCGCAGATCGGCAGAAAAGCTGCGGCGAGCTCGTGCAGGCCCTGCGCGAGGCCTTCCGCGAAGACGCCGCCACCGCCACGCCAACCCGGGTGATGGCCGTAGCGCCAGGGGAGTCGGATAGCGCCACTCCGCGTCGGCGCGGCGGGATCGCCCGGCCCGCGGTTGCTGCGGCCGCCGGTCTCCTGATCGGCGCCGGGATCGCGTCGGCCGCGCTCCTCGGCACACGAGACACATCCACGAGCATCGAGACCAGGACCGTCCCCGCGACCGCAACCGCCTCGGGACCCCTGGCGGTGGCGGCGTTCAGAACTCCGTCGGGGACCATCGGCTGCGTCTCCGAGTCGAGCCTCCGCTGCGATATCCGCAGCGGCGTGCGACCGCGACCGCCTCGACCCGCGGCCTGCGACCTCGACTGGGCCCTCGGCTTTTCGATGGGCGCCACCGGCCGGGCGAGCGTCGTTTGCGCCGGCGATACCGCCATCGAGCAGGGCGCACGGGTGCTTCGTTACGGCGCCCGCTGGTCGCGCGGGTCACTGGTATGTCTATCGAGGCGCGTTGGCCTGCGCTGCACGAATCGAAGTGGCCACGGCTTCTTCCTCAGCCGCGGCCACTCGTACCGCTTCTAGTAGCGAACCGAGACGAGAAAGAGGCCCGAAGAAGGAGCGGTGGTGCCGGCCTCCGCGCGCGGGCGACCCTCGAGCAGCGCCGCCAGTTCCTCCGGCGAGTGCTCGAGCATCGTTCCGACGAGCGTCCGCACCATGT
Source organism: uncultured Actinomycetes bacterium (assembly GCA_963754265.1). Classification (GTDB taxonomy): domain Bacteria; phylum Actinomycetota; class Thermoleophilia; order Gaiellales; family Gaiellaceae; genus AC-32. The sequence goes on along the minus strand of CAVWFB010000008.1, from coordinate 30,056 downwards.
GGCGCAAGAACGAGTCTGCCGTGACCTCGAATTCCAGCGCGTCGCCGCGCCGGTGCCAGGTCGCGGACTCGATCGTGCGGGTGAAGACCTCGTGCGCCGTCTCCGTCGGCGTGAACGCACGGAAGTCGTGCCGGCCGAGCACGAGGTCGGCGCACTCGGCCAGCCGCTCCTCGTCGACCTCGTGCGGATACCACCAGGAATGGTCGGCCTCGAACGGCGAACGGGCAACCCGCCGGTAGACCCGGTAGCGATAGGTGCGGGCACGCGCCGAGTGGCGCGCATGGAAATCAGGCGCCGCCTCTTGCGCCTCGGTCACCGCCACGTCGTCGGGAAGCGCGGCGTTGAGCGCGGCGGCCGCGCGCTCCACGGGCGCGCCACCCTGGACGTCGACCGAAGCAACCTGCCCGAGCGCGTGGACGCCGGTGTCCGTCCGTCCCGCGACCGCGAGCGAGGACCAGCCGGAGAAGACGCGCTCCAGCGCCTCCTGCAGCGAGCCCTCGACCGTCCGCAGGCCCGGCTGAGCGGCCCAGCCGCGGAAGCCGGTGCCGTCGTACTCCAGCGTTAGCCTCAGGCGCACGTCAGGAGCCCCTGACTTTGTTTGTAAGGTGTTCCTTATGCTCTGGTGACCTGCGTTTTGGTTGGTATACTCTATTCATGACCGAGCGCGTGTTCCTCCTCCAGCGGGTCCAGCCCGCCCTCACCGGCCTGATCGATGGGTCGCTGTCCACGATCGCGCCCATCTTCTCGGTCGCGCTGTACACGCACGAGCCCCACGTCGCCTTCATCGCCGGCACCGCTACCGCGATCGCGGCCGGCATCAGCATGGCGTACTCGGAAGGGCTCTCGGACACCGGCGAGCTGACCGGCCGTGGGAGCCCGATCGCCCGCGGCGCGATCACCGGAGTGGGGACGTTCCTCGGCGGCATCCTGCACACCCTGCCGTTCCTGATCCCCCACTACGAGATCGCGATCGTCTCCGCGGCGATCGTCGTCGCCTTCGAGCTCGTCGCCCTGGCCTACCTGCGCTGGCGGTTCTTCCAGACGAGCTTCGTGGGCTCGCTGGGCTACGTGACGCTGGCGGGGCTCGTGATCGCCGGCGTGAGCGCCGGCCTAGGCGTCAGCGGCTGAGACGGTTTCGGGCTCTTCCTCGCGGCGGGCGCGCTGGCGAGGCTCGAACGTCGCCTCCGGCATGTAGTCCACGAGCTCGAGGTAGACCATCTCGGCTGCGTCGCCCTGCCGGGGCCCGATGCGGACGATCCGGGAGTACCCCCCGTTCCGGTCGACGAAGCGCGGCCCGACGTCGCTGAAGAGCTTGTGCACGACGTCCTGCGAGCGCAGGTAGGCGAGCGCCTGCCGCCGCGCGTGGACGCCGCCGCGGCGCCCGAGCGTGATCATCTGCTCGGCGATCGGCCTGACCTCCTTGGCCTTGGCCGCCGTCGTCTTGATGCGCCCGTGCTCGATCAGAGCGCTCGCGAGGTTGGCGTAGAGCGCCTTGCGGTGCGAGGCGTCGCGGCCGAGCTTCCTGCCTGACCGCCGGTGCCTCACGCGGAGGCGCCCTCTTCGCCGCGCAGGGTCAGCCCGTGGGTGCCGAGCGTCTCCTTGACCTCTTCGATCGACTTCTTGCCGAAGTTCGGGATCGCGGCGAGCTCGTTCTCGGTCTTCGTGACGAGGTCGCCGATCGTCTCGATGCCGACGCGCTTGAGGCAGTTGTACGAGCGCACTCCGAGCTCCAGCTCCTCGATCGGGAAGTTCTCCATCCCGTGAGCGAGCGCGGGCTCGGCCTGCGTCTCGGCAGCGGCCTGTTCGCCGAAGCCCTCGATGCGGTCGAGGTCGGTGAAGATCGCGAGCTGCCTGATCAGGATCTCGGCCGCCTGGCCGATCGACTCGCGAGGATCGATCGAGCCGTCCGTGGTGACGTCGATGCGGAGCTTGTCGTAGTCGGTGCGCTGCCCGACGCGGGCGGCCTCGACGTCGTACGAGACGCGTCGCACCGGCGAGAAGATCGAGTCGATCGGAATCACGCCGATGGTGTGCTCCGGGCCGCGGTTCAGCTCGGCCGGGACGTACCCGCGGCCGCGGCCGATCGTGAGCGTGACCTCGAGCTTGCCCTTGTCGGAGAGATTCGCGATCTCGAGATCCGGGTTGAGGATCTCGAGCTCGGCCGGTGCCTCGATGTCGGACGCCTTGACGGCGGCTGCGCCCTTCTTGGACAGACGCACCTCGATCTCGGGCGACTCCCCGTGCAGCCGACAGATCAGGCTCTTGAAGTTGAGCAGGATGTCCGTTACGTCCTCGCGGACGCCCGGAAGCGTCGTGAACTCATGCGCGACTCCCTCGATCTTGACCGAGGTGACGGCGGCGCCCTCGAGCGACGAGAGCAGCACGCGGCGCAGCGAGTTCCCGAACGTGTAGCCGAAGCCGCGATCGAGCGGCTCGATCACGAACACGCCACGGGTGTCCTCGACCTCCTCGTGGACGATGCGCGGGACCTGGAACTCCATCAAACTGGTTCGAACTGCCATTGCCTTCCTTTCGGACGAGCTACTTCGAGTAGAGCTCGACGATCAATGATTCCTGGACTGGGGTGTCGATCTCGTCACGCTCCGGCCACTTGAGCACCTTCCCGGTGAGGCCGTCGTGGTCGGCCTGGAGCCACGGAGTCACGGAGGCCGTCAGGTCGGTCGCGTCGCGCACGACCTGCTCGGCCGAGCTGCCCGGGCGAAGCATGACCACGTCATCCGGCTTCACCTGATAGCTCGGGATGTTGACGCGGCGGCCGTTGACCTGGAAGTGGCCGTGGCGAACGAGCTGGCGCGCCTGGGCGCGCGACGCCGCGAAGCCGAGCCGGTAGATGACGTTGTCGAGACGCGTCTCGAGCATCCGCAGCAAGTTCTCGCCCGTGATCCCCGAGCCCTTGGCGGCCTTCGAGTAGTACGTGCGGAACTGCTTCTCGAGCAGGCCGTAGTACCGGCGCGCCTTCTGCTTCTCGCGCAGCTGGAGGAGGTACTCGGACTGCTTGATGCGGCCGCGGCCGTGCTCACCCGGCGGGTAGCTGCGGCGCTCGACGGCGCACTTCTCGGTCAGGCAGCGCTCGCCCTTGAGGAAGAGCTTCATGCCCTCCCGGCGGCACTGCCGGCACTTCGGCGATCGATCGCGGGCCACTAGACGCGCCTCCGCTTCTTCGGGCGCACGCCGTTGTGGGCCTGCGGGGTGACGTCCTTGACGCCGAGGATCTCGAGCCCGGCCGCCTGGAGCGACCGGATCGCGGTCTCGCGGCCCGACCCGGGGCCCTTGACGAAGACCTCGACCTTCTGCAGCCCGTGCTCCATTCCCTTGCGCGCGCAGGCGTCGGCGGTGACCTGCGCCGCGAACGGAGTCGACTTGCGCGAGCCCTTGAACCCGGCCGAGCCGGCGGACTCCCACGCGATCACGTTCCCCTCGTTGTCGGTCAGCGAGACGATCGTGTTGTTGAACGACGTCTTGATGTGCGCCTGGCCGATCGCGATGTTCTTCTTCACGCGGCGGCGCGCCCGACCTCGGGTCGCCTGTCTACGGGGAGGTGCCATCAGGTCTTGGTGGCCGCCCTCTTACCGCGGCCGACGGTCTTCTTGGGGCCCTTCCGGGTGCGCGCGTTCGTCTTCGTGCGCTGGCCGCGGACCGGCAGGCCGCGTCGATGGCGGATGCCTCGATAGGCGCCGATCTCGCCGAGGCGCTTGATCGCCTGCGTGCGCTCGCGACGCAGGTCGCCCTCGACCTGGAGATTCGAGTCGATGTACTCGCGAAGCTTCGTGATCTCCTCGTCGGTCAGGTCTTTGATCTTCTCGTCGGACGAGAGGCCCGTGTCGGTGCAGATCTTCTTCGCGGTCGACTGGCCGATTCCGTAGATGTAGGTCAGCCCGATCTCGAGGCGCTTCTGGTTCGGGAGGTTGACTCCGGCAATGCGCGCCATCAGTGGCTCTCCTGGCGTGTCGGTGGATGACTGGGTCGCTAGCACCAAGCGAGGCAAGGACGCAGGGAGTGCTCGGGCTGAGAAGCCCGGGCGCGACTGAGGACGCCGCTTCGCGCAGCGTGGTAGCGGGCCAGGCGCCGCCGGATGCCGCCAGGTGAGCCACTACCCTTGCCTCTGCTTGTGGCGGGGGTTCGTGCAGATGACCATGGTCTTGCCATGCCGCTTGACCACGCGGCAGCGCTCACACATGGGCTTTACCGATGCTCTGACCTTCATCGCTCCTCATTCGACCGCTCGTAGACACGAAAAAACACGGCTCCCGCCGCGGTTGACCATGGTAGCAAACCGCCTAAACCAGCCAGCGGCCGCTCTCCTGCACGACGCGGCCGTCGACCTCGATCCTGCCGCCCTCGCGCAGGTCCTTGACGATATCCCAGTGCAGCTGGCTGACGTTCGTCCCTCCGACCTCCGGGAGGCCGTTTCCGAGCGCGAGATGGGCGGTCCCGTCGATCTTCTCGTCGAAGAGCGTGTTCTTCATGTAGCGGGTGATGCCGGGGTTGCAGCCGATGCCGAGCTCTCCGAGCCGGCGCGCGCCCTCGTCCACGTCGAGCATCTCCGTCAGGAACTCCTCGTTCGACGCGGCCGACGCCTCCACGACGAGGCCGCCCTCGAAGCGGAGCGCGATCCCGGCCACCTCGCGGCCGTTGTAGACGGCAGGAAACTCGTCGAACACGATTTCTCCCTCGGCCGAATCCTCGACCGGTGAGAAGAAGAACTCGCCCCCGGGCATGTTGGCGCCCCCCGCGTCGATCTCCGCCGAGCGGCCGGCAAGCCCCAGGCGGACGTCGGTCCCGTTCGCGACGATCCTGACCTCCTCGGCGTCGTCGAAGTGCTGCGCATAGCCGGCCATCCGCTCGCGCTCGGCGTCCCAGTCGAGCAGGCACGCGCCGTAGAGGAAGTCCTCGAACTCCTGCAGCGAGAGACCCGCCTCCTGCGCGAGCGACGCGGTCGGATACTGGCACCCGACCCACTTCAGGTCGTGGGTGAAAACCCGCTCGAGGTGCGGGCGCAGCCCGGCCTGGAGGCGTCCGAGCCGCTCGGCCGCGAGACCCGTCAGCTCGCGCGTGTTCTCTGGGGCCTCGATCGAGATCAGCCCATCCGCGTTGTCGAGCGCGTAGGCCTCGATCGGCGCGGGCGAGTCGAGCAGCTCCTCGGGCGCCTCTCGTGCCCAGGGGATGTTCGTCCCCCAACCGGTCAGGCTCGCGCGCTGGATCGCGTAGGCGCCGCGCCTGCCGACCGCGCGGCTGACCGCCTCGAGGAGCGGTCGCGCAAGCTGACCGCCGTTCACCAGCACCTGCCATCCCGGCTGCACGTCGACGCACGTCTCCACCAGGAGCGCCGCGTAGGCCTCGACACGCGGGTCGGCGCTCACGTGCGGACGACCGTCCTCGCTGCGGTCAGGATCCTCGGTCCTTCAGCGGTGATCGCCACGGTGTGCTCGAAGTGGGCGGAAAGGGAGTGGTCGGAGGTCGAGATCGACCATTCGTCGTCGTGAAGAACGACCTCGGCGCCGCCGGCGTTGATCATCGGCTCGATCGCAAAGGTCATCCCTTCCGACAGCAGCGGGCCCCTGCCGGGCTCGCCGAAGTTCGGGATCTGCGGCTCCTCGTGCATCGACCGACCGACGCCGTGGCCGACGAGGCTGCGAACGACGGAGTAGCCGTGCTCCTCGGTCACGCGCTGAATGGCGTGCGAGATGTCCGAGAGCCGGTTGCCGATCCTGCACTGCTCGATCCCGGCGGCGAGAGCTGCCTGGCAGCCCTCGAGCAGCCGCTCGGCCTCGGGGGAGACCTCGCCGATCGGGAACGTGTAGGCCGAGTCCGCCACGAACCCGTCGAGTGTCACGCCGACGTCGACCGAGAGCAGGTCGCCCTCGCCGAGCGCGTAGGGGCCCGGGATCCCGTGGACGACCATGTCGTTTGGCGACGTGCAGATCGAAGCTGGGTAGCCGCGATAGCCCTTGAACGTCGGAACGCCGCCGCGAGAGCGGATGTACTCGTTCGCGAGCTCGTCGAGCTCCTGGGTCGTGATACCGGGCCGCGCGCGCTCGCCGATCAGCGCGAGCGTGTCGGCGACGACCGCTCCGGCGCGCGCCATCCGGTCGATCTCTGCCGGAGCCTTGCGGATGATCATCGGACCGCCACCTGCTCGAGCGCCTGCTGGATCTGCCCGAAGACGTCGTCGACCGAGGCCGCTGCGTGTACCGGCACGAGGATGCCGCGCGCCCGGTAGTACTCGACCAGCGGCGCCGTCTGCTCGTTGTAGAGACGGAGCCGCGTACGGATCACTTCCGGCGTGTCGTCCGCCCGGCCCTCCTTCTGGGAGCGGTGGAGCAGCCGCTCGGCGGACAGCTCCTCGGGCAGCTGGAACTCGAAGACGACCCCGAGCGGACGGTCGATCTGGGTGAGCTTCTCGTCGAGGGCCTCCGCCTGCGGCGCCGTCCGCGGGAAGCCGTCGAGGACGAACCCACGCTCGGTGTCCTCCTGAGTCAGCCGCTCGCGGATCAGGTCGATCATGACGTCGTCCGGCACCAACCGGCCCGAGTTGAGGAGCGGCTCCGCCTTTCGCCCGAGCTCGGTGCCTTCGGCGATCGCCCTTCTCAGGATGTCGCCCGTGGCGATGTGGGGAATGTCGTACTCCGCGGAGATCAACTTCCCCTGAGTTCCCTTGCCCGCGCCCTGAGGGCCGAGCAGGAGGATGTCAAGCGGCATCGCTACTTGAGGAAGCCTTCGTAGGAGCGCATCATCATCTGCGACTCCATCTGGCGCATGGTGTCCAGGGCCACGCCGACGACGATCAGCACGGATGTCCCTCCGAGTGCGCGCGAGGTCGCCTGCGAGAAGCCGCCGTAGCGGATGAACAGGCTCGGTAACACGGCGACGGCCGCCAGATAGATCGAGCCGGGCAGTGTCAGCCTCGTCAGCACGCGGTCGAGGTACTGCGCCGTCGGCGGCCCCGGGCGGATGCCCGGGATGTAGCCGCCTTGCTTGCGCAGGTTGTCGGCCTGGTCGATGGGATTGAACTGCACCGCCGTGTAGAAGTACGTGAAAACGATGATCAGGACGGCCTCCAGCAGGAGGTACGTCAGGCTCGACGGCTGGAAGTGCCGGTTGACGAAGCCCTGCGTCTGCGGGAAGTACTGGCCGATCGTCGGCGGGAAGGCCATCACCGCGGCCGCGAAGATGATCGGGATGACTCCGGCCATGTTCACGCGCAGCGGCATGTAGGTCGAGTCGCCCGTGGTCATCCTGCGGCCCACCATGCGCTTGGCGTACTGGATGGGGATCCGCCGCTGCCCTTCCTGGATGAAGACGACCGCGACGACGATCCCGATCGCGATCAGCGGGAAGAACAGCTTCTCCATCGGGCCGCCGTTGTACCAGGCGGTCACGCCCGCGGGCGCGGAGGCGAGGATCGACGCGAAGATCAGCAGCGAGATGCCGTTGCCGATCCCGCGCTTCGTGACCATCTCGCCCATCCACATCAGCAAGGTCGTGCCGGCGGTGAGCGTGATCACGATCAGAACGGTGCGGCCGGCGTTCGCGTTCAGCGCGCCCTGGCGCTGGAACAGGTACGCGTAGCCGGTTGCCTGGGCGGCCGCGAGCACGACTGTCAGGTAGCGCGTGTACTGGTTGATCTTGGCGTAACCGGACTCGCCTTCCTTCTGCAGCTGCTCCAGCTTCGGGATCACGACCGTCAGGAGCTGCAGGATGATCGAGGCCGTGACGTACGGCATGATCCCGAGCGCGAACAACGAGAACTGCGAGAGCGCTCCTCCGGAGAAGACGTTCAGCAGGCCGAGGATGGTGCCGCCCTGGTTGTTGAAGTACTGCTTGATCGACGCGGAGTCGACTCCAGGAGCGGGAATCCACGAGCCGAGCCGGTACAGGGCCAGCACCAACGCGGTGAAGAGGACGCGCTTCCGGAGCTCCGGCACGCGCCACGCGTTCGAAAGCCAGGAGAACACCTAGCCCTCGTCCCCTTCCGCCTCTGTCTCCGGCTCGGGCTCGGCCTCGGGCTCGGGCTCGGCCTCTGACTCCGGCTCCGTCTCTTCGACCTCCGGCTCGCTCGGCGCGGCGCTCTTCGGGCGACGCTTCGGGCGGCGCACCTTCGGCTCGCGCAGAAGCGTCAACGAGCCGCCGGCTGCCTCAACCTTCTCTCGGGCACTGGCCGACGCGGCATGGACGGTGATGCTGAGCTTCTTGCTCAGGTCGCCGTTGCCGAGCAGCTTCACGTCGGTGCGCGAGTTGCGGATCAGCCCCTTCTCGATGAGCGCCTCCACCGTCACCTCTGCCCCCGCGTCGAAGCGCTCCTCGAGCGCAGCGACGTTGACCGGGACGGTCGAGGTGCGGTGCGGGCCCATCGGCATCGCGTCCCTCGAGTACGGGCCGCGTTGCTTGCCCAGGCGCATGTAGATCGGGTTCTGGCCGCCCTCGAAGCCCGGGCGCATCTTGTTCGAGCCCGAGCGCGACTTCTGGCCCTTGATCCCGCGGCCGGAATACCGGCCCTTGCCGGAGCCCAGGCCGCGGCCCACGCGCTTGCGATTCTTGCGCGGCTGCGCGGGCTTCAGGTTCGAAAGGTTGAGCTCGTCGGCCATCAGTCGGTGTCCACCCTGACGAGGTGACGGACCTTCCTCAGCATACCGGCGACCTGCGGGCTCTCGTCCTTCTCGACGCTGCGCCCGATCTTGCCGAGGCCGAGCGCACGCAGGGTGCCGCGGTGCCTGGCGCTCTGGCCGATCGAGCTACGCGTCTGCGTGATCTTCAGCTTCGCCATCGCTCACCTCCGGGGCCGCCACGGCGGCCGGCTCCGGCTCTTCCTCCTTCGGCTTCGCGCTCACGGGCAGGACCTGCTGGATCGTGAGGCCGCGCATCTCGGCCACCTCGGCCGGGCGGCGCAGGCTCTGCAGGCCCTGAACGGTCGCCTTGAGCATGTTGATCGGGTTCGTCGTCCCCAGGCTCTTCGCCAGGATGTCGCGGATTCCCGCCAGCTCGAGCACGGCGCGCACGCCGCCGCCGGCAATCACGCCTGTTCCTTCGCTCGCCGGCCGCAGCAGGACGCGGGCGGCACCGAACACGCCCAGGATCTCGTGCGTGATCGTCGTCCCGTGCCGCGGCACCTGGAAGAGGTTCTTCTTGGCGTCGTCGACCGCCTTGGAGATCGCGAGCGGAACCTCGCGCGCCTTGCCGTAGCCGAGGCCGACCCGGTCGACCTCGTCGCCGATCACGACCAGCGCGGTGAACGAGAACCGCCGCCCGCCCTTCACGACCTTGGCGACGCGGTTGATCTCGACCACGCGCTCCTTGAGCTCTCTCGTCTCCTGAACGTCGATTGCCACTAGAACTTGAGTCCTCCTTCGCGTGCTGCATCGGCCAGCGCCTTGACGCGGCCGTGGTAGAGGTAGCCGCCGCGGTCGAAGACCACCGTCTCGACGTCGGCCTTCTTCGCGTTCTGGGCCAGCAGCTTGCCGACCGCAGCCGCCTGATCGGTCTTCGAGCCCTTGGCTCCCTTCAGCTGGAGCCAGCTCGCGGCCGCGAGCGTCTTGCCCTCGAGGTCGTCGACCAGCTGCGCCTCGATGCCGCGGTTCGAGCGAAACACGACCAGGCGCGGCCGCTCGGCGGTGCCGAAGATCTTCCCCCGCACGCGCTTGTGCCTGCGGACGCGCGCCTGCCTGACGGAGAGCGCGCTCACGCCCGCTTCCCGACCTTGCGGCGCACGTACTCGCCCTCGTAGCGGATCCCCTTGCCCTTGTACGGCTCGGGGGGGCGCACCTTGCGCACCTCGGCGGCGAGCTGGCCGACCTGCTGCTTGTCGATGCCCTTGACGATCACCTCGGTCGGCGTCGGCACCTCGAACGTGATCCCCTGCGGCGCCTTCAACACGACCGAGTGCGAGAAGCCGACGTTGAGCTCGAGATCGGTGCCGCGCAGGGACGCGCGGTAGCCAACGCCCTGAATCTCAAGGCGCTTCTGGAATCCGTTCGTGACGCCCTCGACCATGTTCGCGATCAGGCTGCGAGTGAGCCCGTGCAGCGCGCGGTCCTCCCCGCGCTCGGTCGGCCGCTTGACGACGACGGTGCCGTCCTCCTGCTCGACCTGCATGCGCACGGGAACCTGCTGGCTGAGCTCGCCGAGGGGCCCGTTGACCATCACGCGGCCGGGTGAGAGCGAGACGGCCACGCCGGCCGGTAGCTCGATGGGTTGTCTACCGATTCGACTCATGGCTCACCAGACGAAGCAGACGACCTCGCCGCCGACTCCCTGCTCGGCGGCAGTGCGGCTCGTGATCAGGCCGTTGGAGGTGGACAGGATCGAGATGCCCATTCCGCCGAGGACGCGCGGCAGTCGGTCCTTGCGTGCGTAGACACGGCGGCCGGGCTTCGAGATGCGCTTGAGGTCGGTGATCACGCGCTCGCGGTTGCGGCCGAACTTGAGCTCGATCACGAGCGTGTCGTAGGGCGTGTCCTCCTCGCGCTTGACCTCGTAGTCGCGGATGTAGCCCTCCTCCTTGAGGAGCCGGGCGATCTCGGACTTCAACCGCGAGCTCGGCATCTCGGCGCGCTCGTGCAGCGCGCGGTTGGCGTTGCGAATCCGGGTGAGCATGTCTGCGATGGGATCAGTCTGCATGCGCCCCTCCTACCAGCTCGACTTGGTCATGCCCGGGATGACGCCGTCGTGGGCGAGATCGCGCAGGCAGATTCGGCAGAGCCCGAACTTCTTGTAGACCGCGCGCGGCCGGCCGCAGCGGTTGCAGCGCGTGTAGGCACGCACCTTGTAGCGCTGTGGCTTGTGCGACTTCTCGATCAGGGCCTTTCTCGCCATTCCTTACGACTCTCCTTCGCTGCTCGTCTGTGCAAACGGCATTCCGAGCGCGCGCAGGAGCGCCAGCCCCTGCTCGTCGTCCGATGCCGTGGTCGTGATCGCGACGTCGAGGCCGCGGATCGCGGCGATCGAGTCGTAGTCGATTTCCGGGAAGATGATCTGCTCGCGAATCCCGAGCGAGAAGTTGCCGCGCCCGTCGAACGAGCCCGGGTCGAGCCCTCGGAAGTCGCGGATGCGCGGGAGCGCGATCGAGACGAGCCGGTCGAGGAACTCCCACATGCGGGCGCCGCGCAGCGTCACGCGCGCGCCCACGGGCATGCCCTCGCGCACCTTGAAGCTGGCGATCGACTTGCGGGCCTTGCGCATCTGGGCGCGCTGCCCGGCGATCGTGGTCAGCTCCTCGATCGCGCTGTCGAGCGCCTTCGCCTCGGTCTTCGCCTCTCCGACGCCCATGTTGAGCGTGATCTTCTGGACGCGCGGAACCTGCATGACCGAGCTCAGCTGGAGCTCGTCCTGCAGGCGCGGGCGGACGTTCTGCTCGTAGGTCGTCTTCAGCCGCGGCACGTAGCCGTTCGTCTCCGCCTTGCGGGGCCGCGGGCTCATTTGTCGATCTCCTGACCGCAGTCGGCGCGCTTGCAGACGCGCACGTGCACGTCTCGGCCCTTGACCTCTTTGGTGGTCATGCCGATCCGCGTCGGCCGGTTGCACGTCGGACAGACCAGCATCACGTTGGCGACGGGCACCGGCGCCGGCTTCGAGATCACGCCGCCGGGGGTCATCTGGCTGCCGCCCATCCGGCTCGAGTCCTTGATCGGCCGTGGGCGCGTGTGCCGCTTCTGGATGTTCAGGTTCTCGACCACGACCCGCCGCTCGCGCGGGCGCGCCTCGATGACGCGGCCCTCTTTGCCGCGGTCCTTGCCCGAGAGCATGTGGACGAGATCGCCCTTGCGGACTTTCATCTTGTGGCTCATCAGAGAACCTCGGGGGCTAGGGACACGATCTTCATGAAGTTCTTCTCCCTCAGCTCGCGGGCGACCGGCCCGAAGATGCGGGTGCCGCGCGGGTTTCGCGCCGTGTCGATCAGCACCGCGGCGTTCTCGTCGAAGGCGATCGAGGTGCCGTCGTCGCGGCCGAAAGGCTTGCGGGTGCGAACGACCACGGCCTCCACGACCTCGCCCTTCTTGACCGCGCCCTGCGGGCTCGCGCTCTTGACGGTGGCGGTGATCACATCGCCCACGCGGGCGTAGCGGCGCTTGGATCCACCCTTGACGCGGATGCACAGGATCTCACGGGCGCCCGTGTTGTCGGCGACGCGCAGGCGGGATTCCTGCTGGATCACTTCGCTTCCTCCAGGACCTCGGCAAGGCGCCAGTTCTTCGTCTTCGAGAGCGGGCGCGTCTCGACGATCCGAACCAGGTCGCCGACCTTGGCCGCGTTCTCCTCGTCGTGCGCATGGAACTTGGACGAGCGGCGAACGACCTTCTTGTACTTCGGATGCGCTTTCACGGTGTCGACCTTGACCACGATCGTCTTGTCCATCGCGCTCGAGACGACGACGCCGCGCCGCTCCTGACTGCGCCCGCGCTCGTGCTCGGGCTTGGGCAGCCGGACGATCGGACGGCGCTCGGCAGGGCGCTCGCGCTTCGGCTTGGAGTGCTTGTGGCGCTGCGAGCGCGGCATGCGCTTGCGCTTCGGCTTGGCAACCGGCTGCTGAGGGGGAGCGGCTTCCGCCTCGGTGGAGGCCGCCGGCTCCTCAGCCGCAGGGGCAGGCTCCTCCGCTTCGGCGGCTGGCTCCTCCACCGCTTCGGCGGCAGGCTCCTCCTCGGCCTCAGCAGCAGGCTCCTCCGCTTCGGCAGCAGGCTCCTCCACCGCTTCAGCAGCAGGCTCCTCCTCGGCCGGAGGCGCCTCCTCAGGCGCAGGCTCCTCGGCGACCGGATCCTCGGCCGGTGTCTCCTCGGCCGCAGTCTCCTCCACGGGCTCCTCCGAGACCGCCTCGGGGGTCTCTTCCGGCTGCTGCTCTTCTTCTGGTGTCTGGTTCTCGTCAGCCATTCGTCTCTCTCGTAATCAGGCTTCCTTCCCGCTCGTTTCGGACGGTCAGGATGCGGGCGATCTCGCGCTTGGCGTGCTTCAGGCGAGCGGGGTTCTCCAGGGCGCCGGTCGCGGACTGGAAGCGCAGGTTGAACAGCTCCTGGCGCGTGTCGGCGAGCCGCATATCCAGCTCCTCGTCGGTCATCTCGCGCAGCTCTCTAGCTCGCAAAGAGATCCGCCTCCCTCGTCACGACCTTGGTCTTGATCGGCAGCTTGCGTCCGGCCAGGCGTAGGGCCTCCTTCGCCAGCCTGTCGTCCACGCCGGCGAGCTCGAACATCACGCGCCCCGGCTTCACGACCGCGACCCAGTGCTCGGGTGCCCCCTTGCCGGACCCCATCCGCGTCTCGGCCGGCTTCTGCGTCACGGGCTTGTCCGGGAAGACGTTGATCCAGACCTTCCCACCACGGCGAATCTTCCTGGTCATCGCGATTCGAGCGGCCTCGATCTGCCGGTTGGTGATCCAGCCGGCCTCGAGCGCCTTGAGGCCGTAGTCGCCGGCCTGCACCGTCGTCTGTCCCTTCGCGACGCCTCTGCGGCGGCCTCGCTGGTACTTGCGGTACTTGGTCTTCTTCGGGAGCAGCATCAGCCGTCACTCTTCTCCGCGGACTCGTCGCCCGTGCTCTCGGGCTTCGGCTGGTCCTCGGCCTGTGCGGGCGCTTCCACGGCGGCCTCTGCCTCCGGCCGGGTTGCCTCCGGCTCGGCCGGCGGCTGCTCGCGTCCTTCGGCCGAGGTCGGCTCCTCGTCGGCGCGGGGCCGCTCGACGTTGTCCTGGGCGCTCGCCTTGCCGCGACCGCTGGGTCGCCGAGGGCCGCCCCCCGAGCCCTTGCGCCGCTGGCGCACCGGGCCGAGCCCTTCGCGATCAGGGCCGCGCCCGCGCCCGCCCTCGCGGGAGGCGCCGAGGCCCTCGGAGGTTCCGCCGCGCCGGCGAGCCGTGTCCTGGTCGCCGAGCCGCGCGTCCTTCTGAGCCATGCCCTCGTAACCCTCGGGCATGATCTCGCCCTTGTTGATCCAGACCTTCACGCCGATGCGGCCGAAGGTCGTCTTCGCCTCGACGAAGCCGTAGTCGATGTCGGCGCGGATCGTGTGCAGCGGGACGCGGCCCTCGGAGTAGCTCTCCGAGCGGCTCATCTCGCCGCCGCCGAGCCGGCCTCCGCACTGCACCTTCACGCCCTGGGCGCCGGAGCGCATCGCCGAGGCGAGCGAGCGCTTCATCGCGCGCCGGAAGCTGACGCGGTTCGCGAGCTGCTCGGCGATCGACTGCGCGACCAGCTTCGCGTCCAGCTCGGGACGCTTGATCTCGTTGATGTTGATGTGCACGGCCTTGTTGGTCATGCCGTGAATGTCCTTGCGCAGCGCGTCGACCTCGACGCCGGACTTCCCGATCACGATCCCGGGGCGCGCCGTGTAGATGTCGATCGTGATCCGCTGGGCGTCCTTGCGGATCAGGATGTCGGACAGGCCCGCGTGAGCGAGCTTGTTGTAGATGTGCTCGCGGATCTTGATGTCCTCGAGCAGGTACGCCGAGAACTCCTTCGTGCCGGTGTACCAGTTCGACTTCCAGTCGTGGATGACACCCACGCGCAGGCCGCCGGGATGGATTTTCTGACCCACTAGGTGGTCGCCTCCTCTTCCTTCTTCTTCGCGGGCGCCTTGCGCTTCGGCGCCGGCTTGCGCTTGGGCTTCTCCTCCGCCTGGGGCTCCGGCTCGGGAGCGGGCGGCGCCGGCTCCGGCGCGCGCTCGACCTCGACCAGCTTCACGGTGATGTGGCAGGTGGGCTTCTGGATCCTGGCTGCGCGGCCGCGCGCTCGGGCGCGCCAGCGCTTCATGACAGGGCCCTCGTCCACGTAGGCAGCCGAGACGACCAGGTCGTCGCCGACGAGGTTGTGGTTCGCCTCGGCGTTCGCTACGGCCGAGCTCAAGACCTTCTCGATCTCGCGGGCGGCCGCGCGCTGGGTGAACGCGAGCACGGTCCGAGCCTCCGGAACCGACCGGCCCCGGATGTGCTCGACCACGAGCCGCGCCTTGCGGGGCGACATGCGCACCCACTTGGCCACGGCCTTGACTTCCTGTCGCTCGACGGTCGCCATCGCTAGCGCTTGACCTCCGTCTTGCGGTCGCCGGAGTGGCCGCGGAACGTCCGCGTGGGCGCGAACTCGCCGAGCTTGTGCCCGACCATCTGCTCCGTGATGAAGACGGGCACGTGCTTGCGGCCGTCGTGGACGGCGATGGTGTGCCCGACCATGTCCGGGAAGACCGTCGACGAGCGCGACCAGGTCCGGATCATCTGCTTCGACCCGGACTCGTTCATCCCCTGGACGCGGCTCAACAACCGCTCCTCAACGAAGGGCCCCTTCTTACTAGACCTGCTCATCTAACGCTTGTCCTTCCCTCGCCGCCTGCCGCGGACGATCAACTTGTCGGATTCCTTGTGCTTGCGCCGGGTGCGCTTGCCGAGCGTGGGCACGCCCCACGGCGTCACCGGATGCCGGCCGCCCTTCGACTTGCCCTCGCCGCCGCCGTGCGGGTGGTCGACCGGGTTCATCGCAGAGCCGCGCACCGTCGGGCGCTTGCCCTTCCAGCGGCTGCGCCCCGCCTTGCCGCCTGTGATGTTCTCGTGGTCGACATTGCCGACCTGCCCGATCGTCGCCCGGCACGTGAGCGGGACCCGGCGCAGCTCGCCCGATGGTAGCCGAAGGACGCCCATGCCCTCGTCCTTCGCCACGAGTTGGACGCCCGAGCCGGCGCTGCGCGCGAGCTGGCCGCCCCTGCCGGGCTTGAGCTCGACGTTGTGGACGAGCGTGCCCGTCGGGATGTTCTGCAGCGGAAGGGCGTTTCCCGGCTTGATGTCGGCCCCTGGGCCGGATTCGACCGAGGCGCCGACCTGCAGCCGAGCGGGCGCGAGGATGTACGACTTGGCCCCGTCCGCGTAGTGAAGGAGCGCGATCCGCGCCGAGCGGTTCGGGTCGTACTCGATCGCGGCCACCTTCGCCGGCACGCCGTCCTTGACGCGCTTGAAGTCGATCACGCGGTACCGGCGCTTGTGCCCGCCGCCCTGGTGGCGCCGGGTGATGCGGCCGTACTTGTTGCGCCCGCCGCTCTTCTTCAGCGGCTCGAGCAGGCTCTTCTCCGGCTCGGTCTTCGTGATCTCCTCGAAGGTCGAGACGGACATGAAGCGCCGCCCGGGCGAGGTCGGCTTGTACTTGCGGACCGGCACTACGCCTGAGCCCCCTCGAAGATCTCGATCGACTCGCCCTGACGGAGCTGCACGATCGCCTTCTTCCATCCGGGCTTGCGGCCGCGGACCAATCCGCGCCGCTTCGGCTTCGACTGCACCTTGATCACGTTGACGGCGATCACGTTCACGCCGAAGAGCTCCTCGACGGCCTGGCGAATCTGCGTCTTGTGCGCGTCCGGGTGGACCCGGAACGAGTACTTGCGGTCCTCGATCAGGCCGTAGCTCTTCTCCGAGACCACGGGCGCGAGCAGGACCTCGTTGGGGTGGAGGCTCAACTCGCCCTCCCCTGGACCTGCTCGAGCGCCGGCTCGCTGATGAGCAGCGAGCCCGCGCGCACGAGGTGGCGCACCTCGAGCTCGCTCGGAATCGTGATCTCGACGCGCGCGAGGTTGCGGAAGGACTTGATCAGCGCCTCGTCCTCCGGCTGGGCAACGACGAGCAACGGCGCGTCCTTGCCCCAGGCATCGACGAGATCGGCCGCGGCCTTCGTGGACGGGGCGTCGAACACTGCGGGATCCAGCACGGCGAGGGTGCCGGCCTGGGCGTGCGCCGAGAGGACGCTGCGGAGCGCGGCGCGACGGGCCTTGCGGTTGACCTTCCCGTCGAAGCTGCGCATGGTCGGGGGGAATGCGAGGCCGCCGCCGGTCCAGTGCGGAGCGCGCGTCGTGCCGGCGCGGGCGCGGCCGGTGCCCTTCTGGCGCCACGGCTTGGCGCGGCCGCCGGCGACGAGGCCGCGGCTTTTCGCCCCGCGCGTTCCTGCGCGAGCAGCGTTCAGCTCGGCGCGAACCGTCTCGTGCACGAGGTACGGCTTCGGCTCGATGCCGAAGACGGCCTCTTCGAGCGTGAGGCTCTTCGCCGACTTGCCGGCCTTGTTCAGGAGCGGGGCTTTCAAGGCACCGCTTGCGGTGCCGCCCTCAGGGCGCGCGGGCTTTGCCCCTGCGTCCGTCTGAACTGACCGGTCGGACCGTTCGGTCCTGTCCGGAGACGATTTAGGCGCCACGGTTCTTGTCCTCCCTGACCTCGACGAACCCGTTCTTGGGCCCGGGAACTGCGCCCTTGACCAGGAGCAGGTTCCGCTCGGGATCGACCTCGTGCACCGTCAGCCCCACCTGCGTGACGCGCTTGCCGCCCATTCGACCCGCCATCCGCACGCCCTTGAAGACGCGCGAGGGCGTGGCGGACGCACCGATCGAGCCCGGCTTGCGGACGTTGTGCGAGCCGTGCGAGACGGGGCCGCGGCTGAAGTTGTGGCGCTTGATCGTGCCGGCGAAGCCCTTGCCGATCCCGATTCCGGAGACCTTGATCGCCTCGCCGGGCTCGAAGGCCTCGACGGTGATCGACTCACCTTCGGTCAGCTCGGTCGTCCCGCGGAACTCGACCAGGCGCCGGTGCGGCTCGATCTGGCCGAGGTGGCCACGCTCGGCCTTCGAGATCTTCCGCTCCGGAACCTTGTCGAACGCGAGCTGGACGGCCTCGTAGCCGTCCGAGTCCACCGTCTTGACCTTGACGATCGGGCACGGGCCCGCCTCGATCACGGTCACGGGGGTCACCTGCCCCGTCTCCGCGTCGAAGAGCTGGGTCATGCCGAGCTTCCTGCCGATGATGCCTTTCACAGCTTGATCTCGATGTCGACGCCGGCCGGGAGGTCGAGCCGCATCAGCGAGTCGACCGTCTTCGGCGTGGGCGAGTGGATGTCGATCAGGCGCTTGTGCGTTCGCACCTCGAAGTGCTCGCGCGAGTCCTTGTCCTTGAACGGGCTGCGGATCACGCAGTAGACGTTCTTCTCGGTGGGCAGGGGCACAGGGCCGGTGATGGTCGCGCCGGTGCGCTGAGCCGTCTCCACGATCTGGCTCGCGGACTTGTCCAGCTGCTGGTGGTCGTAGCCCTTGAGGCGGATGCGGATCTTGTTCTGCGGCACCGGCGCTCCCCTACTTGTCGATCGCTGTGACGACGCCGGCGCCGACCGTGCGACCGCCCTCGCGGATCGCGAAGCGCAGGCCCTGGTCCATGGCGATCGGCTGGATCAGCTCGATCTCCATGTTCGTGTTGTCCCCCGGCATGACCATCTCCTGGCCCTCCGGGAGCTTGATCGCGCCCGTCACGTCGGTCGTGCGGAAGTAGAACTGCGGGCGGTAGTTGTTGAAGAACGGCGTGTGCCGCCCGCCCTCGTCCTTCGAGAGCACGTAGACCTCGGCCTTGAACTGCGTGTGCGGCGTGATCGAGCCCGGCTTCGCCAGCACCTGGCCGCGCTCCACCTCCTCGCGCTTCGTGCCGCGGAGCAGCGCGCCCGCGTTGTCGCCGGCCTGGGCGAAGTCGAGCGTCTTCTGGAACATCTCGAGCCCGGTGACCACGGTCTTCGCGACCTCCGGGTGGATGCCGACGATCTCGACCTCGTTGCCCGACTCGATCTTCCCCTGCTCGATGCGGCCCGTGACGACGGTGCCGCGGCCGGTGATCGTGAAGACGTCCTCGATCGGCATCAGGAACGGCTTGTCCGTGTCGCGGGTCGGCTCCGGGATGTACGAGTCGACCTGCTCCATCAGCTCGAGGATCTTGCCCGCGGCCTCCTCGTCACCCTCGAGCGCCCTCAGCGCCGAGCCGGTCACGATCGGGATGTCGTCGCCGGGGAACTCGTAGCTCGAGAGCAGCTCGCGCACCTCCATCTCGACGAGCTCGAGCAGCTCGGGGTCGTCGACCATGTCGGCCTTGTTCAGGAAGACGACGATGTACGGGACCTCGACCTGGCGCGCGAGCAGGATGTGCTCCCGCGTCTGCGGCATCGGCCCGTCGGCCGCCGAGACCACCAGGATCGCGCCGTCCATCTGAGCGGCACCGGTGATCATGTTCTTGATGTAGTCGGCGTGACCCGGGCAGTCGACGTGCGCGTAGTGGCGGTTGTCCGTCTCGTACTCGACGTGCGACGTGTTGATCGTGATGCCGCGCTGCTTCTCCTCGGGTGCGTTGTCGATCTCCTCGAACGACTTGACGGTCGTGTTGCCGCCCTTCTCGGCGAGCACCTTCGTGATCGCGGCGGTGAGCGTCGTCTTGCCGTGGTCGATGTGACCGATCGTCCCGACGTTCAGATGCGGCTTGTTCCGCTCGAACTTCTGCTTGGCCATTCTCTCCTCCGGTTGCTTACGTCTGGGCGTCGACGATTTCGCCCGCGATCGACTGAGGGACTTCCTCGTAGCGATCGAATTGCATGGTGAACGTGGCTCGCCCCTGCGTCGTCGAGCGCAGGTCGGTGGCGTAGCCGAACATCGTTGCAAGGGGGACGTGCGCCCTGATCGCCTGCGCGTTCCCGCGCGGCTCCAGGCCCTCGACGCGCCCGCGGCGCGAGTTGAGGTCGCCCATCACGTCGCCGAGGTACTCCTCGGGGGTCACGACCTCCACGGCCATGACCGGCTCGAGCAGCTTCGGCTTCGAGCGCTTCATCGCCTCCTTGAAGGCCATCGAGCCCGCGACTTTGAAGGCCATCTCGCTGGAGTCGACGTCGTGGAACGAGCCGTCGACCAGCTCGATCCTGACGTCCACCACGGGGTAGCCCGCCAGGATCCCCGAGTCCATCGCCTCCTGGATGCCGAGATCGACGGCCGGGATGTACTCGCGCGGGATCTTGCCCCCCACGATCTTGTCCAGGAACTCGTAGCCCTCGCCCGGCTCGGTCGGCTCGCCGTTGATGATCGCGTGGCCGTACTGGCCGCGTCCGCCGGTCTGCCGGACAAACCTGCCCTCGATCTTCTCGACCGGGCGGCCGAACGTCTCGCGGTAGGCGACCTGCGGGCGGCCGACGTTCGCGTCGACCGAGAACTCGCGCAGGAGGCGGTCGACGATGATCTCGAGGTGGAGCTCGCCCATGCCCGAGATCAGGGTCTGGCCGGTCTCGTCGTCGGTCTGGACGCGGAAGGTCGGGTCCTCCTCGGACAGGCGCTGGAGACCCGCTCCGAGCTTGTCCTGGTCGGCCTTCGTCTTCGGCTCGATTGCAACCGCGATGACCGGGTCCGGGAAGTCCATCGACTCGAGCCGGATCGGCGCGGTGTCGATCGAAAGGGTGTCGCCCGTGGTCGAGTTCTTGATCCCGACCGCCGCGGCGATCTCGCCCGCGCCGATCTCCTCGCGCTCCTCGCGGTGATTCGCGTGCATCTGGAGGATCCGGCCGATCCGCTCGGTCTTGCCGGTCGTCGTGTTCATGACCCGGTCGCCGGCCCCGACCCGGCCCGAGTAGACACGGAAGTACGTCAGCTTGCCGACGTACGGGTCGGACATGACCTTGAAGACGAGCGCCGAGAAGGGCTCGTCGAGCGCCGGCCGGCGCGAGAGCTCGTGCTCGGTGCGGGGGTCGATCCCGTGGATCGGCGGCACGTCGAGCGGGCTCGGTAGGTAGTCGATCACGCCGTCGAGCAGAGGCTGGATCCCCTTGTTCTTGAAGGCCGAGCCGGCGAACACCGGCGTCACGGTGATGTCGAGCGTCGCCGCCCGCAGCGCGCGCTTCAGCATCTCGGGCGTGACCGCCTCCTCGTCGAGGAGATAGGTCTCCATGAGCTCGTCGTCGTGGTCGGCGACGGCGTCGATCAGCTGGTGGTGGTACTCCCGCGCCTGCTCGAGCAGCTCGGCCGGGACCTC
Organism: uncultured Actinomycetes bacterium; assembly: GCA_963754265.1. Classification (GTDB taxonomy): domain Bacteria; phylum Actinomycetota; class Thermoleophilia; order Gaiellales; family Gaiellaceae; genus AC-32. The sequence continues at coordinate 9,279 of CAVWFB010000008.1, read as the reverse complement.
ACCGATCTCCATCTTCTCGCCCAGGTCGTCGGCCCAGCTGATCGCGCGCATCTCGATCAGGTCGACGACGCCGCGGAAATGCTCCTCCTGGCCGAGCGGGAGCTGCACCGGCACCGGGCGGGCTCCGAGGCGGTCGACCATCGACTGCACGGCTGCGAAGAAGTCCGCGCCGGTGCGGTCCATCTTGTTGATGAAGGCGATCCGCGGAACGCGGTAGCGGTCGGCCTGCCGCCAGACCGTCTCGGACTGCGGCTCGACGCCCGCGACCGAGTCGAAGACGGCGATTGCGCCGTCGAGGACGCGCAGGCTGCGCTCCACCTCGACCGTAAAGTCCACGTGCCCGGGCGTATCGATGATGTTGATACGAAAATCGCGCCACGACGCCGTCGTCGCAGCAGAGGTGATCGTGATGCCCCGCTCCTGCTCCTGGGCCATCCAGTCCATCACCGCGCCACCCTCGTGGACCTCGCCCATCTTGTGGGTGCGGCCGGTGTAGAAGAGGATCCGCTCCGTCGTGGTCGTCTTGCCCGCGTCGATGTGGGCCATGATCCCGATGTTGCGGACGTTCTCGAGGGCGACGCTGCGCGTCTTGGTGTCCACGGTGCTCACGCGATCACCACCGGTAATGCGCGAAGGCCTTGTTGGCCTGCGCCATCCGGTAGAGGTCGTCCTTGCGCTTGAAGGCGCCGCCCTGCTGGTTGAGCGCGTCGAGGATCTCGCCCGCAAGCTTGTCGTGCATCTGCTTTTCGCGCCGGTCGCGCGCGAACTGGACCAGCCAACGCACGGCCAGCGTCCGCGCACGCCGCTGCGGCACCTCGACGGGCACCTGGTAGTTGGCGCCGCCGACCCGCCGTGAGCGCACCTCGAGCACGGGGGTGACGGTCTTGATCGCCTGCTCCAGCACCTCGACCGGCGGCTTGCCGGTCTGCTCGCCGACCCGGTCCAGGGCGCGGTAGACGATCGTCTCGGCGGTCGACTTCTTGCCGGCGGTCATCACCTTGTTGATCACCTGCGAGACGAGGCGAGAGCTGTAGAGGGGATCCGGCTCCAGCGGACGGGGCTGAATCGTGGCGCGGCGCGGCATTACGAACCCTTCTTGGCGCCGTACTTCGAACGCCCCTGGCGCCGCTCGCCGACGCCCGAAGCGTCGAGCCCGCCGCGGATCACCTTGTACCGGAAGCCCGGCAGGTCCTTGACGCGTCCTCCACGCACGAGGACGACCGAGTGCTCCTGCAGGTTGTGTCCCTCGCCCGGAATGTAGGCGCCGACTTCCATGCCGTTGGTCAGACGGACGCGCGCGACCTTTCGCAGGGCCGAGTTCGGCTTCTTCGGCGTGGTCGTGTACACGCGCGTGCAGACGCCGCGCTTCTGCGGCGCGCCGCGAAGCGCAGGGGTCTTCATCTTCGCCGGCGGCGAGACCCTGCCCTTCCGGACCAGCTGATTTACGGTCGGCATGTATTCCTTACGTGATTAGGGGCGGACACAACAAAGGTTGGCCTAGGGGCTGGGCCCCTGCCAACCGAGGGACGATGGTAGCGAAGCCGACCCCCCAGCGTCAAACGGCCAAACGGGCATGGCTGCACGGGATCTCCGGGCTCTCGTGCCGATTGGCTCGACTGCTTTTACCCCTTTCGAACCATAGCCCGCGACCCTGAACGGGATTACAGTGAGAACGTCCGGCGCCTTTTGGGGCTCATGCCGGGCAGGGCGGAGGACAAGACGAGGGAGATGATCGGCGAGGTGTTGACGGCTACCACCGTCGTCGTCGCTGTCGGCGCGGCGTTGGCGACGCTCGCGCTCGTGGGATTCGTCGCCATCGTGCGGGCTCGGCGGCGCAGGCGCGACCGGCAGGACGTCGTCGCCCTCGTCTCCCAGATGAACACCCGCATGGAGTCGATGGTGCAAGAGCTGGCCGGCGCCCTCGAGCGGATGCAGGAGGAGGGCAGGCGAAACAGCCTCCTGAACGAGCTCGGCGAGCTCGATCGACCTCGAGGAGGTGCTGGCGCGCACGCTCGAGGCCGGCGGTGCGATGACGGGCGCCGACGCGGCCCTCGTCTCGATCCACACCGACGACAAGCCGATCGTCGCCACGAAGGGCCTCTCCGACGAAGAGGCCCAGCGCCAGGTGATCTCCGGCCCGCCCAACGGGCACGAGGCGCGCGCGATCTCGATCGCCTACCAGTACCCGGCGTCGCTCGAAGGCGAGGAGCTCGTGCATTCCGGCCTGGCCGTGCCCGTTCCCGGCGAGACCGGATCGATCGGGTTCATCGCGATCTACAGCCGCTCACCCACGTTCCGCTTCGAGGAGGAGCATGATCCGGGAGCTCGAGGAGCTGTCCAGGCGGGCCGGCCCCGCGATCGAGAACGCCCGCCGCTTCCGCGAGGCGCGGCAGCTCGCCGACCTCGACGCGCTCACCGGGCTCCACAACCGACGCTACTTCCACGAGACCCTCGCGCGCGAAGTGGCGCGCGCGCAGCGCTACGAGCGCCGCCTGGCGCTGATCGTCTTCGACCTGGACGACTTCAAGGCGATCAACGACCGCATCGGCCATCTCTCCGGGGACGCGGTGCTCGCCGAGACCGCCGAGCGCGTACGCGAGGCGGTTCGATCGGCCGACATCGCCTGCCGAGTCGGCGGCGACGAGTTCGCGGTGATCCTGCCGGAGTCCTCGACCGACGACGCCGACCAGCTCTACCACCGGCTGCGCGGTGCGGTCTCCTCGCGCCCGGTCGGGCAGGCAGGACGGCTCTTCGTCTCCGCGGGCATCGCCGAGCTGCAGCCCGACGACGACCCGACCGCCTTCTTCGAGCGCGCGGACGAGGCGCTCTACCGCGCCAAGGAGCTCGGCAAGGGCCAGGTCGGTCGGCAGGCCGCCTCGGACTCGAGGCCGAGGCCGGCTAGCCCGCCGAGAGGAAGGGCAGGTAGTCCGTGAGCGGGACGATGCCCGGCGTCGGAAGCTGGTCGTCGCGGCAGGTCGCCTGCTCGACGAAGCCCTTCTGCCGCGCCAGCAGCCAGCTGTCGTAGCGCTCCTCGCGGTCGAGCGCCTTCAGCGCCGCCACGAGCGCAGGCCGGACGAGGCCGAACGGCAGCGCCCCGAGCGGAACAGCGGGGTCGACCGCCCGCACCTCGTAGGTGCCGGTCATCGTCCGGACCTTCAGCCACTTGCCCTCCGGAATCGAGAAGAGCTGCGGCGGCGAGTTCGACGCGAGCGCGAAGCCGCGGCGGCGGTTGCCGAGCCAGGGCGCCGGAGCTCTTCGTCTCGACCAGCCGCGCCTCGGTCTCGAGGTAGGAGTCGTAGTACGCCTGAACGTCCTCGGAGGTCGGGTTCGGCACGTGCATGCGCGCCTCGATCTGGGCTCGGCGCAGCTCGTCGGCGATCACGCCGCGCGCCGCGCTCGGGCTCGCGTGGGCCTTGGCGAGCGCCGCGCGGTAGCGGCGCGTAGCTGCCGAAGTTGCCGGTCACGACCGCCTTCTCGGCGGCGGAGACCTGCTTGCGCCTTGATCGGCGCGTAGAGGCTCGGCGATCACCCGCGCGAAGGCCGCGGTGAACGCGACGTCCTCGTCGCCGGTCACCGGCGTGAGGTCGGAGATCGCGCTCGAATCGACCTGCTTGCCGAGGAGCGTGCAGCGTGCGCCCCGGCGGGAAGACGAGCTGGCCCTGGGTGAGCGAGGCGTTGAAGCTCGAGCCCGCGGCCGCGGGGCCGTCGCAGAGCTTGGCCGAGCGCGCCCAGAGGTAGACGCAGGCCGCTGCGGGCTTGTCCGGGTCGGTCTCGCCCGCGCTCCAGACGCCCCAGCCCCACGACCAGACCGAGCGCAGGTTGAGCTCCTTCGCGACCTGGCGCGCGGCGAGCGCCTGCAGCTTCGTCACCTCGAGCCACGCGGCCCGCGGCGCCCGCTCCCGCCCGCCCGAGCCGGGCGTCGTGTGGAAGCCGAGCATCAGCCCGAGCTTGCGCGGCGAGATGCCGGCGCTCGTGAACTCGGCGATGCGCTTACGGAACATGTTCCGCAGCGTCCGGCTGCCCATCACCGGCCCCTGCTTCGCGATCTGCGGCGCCGCGAAGTAGGACTCGCGCACGATGTCGGCGTAGTTCGAGACCTGCCGCCACCAGTCGCCCGGCCTCGCCGCCCATGTACGGGCACGCTCGGGACGAGCAGCACCGGCTGCGCGCCCACGCGCGGCGAGGGTCTGGACGTAGATCAGGACGTTGCGCCGGTACTGCGCGTTGGTCGCGGCTCCAGGGCGTGAGCGTGTTGGCGCCGTTGAGCTCGTTCTCGGCGATCATCGGCTGGGTGCAGCCGCTCGACATCGCGGCCGTGTCGTAGATGCGGTTGGCGCGGTCGATCACGACCCCGGGGTCGAAGGGCTCGAGCGGCGTGCCGACCCGCCGCGGCAGGTACATGTCCCAGTAGACCGTCTTCGCCCCGAGCGCACGGAGCTGCGGCGGGTAGATGAAGTTCGCCGCGGCCGCGATCACGCCCGGACGCGCGAACACCTGCCAGAACGGCACCGAGCCGTCGGCGAAGTCGACCCAGAGCGTCCCCTTGCCGGAGATCCCGCACGTGCCCGCGTCGGCCCGGTGCGGCAGCGGCCGCGAATCCCGCGCAGGCGGCGAGCGCGATGAGGAGAGAGCCTCTTCACGACCCGGCGCTCAAAAGTAGCAGCGCGGGAGGCGTTCGCACCTCCCGCGCGCTGACGTTTCTTCGCTATTCGTCGAGCGGCGTGTCGACCTCGGGCACCTCTTCGGCCTCGGTCGACTCGCGCGGCTGCGCGCCCTCGCCGTTCGTCTCCGGCTCGCCGCCGAAGTCGAGGCCGAGGCTCGCCAGGTCGATCCCCTCGCCGCCGTCGGAGCCGATCTCCTCGAGCGCGGCCAGCAGGGCCTCGCGCTCGTAGGTCTCCTTCGGCACCTTCTCGGACGGCCCGATCTCGATGTTGCGGTACTTCTTGAGCCCGGTGGCGGCCGGGATCAGCTTGCCGATGATCACGTTCTCCTTCAGGCCGAGCAGCCGGTCGACCTTGCCCTCGATCGAGGCGTCGGTCAGCACCTTGGTCGTCTCCTGGAAGGAGGCGGCCGAGAGGAACGACTCGGTGGCCAGCGAGGCCTTCGTGATCCCGAGGATCAGCGGCTCGTAGGTCGCCTGCTCCTTCTTGCCCTTCTCCTTCTTCACGCGCACGTTCTCGCGCTCGAGCACGACGCGGTCGACGAGCTGGCCGGGCAGGAGGTCGGTGTCGCCGGCCTCCTCGACGCGCACCTTCTTCAGCATCTGCCGGATGATCAGCTCGATGTGCTTGTCGTGGATGTCGACGCCCTGTGACTTGTAGACCTTCTGCACCTCGGCGACGAGGTACAGCTCGATCGCCGTCGAGCCCTTCAGGCGCAGGAGGTCGGCCGGGTTGATCGAGCCCTCGTGGAGCGCGTCTCCGGGCTCGACCATCTGGCCCTTCTTGACCAGGATCCGCGTGCGGCGCGGCAGCGCGTACGCAACCGGCTCGAGCGGCTCGCCGTTCTCGTCCACCTCGTCGGTGTGGATCGTGATCTTCGGCCCGCGGTCGGTGTCCTCGATCTCGACCTTGCCGCCGACCTCGGCGAGCTTGGCCGCGCCCTTCGGGTTGCGCGCCTCGAAGATCTCGACCACGCGCGGGAGGCCGTGCGTGATGTCCGCTCCCGCGACGCCGCCCGTGTGGAACGTCCGCATCGTCAGCTGCGTGCCGGGCTCGCCGATCGACTGCGCGGCGATGATCCCGACCGCGTCGCCGACCTCGCACATCCCGCCGGTGGCGAGGAAGATGCCGTAGCAGGCCTGGCACACGCCGAACTCGCTGCGGCACTTCAGCACCGAGCGGACCGGGATCGCCGCCTCCTCCTCGCTCTCGGTGAAGGCCTCCTCGATCTCGGCCAGGAGCGGGTTGGTGACGATCGCGCCCTTCTCGCCGACGACCGTCTTGCCCGGCTTGCCGCTCGAGAGCGGCTTGTGGACGTCCTCGGCGAGCGTACGGCCGAGCAGGCTCTTGTTCAGGCCCTCGGGCACGTGCAGCGGCAGGTCGACGTGCTCCTTGGTCTTGCAGTCGGCGTCGCGGATGATCACGTCCTGCGAGACGTCGACCAGGCGCCGGGTCAGGTAGCCCGAGTCGGCCGTGCGCAGCGCCGTGTCGGCGAGGCCCTTGCGGGCGCCGTGGGTGGAGATGAAGTACTCGAGCACCGACAGGCCCTCCATGAAGTTGGCCTTGATCGGGCGCTCGATGATCTCGCCCTTCGGATTCGCCATCAGGCCGCGCATGCCGGCGAGCTGGCGGATCTGCTTGAACGACCCGCGCGCTCCGGAGTTGGCCATCATGAAGATCGGGTTCAGCTCGTAGAGCGTCTTCTCCATCGCCTCGGCGACCTCCTCGGTCGCCTCCGTCCAGAGGTTGACGATCGACTCGTGCCGCTCCTCCTCGGTGATGAGGCCGCGCTCGTAGAGCTGCTCGACGTTGGTGACCTTCTCCTCGTAGCCGGCGAGGATCTCCTCCTTCGACTGCGGGATGACGATGTCGTTCTTCGAGATCGTGATCCCGGCCTTGGTGGCGTAGCGGAAGCCGAGCGTCTTGATCTTGTCGAGCACGCCCGCGATCACGTGCGCGCCGTAGCGGTCGGCGAGCTCGGAGATGAAGCCGTCCATCTCCTTCTTCGAGAGCGTGCGGTTGAGGAACGGCCGCTCCGCCGGCGCCTCGCCGAACGACTCCCAGAGCGAGCGGTCGACCTCGGCGTTGACGATCACGCGACCGGGCGTGGTCAGCACGATCTCGCCGTTGCGGCGGTACTCGATCGGCTGCTGGAGCCGGATCTGGCCGTCCTCGACCGCCATCTCGATCTCCTCCTCGGAGGCGAAGCGCTTCGGCCTCGGGTCGAGCTCCTCCGACGTCTTCTCGTTCAGGTCGATGTCGGAGTAGGTCAGGTAGTAGCCGCCGAGGACCATGTCCTGCGTCGGCGTCGTCAGCGGGCGCCCGTGCGCGGGCGAGAGGATGTTGTTCGACGACAGCATCAGGATGCGCGCCTCCGCCTGCGCCTCCGCGGAGAGCGGCAGGTGGACGGCCATCTGGTCGCCGTCGAAGTCGGCGTTGAAGGCGTGGCAGACGAGCGGGTGCACCTGGATCGCCTTGCCCTCGACGAGCACCGGCTCGAACGCCTGGATCCCGAGGCGGTGCAGCGTCGGCGCGCGGTTCAGCAGCACCGGATGCTCCGCGATCACCTCCTCGAGCACGTCCCAGACCTCCGGGACCATCGAGTCCACGTGCTTCTTCGCCGCCTTGATGTTCTGGACGGACTTGCGCTCGACGAGCCGGCTCATGATGAACGGCTTGAAGAGCTCCAGCGCCATCAGCTTCGGCAGGCCGCACTGGTGCAGCTTCAGGTTCGGCCCGGCGACGATCACCGAGCGGCCCGAGTAGTCGACGCGCTTGCCGAGCAGGTTCTGGCGGAAGCGCCCCTGCTTGCCCTTGAGCATGTCGGAGAGCGACTTCAGCGCCCGGTTGCCCGGGCCCGTGACGGCGCGGCCGCGGCGCCCGTTGTCGAAGAGCGCGTCGACGGCCTCCTGCAGCATCCGCTTCTCGTTGTTGACGATGATCTCGGGCGCGCCGAGGTCGAGCAGCCGCTTGAGGCGGTTGTTCCGGTTGATCACGCGCCGGTAGAGGTCGTTCAGGTCGCTCGTGGCGAAGCGGCCGCCGTCGAGCTGCACCATCGGGCGCAGCTCCGGCGGGATCACCGGGACCGCCTCGAGGACCATCCACTCGGGCTTGTTCTCCGAGGTGATGAACGCGTTCACGACCTTCAGGCGCTTGATCGCGCGCGCCTGCTTCTGGCCCTTCGAGGTCTTGATCGTCTCGCGCAGGACTTCGGCCTCCGCCTTCGAGGTCGAGGTCCTTGAGCAGCTCGCGGATCGACTCCGCGCCCATGCCGCCCTGGAAGTAGACGCCGAAGCCGTACGGAGAGCCGAAGCGGTCCTTGAGCTCGCGGAAGATCTGCTCGTCGTTGACGATCATCTTCGGCTCGAGCTCGCGGAACAGCTGCCACGTCTCCTCCAGGCGGCGCACCGAGTCGACGGCGGCCTCCTTGGCGTCCTCCTTGCGCGACTCGATGTCCTGGTAGGCCTCGCGCACCTTGATCAGTCCACTGGACGATCGCGTCGAGGTCCTCCTTGGAGATCTTGCCGTCGGTGCGGAGGCAGAGGTCGTTCGTCAGCTCGCGCAGCTCGTCGGCGCTCGCGCCCGGCTCGGCCTGCTCCAGCACCTCGCGCAGGAGGCCCTTGCCGAGGTCGCGTGCCTTCTCGAGCTGCTTCTGGTCGACGTTGGCGACGAGCTCGACGTCCTCCTCGTGCACCTCGGCCTTCTTGTCGAGCAGGCCCTCGAGGACTCGGTTGATGTGCTTGGTGATCGCGCCCTTCTTCGAGCCGGTCGCCTTGGCGAGCTGCTTGTAGAGCGGGGCGAGCGCCTCGCGGATCGCGATCGCCACGTTGGCGACGTTCTCGAGCTCCTTCGGCGAGAGCCGGCGGTCGTCGCGGATCGCCGAGTTGCGGACGAGCTCGCGGATCTTCTTCGAGTCCTCGGTCGTGATCTGCGAGGCGACCTCGACGAACATCTTCCCGACGAGCTCGCGCACCTCCTCGAGCGGCGGCACGCCCTGCTCCTCGGCCCAGTTCGAGAGGCCGCGGGACCAGAAGTCGTCGTCCTCGTCGAAGTTGCGCTCCTTGCCCTTGGTGAAGTACTCGCGGCGCCGCTTGAGGCGGTCCTCGAGCGCTGCCAGGTTCTCGTCGCGGTCGACGTAGATCTGCTCGGACTCGGCCTTGACCTTGTCCTCGAGGTCGTTCAGGTCCTTCTGGCGCGCCTCGGCGTCCACCGAGGTGACGATCGAGGCCGCGAAGTACAGGACCTTCTCGAGCTCGCGCGGCGCGATGTCGAGCAGGTAGCCGATGCGGCTCGGAACGCCCTTGAAGAACCAGATGTGCGAGACGGGCGCGGCCAGGTCGATGTGGCCCATGCGCTCGCGGCGCACCTTCTGGCGGGTCACCTCGACGCCGCAGCGCTCGCAGATGATGCCCTTGTAGCGGACGCGCTTGTACTTGCCGCAGTAGCACTCCCAGTCCTTGGTCGGACCGAAGATGCGCTCGCAGAAGAGGCCGTCGCGCTCGGGCTTGAGCGTGCGGTAGTTGATCGTCTCGGGCTTGGTTACCTCGCCGGACGACCAGTCGCGAATCTGCTTGCTGGACGCGAGCCCGATTCGGATCGCGTCGAACTCATTGATGTC
>CAVWFB010000007.1:0-225527 GCA_963754265.1 uncultured Actinomycetes bacterium | reverse complement strand
TGACGACGAACCGGTCCCCGAACGGGTACCTGGCGGCGACCGGGTTCTCGCGGGGAAGCGGCCGGAAGAGCTCGACGTCGGCGCCGTTGGGCAGCAGGCGCCGCTTCTCCGCCCCGACTCCGCGCTCGGCGACGGTGTCCTCGAACGCGCGGGTGGTGCAGGTGACCACGTCGGCCAGCGGTACATCCAGCGCTCGATCAGTCGCAGTAGCCGGATCGAAAGCGAGCCCTCCTCGGCCGCGCCTACGGCGACGACCTCGTCCGGCCAGAGGTCGCGCAGGTCGACCAGCAGCTTCGCGCCGCGAAGCTTGGCGAGCAGGATCGCGGGGAGCGCCGGGAAGATCGGCGGCGAGGTCACGAAGACCACGTCCACCCGGCCCGCGCGCCAGCCGCTGTGGAGCACCGCCGGCAGGAAGCTCAGGTAGCTGAGGAGCTGCGAACGCTTCGAGACGTTGCGCGGGATGGTGAAGTACGCCGTCCGGAGCACGGTCGCGCCGTCCAGTGCCTCCCGGAGGAAGCGCTTGCCGCGGTACGCCGGGAAGACCTTGCCCTTCGGGTAGTTCGGCATGCCGGTGGCCACGTAGACGTCGTGCCCGTGGGCGGCGAGGTGGCGCGTCAGCGGGTAGAGGCGGTTCGGCAGCGCGCCCATCTCGGGCGAGAACTGCTGGCTGATGACGAGCAGGCGCACGGGCGCGCTCACCAGGAGATCCCCTGATAACGATCGCCGAGAGACCGCAGCTGTTCGTCCGAGAGCCTGAGCCCAACGAGGTCGACGACGGCCTGATCGCGCGTGCCGGCGACGAGCTCGGCGAACTCCGGGCTGTCGTTGCCGACGACGATCGAGTCGCAGCCGTCGAGCAGCGCGCTCGCGTCGTCGACCATCAGGTCTGCGAGGTGCGGCACCACCGCCTCGATGTACTCGCGGTTCGTCCCGAGCACGCGCGCGACGTTGACGTTCCCGTCGTAGATGCGAACCTCGTAGCCCTTCCCCAGGAGCGCCTCGACGAGCTGGACGACCGGGCTTTCGCGCAGGTCGTCGGTCCCTGTCTTGAAGCTCAGGCCGAGCACGCAGACCCGCTTGCCGGGCTGGGCGAGCACGAGGTCGATCCCGCGGCGCAGCTGCATCGCGTTCGAGTCCTGAACACTCTCGAGCAGCGGCAGGTCGACGTCGCCCTGGCGCGCCGCGTGCAGGAGGGCGCGCACGTCCTTGGGAAGGCAGGAGCCGCCGAAGGCGAAGCCGGGGCGCAGATAGGCGGGGGAGATGTTCAGGCGCGAGTCCTGCACCAGCAGCTCCATCACGCGGCGGCCGTCCACACCGGCAGCCTTGCTGAAGTTGGCGACCTCGTTGGCGAAAACGACCTTGGTCGCGTGGAAGGCGTTGGCGGCGTACTTCGCCATCTCAGCCTCCGGGATGGAGACCCGGTGGAGAGGGGCGTCGAGCTCTCCGTAGAGGCCGGCCGCGGCCTCCGTGCTGTCGGCGTCGAGGCCGCCGACGAGCGTGTAGGGCGGATCCATGAAGTCGGCGATCGCGGAGCCCTCGCGCAGGAACTCGGGGTTGTACGCGAGCCCGATCTCGTCGCCGCACCGCTTGCCCGACTCCTCTTCGAGCAGGGGCTTGAGCCGGTCGAGGGTCGTTCCGGGCAACAGCGTGCTCCGAACGACCACGGTGTGCCTGCCGGAGCGTTGGCGGAGGTGCCGTCCGATCGTTCGGGCGACGTCCTCGACATGGCTCGTGTCGAGGCTCCCGTTGGGGCGGCTCGGTGTTCCGACGCAGACCAGTGAGAGCTCCGAGGACTCGACTGCCTGCTCGTGGTCGGCGGTCGCGGCGAGCCGTCCGGCCTCGACCGCCTCGCGGATCAGCTCCTCGAGGCCGGGCTCGACGATCGGGCTGCGCCCGTCGTTGATCTGGGCGTTCTTGGTCTCGTTGACATCGACCCCTAGGACCTCGAAGCCGAACCGCGAGAGCGTCGCCGCACAGACGGTCCCCACGTAGCCCAATCCGAAGATGGAGATCCGCATGGTTTCTGTATCGGCGTTCTCAGGCCGCCACAGAAGCCCGCTGCTCGGCGATCACATCCTCGAGGATCCGTTCTAGGTCGTGCTCGGGGCTCCAGCCGATCGCAGCCCCGACCTTCTCGGTGGCCGGGATGCGGTGGAGCATGTCTTCGATGCCCTGGCCGTAGACGCGGTCGTAGGGGATGAACACTGTCTCGGAGCTCGAGCCCGTGGCGGCGAGAACGCGGTTGGCTAGCTCGCCGATCGCGATCCGCTCGGTGGAGCCGACGTTGAAGATCTCGCCGGAGACCGAGCCCTCGTTCATCAGGCCTTTGAGGGCTCGAATCGTGTCTGCCACATGGCAGAAACAGCGTGTCTGCGTTCCGTCGCCGTGAATCTCGAGCGGTTCGCCCGCGAGCGCCTTCTCGACGAAGCGCGGGATCACCATCCCGTACTGGCCGCTCTGCCGCGGGCCGACCGTGTTGAAGAGCCGAACGATCACGCAGTCGAGGTCGCGCTCGCTGTGGAATCCGAGCGCGAGGTGCTCGTCCATCGCCTTCGAGTCGGCGTAGAGCCAGCGGCGGGCGGTGGTCGGGCCGTAGATCCTTCGCGCCGTCTCCTCGAGTGGCTTCTCCTCGCGGTGGTCGCCGTAGACCTCCGAGCTCGAGGCGACGATCACCCGCTTGCCAAAACGGCTCGCCTGGTCGAGGACGTTCTCTGTCCCCTGGACGTTCGTCACCATCGTGTGCACCGGCTGTTCGACGATCAGGCGGACGCCGACGGCGGCGGCGAGGTGGAAGACCACGTCGCACTTGTTGACGAGCTCGTTGACCGTCGACGACGACAGCACCGAGTCGACCACGAGGTGGAAGTCGCCTCGCTCCTCGAGGTGCGCGATATTCGCCCCGTTGCCGGTCGAGAGATCGTCGAGCGCCCAGACCTCCCAGCCGTCCGCCAGTAGCAGTTCGCTCAGGTGCGACCCGATGAACCCGGCGCCGCCGGTGACGAGTGCCTTCATGCTCGCAAGCCTACTGGCGCCGGGGGACGCTTTTGAAAGCACGCTCGATCGAGTCCGCGCCGGGCTCGAGAGCCAGCGCCGCGCGCAGCTCGCGCCGTGCCTCGAGGGGGCGCTTCGCTCGGAGATACGCGAGGCCGAGCTCGAACCGGACCTCGACCGCCCGCGGCTCCTTCTCCGCCGCCTTGACGAGGGGCGGGATCGCCGCCGCGGGCGTGGGCGCGATGTGGGCCTGGACGACGTACGGCTCGACCGTGAGCGGATCGAGGCGCCTGGCCCAGCGTAGGTCCGAGCTCGTGGACGAGGAGCTCTCGAGCGCATGCGTCGAGAAACGGGAGGAGAGCCAGGGAGGCGCGAACGCGAGCAGGGCGATCGCGGTGGACACGGCGGCCGCGGGGATCCACTCGCGCCGGCGCAGCGGTCGCGTGCCGGCCGTGGCCGCTCCGGCGCCGAGCAGCAGGAAGAACGGCAGTCCCACCGCCGGGATGGTCCAGTTCCAGTCGCCCGAGGCGTGCACGAGCCAGTAGGCAGCCGTCGCGAAGGCAGCGGTCCCCGCGACGTTGCGGCTGCGGAGGCCGCGGAAGCAGAGCACGAGCAGCGGCACCAGCCCGGCGGCGAGGAGGATCAGGCCGATGACCCCGAGCTCGCTCAGTGCGTCGAGCTCGATCGAGTGAGCTCGGACCGGCGTCTCGCCGCTTCGCCGTTCGACGAGGTAGGCGGGACCGAAGCCCCGATCGCCGATCCCGGCCAGCGGGTGATCGCGGAACTCGGTCAACGCGACCCGCCAGAAGTCGTAGCGGTTCGAGCCGAGGCTGATGAAGTGCGTGCGGCCGTACTCGTCGCGCGGGGCGTGTTTGAACGAGCGCCAGCGGTCGCCGAGGTAATCGCCGGGGTGCGCGACCGAGGCGAAGAAGGCCACGGGAACGGCGATCACCGCGACGACGACCACGAGGAGGGCGAGCGCACCCGCGCCTCGCCGCACCCGTGCCGGTACCTCCAGGCGCTTGTCCAGCAGGGCGTAGACGGCCCCGGCGACCACGGCCGCGGCGGTCAGCCAGAGAAGGGTGAAGGCCGCGTGCCGGCCCGCGTCGGCGAGCGCCGCGTCTGCGTTGAACGGCGCCGTCAGCGGATCGAACTGGGGCGCGACCAGGACGGCCGCGATCACCGTCGGCACGAGGAGGCGCAGCCGGTCCGGCACCGCCGCGAAGACCACGACGGCCGAGACGGCGAGCGCAACCCCGCCACCCTTGCTCTGCGTCATCAGCCAGGCGGAGAGAACCGCCGCCGCCGAGCCGAGCGCCAGCGCGCGCACGACCACGGGGAGCCGCCGCTCGGCGGACAGGACGAGCGCGGGCCAGAGCCCGACGAGGAACATCGCGGCCGCGGCATTCGGGTACGTGATCGGCCACGCGAGCCGGCCGTCTCCGACGAAGTACGTTCCGAGGTCGGAGCCGAATCGCGCCGCGAGCGCGGTCGCGACCGCGAGCACGCCCGTCCCGGCGGCGACTGCGCTCGTCACGATCACACCGTCCAGCCGGCTGCGAACGGTGAAGAGGGCGATCGCGGCCGCGACGACGTAGAACACTGTCAAGAGCGCGTCGTCGCGGGCGAGCGATGGCAGCGGCGACCACGCGGCCGAGATCGCCTGCCACACGGCGAAGCCGGTTAGCGCGACGAGCCCGGCGACGGCCAGGCGAGTCGGGGCAACCGCCGTCCCGGAGACGAACACCAGCGCGAGCAGGAGCGCCGCAAAAATCGCGTAGAGCAGCCAGTCTGCGGCATCGATGCTGCCCGTCTCGACCCAGGCCATCACGCACGCGGCGACCACGAGAGAGACCGCGGGAAGAGAACGGACCACTCCTGCGTTGCGGCTCGAGATGGACGTATCTGTCATGCGCGGTCCCGGTCGCGGCACTTTGTACCCGTGCCAGCGGAATCCTCTCTGGCCACCCGCGTTTTCGGACTCGACAAATCACCCTTGCCAGGGAGTCGTTGCGCATCTACGTTGTGGGAGGTCACACGCGGCAAAGGCGTGACCGGACTGGGGATTGTCGGAGAGGCAATTCTGCGGGAGTGACCCGGGGCCGGATGCTTCGGGAGTTATGTGGTTCTCGGCCAAGTCGGCCGGGAAGAGGAGGAGGGAGAGCAAGATGCGGCGTCGTTTGATCGTGTTGGGGGTTTCCGTCTGCGCGCTGGGCATGTTTGTCGCCCCGTCCGCGCTCGGAGCTACCCCACAGCAGATCTACCGAGACTACGCGGACAACGGTCGTCTCGACCACGCGTACTCGAAGGCTGATCTGCAGCGTGCGCAGAAGTATGCGGCGCTCCAGGGATACCCGCAGGTCGGGGTGCAAGGCGCAGTCGAGCAGGCACTCGGCGCGCAGCCTGTCAAGCCGCGCGGAGGGTTGCCGTTCACGGGTGTCGACCTCGCGTTGATGGCGGCCGGCGGCGCGCTGCTCCTCGGTGCCGGAACCACTCTGCGGAAGCTCGGCAAGGCCCGGAAGTAACCCGGACCTAAGGTAGACAGGCGGCGAGATGGCGACCCGATCGCTGAATGCTGACGCACTCCCGGCTCTGGAGCGGCTCGAGTTCGAGCGCTCCGAGAAGCTCGGGCTACGGCGTCTGCACGGCGTCGGCTCCTGGACCCTCGGGGCCCTGGTGCTCGATGCCGCGATGCTGGCCGCAGGCGCGGCCGCGGCGCAGCTCGGGGCGGGCGACGCAGGGATCCTGCGGATCTCGCCGGTCTGGCTCGTCGTCTACGGAGGCCTCGTCCTGTTGTTCATGCGCTTCCGCGGGATGTACTCGTGGCGGCTGCGGGTCTCGGCGCTCGACGACGTGCGCGCGGTCGTCGCGGCCACCGCCCTCGCCTCGGTCAGCGTGCTCACGCTCCGGATCCTGTTTCCCGGAGAGGTCGACGACCTCGCCTCGCAGTCGCTCAGGCTCCTCGCCTTCAGTGCCGTCTACGTCGCGGCCGGGCGGGTCGCGCTCGACTGGGCGCTGCTCAGGGGCCGTCGCGACGGAGACCTCGCGAAGCCGACTCTGATCGTCGGAGCTGGAAGGATCGGCCGGCTGACGGCCACCCGTCTCCTCGACCATCCGGAGCTCGGGCTGAAGCCCGTGGGCTTCATCGACAAGGAGCCCCTCGACGAGCCGGGCCTGCCCGCGCCGGTTCTCGGAGCCAGCTGGGATCTCGAGCGGCTGATCGAGCAGCACGGCGTCGAGCACGTGGTGATCACGTTCTCGACTGCCCCGAGCGAGGTGCTCCTGCGCGAGCTGCAGCGCTGTGAGGAGCTCGGCGTGAGCGTCTCCCTCGTGCCGCGCCTCTTCGAGCGCGTCACCGAGCGCCTCACCGTCGACCACATCGGCGGCCTCCCGCTGCTCTCGACGCGTCGAGCCGATCCGAAGGGGTGGCAGTTCGCGGTCAAGTACCTGGTCGACCGCGCCGTTGCCGCGGTTCTCCTCCTCCTCACCCTCCCGGTTTTCGCGGTGGCGGCGCTTGCGGTTCGCCTCTCGGTCGGCTCTCCGGTGCTGTTCCGCCAGCGGCGGGTGGGCCTCGACGGTCGTGAGTTCGACATGCTCAAGCTGCGCACGATGAGCGGCACGCCGACCGACGGCGAGGCCGATTCGGACTGGGCTCGGGAGCAGCTCGGCGAGCAGGACGGCCCCATCGAGCTCCGGCCGGACCGGGCGACGCGGGTCGGGCGCTTCCTGCGCGCGCTCTCGATCGACGAGCTGCCGCAGCTCTTCAACGTGCTGGTCGGCGAGATGTCGCTGGTGGGGCCGCGACCGGAGCGCAGCCACTACGTCCGCCTGTTCGAGGAGAAGGTGTACCGCTACGGAGACCGCCACCGCGTCAAGTCCGGGATCACCGGCTGGTCGCAGGTGAACGGGCTCCGCGGCAAGACCTCGCTGAGCGACCGGGTCGAGTGGGACAACTACTACATCGAGAACTGGTCGCTCTGGCTCGACGTCAAGATCCTGCTGATGACGGTCTGGGCCGTGCGCCGCTACTTCGCACAGGCCGAGTAGCGCTCGAGCCCGCCTAACCCCCGCGATCCCTCGTTCGCGGTGGCTCGAAGGGGGGATTGTGCGCGGGCGCGCGCCTTTCCACGCCGATTCATAGGCCGAGCAGGAGTGCGGTTGCCGCCCGACCCTCGCCGAAAGAACGTCTTGCCGACGAGCCGGCCGCGGGCGCACGCCTTCGGTCGGCTCGTCGGTCGAAGAGCCTGGTACGAGCGCGTCTGAGCCCGGCAGGTTGAGCCGGCGCGCCTCGCCGCCCGAGACGGCCGGCTCTCTCCTCTAGATGCGCGCGGGCTCGCGTTCCCGCGCGAGCAGGAGGGTCGCGGCGACGAAGCTCGTCAGCGCAGGCCCGGCCGCCCAGAGCGGGCCGAGCGTGGCCAGAGCCACGTAGCCGGCCATGAAGAGCAGCAGCGATACAAGCCTCGGACCCATCCCCTGTTCGCAATTTAACGCCATTTGGAGGCAAAAAGATATGGCCGTCGAACGCTCGGGCGGGGGATGCGCCACCCCCCGACCTGTTCGCTACGATGAGCGCCTCAGCAATACCGCGACCGCGCGGGGGAAGGAAGCGACTTGTTCGAACGCTTCACCGAGAGAGCCCGGCAGGTCGTCGTCCTGGCGCAGGACGAGGCCCGCGCACTGAAGCACAACTACATCGGCACCGAGCACATCCTCCTAGGCCTGCTCCGTGAGGAGGAAGGCCTGGCTGCACGCGTGCTCGAGTCCCTCGACATCACCGTCGAAGAGGTACGGGCGCAGGTCGCCCGCATCGTCGGCCAGGGCGACGAGGTCACGACGGGCCAGATCCCGTTCACCCCGCGCGCGAAGAAGGTGCTCGAGCTGGCGCTGCGCGAGGCGCTCTCCCTCGGCCATAACTACATCGGCACCGAGCACATCCTGCTCGGTCTGGTGCGCGAGAACGAGGGCGTCGCTGCGCGGATCCTGCTCGACTTCGACGCCGACGCCGAGAAGATTCGCAACGAGATCATCCGCATGCTCTCCGGCCCCGGCCGGCGGCAGCAGGGCGCGGGCGGCGCGCCGGGCGAGAAGTCGAAGAGCTCGAAGCTCCTCGACCAGTTCGGGCGCAACCTGACCAAGCTGGCCGCCGAGGCGAAGCTCGACCCCGTCGTCGGGCGCCAGACCGAGATCGAGCGCGTGATGCAGATTCTCTCGCGACGCACGAAGAACAACCCGGTGCTGATCGGCGAGCCCGGCGTCGGCAAGACCGCCGTCGTCGAGGGCCTCGCGGCCCGCATCTCGGGGAACCAAGTGCCCGAGCTCCTCAAGGGCAAGCAGATCTACACGCTCGACCTCGCAGCTCTCGTGGCCGGGTCGAAGTACCGCGGTGAGTTCGAGGAGCGCCTGAAGAAGGTGATGAAGGAGATCACCCAGCGCGGCGACATCATCCTGTTCATCGACGAGCTCCACAATCTCGTCGGTGCCGGCGCGGCCGAAGGCGCGATCGACGCGGCCTCGATCCTCAAGCCGGCCCTCGCGCGTGGCGAGCTGCAGACGATCGGCGCGACGACGCTCGACGAGTACCGCAAGTACCTCGAGCGCGACGCGGCCCTCGAGCGCCGCTTCCAGCAGATCCGCGTCGAGGAGCCGTCGGTGGACGACACCGTGCAGATCCTGCGCGGCCTGCGCGACCGCTACGAGGCGCACCACCGCTGCAAGATCTCCGACGACGCGCTCGGCGCCGCCGCGGTCCTCTCCGACCGCTACATCCAGGACCGGCATCTGCCCGACAAGGCGATCGACCTGATCGACGAGGCGGCCTCGCGCATGCGCATCAAGACGATGAGCGCGCCGCCGCGCTACCGCGAGCTCGAGGACGAGATCGAGAAGGTGCGCAAGGACAAGGAAGCCTCGATCGAGGCCCAGGAGTTCGAGAAGGCGGCGTCGCTGCGCGACAAGGAGCGCAAGCTGACCCAGAAGAAGCGCGAGCTCGAGGAGAACTGGCGCAACGAAGAGGGCAGCGCCGAGCAGCCCGAGATCGGCGAGGACGAGATCGCCGACATCGTCTCGATGTGGACGGGCATCCCCGTCTTCAAGCTCACCGAGGCCGAGTCGCAGAAGCTGATCCGCATGGAGGACGAGCTGCACAAGCGCGTGATCGGCCAGGAGGAGGCGATCGTCGCCGTCTCCAAGTCGATCCGCCGCGCGCGCGCGGGCATCAAGGACCCGAAGCGACCGACGGGCTCGTTCATCTTCCTCGGCCCCTCAGGCGTCGGCAAGACGGAGCTGGCCCGCACGCTGGCCGAGTTCCTCTTCGGCGACGAGGACGCGATGATCCAGGTGGACATGTCGGAGTACATGGAGAAGCACTCCGTGTCCCGGCTCGTGGGCTCGCCGCCCGGCTACATCGGCTACGACGAGGGCGGCCAGCTGACCGAGGCCGTCCGCCGCAAGCCCTACTCGGTCGTCCTGCTCGACGAGATCGAGAAGGCCCACCCGGACGTGTTCAACATCCTGCTCCAGATCCTCGAGGACGGGAAGCTCACGGACGCCCAGGGGCGCAAGGTCGACTTCCGCAACACGATCGTGATCATGACCTCGAACATCGGCGCCTCGACGATCTCGAAGAACCAGACGCTCGGGTTCTCGGTCGGCGACGACAGCGGCCTCTCGTACGACGAGATGAAGGACCGGATCATGGGCGAGCTGAAGAAGGTCTTCCGGCCGGAGCTCCTGAACCGGATCGACGAGGTGATCGTCTTCCACAAGCTGACGAAGGACGAGATCATGGTCATCGTCGAGCTGATGATGAAGCGGCTCCGGGACCAGATGGGCGAGCACGAGGCTGCGATCGAGCTCACCGACAGCGCGAAGGAGCTCCTCGTCGACAAGGGCTACGACCCGACCATGGGCGCCCGCCCGCTGCGTCGCGCGATCCAGCGCTACATCGAGGACCCGCTCGCAGACTTCGTGCTCGGCCGCGAGCTCGGCTCGGGCGCGACGATCCTCGTCGACCGCAAGAACGAGGACGAGGTCGACATCACGGTGATCCCGGCCGAGATCACGCCCGAGAAGGTGACGGTTCCCCCCGAGGAGCCGGTCGACTCGGCCGACGACCAGCCGGACGAGCCGACCGAGTAGCGGGACCCGGCGCTACGCGGTCTCCGCGAAGCGCAGCGGTCTCGAGCAGCGTCTTCGCTAACGGGCGACCGTGGTGATCCGGTTGGTCTCGAGGTCGTAGACGCGGACGCGGCTCGCGTCGTACTCGGAGAAGTAGATGTCACCGTGCAGATCGACCGCGATGCCGCTCGGGAGCCGAAGCCCCGAGGCCACGACCGTCACGGCGCCGTCCGGATCGACCCGCTGCAGCAGGTTCGTCTGAGCGTCGCCCACCACGAAGCTTCCGTCGGGCGCCGCTGCGATCGAGACGGGGGCGATGAACCCTCCGGCCAGCGTCGTGATGACGCCCGAGCGGTCGATGCGGCGAACTCGGCCGTTGTGCGAGTCGGCGAAGACGACGCTTCCGTCGGTGCCGACCGCGAGGGCGTGCGGCGCTGCGATCGCCGCCGTCGAGGCGGGGCCGCCGTCGCCGGCGAACCCCTCGCTACCGGTACCCGCGATCGTGTCGATGATCCCGTTCGGCCGCACGAGCCTGACCCAGTTGTCGTACTCCGGGATGTAGAGGTCGCCTGAGGCAGCGAACGAGAAGCCGCCGACGCCGCCGAGCGCCGCGGAGGTCGCCGGGCCGCCGTCGCCCGAGTGGCCGCGCGCCCCGGTTCCTGCGACCGGCGTGGCGGCGGTGCCGTCTAGCCGGAGGATCCGCTCGCCCGAGTTGGCGTAGAGGGACCCTGAAGAGTCGTAGGCCACTGCGATCGGTCCGTCGAGGCCGGTGCTCACGACGCGGGATGCCCCGGTCCGGGGGTTGACGATCACGACCCGGTCGGCGTCCCGGTCGGCGATCGCGATATGGCCGTTGGGAGCGACGGCCAGACCGAACGGCCCTCTGACGTCCGGACGGCGTGGACCGACGGCTACCGCACCGAGGCGGATCGAGCGGCCTCGAAGCTGCACGGCCAGTGTCCAGCGCCCGGCGACGGGGAATGTGAGGCGCATGGAGTAGACGCCTCGGGTCCGGGACTCGCGTAGACGGAGGCGACTCGAGTGGCCGGCGGTGTGAGCGCGGAGCACGGCTCGTTGCCCGGTCAGCGCCCGGCCGTTCGCCCGGAGCTGAACGCGCACGCTCCACGGCACGCCTGCAGAGAGGTCGTGGGTGGCGGCGACCAGCTTGGCGGTCACCCGTGGGGACGCACCCGACGCGGCGGAGGCGGCGAGGAGTGTGAGCAGGACGAGCGGGACGCAGGCGCGCACGACGCCCCTCCTACACCGTCGAAGGGCCGATGGTCACCGCGTGAACCAGCTAGAACCTCGTCTGTGACCCTGCAGGCCCGGTTCGGGCTCGTCGCATTCCTGGTCGGGGGAGCCACGCTTGCGACCGAGATCTCCGCCTCGCGGCTGCTCGCGCCGTTCTTCGGTGCCTCCACCGTCGTCTGGGCGAACATCATCGGGCTGACGCTCGCGTACCTGGCGCTCGGCTACTGGCTCGGCGGCCGGCTGGCAGACCGGAGGCCAGAGCCGCGCGTACTCGGTGCGATCTTGCTCGTCGCCGCGCTCGCCCTCGCAGTCACGCCGTTTGCGGCGCGACCGTTCCTCCGCTGGGCACTCCACGGGTTCGACACGGTCTCGGTCGGCTCGGTCGTGGGGTCGTTCCTGGCGGCGCTTGCGCTCTTCGCCGTGCCGGTGACGGCTCTCGGGGCGGCTGCGCCGTTCCTCGTGCGGCTGGCGCTCGACACCGTCGCCGAGGCCGGCCGGGTGGCCGGTCGCCTTTACGCGCTCTCGACCGCAGGGAGCCTGGCCGGGACGTTCCTCGCCGCGCTCGTGACGATCCCCTGGCTCGGCACCCAGCGGACGCTCGTCGGCACCGCGGCCTGCGTTGCCGTCGGCGCCGGGCTGCTGCTGGGAAGCAGGTGGCTGCTGGCGCCGGTCGCGGTCGCGGCGCTGCTGGCGGTCCCTCCGCCGCATATCAAGAACGCGATCTACCAGACGGAGTCTCGCTACCAGTACATCCGCGTCGTCTCGGACGGACACGGCGGCCGCGACCTCGAGCTGAACGAAGGCGTCGCCACCCATTCCACGTGGCGTCCCGACACCGTCCTGACCGGCCGCTACTGGGATCTCTTCCTGATGCTGCCGCCGCTGCTCCGGCACCCGCCCGAGCGGATGCTCGTGCTCGGCAATGCAGGCGGCACGATCGGCCGCGCCTACGGCCGCTTCTACCCACGTGTGCAAATCGACGGCGTCGAGATCGACCCGAAGCTGAACCAGGTCGCGCGACGCTTCTTCGGCGCAGGTGACAACCCGCGGATGCGCCTGATCGCCGCCGACGGCAGGCCCTGGCTCGAGCTGACGAAGAGGCGCTACGACCTGATCGTCGTCGACGCGTACCGCCAGCCGTACGTGCCGTTCTACCTCGCGACCAGCGAGTTCTTCCGTCTCGCCCGCGACCACCTGCGACCCGGCGGCGCGATTGCGCTCAACGTCGCCGCCACGCCCGGTGACCGCAAGCTCTCTCGCGCGATCGGCACGACCCTCCTGACCTCGTTCCCGCAAGCGTGGCGCTGGCGCGCCCTCCGCTTCAACGACGTCCTCTTCGCCCTGCGAGAGCCGGTGACCCGCGAGGAGCTGGAGCGGCGAGCCGCCGCCGCTCGAGGTCGGGTCAAGCTGCTCCTGCCGCTGTTCCGTCGCCGCCTGGCAGCCGTTCGCCCCGAAGGCTCCCCGCTGACCGACGACCGCGCGCCCGTCGAGTGGCTCACCGACCAGATGATCCTGCGGCAGGTCGAGCGCGGTGGCTCGTTCGACGAGCCAGCGCTGCCCACGGCGCCGCGCCGCTAGGGCGAGGCCGTCCGCGCCGCCGCTAGCCTGGCCGGGTGCCTCGCGCGCTCCACGACCGGCCGGCCTTGGCCGCGCTCATCGGCGCGGTCGCGATCGCGTTCTCGGGAATTCTGTTCCGGGTCGCGCACGTCTCGCCCTCGACCGGAGCGGTCTTCCGGTGCCTCTACGCGTTGCCGCCGCTCTGGCTGCTGGCGCGCTGGGAGGACCGACGCTATGGGCCGCGGCCGCTCAAGCAGCGCCGGCTGGCCTGGATCGCCGGGCTCTTCTTCGCGGTCGACCTGATCGCCTGGCACCAGGGGATCGAGGAGGTGGGCGCAGGGCTCGCGACGGTGCTCGGCAACCTGCAGGTGGTGCTGGTGGGCCTGCTCGCCTGGGCGTTCCTGCGCGAGCGGCCGTCGAACCGCTCGCTCGCGGCGATCCCGGTTGCGCTGTTCGGCGTCATCCTGATCTCCGGAGTGCTGGAGCACGGGGCCTACGGGCGCAACCCGGGCCTCGGCGTCGCCTTCGGGATCCTGACCGCCGCCTCCTACGCCGGTTTCCTGCTCGTCCTGCGGCAAGGGAACAAGGATCTGCGTCGCCCCGCGGGCCCGCTCTTCGACGCGACGCTGGCCTCGGCGCTGGGGTGCATCGTGATCGGGCTTGCGATCGGGAACCTCGACTGGACTCCCGGCTGGCCGGCACAGGGCTACCTCCTGCTGCTCGCACTCAGCTCGCAGGTCGTCGGCTGGCTGCTGATCTCGATCACCCTGCCGCGTCTCCCCGCCGCCCTCACCTCGGTGCTGCTGACCTTCCAGCCGGTGCTCGCGGTCCTGTTCGCCTGGGCGATCCTGAGCGAGTCACCGTCGGTGCTCCAACTCTGCGGGGTCGGGCTCGTGCTCTGCGGCCTCCTGATCGTCTCGGCCGGCCGACGCGCCCGGCGTCCCGCGCCGGAGCCGGGGTACGTCGCCGCGGGACCCCAGGAGTCGCTCGGCTCGTAGTTGGGGCAGATGGATCGGCGAGCCTTCATCGCGGGAGCGGCGTCGCTCGTGGTCGCTCCGCGGGCGCTTGCTCGGATCAGCTCGGGGCTCGAGGTCGCCCTGGTCACTGCCGATCTGGAGTCGCGGCTCGTCGCTGTCGAGCTCGCCGGCGGCCGTGTCCGCCGCTACGTCCGGACGCTTCCGAAGCCGAGGAGCATCGAGGCTGTCGGCCCGGTGGCGGTCGTCGCCCACTCGGAGATCGGCGCGCTGACGCTCGTGCGCGGTTCCACGCTCGCAGTGGAGCATGTCCTGCACGGCTTCGGTGAGCCGCGGTACACGGCCGGCCATCCGGACGGACGCCACGCCTACGTGACGGATGCGAAGCGCGGAGAGGTGGTCGCCTTGGACGTACTCCGCGGCCGGGTTGTCGGGCACGAGCCAGTCGGGGCGCTCGCCCGTCACGTCACCATCGATCCAAGTGGTCGCACGCTCTGGATCGCGCTCGGCGCCAAGGCCGAGCAGATTGCGGTCGTCGACATCACGCAGCGTGCCTTGCCCCGGCTCGTGCGGCGCTTCCGCCCGCCCTTCCTCGCGCACGACGTCGGCTGGGCTCCCGGCGGGAACCGAGTCTGGGTCAGCTCCGGAGACCGGAACGAGCTCGCGATCTACGCCGCGCGCAGCGGTCGTCTGCTGACGCGACTCCGCGCCGACAGGCCCCCGCAGCACTTCACCTTCCGCGGCCGGCTGGTCTACGTGGCGAGCGGCGAGAGCGGCACGCTGCGCATCCACCGGGTCGACGGGCCCATGCTCCACACGACATCGATCCCTGAGGACTCCTACAACGTGCAGCAGGCGCACGGCTGGGTGGTCACGCCCGGGCTGGGAACCGGGACGCTCTGCCTGCTCGACCGCGACGGACGCGTCAGGTTCCGCAGGACGATCGCCCGCTCGTCGCACGACGCGTGCATCGTCACTGTTTCGTGACGATCGCCGTCCGCGGACGCTCCTAGGATGGCCGGGTGGCGAAGGCGGCAACCCAGTTCGCATGCACCGACTGCGGCTACTCGGCCGGTCGCTGGTTCGGCAAGTGCCCCTCCTGCGGTGAGTTCGGCACGCTCGTGGAGGAAGTGTCGGCCAAAGCCAACGGAGGCAGCGCCGCCAAACCGACCCTGCGGCTGATCGACGTCAAGGCGGAGGAGGCCGAGCGGATTCCGACCGGGGTGGCGGAGCTCGACCGCGTCCTCGGTGGCGGGCTCGTGCCCGCGTCGCTCGTGCTCGTCGGCGGCGAGCCCGGAGTCGGCAAGTCGACGCTGCTGCTCAGCGCCCTCGCCGCGATGTCGACCGACCGGCGCGCGCTGCTCGTCACCGGCGAGGAGTCGGTCGCCCAGGTGAAGCTTCGAGCAGCCCGTCTAGGCGGGGCCGAGCAGGTCGAGATCCTCGCCGAGACCGAGCTCGAGACCGTGTGCGCGACCCTCGAACAGGAAAAGCCGGACGTGTGCGTGATCGACTCGGTGCAGACGCTCTACTCGTCCGAGCTCGGCTCCGCGCCCGGCTCGGTCGGGCAGGTGCGTGAGGCCGCGGCGCGCCTCTTGCGCGTGGCCAAGGAGGCAGGAGTCGCAACGATCCTGGTCGGCCACGTGACGAAGGACGGGGCGGTCGCCGGCCCGCGAGTGCTGGAGCACCTGGTCGATTGCGTGCTCCAGTTCGAGGGCGACCGCTACCACGAGCACCGCGTCCTGCGCGCGTCCAAGAACCGCTTCGGCTCGACCAACGAGCTCGCCGTCTTCGAGATGACCGGCGCGGGCCTGGTCGGCGTTCCCGAGCCGTCGGAGCTCTTCGGCCGCACGGTCGAGGGCGAGATCGGCGCGGCCGTCGCCTGCGCGCTCGAGGGCTCCCGGCCGTTGCTGCTCGAGATTCAGGCGCTCGTTGCGCCGACCGACCTGGCCATGCCGCGACGGGTCGGCACCGGCGTCGACCCGAAGCGCCTCGCGATGATCGTCGCCGTGCTCTCGCGCCATGCGGGAGTGGCGCTCGGCCAGGCGGATGTGTTCGTCAACGTCGCCGGCGGAGTGCGCATCGACGAGCCGGGAGCCGATCTCGCGATCGCACTCGCGATCGTCTCGGCGGCCAAGGGCTCGCCGGTCAAGCCGGCCCTCGCCGCCTTCGGCGAGATCGGCCTCACCGGCCGCCTCCGGCCGGCCACGCAGGCGGAGCGCCGGCTCGAGGAGTGCGCCAAGCTCGGGCTGGCCGCCGCGATTGCCCCGGCGGGCACGCCACTTCGTGGCAAACTACGCATTCTCCAAGCCGAGACCTTGAGGGACGCAGCGAAGGTGGCGATCGATGCAGAGCGAGCCGAGGGAGGATAGGGCCGACCCGCGGATCCCGCCGCCGCTCGGGATCGTGCGCCAGCCCACCCAGCACGACCCGCGGCTCGACTCGAAGATCCTGTCCGCCGTCGGCCGAATCGCTCCCGGCACGGAGCTGCGTGCGGCGATCGACGACATCATCCGCTCGTCCGAGGGCGCGCTGATCGTGATCGGCGAGCCGAACGAGCTCGCGTTCCTCTTCTCCGGCGGGATCAAGCTGGATGTCCCGTTCAGGCCCCAGTTGCTCTACGAGGTGGCCAAGATGGACGGCGCGATCATCGTCAACTCACCCGTGACGAAGCTGTCGTACGCGAACGTCCAGCTGATGCCGGACCCGACGATCCCGTCGGCCGAGACCGGCACCCGCCACCGCACCGCGGAGCGCGTGGCCAAGCAGACGAACGCACTCGTGATCTCGATCTCGCAGCAGCGCGAGACGGTGACGGTGTTCGTCGGGCAGAGCCGGTACCAGCTGGAGCCGATCCCGGACGTCCTCGCGAAGACCAACCAGGCGCTCTCCACGCTCGAGACCTATCGCGCGCGCCTCGAGCAGGTCGTGACCCGGCTGACTGCGCTCGAGTTCCAGAACGCGGTCAAGCTCGACGACGTGCTCGTCACCCTGCAGCGCGCCGAGCTCACCACGCGGATGGCCGAGGAGATCGAGCGGGCCTGCGTCGAGCTCGGCGAAGAGGGCCGGCTCATCCGCATGCAGCTCGAGGAGCTGGTGGCCGACGTGCCCCACGAGAAGGCGGCGCTCGTCTACGACTACCACTCGGAAGGTGGGCCGGACCGGACCGGCGAGGGCCTGGACGCGCTCGCCGCGCTGCCGTATGACCAGCTGCTCGAGTTCGAGCTCCTCGCGGTGCTCGGATACCCCGCCACCACCAATCCGATGGACTACTCGGTAGCCCCGCGCGGCTACCGGGTGCTCTCGCACATCCCGCGGCTGCCCGACGGCGTCGTCAAGCGGGTGGTCGCGAACCTGGAAGGCCTGGACGGGATCGTCCGTGCGTCTCAGCGCGAGCTCGAGGCGGTCGAGGGTGTGGGAACCGTCCGCGCGCGCGAGATTCGAGAGGGCCTCAGGCGGCTGCAGGAGCACAATCTGGTCGATCGCTATCTGCAGTTGTAGCGCTGAGCAGGGCTTTTTTCGAAAAAGTGGCGTTTTCCAGCGATTTTCGCTATACTGGCCGAGCTCGCCGGCGGTAGCAGTACCCCGCCGGCGTCACTGCGGAATCAGCCAACAAATACGGGGAGGCTCGGGTTGTACAGAGTCGGCGACAAGGTGGTGTATCCGCACCACGGTGCGGGGACGATCGTCAAGAAGGAGACGCGTGAGGTGCTCGGCGAGAAGCGCGAATACCTGACGATCAAGATCCTGCACAACGACATGACGGTGAACGTTCCGGCAGACAACGCCGATCGTGTCGGGTTGCGGAAGGTCATCGACGAGCAGATGGTCTCGAAGGTGCTGAAGGCGCTGACGGGCAGCGGCACGACGATGCCGAAGAACTGGAATCGGCGGTTCAAGCACAACCGGGACAAGATGAAGACCGGCGACATCTTCGAGCTCGCCGAGGTCGTGCGGAACCTTTCTCTGCGCGATCACGAGAAGGGCCTCTCCACCGGCGAGAAGCAGATGTTCGTGAAGGCGAAGAAGATCCTCGCCAGCGAGCTCATGTACGCCAAGGAGATGGACGAGGACGAGGCGGCCGAATGGCTCGACGGCGTTCTCGCCAACGGCGGCAAGCCGAAGAAGAAGAGCTCGGCCAAGGTTCCGGCCACGGCCTAGTTCGTTGAGCGTTTGGGCCGTCCTCGCTGCTGCAGGGAGGGGCGAGCGGCTCGGGTCGGATCGTCCGAAGGCATTCGCGCGCCTCGGGGGTAGGCCCCTGCTCGCGGAGAGCCTCGAGCGCCTCGAGGGCTCGGACTGGATCGAGCAGATCGTGATCGCGGCGCCGCCCGAGTGGGAGGAGCCGTCGATTCTCGTCGCCGAGGAGATCGCCGCGACGAAGGTGCACTCTGCAATTACCGGAGGCGAGACCCGGTCGGAGTCCGTCCGGCTCGCACTGGAGGAGGTGCCGGAGGACGCGGCGGTGGTGCTCGTGCACGACGCGGCGCGTCCGCTCGTGCCCGAGGACGTGATCGAACGGGTGCTCGCGCCTCTCGGCGAGGGCTGGGAGGCGGCTGTGCCCGTGCTCCCGCTGGCCGACACGATCAAGCGCGTCGAGGGCGACCGGGTCGTCGAGACCCTCGCGCGGGGAGAGCACGTGGCCGTGCAGACGCCTCAGGCCTTCCTCGCCGACGTGCTTCGCCAGGCTCTTTCCGGCGACGTCTCGAGCGCGACCGACTGCGCCTCGCTCGTCGAAGCGCGCGGTGGCAGGGTGAAGGCCGTTCCCGGCGACCCGCGGCTGCTCAAGGTCACCGACGAGGACGACCTTGCGCTCGTCGAGAGCTGGCTCGAGACCGCGGAACCCTTCCGCGGAGTGATCGTCGACTACCACATGCACCTGCGCGACCGGCCGGGCGGCGAGGCCCGTGGCCGCTACGGCGCCGACCGCGCCGAGGAGTACGTCGAGCAGGCGCGCGCTTCGGGCGTCGACGAGATCGGCTTCACCGATCACGTCTACCACTTCAGCCAGTCTCTGGCGCTCTGGGAGATCGAATGGATGCGCGAGCGCTGCACCGACGACCTCGACGAGTACGTCGCGGCGGTCGAGGAGGCCAAAGGGCGGGGCTTGCCGGTCAAGCTAGGGCTCGAGGTCGACTACTTTCCGGGGATCGAGCGCGGGCTGGCGGAGCTGCTCGCTCCCTACCCGTGGGACTACCTGCTCGGCTCGGTGCACTTCGTGGACGGCTTCCCGGTCGACCAGGAGCCTGGGCTCGTGCAGAAGCTGCCGGTCGGCGAGGCGTGGCGCCGCTACTTCGTCTGGTTGAGGAACGCCGCGCGGAGCGGGCTCTTCGACGTGCTCTCGCACCCGGACCTGGTGAAGTTCTTCGGCGTGCGTCCCGCCTCTGAGCAGGTGCACTACCTCCACGTCGAGACCGCGGACGCGATCGAGGCCGCCGGCGTCTGCGTCGAGGTCTCCGCGGCCGGGCTGCACAAGCCGGTCGGGGAGATCTATCCCGACCACGAGCTGCTCGCCGCCTGCAGCGAGCGGAGCGTGCCGATCACTCTCGCCTCGGACGCCCACGAGCCCACGCACGTCGGCCGTGACCTCGACCGGGCCGTGGAGCACGCTCGCGCAGCCGGCTACGAGACCGTCACCGTCTTCGAACGCCGCGAGCGCCGTCAGGAATCGCTCGGATAGATGCCGGCCCCCTCCAGCCCATCTCGCACTCTCGGAGCCGCTGCAAAGCGGCGCCTCGCGCACGTCGATGGCGTCCGCCCTGGACTCACGGCCTCCGGCTACGAACGCTCCCTGCGTCCTTGCGACGCTTGCTTTTCACGGCCCGAGAGCACGACCTGGACTGAAGGTGACCGATGAGAATCGGTCTCGGCGCCGACGCTCACGAGCTCGTCGAGGGCAGGCGACTCGTCCTCGGCGGAGTGGAGCTGGAGTCGCCCCGGGGCCTGGCCGGGCACTCGGACGGCGACGTGATCGCTCACGCGCTCGTCGACGCGATTCTCGGCGCGGCGGGCCTCGGCGACATCGGCGGCCTCTTTCCCTCCGGGGCCGCGGAGTGGGAGGGCGCCTCTTCGCTCGACCTGCTGGCTCGCGCGTACGCACAGGTGCGCGAGGCCGGGTGGAAGCTCGTGAACGCCGACTGTGTGCTCGTCGGCGAAGAGCCGCGCATCGCGCCCGTTCGCGAGCAGATGCGAGCCCGTCTCGCGGGGGCGCTGGCCGTCGAGCCGGACCTCGTGAACGTTCGTGCGACCACGACGGACGGTCTCGGCTTCACCGGTCGCGGCGAGGGGCTCGCGGCCCTCGCGGTCGCGCTGCTCGAGCGAGGCTGAGAACCGAACCGCGGCCGCTCCCGTACCCCCTCTCGATACTCCAAGGGAGAGAGGAGCAACATGACGTTCTCGAAGAAGTCGCTCGTCGGCCTGATGCTCTCAGTGGCCGCCGTCTCGGCTCTCGTGTTCTCGTTGCAGGCCGGGGCCTCGCGCGGGCATCACGAGAAGCACGGCAAGCTCTTCAGCTCGGGGCTGGTGGGCAACGTGCTCGCCGACGCCCCGATCCACGGCGTCAGCCGCGCCGGTGCGCCGTGGGTGCTCAAGAGGGGCACTGTCAAACTGAACCGCAACGGCCGCTTCGAGCTGCGCGTGAAGGGGCTCGTGCTCGCCGCCAACGGAACGACCGGCACGGTCACGATGATCGCGGCGTCGTTCTTCTGCTCGCCGGATTCGAACACCGCGCCGGCGTTCACAGCCGGGCCGGTTCCGCTCGCCTCTGACGGCGACGCGCGCATCCGCGAGAAGGTGACGCTTCCGAGCCGGTGCCTCGCGCCGGTCGTCCTGGTGCGAATCCAGGGCGCGGCGGGGCCGGGCTCGTTCATCGCAGCGAGCGGTTTCACGAGCTAGGAAGGCAGGCGCACGAGCTCGTCCTCGATCAGGACGAGCTCGTCGCGCCGCAGCGACTCGACCGCTTCGAGGTCGACCTCGGCGAGCGGGCGCGGGGCCTCGGCGAC
Organism: uncultured Actinomycetes bacterium; assembly: GCA_963754265.1. Classification (GTDB taxonomy): domain Bacteria; phylum Actinomycetota; class Thermoleophilia; order Gaiellales; family Gaiellaceae; genus AC-32. Next base: position 204,643 of record CAVWFB010000007.1, on the reverse strand, counting down.
CAGCCGCAGGGCCTGCGCCCGCCGCTGCCTGAACGAGCCCTCGAACGGGCCTTGCTTCCGGAGCGGCTCGAAGCGCCGCCCGCGCGAGGGACATTCCGAGGCCAGAGGACACTCGCCGCAGCGGGGCACCCGGGCGATGCAGATCGTCGCGCCCAGGTCCATCAGCGCCTGGGCGCAAGTGGGATCGAACTCGTGCCCGGTGCGCTCGCGGACCCGGCGCACGTTCACATCCTCGGGCAAAACCGGCCGGCCTAGCGAGAAGCAGGCGACCGCGGCAGCCGTGTACGGGCCGACGCCCGGGAGCACCGTCAGGTCGCCGGGCCAGCCGTCTTGCGCGACCTGCCGCGCTGCGCGCTGGAGGTTGAGCGCCCTTCGGTTGTATCCGAGCCCCTGCCACGCGCGGATTACGTCCGCCGTCGAGGCGGCGGCGAGTGCCTCGGCGGTCGGCCAGCGCTCGAGCCAGGCGAGGTAGCGCGGCACCACCCGCGAAGCCTGGGTCTGCTGCAGCATGACCTCGGAGACGAGGATCGCGTACGGGTCGCGAGTGCGGCGCCAGGGCAGGTCACGCCCGTGCTCGCGGTACCAGGCCAGGAGCGCCTCCCTCACCGGCGAGACCCTAGACTTCGCCCCGGCCATGTGCTTCGAGCTCGACTCCCTGCCGCCGATCCCGGTCATCTCCGGCGCGGCGGTCTCGCACCAGGACCTCGTGCTGGAGGCGCGCGACGGCAACCGGTTCGCAGCCTTCCTGGCCACGCCCGAGGAGCAGTCGCAGACCGGCGTGGTGATCCTTCCGGACGTGCGCGGGCTGTATCGCTTCTACGAGGAGCTGGCGCTGCGGTTCGCCGAGCGCGGCCACCTTGCCCTCGCGTTCGACTACTTCGGGCGCACCGCTGGTGCCGAGAAGCGCGACGAGGACTTCGAGTACCCGCCGCACGTCGAGGCTGTGAGTCCCGAGGAGATCCAGACGGATGTTGCCGCCGCCGTGGAGCACCTCAGGTCGCTCGGTGCGACCACGATCTTCACGGTCGGCTTCTGCATGGGCGGCCGCATGTCCTGGCTTTCCGCCGCCGGCGGCCACGGCCTCGCGGGCGCGATCGGCTTCTACGGGCGGCCGGGGGAGTCGAAGGACGGCCAGCCAGGGCCGACCCAGCTGGCAGGGCAGATCGAGGCACCGGTGCTGGCGCTGCAGGCCGGCGCCGACGCGAACATCACGGCCGACGACAACGAGGCTTTCGACCGGGCGCTCACCGAGGCCGGGGTCGAGCACGAGGTGGTCACCTACGACGGCGCGCCGCACAGTTTCTTCGACCGCAAGCAGGAGGAGTTCGCCGCCGCCTCGGACGACGCCTGGGGCCGCGTGCTGGAGTTCGTCCAGCGGTACTCGCGGGCCGCTTAGGTCACACCACGTACGGGTTCGGCACCGCGAACCAGAGGACGACGGCGTCCTCGGTCGCCGAGGGGTTGCGCCATGTGTGCGGGTCGCGCGGCGAGTAGGTGAAGGTGTCGCCCTCCTCGATCAGGTGCGTCTCCTCGCCGACCCGCATCTCGAGCGAGCCCTGGACGACGTAGGCGAGCTCGACGTCCGCCGGCAACGTGTAGAGCTCCTCGCCCGCGCTCACTCCGGGCGGGATCCGCGACTCGGTGACGTGGAAGCGCCGCTCGTCGCCCGAGCTCAGTAGCAGATGCTCGGTGTCGCCCATGGCGAGCGAGCGCCTCGCCTGCTCGTCGCGGCGGATCAGCCGGCCCTCCGGGACGTCGTCGATCAGATCGCCGGCTCGGATGCCGAGGACCGCGCAGATCCGGTAGAGCGACGAGAGCGAGACGGAGGTGAGATCGCGTTCGAGCTGGCTGATGAACCCGGCGGTCAGGCCCGCCTGCTCGGCCACCTCGCTCATGGTCAATCCCCGCGTCAGCCGCTGCTGCCGCAGCCGGGCGCCGATGCGGATCTCGCCCGACTGCGTCAGGCCCATGGCCGTGTAAGTGTAGTTGAAGTCATTTTTAGTGCTGTTAAACTCACTCGATGCGCAACGGAACCCTGATCATTCTCGCAGCGGTGCTCGTCGGCGCCGGCGGGGCGGCGGAGCGGGCGACGCCTGCCGCTTCGAGCGCCGCCGACGACGTCCGTCTGCTGATGGCCCAGATCAGGCAGATCCATCCGAATCCGTTCCATGCGACCCCCGAGCCGGCTTTCCAGGCGGCGGCCGACGACCTCGCGGCGCGAGCGCCCTCCCTTTCGCAGGATCAGCTGCTCGTCGAGCTGATGCGCTTCGCCAACCTCCTTGGCGAGCGCGACGGGCACTCGGGCATCTTCCCGCTCGACACGGGCAACCGGCGCGTGCTGCACCTCTTCCCGCTCTACCTCTACAAGTTCAGCGACGGCCTCTTCGTCGTCTCGGCGCCCGGCAACAAGGCGCTGGTCGGCTCGAAGGTGCTCGCGATCGATGGGATCGGAGTGGACGAGCTCGAGCGGCAGGTCCGCCCGCTCGTCCCCCGCGACAACGAGCACACCCGCACCGACCGGTTCATGAGCTTCCTGCTCACCGCGGAGATCCTGCACGGGCTCGGGCTGCGAGCGGGAACCGGCCCGGCCTCGTTCACGGTCCAGGCCCCGGGCCAGGCGCCGCGGGACGTCGTCCTCGCGCCGGTCACGGCGGCCCAGTACCTGGCGCGGATGAAGCCGGAGTTCCCGTCGTTCGTGTACGCCCTGCCGAAACGGTCTGCTCCGCTGTACCTACGGCGGCGCGCGAGTGCCCAATACGTCACCACGCTCGACCACGGACGGGTCGTCTTCGTCGGCTACAACCTCACGCTCGGCTCGACGTTCGCCCTGGCCCAGAAGGTCTCCCGCCTGGCCAGGCAGCGAAAGGTGCGCCGGGTGATCGTCGACGTCAGGCTCAACCCCGGCGGGGACAACCACACGTACGTGCCGTTGCTCGCTGCTCTGCGCTCGAAGCGGATCAACAAGCCGGGCAAGCTAGCCGTCCTGATCGGCCGCAGTACCTTCTCGGCCGCCCAGAACTTCATCACCGAGCTCGAGCGGAAGACGCGGGTCACCTTCGTCGGCGAGCCCTCGGGCGGCAGCCCGAACCTCTACGGCGACGTGCAGCGCGTCGAGCTGCCTAGCGCAGGCGTCACGGTGGACGTCGCGGCGATCTGGTGGCAGAAGAGCACCGCGCGCGACTCGCGGGTGACGATCCAGCCCAGGATCAACGTCCCGCTGAGCTCGACCGCGTATTTCCGCGGCAAGGATCCGGCGCTGGCGGCTGCGCTCGCCTACCGCATCGGGTAGCTCGATAGATTCCGCGCCATGAGGCGCGTTCGCTTCGCTCCCAGCCCGACGGGCTCGCTGCACGTCGGCAACGCCCTGAGCGCGGTCGCCAACCGCAACTTCGGCGACCACCTGCTGCTGCGGATCGACGACACGGATCCGGCAAGGAACCTCCCCGGCGGGGAGGAGGAGCTGATGCGCGACCTCGAGTGGCTCGAGCTCGGCTGGGACGAGGGCCCGGTGCGCCAGAGCGAGCGGCGCGATCGCCACGTCGAGGCGGCGGCGGAGCTGGGCGAGCGCTTCGACGGCGTCACGCTCCTGCGGGAGGACGGGACGCCGACGTATCACCTTGCGAGCGTGGTCGACGACGTCGACTTCGGGATCACGCACATCGTTCGCGGCAACGACCACCGGCCGAACGAGGCGCTGCATCGTCGCCTCTTCGAGGCGCTTGGTGCGCCGGTGCCTGAGTTCGTCCACCACGGGCTGATCCTCGGCGAGGACGGCAAGAAGCTGGCGAAGCGGGCCGAGGGAGCCACCGTCGCCTCGCTGCGCGACGCGGGGATCCCGGCCGAGGCCGTACGCCGCTACCTCGAGGAGCTCGGCCTCCCACGGCATGACGTTCACTACGACCTGCCGCGCATCCGACGCCTGGCGATCGAGGCCATAGGGGCGCTCTCGGATCGCGAGCTGGCCGAGCGGGTGGGTGCGCCCGTGGAGCTGGTACCGGCGCTACGCGGCGCCCGAGACCTCAACGAGGCGCGCGAGTACGCGGCCTCGATCCTCGAAGAGCCGGACTCGGTGGCGGTCGACTCGCCCGAGACGCTCGAGCGCTTCCGGGAGCTGCTCGTGAGCGGGAACGGCTCCGCCGATCCGAAAGAGCTCCTCCGAGAGCTCAAAGCCGTCGGCGGGGACCTTCGCACGGTGCGGATCGCGTTGACCGGCCGCGAGCGCGGCCCCGAGCTCTGGGCGGTCGTGGCCGCGCTCCCGCGCGAGGAAGCATTGCGGAGGATCGATGCGGCTCTATGACACCGCGACCCGCGGGCTGCGGGAACTGCCTCCTCCGCCGGGCCCGGTGCGCATGTACTTCTGCGGTCCCACCGTCTACCAGCGCATCCACGTCGGCAACGCGCGGCCCTTCGTGCTCTCGATGTGGCTCAAGCGCTGGCTCGAGCACAGCGGGTATGAGGTCACGCTCGTCGAGAACATCACCGACATCAACGACAAGATCTACGCGGCCGCGCCGGGCGCCAGTGCGAAGCTCGCGGCGGAGGCGAGCGACTGGTACGTCGAGGACACGAGCGGCTTTGAGCTGGGCCGGCCCGACCGGGAGCCCAAGGCGACCGAGTCGATTCCCGAGATCGTGGCGATGATCGAGCAGCTCGTAGCGGGCGGGCACGCCTACCCCGCCGGCGGCGACGTCTACTTCCGGGTCGCCAGCTTCCCCGACTACGGCAAGCTCTCGGGCCGCCACGGCGACGAGGAGGCGACGCGCAACCCCTCCGAGGAGGACGAGGCCGGCGAGCTCAAGGAAGATCCCCGCGACTTCGCGCTCTGGAAGGCGCACAAGGAGGGCGAGGACACCTGGTGGGACTCTCCCTGGGGGCGCGGCCGCCCCGGCTGGCACATCGAGTGCTCGGCGATGGCGGAAACGCACCTCGGCCCGGTGTTCGAGATCCACGGCGGCGGGATCGATCTCGTCTTCCCCCACCACGAGAACGAGATCGCCCAGTCGCGTTCGCTCGGTCACGAGTTCGCGCAGCTCTGGATGCACAACGGCATGCTGCGGCTCGCCGGCGAGAAGATGTCGAAGTCGCTCGGCAACATCGTCTCGCTGCGCGAGGCCCTCGAGACGTGGGGGCGCGAGACGCTCCTCGTCTACTTCCTCGGCGGCCACTGGCGCAAGCCGCTCGACTACTCGGACGAGGTGCTCCGCCAGGCTGCGGCCCAGGCAAAGAACTTCCGCAACGTCTTCCGGCAACCGTCCGAGCCCGGCGGAGACTGGGAGGCCTTCGCGACTGCGCTCGACGACGACTTCAACACGCCCGAGGCGCTCGCCATCCTGCACGGCTGGCGCAACCACGAGCTGCTGCGGCGCGGCCTGGAGGTCTTCGGGCTCGAGTCCCTCGCCGAGAGCGCTTCGGCTCCCCGGGAGCTCGAAGAGCTGGCGCGGCGGCGTGCAGAGGCCCGTGGGCGCCGAGATTTCGACGAGGGCGACCGGCTGCGCGGCGAGATCGAGGCCGCGGGCTGGGAAGTGCGGGACATGGACGCCGAGCCCGGCTTCCAGCTCGTGCCGAAGCCGTGACGACCGAGCTCGTCTACGGCCGCCGAGCCGTGCGGGAGGCCGTTCGCGGACAGCGGCAGGTGTTCGAGCTCTTCGCCACCGAGCGGGCGCTGAAGGCGGAGGGCTGGCTGGCCGAGACCGAGGTGCGAGTGCACGTGAAGCCGGAGCGGGAGCTGAACGCCCTAGCAGGCACCGCCGATCACCAGGGGGTAGTCGCCCGCGTCGAGCCCTTCCGCTACGCCGACGCGCACGAGGTCGCGGCCGGGCCGGCGCCCCTGCTCGCCGTCCTGGACTCCGTGACCGACCCGCGGAACCTCGGCGCGGTTGCGCGGAGCGCCGAGGGAGCCGGTGCCAGCGGGATCGTCTTGCCTGCCCACAACTCGGCGCGCGTGACCGCGGCTGTCTGTCGCGCCTCGGCCGGCGCTGTCGAGCACCTTCCGATTGCCGTGGTCAAGAACCTCTCGCGCTACCTCGGCGAGATCAAGGGCCCGCGGCTCTGGGTCTGGGCGGCGGCAGGTGACGCAGAGACGACGATGTGGGACGCCGACCTCTCGGGCGGGGTCGCCTTCGTACTAGGCGCCGAGGGCAAGGGTCTGCGGCCCCTCGTCCGCCGCACCTGCGACGACGCCGTTCGGATTCCGCTCCAAGGGAAGGTCGAGTCGCTGAACGTGAGCGTCGCCGCTGCCCTGCTCCTCTACGAGGCGAGGCGGCAGCGCGGTGGCTGAGCCGACGCTGTACCTCTTCGACGGCTACAACCTCCTCCATGCGGGCTCGTTCGACGACCCGCGCGAGCTCGTCGACCGGCTCGCGAGCTTCGTCGCGCTGCACGGTGCCCGAGGCGTCGTGGTCTTCGACGGCGTGGGGGAGGACAAGGCGTACGGCCCGCTCGAGGTGCGCTACGCCCACCACGCGGACGCGCTCCTGGAGCGGCTGGCCGCGGAGCACCGCGCGAGCGAGACGGTCTGCCTCGTCTCATCCGACTCCGCTGTGCGCGGCACCTCGGGCCAGGAGGTGCAGAAGCGGAGCTCTCGAACATTCCTGGGAGACCTCGACGAACCGGGGCACGTCGAAGCGAAGCGGTCGCAGCTTCGCGATCGCGTAGACGAAGAGACGCGAAAACGTCTTGAGAAGCTGCGCAGAGGCCAAGGGTCCGGTTAAGGACAACAACTAGCAAGGTCTTGTAAACGTGTTGGGACCTTGCTATCTTGATCCTCAACCTCAGGGTGAGGCTTGTGCAGATCGCCCGTCCTCAGCGAGGGGGAAGCCGTGCCCGCTCGAACTGCACAGACGATCCACACCCCGCAAAAGCTCCAGCGAGAGCTCGCCGACCTGCAGCTCGTCATGCGCGCGCGGAACGGCGACGGCAAGGCGCTGGACGAGCTCATGCGCCGCTATCACGGCTTCGTCCGCCTCAAGGCGAGCTCGTACTTCCTCGCCGGCGGCGACGCCGAGGATCTGATCCAGGAAGGGCTGATCGGGCTCTACAAGGCGGTGCGCGACTTCCGCGCCGACAAGGAGACGTCGTTCCGCAGCTTCGCCGAGCTCTGCGTGACGAGGCAGATCATCACCGCGATCAAGACGGCGACTCGGTTCAAGCACGCGCCGCTGAACACCTACGTCTCCTTCAGCCACACACCGGCCGGCCAGGAACCGGACGGCGACTGCAACCTCGGCGACGCCTTGCCCGGCCCGAGCGTGGACGACCCCTCGGTTTGCGTGATCTCGACCGAGGAGCTCCAGAGCCTGGTCTTCACGCTGGGAAGCGGCCTCTCGAAGCTCGAGGCCGACGCGCTCAAGCTTTACCTCGAAGGCGAGTCCTACGAGGAGATGGCGGAACGGCTCGGCTGCGACACGAAGACGATCGACAACGCTCTGCAGCGCGTGAAGCGCAAGGTGCTGTCGCATCAACAGTCGCGGCAAGTCCTGCAGTAGTCGCTTGCGGCTCGAGATATCTTTGTGATATCAAGATATCTCCATGGCTCGGCCGCGACGGGATCAGGACTACACCGCCCTCTTCGTACGGATCCCGTCCGCCGAGGCCGAGAAGCTCCACCGCGCCGCTGACGTCCTGGGGACGCCGAAGCGCGAGCTGATCACGAAGCTCGTCGCCCGCTTCGATCCGCACGATCCCGTCTGGACTCAGGAGCTCGCCGGCCCTCCGATGCCGGCAGAGGCGGAGTGGGCCGTCGGTCGGCACTCGTTCCTCCCGACCGAGACCGAGGTGCTGACGCCTGCTCAGCTCGCCGAGCTCTTCCAGGTCGACGAGGAGACGGTGGTCAAGCTCGCCGAGCGAGGCGAGCTGCCGGCACGCAAGCTCGGCGAGGAGTGGCGATTCTCCCGCTCGGCGATACTCGCCTGGCTCGGCGAGGAGCAGGACGAGGAATGAAGATCGGCCAGGTCGAACGCGCCTGGGCCGCCGAGGCCCTGAGGCCGGCCGTCGGCTGGAAGGTGTGGCGGGTCGAGCACGGCCCCGAGCGCACCCGGCTCCGCAGCGTGCTGTACGGCGACCTCTGGCCGACCCGCGAGCCGTTGCGCGCTGAGTGCCGCCGCCTGCTGCGGACGCCTCACGAGGCGCCGCTCCCTGGGTGCGAGTGCGGTCTCCACGCGGGTCGCGAGCTGGCGGCGTGGGAGCACTACCTGACTGTCGGCGACGGCGACCGCGTCTTCGGGCGCGTCCTTCTCTGGGGGGCGACGATCGAGGGGAGCGCCGGCTGGCGGGCCGCCCAGGCGCGGCCGGTCGAGATCTTCGTCCCGGCGTCCGTGCCGGACTCCGCCGCGGTCGCGGAGGGCCTGCGCGAGTACGGCGTCCCGGTGCACCGCGTCGGCGAGCTCGCGCCGGCGTCCGAGGTGGTGGTCGCCGAGTGAGCCCGCAGATCCCGATGGTGATCGAGCACACCACCCGCGGAGAGCGCTCCTTCGACATCTATTCGCGCCTGCTCAACGAGCGCATCGTGATGGTCGGCAGCGCGATCGACGACCAAATCGCGAACGTCGTCGTCGCGCAGCTGCTCCACCTCGAGTCCGAGGATCCGGACAAGGACATCTCGCTCTACGTCAACTCGCCCGGCGGCGACGTGTACGCAGGGCTCGCCATCTACGACACGCTCACGTTCGTCAAGCCCGATGTGCGGACGATCTGCGTCGGTACGGCGATGTCGATGGGCGCGGTGCTGCTCGCGGCCGGAACGAAGGGCAAGAGGAGCGCGCTTCCGAACGCGAAGATCCTCATCCACCAGGTCTGGACCGGCGGCTTCGGCGGCCAGGCATCCGACGTCGAGATCCGCGCGCGGGAGGTGCTCGACCTGAAGCGGCGCGTCGAGGGGATCCTCGCCGACCACACCGGGCAACCGCTCGACCGCGTTTCGGCCGATACCGACCGCGACCACTTCATGACCGCCACGGAAGCCATGGAGTACGGCTTGATCGACGAGGTGATCGAGCACCGCTAGCTTCGACCGGCGGTACGCTGGGCGCCGTGCCGGAGTAGCTCAGCTGGTCAGAGCAACGCCCTTGTAAGGCGTAGGCCGTGGGTTCGAATCCCACCTCCGGCTCCTCGATTCCATTCTGCCCCTTTTGGAGTCGGCGGAACCCGATTACCTTGTCAGGATGGAACATCCGCAGCAGGGCGAGCTTCGTCTCGTCACTGCGGTCTTCGCCGACGTCTCCGGCTTCACGGACCTCGCGACGAGGCTCGACCCTGAGGAGTTGTCGGACGCCATCGACCCTGTTATCGCGGCTCTCGGAAATGTTGTATCCCGTTACGGCGGATTCGTCGAGAAGTACGCCGGCGACGCGCTGCTCGCGGTGTTCGGTGCTCCCGTCAGCCACGAGGACGACCCTGCGCGTGCTCTCCTTGCCGCACTCGAGATGCGACGTGAGCTCGATCGGCTGCATCCCGGCCTCGCGCTTCACGTGGGAGTCAACTCAGGACGTGGCGTCGCCCGACCCTTCGGCAGCGAGGCGCGGGCCGACTACGGCGTCATAGGCGAACCGATCGTCGTCGCGCAGCGGCTCGAATCGGCGGCTCCGGCCGGAGACATCTACGTCAGTGAGGACACAAAGCGGCTCGTGGACGAGCGATTCGAGTTCGAAGCGATCGGAGCCCTCCACCTGAAGGGGATCGAGGAGCCCGTCACGGCATGGCGGCTATCGAGAGAGAAGGCATTCCGCTTGAGGACTGAGCCTCTAGTTGGGCGCGAAGCGGAGCTGCGGACGCTTGTGGATGCTCTGGCGGGGCTCGATACCGGGCGCGGCCAGGCTGTGGCGGTGATCGGAGAGCCTGGCGTCGGCAAGTCGCGCCTGAGCCAGGAGGTTTCTGCGCAGGCGGGAACATCCGTCTGGCTTCAACTCCGCTGCTTCTCGTACGAGGCCGACCATGCGTATGCGCCGTATGCCGAGCTCCTGCGGCGGATCGAGCACCCGCCCAATCCTTACCTCGTTTCCCTGCTCGGTGGGCCCGCGGTGGAAGAGCTCGAGCCGGAGGCTTTTCGCCGCGGGCTTCATCAGGCCTTTCGCTCCTGGCTCACCGACCTTCTCGCCAAGGAACCAGTCGTACTCGCGATCGAGGACATCCATTGGATCGACGCCTCGTCGCTCGACCTCACAGCAGACCTTGCGCAGCTGCGAGCGGAGCTTCCGCTCCTCGTCTACGTGACGACCCGTGAGGAAGGTCACAGCCTGCTGGAAAAGCTTGGCGAACAGATACTCGACGTGCGGCTAGCGCCGTTCACTCCTGATGAGATCGAGACCATCGTCAGCGACCTTGTCGAGGGAGCCAGGCCGCCGCCGGAGCTGACCGCCTTCGTTGTCGAGCGCTGCGCCGGCAACCCGTTCTTCGCGGGCGAGCTCGTTCGTTCGCTCCGGGAGACCGGCGCCCTGCGAAGGAAGCGCGACTGGGAGGTCGATCTCCGCGGCGCGGACACAACGATTCCGGCAACGGTCGAGGGCGCCCTCTCTGCCCGCATCGACCTTCTGTCCCCTGAAGACGCAGGGCTTCTGCAGATCGCCGCCGTCATCGGTCGAAGAGTGCCGATCGCCCTGCTCGCCGCTGTTGCCGAGCAGGTCGATGCCGGTGTCGAGGAGCTTGTCCGTCTGCGCTTCCTCGATCGCGTGAGCGCAGACACGGTTGTCTTTCACCACGCACTCGTGCAGGAAGTGGCATACGGCCGGATCCTGCGACGTCACAAGCGAGACCTGCATGCACAGGTTGCGGACGTGGTGGAGAGGTTCTATGGAAGCCGCCCCGATGCGATCGACTTACTGGCCCGGCACCTGTACTACGCGGAGGCCGGTTACAAGGCGGTCAGGTACCTCCGGCTCGCCGGAGAGCGAGCGCAGCGAATGTATGCCAACGAGGAAGCGGTTACCCGCTTCCGCATGGCACTTGAGCGACTCGCAGGACGCTCGATCGGAAGAGTTCCCGTCGGACCTAGAAGCATTGCTCCAGCGCGAGCTGGGCGAAGTGCTCGATCTGACCGGCCGGTACGACGATGCCAGTGCCGCTTATCGAGCGTCGGCCGCCGCCGAACCGGATGTCCTTCGGCGGGCGAGCACGATGGCTTCTCTCGGTACGGTCGTCAAGCGAGCAGGCCGCTACGACGAGGCAGAACACGTGCTCGAGGAGGCAGAGCAGGAGCTCGCCACGGTCGAGGTTGCCCGCAACGAGGAGCGGTGGCGCGCGTGGCTGGACATCGCCGACGCGCGCTTCGCCCTCTACTACTGGCTGGACGACCTCGACCGGATGAAGCCGTTGATCCAGCGTATGCGCCCACGCGTAGAAGCGGTCGGGACTCCGGAGCAGCGGATGCGCTTCTTCAGCTCTCTCGCAATGCTCGGGCTTCGCCAAGATCGGTTCGTGCCGTCGGATGCCACTGTAGAAGCTGCGGAGGCGGAGCTCGTTGCGGGGCTTGAGGTCCGCGATGACACGCGTCATTTCGATATCGGGTTCTGCCGTCTCTGGCGTGGCGAACTCGACGAGGCTCAGGTGCACTTCGAGGCTGCGCTGAAGGAGGCAGAGCGGACGGGCGATGCGATCCTGCGAACGCGCTGTCTGCTCTACTTGTCGGTTGCACATCGAAAGCGAGGCGATGTCCCTCGCGTGTCCGAGATCCTTGCCTCCGACGACATGGCGGACGGGCTCGGCTACCGAGGTCTCGCCGAAGCGAATCGAGCCTGGGTCGCCCTGCGTGAAGGGGAAACGGCTGCTGCGGAGGAACACGGTTGGAACGCGCTCGCGGATTGGGCACGTGAGGGCAGGACCGGCCCGACTGCCTTTCAGTGGACGGCTCGCTGGCCGCTCCTCGCGGTTGCGATCGGCCGCGGAGACCTCGCTGCGGCTCGTGAGCACGCTGGAGCAATGCTTGATCCCGCAGTGCAGCCGTTACCCGATCAATTGGCCGATGCTCTCGAGCAGGACGATTTCGAGCGAGCGCTCGAGCTGGCGCGGGAGCCTGGATACGCCTAGCGGTCCACCGGACGGCAGCCGATCCCAATCCAGACCAGTCCCTCGTCGCCGCCAAGAAGCTGCCGGCGGTGCTCGGGCGAGACGAAGACGAAGCGACCCGGCACGAGCTCCTCGGTCTCCCCGTCGATGCGGATCGCTCCCCGACCTCGAACGACGGCGTAGACCTCTTCCTGCCCGTCGTCGGTGTGGTCGTGCTCCGGACCCTCTCCACCGGGCGGGAGTTCGAGCTGGTTGATTGCGAAGGCGCTGACGCCGAGCGGTGCGCTGAGTGCTCGAAACACACCCCGACTCGCCTCGATCTGGTTTGCATCCACGACGCGGTATGCCATTTCAACCTCCTTCAAGAGTCGTCAGCTAGACGCAATGATCGCGCTTCCCCTGGAAGGTTGCCGCTTCCCAGTGCACTCGGCTGCTGCACGGTGCCGCGAGATCCAAACCGGTCCGCCGCTCCCTTCGTAGAGCCCTTTGGGCGCGCGAACCTTCGAGGGAAGGAGCGTGGAAGATGGGAGAGCATCGTTTCGGCGACGCCGGACCGCCATGTTCGTGCTGGCGCTCGTTCTCGGGGCAGCCTTCGTCGCAGTCTCGCCGCTGACTGCCGCCGAGCGGAACTTCCAGAGAAACGCCTACACAGTGACGCCGCTGGTCTCCGACCAGCCGGGATTCGCGCCGCACACCGACGGGAATCTCGTCAACGCCTGGGGCCTGACCGCGGGCCGACCACTCCGTGGTGGGTGCTCGACAACGGCATGGACAAGTCGACGCTCTACAACGGCGACGGGGCGCCGAGATCGCTCGTGGTCGACGTCGCCGGCGGCCCGACCGGCACCGTGTTCAACCGACTATCGGCTTCCTGCTGCCAACCGGCGGCAAGGCGCTGTTCCTGTTCGACGGCGAGGACGGCATCATCCGGGGCTGGAACGGCGCCCAGGGCACGACCGCGGTCGTCGTCAAGGATCGTTCCGACCAGAAGGCGATCTACAAGGGCCTGACCGTCGCCGATACCGCGGCGGGGCCGCGCCTCTATGCCGCCGACTTCCACAACGCGCGGATCGACGTGTTCGACGGCAGCTTCGGGCTCGTGCCCGACAGCGGGTTCCACGATCCGTTGCCTGCCGCAGGGCTACGCCCCGTTCAACGTCCAGACGATCGGTCGACCGCGTCTTCGTCGCGTATGCCAAGCAGGACGCGGACGCGGAGGACGAGGATCGCCGGTCCCGGTCGCGGCTTCGTCGACCGCCTTTACCCTGGACGGCCGGTTTGCCGCGCCGATTGCATCACGCGGCCCGCTGAACGCGCCGTGGGGCCTCGCGGTCGCTCCAGCCGGCTTCGGCCGCTTCAGCGGCGACCTGCTTGTGGGCAACTTCGGCGACGGCAACATCCACGCCTACGAGGTCGTTCTTACGGGCTCTTCGCCTTCGACGGCGACCCTTCGCGGCACGTCCCGCAGCCCGCTCTCGATCGACGGGCTCTGGGCCCTTCGCTTCGGGAACGACAACGCGGCTGGATCGTCCAAGACGCTGTTCTTCACGGCCGGGCCTGACGAAGAGAGCCACGGCCTGTTCGGCTCGATCATCCCGAACTAGCGGGAGAGAGGCGGCGGCGCGCGGTTGCGGCCCGCGCGCCGACCGCTCACCCCAGGGCCTGATTCAGGTCGCTCCACAGCCCGTCGACGTCCTCGAGCCCGACGCTGAGGCGCAGCAGCCCGGGCGGGACGCGATCACCCTCCCAGCGCGAGCGGCTCTCGAGCACGGACTCCACGCCGCCGAGGCTCGTCGCGTTCGTGATCTGCCGCAGCGACGTCTCGACCCGATGGGCCGCCTCGCCGTCGGCGACGTCGAACGAGAGCAGGCCGCCGAAGCCCGGATAGCGCACGGTCGAGACGGCCGGGTGCCTCTCGAGCCGTTCCGCGAGCACGGTCGCGCTCGCGGTGTGCCGCTCCATCCGCGCCGAGAGCGTCTTCAGGCTGCGGGACAGCAGCCAGCACGGGTCCGGCGCGGCGACGATTCCCGAGCGCCCGCGGAAGTCGCGCAGCGTCGCCGCGTCCTCGGTCGAGCGGCATGCGACCGCACCCAGCAGCACGTCGTGGTGGCCGCCGAGGAACTTGGTCGCGCTGTGGAGGGCGAAGTCCGCGCCGCGCTCGAGCGGCCGCAAGTAGACGGGGGTGGCCGCGGTCGAGTCGACCACGACCCGAGCTCGGTGCGCCGCGGCCGCCTCGAGGTCGGGCATGGTCAGGAAGGGGTTCGACGGCGCCTCCAGCCAGATGAGGTCGGCATCGTCCGGCGGCGGGCCGGTCTGGTCGAACTCGACGAAGCGCAGGCCCCAGCGCTCCAGGTTGCGGAAGAGCACCGCGGTCCCGTAGTACGCCCCCTCGGCCAGCGCAATCGTCTGGCCCGGTTCCAGGAGCCCTAGTACGAGCGCGGTAGCCGCCCCGGTCCCGGACGGGAAGAGCAGCGCCTCGCCGCCTTCGAGCTCACCGAGCGCACGCTCGGCCGCGAGCCCGTTCGGGTGGGCGTAGCGCTGGTAGTACAGCTCCCCTGGTTCGCCCTCCCGGTAGGGCCAGATGGTCGAGCGGTCGAGGGGCTCCACGGCGCCACTCTAAGCTCCGGCAACGGTTCCCGCTTGACGCCGTCTGGCGCTTTTGCCAATCTCCAGCAAGTCCCTGGACAAACTCGAAAGATAAGGAGCCGGAATGAGAGTTATTTGGATTGCTTTGCTTGGGATCGCGGTCCTGGCCGGCTCCGCCGCCGGCGCCTCGAAGGGTGGGTCGGTCGATCTGGTCGCCTACTCGACGCCCAAGGACGCCTACGGCAAGATCATCTCGTCCTTCCAGAAGACGCAGGCAGGCAGCGGGGTCGACTTCAGCCAGTCGTACGGGGCCTCCGGCGACCAGGCCCGTGCGGTGGCCGCCGGGCAGAACGCCGATCTCGTCGCGCTCTCGCTCGACCCGGACGTGAGCATGCTGGTGGGGAAGGGGCTCGTTCCGAAGAACTGGAACGCCAACTCGCACCGGGGGATCGTCTCCGACTCGGTCGTGGTCTTCGTCGTCCGCGACGGCAACCCGAAGAAGATCAAGGGCTGGGGTGACCTGGTCAAGAGCGGGGTCCAGGTGATCACGCCGAACCCGTTCACCTCGGGCGGCGCCCGCTGGAACGTGATGGCCGCCTACGGCGCGCAGCGCCGTGCGGGAAAGACCGACAAGCAGGCGATCGCGTACCTGTACAAGCTCTTCAAGCACGTCCCGGTGCAGCCCGATAGCGCGCGCTCGGCGCTCCAGATCTTCGCGCAGGGCAAGGGCGATGTGCTGCTCACCTACGAGAACGAGGCGATCTACGCCGAGAAGAAGGGCGTTCACACCGAGTACCGCACGCCGAAGGCGACGCTCCTGATCGAGACCCCGGTGGCTTTGACCAAGAGGGGGGCGAGCAAGCCTGCTGCGAAGGCCTTCTACAAGTACCTCTGGTCGTCCACGGCCCAGAAGGCATTCGCCGATCAGGGATACCGCCCGGTGGTCAAGAGCGTGGCGAAGGGCTACCACTTCTTCAAGCCGCCCGGTCTCTTCACGATCAGCTCGGCGAAGCTCGGGCTCAACGGCTGGGTGAAGGTCAACACGCGCTTCTTCCACCCGGAGAAGGGGATCATGGCCAAGATCGAGAGGTCGATTGGCCAGTAACGCCGCAGTTCTCGAAGGCCCGAGACAGGTCGTCTCGGGCCGGGCCGGCGGCGCCGTCGCCAGGGGCATGGCCATGGGCTACCTCAGCGTGGTCGTGCTCCTGCCCCTGGCTGCGCTGATCTGGAGCTCGCGGGCAGACGGCCTCGACTCCTTCTGGCACCAGGCGACCCGGCCGGAGGCGCTCTCGGCCTTGAAGCTGACGCTCGGCGTGGCGGCTGTCTGCGCCCTCGTCAACGCCGTCGCGGGAACCGCGATCGCCTGGGTGCTCGTGCGGGACAGCTTCCCGGGCAAGAGCACGGTCGATGCGGTCATCGACCTGCCGTTCGCGCTCCCGACGATCGTCGCGGGGCTGACGCTGCTCGCGCTCTACGGGCCCGGTGGGCCGTTCGGGGTCGACGTCGCCTTCACCCGGCTCGGCCTGCTGGTCGCGCTGCTGTTCGTGACGCTGCCGTTCGTCGTCCGCGCGGTGCAGCCGGTTCTGCTCGAGCTCGACACGGAGATGGAGGAGGCGGCGGCGTCGCTCGGGGCCGGCTCGATTGCCATCTTCCGCCGGATCGTCTTCCCGAACCTGCTGCCCGCGATCCTCTCCGGAGTCGCGCTCGCCTTCGCCCGCGCCGTCGGGGAGTTCGGTGCGGTCGTGCTCATCTCCGGGAACATCCCCTTCAAGACCGAGGTCTCATCCGTCTACATCTTCGGGCAGCTGCAGTCCGGAAACGGAACCGGAGCAGCCGCGGTCTCGGTCGTGCTGCTCGCGATCTCGCTCGGCGTGCTCCTGCTGATCGGCGCCTTCCGGCGTTGGAGGACGAGGCACGACTTTGCGTAGGCAGCGCTTGCGATGCCTACCTTCAGGGCTCGCGGGTTTCCCGCGTGCCCGTCTGCAACGACCGGTCGATGCGCGCGACCGGAGGAGTGATCGTGTCTAGATACGTGTTGCGCTTCGGGGCTCTCGGCTATCTCGCGCTCATCCTGCTGGTACCGGTCGGATTCGTTTTCTACCGCGCGTTCGAGCACGGCGTCGGCCCTGCCTGGGACGCGGTCACCTCCCACCAGGCCGTGCACGCGCTCGAGCTGACGCTCCTGATGGCGGCGATCGCGGTGCCGGCGAACACGATCTTCGGCGTGGTCCTCGCGCTGGCGCTCGTGCGTACGCGCTTCCCCGGGCGCGGCCTCGTGAACGCGATCGTCGACCTACCGCTCGCGCTCTCGCCGGTGGTGGCCGGCCTCGCCCTCTTCCTCCTCTACGGGAGGGGAGGCTGGCTCGGCGGCCTCGCCGACCACGGGATCAAGATCCTCTTCGCCGTTCCGGGGATGGTCCTGGCCACGATGTTCGTCTCCCTCCCCTTCGTCGTGCGCGAGGTCGTGCCCGTGCTCCGCGAGATCGGGACCGAGCAGGAGCAAGCAGCCGAGACGCTCGGCGCGTCGCCCTTCCAGACCTTCTGGAGGATCACCTTGCCCGCGATCCGCTGGGCTGTCGCCTATGGCGTCGTGCTCACCACCGCGCGTGCGATCGGCGAGTTCGGCGCGGTGAGCGTCGTCTCCGGGAGGATCGAAGGCCGGACCGAGACCCTTCCGCTCTATGTCCAGGCGCAGTTCGAGCAGTTCAACGTCCAGGGCGCCTACGCCGCATCGGTGGTGCTGGCGCTGATCGCCGTCGCGACGGTGGTGGGCCTGCGGCTCGTCCATCCGCGGGAGGAGGCCTAAGTGGGCATCGCAGCCATCGACGTGACCAAGAGGTTCGGAAGCTTCACCGCGCTGGACGACGTCTCCGTCGCGATCCCGGAAGGCTCGCTCACGGCCCTGCTCGGCCCGAGCGGGAGCGGCAAGTCGACGCTGCTGCGAGTGATCGCAGGCCTGGAGCAGCCCGAGTCGGGCCAGGTGCTGATCGGGAACGAGGACGTCACGAACCGGCCGGCGCGCGCCCGCGGCGTCGGCATGGTCTTCCAGCACTACGCCGCCTTCAAGCACATGACGGTCTGGGACAACGTCGCGTTCGGGCTGACGGTCCGGAAGCGGCCCAAGGCGGAGATCTCCGGGCGGGTGCACGAGCTGCTCGAGCTCGTCCAGCTCGAGGGGCTCGCGAAGCGGTATCCGTCACAGCTCTCGGGCGGCCAGCGCCAGCGGATGGCGCTGGCGCGGGCGCTTGCGGTCGAGCCGAGCGTGCTGCTCCTGGACGAGCCGTTCGGGGCCCTCGACGCCCGCGTGCGCAAAGAGCTGCGGGCCTGGCTGCGCCGCCTCCACGACGAGGTGCACGTCACCACGATCATCGTCACGCACGACCAGGAGGAGGCCATGGAGGTCGCCGGCCAGATCGTGGTGCTGAACGCGGGCCGGATCGAGCAGATCGGCTCGCCGCGCGAGCTCTACGAACAGCCGGCGAATGAGTTCGTGATGAGCTTCGTCGGCCCCGTCAACCGCGTCGGCGACACCTTCGTGCGCCCTCACGACCTGGAGGTGGGGCTCCAACCGGAGGACGGCTCGGCCGAGGCGATGGTCGAGCGTGTCGTCCACCTGGGGTTCGAGGTTCGGGTCGAGCTCGTGCGCGAGGACGGCCAGCACCTCCTCGTCCAGCTGACGCAGGAAGAAGCGGAGCAACTCGAGCTCGAGCGCGGCCAGATCGTCTACGTGCGGCCTCGGCACTCGACGGTCTTCACCCAGCGCTAGTGCGGCAGCCAGGCGTCCGGGTCGGCGGCGATCAGGGCCACGTTGTCGGGCAGCTTGCCCGCCGCGAGATCGGCGAGGGTCACGGTTTCCAGCACCGCGCGCAGGTTCGCCCGAACCGCGACCCACACGTCCCGTAGCGGCTCGGCGGCGCCGGCGTACTCGACCTGTTCCGGACGCTCTCCACGGACGTTGGCGATCGGGCCTTCGACCGCGCGGATCACCTCGGCGAGCACGATCCGGTCAGGGTCCTTCGCCAGCCAGTAGCCGCCGTCCGCGCCGCGCTGGCTCTGCACGAGCCCGGCGTGCTTGAGGTCGAGCAGGATGTTCTCGAGGAACTTAAGCGGGATCTTTTGAGCTCGGGCGATCCGATCGCCCTTTTGCGGCACTCCGCTCGGCGCCGCTGCGAGCTCCGCTCCCGCGCGCAGCGCGTAGTCCACCTTCGCCGAGACCCGCATCGTCCGTGATTGTGGCACGCGTCTTCTTCCGGGGCGTCGCGGCGGCCCTGGGCGCGGCTTCGACGGTCCCTCCGGCGACCACCCGGTCCTTGCCGGCGCGCTTTGCCTCGTAGAGCGCCTCGTCGGCCGCGGCCACGAGCCCTTCGGCCGTGGTCAGGTCGCCCTTCACTGCGACACCGAAACTCGCCGTCACCTTGAGCAGGCGTCCGTCGGGCAGCTCGGTCCGAGCCTTGGAGACGGCGAGGCGCAGCCGTTTCGCGAGCTGCGTCGCCCCCTTGAGATCGCTCTCGGGGACGAGCACGACGAACTCCTCGCCGCCGTAGCGCGCCGCGAGGTCGATCTGGCGCACACCGGAGCCGAGCACCTCGCCGACCGTGCGAAGAACGGCGTCGCCTGCGGGATGACCGTACGTGTCGTTCACCTGCTTGAAGTCGTCGAGGTCGAGCAGGACCAGCCCGAGCGAGTCGCCGATCCGGTGGGCGCGGCGCCATTCGAGCGCGAGCTCCTCGTCGAAGGAGCGGCGGTTCGCGAGCCCGGTGAGGGAATCGGTCGCGGCCTGCGAGGCGACGCGACGGAAGTCGCCCAGCATGCGCAGGAGCGGGCCGGCGAACATGAGCGCGACGAGGACGAGCAGCGCGAAAGACCCGAGAGCCGCGTAGCGGATGCGCTGCCTGTACGGCGCAACGTTTCCGTCGATCGCCTCCTGTGGGCGCAGTGCCAGCAGGCGGGCGCCGCCCGCGTCCTCGACCGCCGTCGCCAGAGACCGGTAGCGGGTGCCCTGCAGCCGAACGGTGCGCCCGTGGCTCGTGAACGCGACGCTCGTGCCCAGCAGACGGCCGTGCTCGACGAGCACGAGTCGGTCTCCGCGCGAGTGCGGCGCGTCTCCGGTGAGGCGCCGACTCAGCCGCTGGTCGAGGGGCTTGGCGGCGACGACCTTGCCGATCCGGCGGCCGTTCACCGTCAACCACACCGAGCGTTGGAGGACGTTCGCGCTGGGCGCCGCCCCCAGTCGGTGGTTGTTCAGAACGAACGAGACGTCGCGCTCTTCCCGTGCGATGCGGGCGAGTGCGGCGGGTCTCGGAGTGATGAAGGCGCGCTGTACGTCCGGCGAGCGCGCGAGGTCGGCGGCGCGGTTCGAGGCCTGGTCGCCCATCCGGGTGAGCTCGCGTAGGCCGCTCTGGAGCTGGGTGCGCAGCGCCGTATCGGCCTGAGCCCGCTCGTTGCGGAGCGCGTTCGCCTCGAGGATTCGAACGGTCGAGGCGATCGGGATGGCGCCCACGATCAGGACCCCGATGATGAGCTGGATGCCGGCGCGGCGCGCGATCGGAGACCTGGCACGACGCGGCCGCCGGGCGGTTTCCTGCCCGGACGCAGCGCTGGTGGCTGTGGCCGCAGGGCTCATCTAGGGGGTATCGGCGCGACAAACGGCCCGCTTGAGCCGTTCTGCGACCCGGGAAGGGAGCTCAGAACTCCTTGTCGGACGCGCCGGACTCGTTGACGGTGTTCGCCGGCCCCATCCAGACCATCGTGGCCGGGCCGGCCTTCTCCTTGGCGTGGCCGCTGAGCGTGCCGAGCACGACGGTGATCGTGTTGCCGGCGGCGGTCATGACCGAGGAGTTGAAGTCCGCGTTGTTGGTGTAGTCGCCGTGGAGGCTGACGAAGCCGAGCTCGAAGAGCGTCGCACCGGTCGAGGTGCTGCGGACGCTGACCACGTCGTTCTTCGCGTTGTTCGTGAAATGGACGGTCACGAGCGTCGCAGAGCCGTTCCACCCGGCCAGGACGAGTGACGGCACGACTGCGCCGGCGAAGGTGTACGTGATCGAGTCGCCACTCTCGGCCTTGCCTGTCTTGGCGCCGTTGTTCCGGGTCTGGACGTCGAGTGCCGCCGGCATCGAGGCAGCCGGAGGCGGAGGTGGGGGAGGAGGCGGCGGCGATCCACCGGCCGGCGGAGGCGGAGGAGGCGGAGGCGGCGGGGGTGGTGACCCAACCGGAGGAGGAGGAGGCAGCGGGGCAGCCGGCCCAGGAGGAGGCGGAGGGGGCGGAGCCGTCGGGAGGGGCGGAGGAGGCGAGGTAGGTATCGGGGCAGCAGGCGGAGGCGGCGGCGGCGGTGGTGGCGGCGGCGGCGGAGGCGGAGGAGGCGGAGGAGGAGGCGGAGGCGGAGGGGGCGGGGTCGAGCTCGAGGCCGGCATCGACGTCGTCGGAACGCTGAGCGGCGTCACGGTCGGGTCGCTCGTAGAAGAGTCCGAAGCGGCGGCGATCGTGGTCGCACCTCGGCCGAGCCTGCCGGGGTCGCTCGATCGCCTCGTCGAGTCGTTGCGTGCGGAGACGCGAATCAGGACCCGCTCGCGGAGCAGCCGCACCTCTCGCACGATCGACGGGCTCACGGTCGCCGCCGCGACCGTCTCGGCGACGCCGCCGCGATTGTCGCTTCCGCCGGGCCTGTGACCGCCCGTTCCGTTACCCGCGATCGCCGAGCCGAAGACGACGTCGCGTGCTACGCCGTCGGCGCTGCCGGCGCTCGAGAGCTCGGCGAAGATCGGAAGCCCGATCGTCAGCCACATCAGGGTGACCAGGGGCAGCGCAAGCGCAACGGGCGCCAAACGGGTCCGTCGCAGCAGCACGGCGCGAGGCGCCGGCAGCCGCCGGGGTCGATCGATGTATCGCCGCATTTCCTTCCTTTGCCGCAGTTACGCCTACGGAGGCTAGGTCGGTTTCCGCGGCCGAAAGTCCCCCGGAAAGGTGATCCGTTCGACCCCCTTTCGGGGATTTCCCCCGGCACGGCCGGCGGTCGCGGCGTTACGCTCGGCGCGTGTCGACCGAGATGGACTCGACCGAGGCGAAGCTCCACCGGCTGGGCGAGCTGCGCGAGCAGGCGGCGCACGCGGGCAGCGACAGCGCCGTCGAGCGGCAGCGATCCCAAGGAAAGCTCCTCGCCCGCGAGCGCGTCGAGAAGCTGCTCGACCCGGGCTCCTTCGTCGAGCTCGACCGCTACGTGCGCCACCGCGAGGCCGAGTTCGGGATGCGCGAGAAGCGACCGTACGGCGACGCGGTGGTCACCGGCTACGGGACGATCTTCGGCCGCCGGGTCTTCGTGTTCTCGCAGGACTTCACCGTCTTCGGCGGCAGCCTCTCCGAGGTCTTCGCCGAGAAGATCTGCAAGGTGATGGACCTGGCCGCGAAGCTGGGGTGCCCGGTGATCGGAATCAACGACTCCGGCGGCGCGCGGATCCAGGAGGGTGTCGTCTCGCTGGCGGGCTACGCGGAGATCTTCTGGCGCAACGTGCAGGCCTCGGGCGTGATCCCGCAGATCAGCCTGATCATGGGCCCGTGCGCGGGCGGCGCCGTCTACTCGCCTGCGATCACGGACTTCGTCCTGATGGTCGAGGGGAGCTCGTACATGTTCATCACCGGCCCCGACGTGGTGAAGACCGTCACCGGCGAGGAGGTCAGCTTCGAGGAGCTCGGCGGAGCGATGACCCACGCGACCAAGTCGGGCGTTGCCCACTTCGTCGCTCCCGACGAGGACGCCTGTCTGGAGGACGCGCGCTACCTGCTCTCGTTCCTGCCGCAGAACAACGTCGATCCGCCGCCGTACTCGGAGCCGGCCGATCCGCCGAGCCGCGAGGATCCCGAGCTCGACACGCTCGTGCCCGACGACCCCGCCAAGCCCTACGACATGAAGGAGGTCGTCAAGCGCGTCTTCGACGACGGCGAGTTCCTGGAGGTGCACGAACGCTGGGCCGAGAACATCGTCTGCGGCTTCGCCCGCCTGAACGGCCATCCCGTCGGAGTCGTCGGCAACCAGCCGCGCTCGCTGGCTGGGGTGCTCGACATCGACTCATCGGTCAAGGCGGCCCGCTTCGTGCGCACCTGCGACGCGTTCAACATCCCGCTGGTCACGTTCGTCGACGTGCCGGGCTTCCTGCCGGGGACCGCGCAGGAGTGGGGCGGGATCATCCGGCACGGGGCGAAGCTGCTCTACGCCTACGCCGAGGCGACGGTGCCGAAGCTGGCGGTGATCACGCGCAAGGCCTACGGCGGCGCGTACGACGTGATGAGCTCGAAGCACATCCGGGCCGACTTCAACTTCGCCTGGCCGACCGCCGAGGTGGCAGTGATGGGGCCCGAGGGGGCCGTCAACATCGTCTTCCGCAAGGAGCTCGAGGGCGCCGACGACGCGGAGGCTCGGCGGGCGGAGCTGATCGACGACTACCGCGAGCGGTTCGCCAACCCATACGTGGCCGCCGAGCGCGGCTACGTCGACGACGTGATCGAGCCGCGTCGTACTCGCGCGGTGCTTGCCGACGCACTCGAGACGACGCTGACCAAGCGCGAGCGCCGGCCGCGCGCGCAAGCACGGCAACATTCCGCTCTAGCCGGGCTCGAGGCTCGGATCGCTCAGGAAGCCAGAGCCGCAGTTGCGGCAGATTCGACGTCGAGCTCGAGCTCGTCGGCGAACGCGGCCACGATCTCGGGGTCGAACTGCGAGCCGGAGCAGCGCTTGAGCTCTGCGATCGCCTGCCCGGGCGCGACTCTGCGGCGGTAGACCCGCTCCGAGGTCATCGCGTCGTAGGCATCCGCGACGAAGATGATGCGCGCGCCGAGGGGAATGGTCTCGCCGGGCAGTCCGTCCGGGTACCCGCTCCCGTCCCAGCGCTCGTGGTGGTGGAGCACCCAGTCGGCGACGGGGTCGACCCCGAGGCTTTCGAGCATCCGGAATCCGATCTGCGGATGGCGCTCGAGCACCAGCCGCTCCGGGTCGGTGAGCGGGCCGGGCTTGCGCAGGATCTCCTCCGGGATCGCGAGCTTGCCGAGGTCGTGCAGGCTCGCGGCGAGCCGGGTGAGCTCGATTTCCTCGTCGGGGAGGCCCAGCCGCCGCGCCGTGCGCGCTGCGAGCTCGGCGACACGCTGGGAGTGGCTGCCCGTATAGACGTCGCGGGCGTCCACGGCCCGGGCGAGGCTGGCGGCCGCGCGGAAGCGGGCGGCGCGGTCAGGGCCGCCGGCCAGCCGCTTGAGCTCGGCGAGCTCGATCACGTCGGGCCGGTAGGCGCGGACGCGGTTCTTGCCGTACTCCTTGGCCCAGTAGAGGGCGCTGTCGGCGAGTCGCACCAGCTCGTCGCGATCGTCGGCGTGCTGAGGCGAGATGGCGACGCCGACGCTGACGGTGACGAGCTCCACCTGCTCGAGCTTCAGCGCCGCGACCCGATCGACGATCGACGATGCGGCGATGAGCGCTGTGTCCTCGTCGTAGCCGGGAAGGAGGAGTGCGAACTCGTCGCCGCCGAGTCGGAAGGCCTCGCCGGTCTGGCGCAGCCGCGACGCCACCTGCGAGAGGACGCGGTCGCCGGCCGGGTGGCCGAATCGGTCGTTGATCCGCTTGAAGTCGTCGACGTCGACGAGACAGAGCGAGAGCGGGAGACCACGCTCGTGCGCGTACCGCAGCTCCCGCTCGAGGCATTCGTGGAAGTGCCGGTGATTCCCCAACCCCGTCAAGGGGTCGGTCAGCGCGAGGCGCATGGCGCGCAACGCCCGGACGATCGCGCGCTGGTAGAGCTGGATCGCGAGCAGCGGGCCGACGAGCGCCACCGAGAGGAAGGGCGAGCGCTGCCAGAGCACGACCAGCATCAGCGCCGCCGAGGCCATCAAGGAGAACGGCACGATCGTCCAGCGGACGTTCGTGCGGGCGAGCGCGAAGAGCGAGCGGCGCGAGCTCACGGCCACGACGGCGGTGATCAAGATCAGGTTGACGGTGTACTGGGCGGACGCGGCCGCGCCGACGCGGGCGAGCACCCCATCGGCGCCTTCTCCGTGTAGCGGCGCCGAGACGGCTCCAGCGGCCGTGGCTGCCAGCGCGAGCACGGAGACGTTGTACGCGATCCTGATCGGCGGACGGTGCTCGATCAGCTGCGTGATCGCGGGCGCCAGGAACACGACGAGCAGGCCCGCCGCCCAGCCGAAGAGCACGATCGAAGCGACTCCGAAGACGAAGGACAGCGAGACGCCGCCGGTGTCGACCCCTTCGACGGGCACCGGGAACCGATCGGCGAGCGTCGAGGCGCAGAGGAGCGCGGCGAGCCCGACGAGCGTCGTCGTCTTGTGCGGCGTGACCGCGAAGGCCGCGGCCGCGGCGCACGCGACGCCGAGGCCCGCGGCGCACACGGGCACGATGACTGCCAAGAGCCGCGGCGGCGGCAAGGCGCGGCGAGTCACTCCGGCGCTACCAGTACAGGTTGTAGCTACCTAGAGAGTCTTCATAGCCAAGGCCGCCGAGCGCCAAGAGGATCAGCGCGAGGATGGCGGCAATGACGACGAGACGGTGGTTCCAGTGCAACATCGTCAACCTCCCCACGACATGTATCAGGTCGGCCTCGATTGTCGAATGCCCGGGAACGCTCGGCATCCCCCGGAAGGGGGAGTTGCCCTGCAATTCGCCGAATACGGCTCTAGCTCGAAGGGGCCAGGCCGGCCTCTGCCAGAGGCCGTCGTCCCCAGGCGAACTGCTGCCGGTACCAGCCGGTGAGCGGGCTGAGCGACACGCCCTGCCCGGAGGAGTGGATCATCCAGCCGCCGCCGAGAGCAATCCCCATGTGGCCGACGGAGCCCGGCTTCGAGCGCGGCCCGTTCGGCCCGAAGAAGACGAGGTCTCCAGGAGCGAGCTTCGCGAACGCGATGCGCTTGCTCTTCGGCACCTCGCCGCTCATCTGGTAGGTCGTGCGGCCTTTGAGCGTCGCCGCGAGAGCCGCGCCGCCCGGGTAGGCCTGAAGCTTGTACACGCGCCAGACGAAGCCGGAGCAGTCGAAGCCGCCCGGCGCGCTCACGCCGAATGGAGACTCCGGCGCTTCGCTCGTGCCGCCCCAGACGTAGGGGAAGCCGATCAGCTTGACGGCCGTGTTGAGCACGCGCTTCTGCCAGGCAGTGAGCAGCGGAAGCACGAACGACGCGGCCGAGGTTTCGGCGTAGTCGTGCTCCCAGCCGGCGAAGTGGAGGATCTTCGAGACCGAGTAGGCGGTCTCCGCCCGCGTGATCGGGTCGCTGGGCAGGAGCTCGAGATCGTCCTGCTTGACGGGATGGTCGGTACGAAGGCCGAGCAGGCGCGCGACGCTCTCGGTGCCGAACCGAGACGGGGCCGCCAGACCCGCGGCCTTCGCCCCGGCGGCGAAAGCGGCAGCCGCATCGGAGAGCTGCAACGTCCGCACGAGCTTCGCGTCGAGCTGCGTCACCGTCACCGGCGCCGCGGGGTTCGCGGGCACGGTGGCCGGCTGCTTGGTGAGGCCGGAGACGAGAGACGCGAGCTCGCCCTGGGTCAGGTCGTCGCCGGCGCGAAAGGCCGCCACGGTCTTCGCCATCAGTCCGTGGGCGACCACGTAGCGAATGTGGGTCTGGGCCCACGAGACCGTGGGAGCAGGGCCGGTCGCGCCGCGGGTCTTCCCCGGATCGGCGATCTTCGAGGCCGAGGCGGAGGAGGCGGCGAACAGCGCGCAGCAGGTGACGAGGGCGAGGAAACGGCTCATCCCGCCGTTCGTATCGTCCGTCGGCCCGCACGGCTTTAGGCTCTCGGGCCGTGGACGCGGAGATCAGGCCCGAGCCAAGCAGCCAGGAGCGCGAGCTCATCCTGCGCGCTCTCGGGGAGCAGCTCGCGCAGGATCGCCGTCCTGCCGCTTACCGGAGCGCTTGGCGCGAGCTGGGGATCCGAGAGAACATGGACGACGAGGAGCCTCTAGGGCGAGACGGGCCGGCCTCGCAGTAGGCCCGGCGCCACCCGGGCGTAGTCCAGCCCCGAGAGCCACGTGAGCACGAGGGCGACGAGCAGCGCCCACCAGGCAACCTGGTCGTCCCAGGCTCCGGCGGCCGCGAACCCGCCGATCGCCGCAGCGGTCGCCTGCGACCACGTCTTCAGCTTGCCGAGGTCGCGCGCCTGCATCACGACTCCGCGCTCGAGCGCCGCGAGGCGCAGGCCCGAGACGAGAAACTCGCGGGCGACGATCGCCGCGACCATCCAGCCCGGGAAGACATCCTGGTCGATGAGCACGATCAGCACGGTCAGCACGAGCAACTTGTCCGCGACCGGGTCGAGCAACGAGCCGAGCGGCGAGGTGTGACCGGTCCGCCGGGCGATCCGCCCGTCGAGCCAGTCGGTGCTCATCGCTGCGATGAAGACACCCGTCGCCCACCAGTCGTGGTTGGGGAAGTCCCAGACGAACAGGACGACAACGAGAGGCACCGCCGCGGCGCGGGCGAGCGTCAACTGATCCGCCAGGCTCATGTGCGGGGAGAATACGGCCGTGCCGCCCTTCTCGAAAGTACTCGTGGCCAATCGCGGGGAGATCGCGATCCGCGTCTTCCGTTCCTTGCGCGAGCTCGGCATCGGCACGGTTGCCGTCTACTCGGAGGCCGACCGCAGCTCGCTCCACGCCGCCTCCGCCGACGAGGCCTACCTGGTCGGCGCCGGACCGCCCGCCGAGAGCTATCTCAACCAGGAACGGTTGCTGGAGGTCGCGCGTCGCGCCGGCGCCGAGGCCGTTCACCCGGGCTACGGCTTCCTGGCCGAGAACGCGGGGTTCGCGCGGGCCGTCGCTCGAGCGGGGCTCGTGTGGATCGGGCCGCCGGCGGACGCCATCGAGGTGATGGGCTCGAAGACCGCGGCGCGGGAGCGGATGGCGGCGGCGGGCGTGCCCGTCGTCCCCGGCACGACCCAGCCGGTGACCTCTGCCGAAGAGGTGATGCGCCTCGGGGACGAGCTCGGCTGGCCGATCGCGATCAAGGCCGCGGCCGGAGGCGGGGGCAAGGGGCTCAAGGTCGTGCTCGCTGCCGCCGAGGCCGAGCGCGCCTTCGAGTCGGCCCGGCGCGAAGGCGAGGCGTACTTCGCCGACCCGACGGTCTACGTCGAGCGCTACCTCGAGGACCCACGCCACATCGAGGTGCAGGTGCTCGCGGACGCCCATGGCAACGTCATCCATCTCGGCGAGCGGGACTGCACGATTCAGCGCCGCCACCAGAAGCTCGTCGAGGAGACGCCTTCGCCGGCGGTCGACGAGGGGCTGCGCGCGCGAATCGGCGAGATCGCCGTCGAGGCGGCCCGAGCGGTCCGGTACCGGAGCGCCGGGACGATCGAGGGTCTTCTGTCGGCCGAGGGCGAGTACTTCTTCCTCGAGATGAACACCCGCATCCAGGTGGAGCACACGGTCACCGAGATGGCCACGGGACTGGATCTCGTCCGCGAGCAGGTGCTGATCGCCGCAGGAGAGCCGCTCGGCATTCGCCAGGAGGACGTTCGCCTGGTGGGACACGCGATCGAGTGCCGGATCAACGCGGAGGATCCCGCCAACGGCTTTCTCCCGAGCCCGGGCCGGATCACGAGCTACCGCGAGCCGGCCGGGCCCGGCGTGCGCGTCGACTCGGGCGTGATCGCCGGCTCCGAGATCCCGGCGCTCTACGACCCGTTGGTCGCGAAGCTGATCGTCCACGGCGTCGACCGTGAGCACGCGAGGCGGAGAATGCTCCGCGCGCTCGGCGAGTTCGAGATCGGCGGCATCACCACGCTGCTCGGCTTTCACCGTGCGCTGCTCGAGCACCCGTGCTTCGCCGAGGGTGCCACGTGTCACGGCGTGGTCGACTCCGAGGAGCTGGCCGAGCGTGCAGAGGAGCTCTCTCGGGAACAAGGCCACGGCCCCGGCGGCGCTGGACGGGTCGGCGCCCAGAGCCCGGCTCACGACGGTCGAGCTCGACGGGCAACGGTACGAGGTGACGAGCCTCGTGCCGGAGCCTCCTCATGCGGAGCTCGCCAGGCGCCGTCGAGAGCGGTCCGCCGGTACGGGTCACGGGGGTGCGAAAGACGCGGTCGTGACACCGATGCAAGGCACCGTGCTCGCGGTCGAGGTCGCTGAAGGCGACGAGGTCGAGGCCGGGCGGGTGATCTGCATCGTCGAGGCGATGAAGATGGAGAACGAGATCGCGGCCCATCGTGCGGGCGTCGTAACCGAGCTCGCGATCGAGCCGGGTCAAACGGTGACCAGCGGACAGGTGCTCTGCGTCGTCGCCGAGCCGGACGGCTGAGACCACCCCCTTCGACTAGCATCCGCCGCCGTGGATCTCTACGAGTACCAGGGCAAGGAGCTGTTCCGGCGCTTCGGAATCCCCGTCTCCGAAGGCCGGCTCGCGACGACATCGGCCGAGGCGCGGGCCGCCGCCGAGGAGCTCGGCGGCCAGGTCGTCGTCAAGGCGCAAGTGCTGACCGGCGGGCGCGGCAAGGCGGGCGGAGTGAAGCTCGCGGACGACCCCGACGATGCCAAGCGCAAGGCCGAGGAGATTCTCGGCCTCGACATCAACGGCCACGTCGTGCGCAAGCTCTGGATCGAGCAGGCCTCGGAGATCGACAAGGAGTACTACCTCTCGATCACCTTCGACCGCGGCGCGAAGCAGTCGCTGTTCATGCTTACGACCGAGGGCGGGGTCGAGATCGAGGAGGTCGCCGAGAAGAACCCGGACGCGCTTGCGCGTCTCCACGTCGACCCGTTCGAGGGCTACCAGCCCTACCAGGCGCGCCGCCTGATCTACGGGGCCGGGATCGACGACCCCAACGAGCAGAAGCAGCTGCTCGACATCATCGGCAAGCTCTACCGCTGCTTTGTCGAGAGCGACGCGATGCTCTGCGAGATCAACCCGCTGATCGTTGCCCCCGAGGGCCAGATCCGGGCGCTCGACTCGAAGTTCACGGTCGACGACAACGCGCTCTACAAGCATCCGGACATCGACGAGATGCGCGACCTCGAGGCCTACCCGCCCGAAGAGCGCGCCGCCCGCGAGAAGAACGTCACCTACGTGAAGCTCGACGGCGAGGTCGGGATCCTCGGCAACGGCGCCGGGCTCGTGATGTCGACGCTCGACGTGATCGCGCTCGCCGGCGGCCGGCCGGCGAACTTCTGCGACCTCGGCGGCGGCGGGGACGCGCAGGGCGTGGTCGACGCGCTCGAGGTGATCACCGCCGACCCGCAGGTGAAGTCGATCCTGTTCAACATCTTCGCCGGGATCACCCGGTGTGACGTTGTTGCCCGCGGCATCCTGCAGGCGCTCTCGCAGATCACGATCGAGCACCCGATCGTCGTCCGCTTCGACGGAACCAACGCCGAGGAGGGCCGCGAGATCCTGGCCGAGGCCGCTCCTGCGAACCTGCACGTCG
Source organism: uncultured Actinomycetes bacterium (assembly GCA_963754265.1). Classification (GTDB taxonomy): domain Bacteria; phylum Actinomycetota; class Thermoleophilia; order Gaiellales; family Gaiellaceae; genus AC-32. The sequence continues at coordinate 174,666 of CAVWFB010000007.1, read as the reverse complement.
AGGCGACGATGCTCGACGCCGCCAGGCGCGCCGTGGAGCTGGCCGCATGAGCAGCTGGTCCGACCGCGCCCAGGCCTACCGTGAGAGCCCGACGCACCGCGAAGGGCCCGACCTCGACCTGGTCGTCGCGTGGTGCGAGCCGGGAGAAGGCGTCAAGGCCCTCGATGTCGCCACCGGAGGCGGACACGTCGCCCGGCGGCTGCGAGAGGAGGGCGCGGACGTCGTCACGCTCGATCCGTCGCCCGGCATGCAGGCCGACGTGGTTGCGAGCGCCGAGGACGTGCCGTTCGCCGACGGCAGCTTCGACGTCGTGGTCTCGCGGATCGCGCCGCACCATTTCGCCGACATCCGCGCCGCCGTCGCCGAGATGGAGCGCGTCACGAGCCGGCTGGTCGTGATCGAGGACACGCTCTTCTCGAGCGACCGGCACGAGCAGGCCGAGAAGCTTCGCGACCCGACCCACGTGCGCAACTACACCGAGGACGAGTGGCGCGACTTCCTCACCGGCGCCGGGCTCGAGGTGGAGCAGACGGAATGCTTCGAGAAGACGCACGCGCTGGAGCCGTGGCTCGCCCGCACCGGCTGCGAGGGCGAGGAGGCGGAGCGCGTGAAGGAGCTGCTCGCCGACCGGATGACCGAGGACGGCAGCGCCTGGATCGACACGAAGATCATCATCCGAGCAAGGAAATCGCAGTCCTAGTGGCGATCATCGTCGACAACGACACGAGGCTCGTCGTCCAGGGCGCCACCGGGCGCGAGGGGTCGTTCCACACCCTGCGCAACCGCGACTACGGAACCAACGTCGTCGCCGGGGTCACGCCCGGCAAGGGCGGCACGGAGCTGGAGGGCATCCCGGTCTTCGACACCGTCGCCCAGGCGGTCGAGGAGGCGGGTGCCAACACGACCATGGTCTTCGTCCCCGCGCGCTTCGCTGCCGATGCGATCTACGAGTCGGTCGACGCGGGGATCGGCACGGTGATCTGCATCGCCGAGGGGCTTCCTGCGCACGAGATGCTTCGGATCTACAACTACATCCGGCCGAAGGGCATCACGATGCTCGGCCCCAACTGCCCGGGCGCGCTCTCGCCGGGCAAGGCGAACGTCGGGATCATCCCCGCCGAGATCTTTCGCGAGGGGCCGATCGGGGTCGTCTCGCGCTCGGGCACGCTCACCTACCAGATCGGGCACGAGCTGACCCAGCGCGGGCTCGGCAACTCGACGATCGTGGGGATCGGGGGAGATCCGGTCGTCGGGTCGTCGTTCATCGACGTGCTCGCGAGGTTCGAGGCCGACGAGCAGACCGAGGTGATCGTGATGGTCGGCGAGATCGGCGGCGACGAGGAGGAGAAGGCCGCGGCGTTCATCGAGGCCGAGGTCACGAAGCCGGTCGTCGCCTACATCGCGGGCTTCACCGCGCCGCCCGGGAAGACGATGGGGCACGCCGGCGCGATCATCTCCGGGTCGTCGGGGACGGCGAAGGCGAAGAAGGAAGCGCTCGAGGAGCGGGGCGTTCGCGTCGGAACCACCCCGACCGAGGTCGCGGAGCTCGCGGCCGAGGTCGCCGGGGCGCGGGCCTAGCGGACGCGGATAGCCGCGCAGACCAGCGGGCTGCGGTTCTTCGCGGCATCCGTCGCACGGACGCAGAAGCGGTACGAGCCCGCTTTCGCCGGTCGCCAGGACACCCAGTACGCGACAGCGTTGTCCGTCGGGCGCAGCGGGCGCGCCAAGGTCTTGAGCGCCCTGGTCCTGCGGTAGACGGTGATTCGCTCCGTCGTCTGGCCCTTGTCGTCGCTGACGAGGTAGTGCAGGCGCAGTGTCTTCCGATGCTTTCCACGGGCCGCGAAGACCCGCACGACGGGCGCCTTCTTGTCGACGCTGGACACGATCGGCGGAGGAGGCGGTGGGGGCGGCGGTGGAGGTGGCGGTGGCGGAGGAGGCGGCGGCGGAGGGGGAGGCACGGCGGTCGCGAGGGCCCGCGCCACGTTGATCCGGCCGTAGCCGTAGTCCTGCTCCCACGTGCAACCCGTGCAGGTGCCGTACGGGTCGGTGCCGTACGGGAACGGGCCGACCTTGTCGGAGCTCGTGGCCAGCATCTGCCGCACGGCCGACGGCGAGGCCTCCGGGTGGAGGCTCACGATCAATGCCGCGACCGCGGACGCGAACGGAGAGGCCATCGAGGTTCCGTTGAGGCGGCAATAGCCGACCGGGTCGCCGGGGCAGTCGGTCGGGGAAAGCGCCGCGGGATAGGTCGAGAGGATGTCGACGCCCGGGGCGGAGACGAAGACGTCGGGGCTGCCGTAGTTCGAGAACCACGCCGGCTCGTCGGCGCTGTCGGTCGCGGCCACCCCGATCGCGCCGGGGCACGCAGCCGGGTAGTCGGGCGTAGCCACTCCCGCGTTGCCTGCCGCCACGACCACCACGGCGTGGTAGGCGTTCATCGCCAGTTCGACCGCGTTGCAGAGCGTCAGTGAGTAGCCGGGTCCGCCCAGGCTGAGGTTGATCACCCGGGCGCCGTGCTGCGCCGCCCAGGCGATTCCATCCGCGATGTCGGAGTCGTCAGCGATCCAGCCGTCGTCGGGGTCGTCGTGGAACACGCGCACGGCGATCAGGGGCGACGCAAAGTCGAGCCCGGCGACACCGACCGCGTTGTTGGTGGCGGCTCCGGCGATGCCTGCCACGTGAGTCCCGTGGCCGACCGGGTCGGTCGGCGCACCGGCCGTGCAGCCGCCGCTGAGGCAGACGGCGCTGTCGGCCGAGAGGCGGCCCGAGAGATCGGTGTGAGAGCCGTCGACCCCGGTGTCGACGATTCCAATCGGAACGCCGGCCGCGGGCGTGAACGTGCCCGGGAAGACCGACCAGCCGCCGACGGCGTCGATCGTAGAGAGCGCCCATTGCTGCGAGTAGTCGGGGTCGTCCGGTGTTCCGAGCGCAAGGAGGTGACGGAAGCGATTCGGCTCCGCGTAGGCGACGTCGGGCCTGGCGCGGTACGCGGCCACCGCGTCGGCGACCGACTCCCCAGGCCCCGGATCGACCACCGCGACCTTGCCGGCGGTCTCGTGCACGAATCCGTCGCCGGATGCGGCCACCCTGGCAGCGCCGCTTGCCGGCTGCTTGAACTTGACCAGGATCGTCGGTCCGGTGGCAGCCGCCGCGGGGGCAGCGAGGGCGAGCGCGAGCAGGACAGTGAGGGCGGCGCAGCGGAGACCCACGTTCATGAAGGTCGGCACGAAAGGCAACTTTCTTCTCACCCGTTTGCGTGAACGATCAGGAGATCCCAGGATGGGTCGGACGGCGGCCGTTGCGCACCGAGCCTACCCCTACACTGGCGGCGTGAACACCGGAACGATCTCCTTCGCGCGCGGCGTCCCCGCGCCCGAATGCCTGCCCGTCTCGGATCTCGCGGACTGTGCCAAGACCGCGATCGAGCACGACGGAGCAGCGGCGCTCCTGTACGGGCACACCCTCGGGTACGAGCCGCTGCGCGAATGGATCGGCGAGCACCACGGCGTCGACCCGTCACGCGTGGTCGTGACGAACGGCTCCCTGCAGGCCTTCCATTTCGTGCTCTCCACGTTCGCGGCGGGCCGCAGGGTGATCGTCGAGCGGCCGACGTACGACCGGCCGCGAAAGATCCTCGCCGCGATGCCCGGCGGCTTCGACGAGGTCGCGATCGACGAGCACGGCCTCGACGTCGACGAGCTCGAGGGCCTTCCAGGCGGCCCCCGGTTCCTCTACACGATCCCGACCTTTCAGAACCCGGCCGGCGTGACGCTGTCCGGTGAGCGCCGGCGGCGGCTGGCCGCCCTGGCGCTCGACGGTGACCTGCGCATCCTCGAAGACGACCCCTACGGCCTCGTCCGCTACGACGGCGAGCCGTCGCCGACGCTCTTCGAGCTGGAGGGAGGGAGGAAGGTGTTGTACAGCTCCTCCTTCTCCAAGACGATCGCGCCGGGACTCCGCGTCGGCTATGCGATCGTGCCGGACGAGCACGCGGGAGGGCTCGAGGACCTCGTTGCCTCGACGTACATCTCGCCGGCGCTCGTGGCCCAGGCGACCGTGCTCGAGTTCCTGCGCCGCGGGTTGTTCGAGCCGAACCTCGAGCGTGTCCGCGACCTGTTGCGCGCCCGACGCGACGCGATGCTCGGGGCCCTCGAGCGCGAGCTCGATGGCCGGGCGCACTGGAGCCGGCCCGAGGGCGGCTACTTCCTCTGGCTCGAGCTCCCCGAGTCGCTCGACGCGGGCGAGCTGCTCTCACGCGCGACGGAGACCGGAGTCACGTTCGTGCCCGGGGTCGACTTCGGCGGGCCTCCGAACAGCGCCCGCCTGGCCTTCAGCTTCGCCTCGCCCGCCGAGATCGAGGAGGGCGTCAAGCGCCTTGCAAAGCTCGTCGCGGCGACTCCCGCGGCGGTGTAGCCAACTAGGCGGCCGACTGGCCCGCCAGCGGAGCGAGCGGCCGCGGCACGAGGCGGGGCTGGCGCGGCGGCACGAGCGAGCCCCGGCTATGGAGACGGAAGGTGGGGCATGGAGCCTCGAGGACAAGGGCGCAGAGACCGGCCCGATGGAAGTAGCAATCCTCGCAGGTTGGTTTAGTGATCTTGCTCATACCCCAGTTTGCTCCTCTAGGTCGCCTGCCCGAACAAGGCGGGATGATAGGCGCCAGGCCCCGCGAATCAAGACTTGTCTGTGGAGAAAACACTGCAATTTCCGGCGGTTTCAAAACTGCCGAAAACTCGGTGTTCTTTACGCTTTCGGGGCCAGCGTTGCCAGTGCCCGCAACGCCTGTTGAAAGTTGTGCACAGGGATGATGGGGAGGTCCTTCGCATACCGCCTCGCCTCGCGCGCGTTCTCCCCGGCGGGTACGAGGAAGACGTCCACACCTGCTTTGCGCGCGCCGAGAGTCTTTTGCTTCACACCGCCGATCGGGCCGACGGTTCCGTCCAGGGAGAGCTCGCCGGTCGCGGCGACCTTCTTCCCGTGGGCCACGTTTCGACCGAGCTCCTGGAGGATGTCGAGCGCGAAGGCGAGTCCGGCCGACGGGCCACCGACGCCACCGGCATCGAACCTGATCCGGACCGGCAGCTTGACCGTGAGGTCGTCAGTGGCCGAGACGCCGATGATCGCCCGCTTCGGGTTCTCGGGGTCCGCGACCGTCTCGATCGCCGCCGTTCGCACCTTGCCGTCCCGCCGGTAGCCGATCCGGACCGTCGTGCCCGGCCTCTTGGCGGCGAGGGCGTTCCGCAGTGCGAGCACCGAGGCGACCTTCTTGCCGTTCACGGAGACGATCACGTCATCGGGCTGCAGCACCTTGGCGGCGGGCGATCCTTGCTGGACGAGGAGGACGGTGACCCCTCCGCTGCGCGCCCGGACGTCGTAGCCCAGGTGGTTGAGGGCGACGACCGCGGCGACCTTCTGCGAGTCGGTCATGTCGAGCTGTCCCAGCCGTCGCTCGAGCGTCTGCGAGATCTTCGGTGCAGGCACGAGGTCGGATCCGTCCGCCCGAACCCAGGGAAGGATTCGCTCGAGCAGGCGGGCCTGGCGCTCGCGAACGTCGACGAAGTAGATCGAGCCGTTCGAGTTGCCCGGCTTCTCGCGCGGCACGCTGATCACCGGGTCGACCGGGTGAGCCGGGTCGACGAGCCTGATGTCGTAGCCGTTCGCGGGCGCGAGCCAGAGCACGAACGCCGCGGCGCCGAGGAAAAAGAGCCCGGCCGTAGCCAGGCGCGCCGGCGTGAGCCACCGCATCCGACGAGAGTACCTAGCTAGCTAGAGAAGGAAGCGCGTCAGGCCGCCATCGACGGGGATGACGGCCCCCGTGACGTAGCTCGCCGCGTCGGAGGCCAGGAAGCTCACGACCTGCGCGACCTCGCGCGGCTGGCCGAAACGCCGGAGCGGGATCACCTCGAGATCTTCGGCGCGGGGCTTGCCCGCGTACGCCTCCGCCAACCGGGCCGTCTCGATGCGCCCGGGTGCGATCGAGTTGACCGTGATCTTCTTCGGGCCGACCTCGCGGGCCAGCGTCTTGGCCCAGCCGATCACGCCCGGGCGCACGGCATTCGAGAGCGCCAGCGAGTCGATCGGCTCCCGAACGGAGCTCGACTCGATGTTGATCACGCGGCCGCGCCCGCTGCGTTCGAGCTGCGGCAGGCAGAGGCTCGTGAGCCGGATCGCCGAGAGCAGCAACAGCTCGACGGCCTCCTCGACCTGCTCGTCCGTCAGGCCGATCGCGGGCGTGCGGGGCGGGCCGCCGCTGTTGTTGACCAGGATGTCGATCCCGCCGAAGGCCTTGAGCGTCCGGTCGACCAGCCGCTGGAGATCGGCCGGATTCGTCACGTCGCCGCGCACCGCGAGGGCGCCGAGCCGTTCGGCCTCCTGCTCGAGCAGGTCGCGCCGCCGAGCGAACATGGCGACGTTCGCGCCTTCGGCTGCCAGCGATTCGGCGATCGCGAGACCGATGCCGGAGGAAGCCCCGCAGACGATCGCCGTGCGTCCCTTCAATCCGAGCTCCATTCCGCCTAGGCCTCGACTCAGGCGGCGCTGCCGAGGACGCCCACGACCTCGCGCACGGCCTCGGCGGAGGCATCGAGGGCCTGACGCTCGTCCTCGCCGAGGTCGAGCTCCAGGATGTGCTCGATCCCGCCGGCGCCCAGCTTGACGGGCACGCCCATGTAGAGGCCGTCGATCCCGTACTCGCCCTCGAGGTAGGCGGTGCAGGGCAAGACCCGGTGCTCGTCGAGAACGACGGCGTCGACCATCTGCGCCGCCGCCGCCCCCGGCGCGTACCAGGCCGAGGTGCCGAGGAGCTCGACGATCTCGCCGCCGCCCTTGGCCGTTCGCTCGACCATGGCCTGGATCCGGTCCTCGGGCACGAGCTTTCGCAGCGGCACGCCGCCGACGCTCGTGGCCGAGACCACCGGCACCATCTGGTCGCCGTGGCCGCCCAGCACCATCGCGGTGACGTCCTTCAGGGAGGCGCCTGTCTCCCAGGCGATGAACGTCGAGAACCGCGCAGTGTCGAGAATGCCGGCCATCCCGAAGACCCGCTCTTTCGGCCAGCCGGAGACGCTCTTGGCCACGTGGCACATCGCGTCGAGCGGGTTTGAGACCACGATCAACACGGCGTCGGGAGACTGGGCGACGACCTGCTGGGTCACCGAGCCGACGATCTTCTCGTTCGTGGTCACGAGGTCGTCGCGGCTCATCCCGGGCGACCGCGGAAGGCCGGCCGTGATCACGACGACGTCGGAGGCCGCGGTCTCCTCGTACCCGTTCGAGCCGGCGACGCTGGGCTCGTAGCCGAGAACCGCGCCCATCTGGTCGATGTCGAGGGCCTTGCCCTGCGGCAGGTTCTCCTTGATGTCGACGAGCACGATGTCGGCGTAGTCGCGCACCGCGAGCACCTGTGCGCAGGTAGCGCCGACGTTGCCCGCCCCGACCACCGTCACCTTGCTTCGTGCGCTCAGACCCGTACTCCCATGGCGCCGATGATCGCGTCGGCGACGTCGCTGGTGCCGACAGCCGTCGGGTCGTCGCGCGAAGGCTTCATGTCGTAGGTGACCTTCTCGCCGGAACGGATCACGTCGGCGATCGCGCTCTCGAGCCGGTCGGCCGCGTCGGTCTCCTCGAGGTGGCGGAGCATCAGCATGCCGGAGAGGATCATCGCCATGGGATTGACCTTGTTCTGACCCGTGTACTTCGGCGCCGAGCCGTGCGTGGGCTCGAAGACCGCCGCGTGGGTGCCGAAGTTCGCACCCGGGGCGAGGCCGAGGCCGCCGACGAGACCCGCGGCGAGGTCGGAGACGATGTCTCCGTAGAGGTTCGGCAGGACGAGCACGTCGTACTCCTCCGGACGCTGGACGAGCTGCATGCAGAGGTTGTCCACGATTCGGTCTTCGAACTCGAGGTCCGAGTTCTCCTCGGCGACCTCGCGCGCAACGCGGAGGAAGAGGCCGTCCGAGAACTTCATGATGTTCGCCTTGTGGACGGCGGTCACCTTGCGGCGTCCGTTGCGGCGCGCGTAGTCGAAGGCGAACTCGACGATCCGGCGACTGCCGTCGATCGACAGCGGCTTGATCGAGATCCCGGACCCGGCCGGCACCTGACCACCGTGCGCCTCCAGCCAGGAAGCGAGCTCGGTGGCGTGATTGGAGCCCTCTTCGAACTCGATGCCCGCGTACAGGTCCTCGGTCGCCTCGCGGACGATGATCAGGTCGACGTTCTCGTACCGTGAGCGCACGCCCTCGTAGCTCTTGCAGGGACGCACCTGGCCGTAGAGGTCGAGCGTCTTGCGCAGGGTCACGTTGACCGACCGGAAGCCGCCGCCGACGGGCGTGGTGATCGGCCCCTTGAGCGCCACCCCGGTGCGCTTGATCGAGTCGAGCACCTGATCCGGCAGCGGGTTGCCGCCGTAGGCCTCCATCACGTCGGCGCCGGCATCCTGGACGTCCCAGTCGAAGTCGACGCCGGTGGCCTCGAGCACTCGGCGCGTTGCTTCGGCGAGCTCCGGGCCGGTGCCGTCTCCGGGGATCAATGTCACCGCATGGGCCACGGCGCAGGACTCTAGCGGAGGCCGTTCGCCGTCCGGGTCCGCGACGTTGCATTTCCCCCGACGTGTGTGAGGCGGCCGTCGACGCCTTGGCCTGTAGATTTCCGGCCGTGAACGAGTTCAAGCCCGGGCTCGAAGGGGTCGTCGCCTTTCAGACGCAGATCGCGGAGCCGGACCGTGAAGGCGGCGCGCTTCGCTATCGCGGCGTCGACATCGAGGAGCTGGTGGGCGCCTATCACTACGAGCAGGTCTGGGGCCTGCTCGTGGACGAGAGCTTCGAGCCGGGGATGCCCGATCCGGAGCCGTACGAGCCCAAGCACCTGAGTGGCAACGCCCCGTCCGACCTCCAGGCCGAGACGGCCCGGCTCTCCAGCGAGTGGTCGCTGCGGAAGCTCGTCGACATCTCGGCCGAGGAGGCCAGGGACGATCTGGCCAGGCTCTCGCCCCAGATGATCGCGATCGTCGCCGAGGCGGCCCGCGTCGCCGACGGGCATTCGGACCGGATTCCCGAGGATGTGGTCGCCCAGGGCGGGAGCGCCGCCGAGAAGTTCCTGCTCCGCTGGCGCGGGGAGGCCGATCCGAAACACGCGAAGGCGATCGACACGTACTGGATCTGCACGGCGGAGCACGGCCTCAACGCCTCGACCTTCACCGCGAGGATCATCGCCTCGACGGGCGCGGACACCGGCGCGGCCATGTCCGGAGCGGTCGGTGCGCTCTCCGGGCCGCTCCACGGCGGCGCTCCGGCCCGGGTTCTGCCGATGCTCGACGAGGTGGCGCGCACGCATGACCCCGAGGGCTACGTGCAGAGCCTGCTGGAGCGGCACCAACGGATCATGGGCTTCGGTCACCGCGTCTATCGCGCCGAGGACCCGCGGGCACGGCTTCTCCGGCGCACCGCGCAGGAGCTCGGCTCGCCGCGGTTCGAGGTCGCGGAGGAGCTCGAGCGGGTCGCGCTCGCGGCCCTCCGTGAGTACAAGCCCGACCGCCCGCTCGAGACGAACGTCGAGTTCTGGTCGGCCGTGGTGCTGGACGTGGCCGACATTCCGCACGACCTGACCCCGGCGATGTTCGCCTGCGCCCGCGTGGCCGGCTGGTCGGCTCACATCCTCGAGGAGAAGCGCACCGGCCGCCTGATCCGGCCGTCGGCGCAGTACGTGGGGCCCGCCGAGCGGCCGGCCTCAGCCGTCGACGGAGCGCCAGTCCCGAGTTGAGCCTCGCCGAGGCCGGCGTCGAGGCGAACGTTCTCGCCGAGAGCGGGAACGAGCGCGACCTGGCCAAGCTCCGAGCCGCGTGGGCGGAGGAGCTGGAGGCCGCGGCGCGCTCCCAGGATCACATCGAGCGCGCGGCCGCCTACCGGGCGGTCGGGCAGTTCCGCTTCCGCCAGAAGGAGGAGCTGCTCCGCCGCGGGCTGGAGGACGTAAGCCCCGCCTGCCGTGGCTCGGCGCTGCTCTCGCTGGAGCTGCTCTCGCGCGACCACCCGCGGGCGGTGAACTCGGTGCGGCCGCTTCTGCACACGCTGGCGAACGCCGACGACAACGCCGCCGTGCGACGCCTGGCGATCCTGTCGCTGCGCAACGGCTCACCGCAGCGCGACACGATCGTGCTCCTACAGGGAATCGCAGAGGAGGACGGTCTGGACAGCGACGTCCGGCAGACCGCGGCCAAGGTCGCCGCTGGGCTCGAGAAGAAGGCGCGGGAGCGTTAGGTACAGGCGCAGTGCCGGCCGCGCAGCTCGCGCCCGCAGGAGGGGCAGATCCGGCGGCGGCGCTTCCATTCGAGCGCACTCTTCTGCAACCCGGCGAGGGACATCCAGAGGCCGATGCCGACGGTCGAGACGATGAGCATGGCCAGATGCTGTCCGGGGGGCATCGCCTACTTCTGATTCCTGTTTCTCAGGAACCCGAAACACGCCGTCTGCGCGCGTGCGGGTGGCTGCGGAAGTAGACGTCGCGGCGGCGGCGGTCCGAGACGTGCGTGTAGAGCTCGGTGGTGCCGAGATCGGCATGGCCCAGCATCTCCTGGACGCTGCGGAGGTCGGCTCCGCCTTCCAGCAGGTGCGTCGCGAACGAGTGGCGCAGCAGGTGCGGATGGACGCGTTCCGGCTCGAGCCCGGCGCGGCCCGCCAGGCGGCGCAGGATCAGGAACGCGCCCGCCCGGGTCAGCCCTCCGCCCTGGGCGTTGAGGAACAGCTCGGGTCGGTGGCGGCGGTCCAGGTAGGGGCGCCCGTGGGCCAGGTAGCGGCGCAGCGCCTCGACCGCGTGGCGCCCGACCGGCACCACGCGCTCCTTGCCGCCCTTGCCGATGCAGCGCACGATGCGCTGTTCCAGGTCGACGCCGGCCTTGTCGAGCCCGACCGCCTCGCTCACGCGTAGGCCGGCGCCGTACAGGAGCTCGACGAGGGCGCGGTCCCGCATCATGCGCGGGGTCGAGCCGGCGGCGGCCTCGATTAGCCGCTGCGCCTCGGCAGGCGAGAGCGTTCGAGGCAGGCGCCTCCGCCGCTTGGGCAGCTCGAGCGCCGCGGCGGGGCTGTCCGCGCGGGCCCCGAGCAGGACGAGGTGCCGGAAGAAGGAGCGCACGGCCGCCACCCGGCGGGCGATCGTCGCCGGCGAGAGACCGGCGGCGCGGAGCTCGGCGAGCCAGCGCTCGAGGTCCTCGTTCGACGCCTTCGACGGCGGGCCGCCGAGCCAGTCGCCCAGGGCGCGCAGGTCTCGGCGGTATGCGTCGACCGTCTTCGGGGCTCGGCGCGCGGCGAGCAGGGCCAGAAAGCCCTCGACTTCGGGGTCCGACGGCGCGGGTGCTGCCATGCGAAAGGCCTTTTCGCGCCGCCGGCCCGTTCGCCTGCCCTGTGACTAGATCGCGGGCGCGGGAATCACCTCTCCCTGCTCGATCCAGGAGCGCAGCTGCGCCTCGAACGTCTCGAGCGAGCCGTGGGCCTGGATCCCCTCGGCCATCTCGTCCGAGATCGGGCCGAACGCGCTCAGCGCGTGCCGCAAGACGGTGCCGTCGCCGTCCTCGGCGAACTCGTACCGGTGGGCGAGCGTGATGCCGCCGCCGAGCATGTGGCTCGTCTGCGAGTAGCCGGTGGGCGGATCCCACCAGCCGATCGTGCCGTAGAGCTTGCCGGTGCCGTCTCCCCAGTCCTCGTAGATCTGACCGCCCACGCGCCGGTCGTTGACGACTTTCTGCAGGCGATCCTCGCCGTAGCTGATCTGGAACCACTTCTCGGTCTCCAGAAACGCCTCGAACACCTCCTCGCGAGGGCGGGCGAAGCGAAGTTCGTTGGTGAACGCGATGTGCCTAATGGGGTCCATCAGTCCTCCTTCTCGTGCGGTTCGGATGCCCGGAGATGCCGCTCGAATGCGAGCAGCTGTGACGCCGAGGCCTGCTGGAAGCTGTTCAGCCACCGCTCCAGCTCACGCTGGATCGGAACCGCGTTCAGCTCATTCCAGCGCTCGCGACCCTCTCGATGCACGAGCACCACACCGGCGCGCTCGAGCACGCCGAGGTGCTGCATGACCGCATAGCGCGAGAGCTCCGGCAGCACCTCGCAGAGGGCTGTTGTCGTCATCGCCCCTCCACGGAGGGCGTCGAGCAGAGCCCGCCGGTGTGGCGACCCGAGGGCCTTCCAGACCCGAGCATTTTCCATTACGTGATAAAAATATCACATAACTTCAAGAGCGTGGATGCGAGTTGTCGTAGACCTTCCTCAGTCGCCGCGCGTCCACGTGGCTGTAGATCTGCGTGGTCGAGAGGGAGCTGTGACCCAGCAGCTCCTGGATCGTGCGGAGGTCGGCGCCGCCTTCCAGCAGGTGCGTCGCGAAGGCGTGCCGTAGTCGATGCGGGTGCGGGAGCAGACGGCGAAGGGTGCTCGTGTCGAGCCGGCGGCCGTTCGCGGACAGGAACAGCGCGTTCTCCGCGCCGCGTGCGAGCTGCGGGCGCACGTCGCGGAGGTATACCGCGAGTGCGAGCGACGCCTCCTCGCCGAGCGGGACGACCCGTTCCTTGCCGCCCTTGCCTCGCACGTGGACGAGCTCCTGGTCGAAGTCGACGTCGGCGAGGTCGAGGTCGACCGCCTCCTGCGAGCGAAGCCCCGCCGAGTAGACGAGCTCGACCAGCGTGCGGTTGCGGATGGCCAGCGGCGCAGGGCCATCGAGCGCGTCTAGCTCGCCGTCGACCTCCTGCGGGCGCGGCGCATCGGGCAGCCGGAGTGGCCGCCTGGGAGCGAACGAGGCGTCCGGCACGCGTTCCTTGCCCAGAGCGTGGCGGAGGAAGGCCCGCACCGCTGCGAGCTTGCGCGCGATTGTCGCCGGTGCGAGCTTGCGCGGCCTGGCGCGACCGAGCTCGGCCGCGTAGTCGGCGATGGCACGCACGTCGACGTCATCCAGGCGAGTGCCGCGCCGCTCGAGCCAGGCCGCGAACTCGCGCACGTCGACGCGGTACGCGCGGCGGGTTGCCTCGGAGAGCGCAGGGCTCTCGAGGAAGCGGTCGATCTCGCGATTCACGGCGAGGGATTCGCCGTGGGCCCCGAAATTCCGCTAAGCGGGCGCTACGAAGCCGCCGCGACGATCTCGTCGCTGAGGCTGGCGTAGCCGCGGAGGTACTCGGCTCGCTCGGCCTTGAAGCGCTCGACCAGCGCGCGGTACTCGTCGGTGCGGCCCTGCTGCTCGTAGAGCAGGCGCGGCTGGAGGATCTCGATCTCGTCGATCCCGGGCACGGCGGAGGCGACGAGGTAGCCGAAGTCCGGGTCGCGCTCCCACGCGATCGTGCCCTCGGCGATGCCCTTGACGATCGCCGACGAGTGCTTGATCCGCACCTTCAGCGAGCGCTCGTCGCCGTCGGGGCCGCCCACGCGCCCGGTGTTCAGCAGGTAGACCTCGAGCGGATGCTCGGCGAGCAGCTCCAGGAAGCGGTTGCCCTGGAGGTCGTGCGGCATCGGGAAGAACGGGTTCGTCCCGGGGACGCGGAGGAACTTGCCCGCCTCGTCGGCGCCTCCGGCGCTCGTGCCGGTGGTCTCGCCGAGCATGAAGAAGGCCGCTGCCTGCGGCCCCTCGAGCTTGGCGACAGCCGGGACGATGTTCTCGTTCTTGTTCAGGATCAGGAGGAAGTGCGCTTCCTCGATCTCGTCGGCCGAGGCGGCCTCGATCACCTCGAACGGGAAGGTGGCACGACCGTTGGAGGTGTAGTTCGTGTCGTAGAAGTCGACCTCGTCGCCGTGCTGGGAGACGTTCTCGAGGTACGACCTCGGCTGCGTGACCGCGCCGTGGATCGTCGGCTCGTCGTCGGGGTTGAGCCCGAAGGTCTTCGCGAAGCAGCCGTTCTCGGTCGCGTAGACGCGGCCGTCCGGCATCCAGGCGACGAAGTCGTCCTGGACGGGAAGCGAGCCGTTCTGGCGCGTGAAGGTCGTGGTCGTCTTCCCTGTGCCCGAGAGACCGACGATCAGGCCGACGCGCTTGCCGCGTTCGGTCGGGATGATCTTGCAGCCGGCGTGCAAAGGGATCCCGCCGCGGTCGTAGACGAGCTTGTTCCACATCCGCAGCCCGCCCTTCTTCGACTCGCCGAAGTAGTCGGAGTTGAAGATCCGCGTCACGCCCTGCTCGAGGTCGACGGCGATCAGACGGTCATCCGGATAGCCCTCGGCCTTCAGGTTCGGCGTGTAGATCACGGTCAGCTCGGGCTCGATCTCCTCGCCCTCGTCCGGCGAGAAGTAGAGCTGCTGCTGCATGCCGGCGATGTTCGCGTTGGCCGCCTCGACGAACAGGCGTGCCGGGGTTCGGAACTCGGGGTTGTTGCCGATGTAGCCGTCGATCACGACCATTTCCCGGGCGGCGATGTACTCGTCCTGGCGCGCGGCCCAGCGCTCGCCCTCCTCGCTCGTGATCGCCTGGTTCTGACCGTCGGGCTCGTCGGTGACGACGAAGGTCGAGCCCTTCGAGCGGTTCACGACCGCCGTCTGGACGTTGAGGTTGCCGAAGCGCGTCCAGCGCGCGTTCGGCATCTTCGCCGTTAGCTGCTGGAGCTCCTTGGGGTCCGGATTGTCGATCACGCCGGCCGCGTCGGGCAGCCGGAAGAGCATCTTGGCCACGGCGGGGAGCATACCCGGGGCTCGGCGAGGCTACGCACTCCTGCACAATGGCCGGATGCAGCCCAGCGAGCTGCCACCCCGGGCGGCCAGGGATCTCGACCGTCTCCGCCGTGCCCGTCTCTGGCTCCTGCTCGTCCTCGGGGGGTTGGCGATCGCGCTGTTTCCATGGACCGCCTACCTGAGCGCGACGTTGCCCTCGGACCACGTGACTCACCACTGGCAGGTTGCATGGGCGGGCTTCGATCTCTTCGAGGCGCTGGCGCTCGCGGCGACCGTGGTCGCGATGGCGCGGCGTTCGGTCTTCGTGACCGTTTTTGCCTCGGTCGCCGGCACGGCGCTGCTCTGCGACGCCTGGTTCGACCTGGTCACGGCGCAACCCGGCCGCGAGTTCGCGTGGGCTCTGCTCTTCGCCCTGGTTGGAGAGCTTCCGCTCGCCGCCCTCTGCTTCTGGATCGCCTTCGAGGTGGGCGAGGTGGTCGGCGCTATCGTCGAGGCAGACCCGGTTTTGGCAGCTGACCCTCCGCCCACATTGCCGCCAGGCCGACACGCGGGAGACACAGAGCGCGCTCGTACATGAGGTAACGCGGTTCCCAGCGCGGGAAGAACTTCGCGTTGAAACGGTGGAGCCGCTCGATCTGGAAGAAGGCGTCTGCGACCAGCAGGACGCGTCCAGCGTTTCGTTCCGCCCAGCCGCGGGGGGTGTGGATGAAACGGGCGAAGGCGGCGAAGTTCAGCGACACCTCCTCGACACCACGGTCCCGAAGCAGCTCGAGCGCACGGGCGACGAGGAACTCGGTCAGCCCGTTCGGCGTCTGCCGATCGCGGCGCATGAGCGAGAGCGAAACGGCCGGCCGGCCGTAGCTTGGCGCGAAATGGAGGAACCCGCGGATACGGTTCTCGGCGTCGCGGCCCAGCACGACGAGGCTGTCGCCGTGGTCCTCGCGGCGGAGCTCGTCGAGGGACATCGCGAAGCCACGCTCGTGTCTGCCCTTCCGCCAGCTCCGGCTCACGTCCTCGAGCTCCGCGAAGTCCGCGTCGGAGAGCGCTGAGAGCTCCTGCAGCCGGGCGGTGTACCCCTGTTTCTCGAGCCGCGTGACGGACTGGCGGACCTTCCGGATCCCCCGGCCCTCGAGCGAGAACTGCGCTGTCTCGACGACGGCCTCGTCACCCAGATACATGCCGCGCAGCCCGAGTTGCTCCCACAGAGACCGAAACCGTTCCCCGGCACCCAGGGCCGCGATGCGAAGGCCTCGTGTCTCGGCAAAAAGGCTCAGCTCGCGGAGCAGGCCCGGAATCGCCTCGTCGGGGCCGACGGGGTCGCCGGAGACGAGCAGGACGCCGGTCTCCACTCGGTACCCGAGGAACGCGCGCCGGTCGGCGCTGAAGAGGTAATGCTGGTCGCGGCGGAGCTTGAAGTACGCGAGCGTGTCGGACCCGTGTCGGCGGACGAGGCCGGCGGCGGCCCGCCTCAGGCGGAGATCGGGGAACGCGGCAGGCGGGCCGAGCGGGCGAAAAACCATCCAGAGCGACGCAGCGAGCACGAGCACGCCGGTCAGGCCGACTGCCTCGTCGACAGCGCCGAGCTCGTCGTGGAAGTCGAGCGGCCCCGGCTGCCACACGAGGGCAGCGATCGTCTCGCGTACCACGGCGCCGAAACTCGCGCTCTCGGGCGCCGCAAGCCAGACGGCGAAGCCGCAGAGCAACAGGCCGGAGCCGACGACGAGCGGCACCCGCGAGAGCGCGGCCCGCAACGAGACCGGATCCGGGCGGACGCAGAACGATCCGCGTCCCAGCCAGAGGACGACAGCGACGGCGAAGCTGACGGCCGCCTCCTCCACGTCCAGCCCCTTGAGCAGGTTGAGCACGCCGAGGCCCAGGAGCAGCACGAGTGCCAGGCGCAAAGCGCCCTCGCGCCGGCGCCAGAGATAGGGCGCGGTCGCGAGCAGCAACAGCGACGCCGGCACGGCCGCGGCATGCGAGAGGCGCAACGCCTCGAACGGCGCGAACTGGAGCAGGAGGTGGTTGCGCCACTCGATGTTCGGCGTGACCGCCGAGGCGAGGTTCACGAGGCCCGCCAGCGCGGTCCCGAGCGCGGCCAGCTTCGGCAGCGGGTCCGCTCGCCGCACCACGCGCAACGGGGTGGGGTGTGCATGCAAGCCAAGCCGCCAGTGGGCCGTGTCCCTCCTCGACGGCATGAGGTCGCGCCAGTCCTTGGCGACGAGCCAGAGGCCGATGAGCACGGCCACCGCGGTCACCAGCCCGGGATCGACCCGGTCGAAGGCGGCGCCCACTGCGAGCACGAACAGGAGCGCGGCGCCGAGATGCCACTCGTGGACGCGGGCTCCGAGCACGTAGACCCGGGGGCCGAGCCGGTGCCGATCGATTCGGAGCACACCTGCATCATCAGGATTTCTGCGGCCGGCGCCAGTCCCAACCCTCGCCGCATCTGTTAGGAGCCTCAGCCTGTCGTCGTTTCGATAGCGTCCGTTCCCGGTGGAAGCGAAGCACGACGTGCTCGTTGTCGGGGCAGGCTGCGCGGGAATGCGGGCGGCCATCGAAGCGCACGATGCGGGCGCCGACGTCGCGCTCGTCTCCAAGATCCACCCGGTTCGCAGCCACTCCGGCGCGGCCGAGGGTGGAATCAACGCCGCGCTCGGGAACGCCTCGGAGGACAGTCCCGAGGAGCACGCGTTCGACACGGTCAAGGGGTCGGACTACCTCGGCGACCAGGATGCGATCGAGATCCTCTGCAACGAGGCCCCCGGTGACGTCTACCAGCTCGAGCACTGGGGCGCCGTCTTCTCGCGGACCGAGGACGGGCGGATCGCACAGCGCCCCTTCGGCGCGGCCGGCGAGCCGCGCACCGCCTACGCGGCCGACATCACCGGCCATGTGCTCGTCCACGTCCTCTACGAGCAGGTGATGAAGCGCGACCTAAAGGTCTACGAGGAGTTCTTCGTCTGGAAGCTCGTCGAGCACGAGGATCGCTGCCAGGGCGTCGTCGCCTGGAACCTGATCGACGGCGGCCTGGCGACGATCGGGGCAAAGACCGTGATCCTCACCACCGGCGGGGCGGGGCGGCTCTACAGCGGCACCACTAACGCTTACGCGTGCACCGGAGACGGAATGGCGCAGGCGTTGCGGGTCGGGGTCGCGCTCGAGGACATGGAGATGATGCAGTTCCATCCGACGACCCTCGCGCCTACGGGCGTTCTGATCACCGAGGGCACCCGCGGCGAGGGCGCCTACCTGCTCAACTCCGAGGGTGACCGGTTCCTCAAGAGCTATGCCCCGAACGCAATGGAGCTCGCCTCCCGCGACGTCATCTCCCGCGCCGAGCAGACAGAGATCGACCAGGGCCGCGGCGTGGACGGCAACGTCATGCTGGACATGCGGCACCTCGGAGCGGAGAAGATTCTCGAGCGCCTGCACGGAACCCGGGAGCTCGCGATGACCTTTGCGGGCGTCGACCCGATCTACGAGCCGATCCCCGTCCGGCCGGGCGCGCATTACCACATGGGCGGCGTCGATACGGACATCTGGGGCACGACCTCGCTGGAAGGCCTCTACGCCGCAGGGGAGTGCGCCTGCGTCTCCGTCCACGGCGCGAACCGGCTCGGCGGGAACGCGCTGATGGAGACGATCACCTTCGGCAAGCGCGCCGGCGCCCATGCGGCCGACTGGGCGCTCACGCACACGACCGTGGAGGTGCCGGCATCCGTCGAGGCTGACTCCGAGCGCGAGCTGAAGGAGCTCCTCGACCGCAGCGACGGCGAGCGGCCCTGGTCGATTCGCAACGAGCTGGCCGACACGATGCACGAGAACTTCGGCGTCTTCCGGCGCGAGGAGCAGATGCGCAGGCAGGGCGAGATCGTCGCCGACCTCTGCGAGCGCTACGAGCGCGTGATCGTCGAGGACAAGGGCGACATCTTCAACAACGACCTGACACAGGCGCTGGAGCTCGGCTTCATGCTCGACCTCGCCGCCTGCATGGTGGTCTCCGGGATCGAGCGCAGAGAGAGTCGCGGCGCCCACGCGCGCCCCTACGACTACCCGGACCGCGACGACGAGAACTTCCTCAAGCACACGCTCGTGACGATGGAGCACGACGCGCCCAGGCTCAAGTGGAAGCCCGTGACGATGACGAAGTGGCAGCCGATGGAGCGGACCTACTGATGCCTCGGCTCGCTGCTCTTGCCGCCGTCGTGATGCTCCTCCTGGCCGCGGCCGGCTGTGGCAGCAACGACAAGAGCGCGGACACCGGCGGCGGCTCCGAGGCGAACCCGATCGCCCAGGCTGCTGCGGACACCACTCGCTCGGGCAGCGTCAAGGTCGACTTCGGCATCTCCGGGAAGGGCATCGAGGGTGGCGGCCGCGGCGTCTTCGACACCAGCACGACGGGCTCCGGCAGGCTGGCGATGACCGTCGAGACCAACGGCCAGGCGTCGACGGTGGACACGCTCGCGCACGGGAGCACGCTCTACCTCCGCTCGCCGGTCTTCCAGCAGGTTCTGCCCGCAGGCAAGGAATGGGTGCGGGTCGACCTCGCGCAGCTGGCGCGGCAGCACGGGGTCGACCTCGGCAGCCTCGTGGACTCCAACCCGACGCCCAACGCCGCGCTCGCCTATCTCCGGGGGTCGACCGGAAAGGTGGAGGAGGTGGGCGAGGAGAAGGTCAGAGGAGAGCAGACGACGCACTACCGCTCCACGATCGATCTCGAACAGGCGGCGCGCAGTGCGAAGGGCGCGACGAGGCGCTCGATCCGCCGGGTGATCGACGTCGCGGGAGTGTCGCAACTCCCGGTGGACGTCTGGGTGGGCGACGACGGCTTCGTCCACAAGGTGCGATACACGCAGCACGCGAGCAAGAACCAGGCGGCGAAGATCTCGATGGAGCTGTATGACTTCGGGGCGCCGGTGACGATCACGCCGCCTCCGGCGACGACGGTGGTCGACTTCGCGCAGCTGTTGGGACCACAAGGGGGCTGACACGGACGTAGCACTGAAGATCTGGCGGTACGACCCGGTCTCGGGCGACAAGGCCCTACGCGAGTACGAGGTCGACGCGCCCGAGTGGGCGTGCCTGCTCGATGTGCTCGACCTGATCAAGGACAAGCACGATGGAACGCTCGCCTACCGCAAGAGCTGCCGGATGATGATCTGCGGCTCCTGCGGGATGCGGATGGACGGTCGTGCAATCCTGGCCTGCAAGGAGCGCATGAAGCCGATCGCCGACGCGGGCCACGTGCCGGTGATCTCGGCGATGGGGAACATGCCGGTGCTGAAGGACCTCGTCGTCGACATGGAGCCGTTCTGGAACAAGGTGCGCTCGGTCAAGCCCTGGCTCGATCCCGGGTACGACGAGCCCGCCGAGAAGGAGCGGATCGTCTCGCAGCAGAAGATGAACGCGATCCACAAGGAGGCGCTCTGCATCATGTGCGGCTGCTGTGTCTCCGAGTGCAACTCGATGGAGTCGGACCCGGAGTTCATGGGTCCCGCGGCGCTCGCGAAGGGTTTCCGCTTCGTCGGCGACGCGCGCGACCAGGCCGATGTCGAGCGCCTGAACATCCTCAACGAGGAGCACGGGATCTGGGACTGCACGCGCTGCTACTTCTGCAACGAGCGCTGTCCAAAGGGCGTCGACCCGCGCGACGCGATCGCGAAGCTCGGCGCCGAGTCGATCCGGCTCGACGTCGACCACGACATGGGCGCCAAGCACGCGAAGTGGTTCGTCAAGTCGGCCGAGACGACCGGATGGCTTCGGGAGACCGAGCTCGTGCCGAAGACGCAGGGCGTCGTCACGGCGATCAAGGAGATCGGCTTCGCGCTCAACCTGGCGAAGCACGGCAAGGTTCCCTCGCCGATTCCGCCGCATGTCGCCAAGGACGTGCGCGAGGCCCGGCAGCTGCGCGAGCTGATCAGGGACCAGGGGCGCCAGGGCGCGCTGGGGATCGTCCAGGGCGAGCATGCGCTCGGCCAGATCGAGTTCCTCGAGGAGTCGGGTGCGCGCGAGAACGCGCCGGAGATCCAGCCCGGGGTGGAGCCCCCGCCCGCAGAGGGATGAGCAAGGTCGCCTACTACACGGGCTGCCTCGCGGCGCTCTCGGCCAAGGAGCTCAACACGTCGACGAAGGCGCTCGCGCCCAAGCTCGGGATCGAGCTGGACGAGCTCGAGTCGGTCACCTGCTGCGGCGCCGGCGACATCCACGAGGCCGAGCCGGATTACTACCTGCACCTGAACGCGCGCATCCTGGCCTACGCAGAGGCGACCGGGAACGAGACGCTGATGACGATCTGCAACGTCTGCACGCTCAACCTGCGCCAGGCCAACTGGCAGCTCAAGAACGACGACAACCTGCGCGCCCGGGTGAGCGCGAACCTCGAGACCGTCGGAGCGCCGCCGTACGAGGGCACGGTCGACGTCAAGCACCTGCTCTGGCTGATCGCCGAAGGCGACGGGTACGAGCGCCTGAAGGAGGTCGCGCACAAAGGCCTCAAGGGGCTCAAGGTGGCGCCGTTCTACGGGTGCCAAATCCTGCGGCCCTCGAAGATCCTCGGCTTCGAGGATCCCGACAAGCCATGGTCGCTCGAGGCGATCATCGAGGCCTGCGGGGGCGAGCCGATCGACTATCCGGCGAAGATCAAGTGCTGCGGCTTTCCGATCATCCAGGCGCGAGAGGACGTCGCGCTGGGTGAGCTGATCCAGCCGATCGAGCAGGCGACCGAGGCCGGTGCCGACGCGATCGTGACGCCCTGCCCGCTCTGCCACCTCTCGCTCGACGCGTGGCAGTCGAAGCTCAAGAAGGCCACGGGGCGCGATTACCAGATGCCGATCCTCCACCTCTCCCAGCTGATTGGCGTCGCGGCCGGGCTGGAGGAATCGGAGCTCCAGTTCAAGCGCCACGTGGTGCCGGTGGGGCCGATGGTCGAGAAGCTCGAAGCAGAAGCCTAGTGCCGCGCAGGCTCGCGGCCTTCGGCGCCGCCCTCGGCGCCGGCGCTGCGGGGTGGGGACACTTCGAGGCCGGGTGGGTGCGGCTCGAGACGCTCCGGTGCCCGCTGCCGGGATTGCCGGCGGAGCTGGAGGGACTGAGGATCGCGCACCTCTCCGACCTCCACCTCGGCGTCCCGTCGCGTGGCTCGGAGGCGGTCGAGCGCGCGGTGTCGTGGGTCGAGGAGCGCCGCCCTGACCTGACGCTGATCAGCGGCGACCTGCTCTCGCGCCGCAGCGGGGAGCCGCGGCTGCGAGAGCTGCTCGCGCGGATGCCCAACTGCTTCGCCGTGCTCGGCAACCACGACTTCGCGCACACCCGCGATCCGTTCTCGCACCCGGCCGAGCTCTACGACCTGGATCCGGCGACGCTGCTCTCGGACGACTCGCGGACGCTCGAGCTGCGGGGCAAGCGCGTCCAGATCGTCGGCGTCGACCCGCGCTCGTACCGCCGCTGCCGGTCGCACCCGGAGCGCCTGGTCGATCCGCAGGCAGAGCTGCGGATCCTCCTCTGCCACTTCCCGAACGTGATCGACAAGCTCCCGCCGGGCGCATTCGATCTCGTGCTCGCAGGACACTTGCACGCCGGACAGATCTGCGTCCCCTGGCCGGGCGGACGCCTGCGGCTCGCGCACATCCGCTGGACGTACATCCGCGGTCTCTACCGGCGGCCCAGTGGCATGCTCCACCTCTCGTCCGGCCTCGGCACGACCTTTGTTCCCTTCCGCTTCCTCGCGAGGCCTGAGGCGACCGAGCTCGACCTACAATCCGCTTGATGGAGGGCAACGCGAGCGTGGCAGCGGATGTGCTCGCCAGCTACGCGGCCGATGCGGCGGTCGAGGTCGAGGGCGTGGTCGGGCTGGTCGAGAGCCGGTTGCCGCGGCACGGCGCCGTGCGGGTGAACGGGGAGGCTGGTGCGGTCAGGGTCGAGCTCCACGTCGAGCTCGCCTGGGGCGCCTCTGCGCCGGACGTCGGACGGGAGCTCCAGCGTCATGTCGCCGACTACCTCGAACGGATGGCCGGGGCCCGCCCGCAGGCGGTCGACGTGGTCGTGGACGAAGTCGGCCCGCCGGCGTGAGTCTCCGGATCCACGGCCTCACGGGCGCCACGCTCGAGCGAGCGCCGTCCGTCTGCCACGAGTGCGTGTGGTGGCAGTCCCGCACGGCCGGCCGTACGGTCGACAAGCAGCGCTGGATCGAGAAGGCCGAGACGGAGTTCGGTGCTTGGGGGTCGCTTTACGCCGACGACGACGGGCGCGTGCTCGGCTCGATGCAGTTCGGCCCGGCCCGGCTCTTCCCCCGCGCGTTCGAGCTTCCGGCGGGACCGCCGTCCGACGACGCCGTGGTCGTCACGTGCGCCTACCTGGTCGACCGCTCGAGCCCCTGGGTGCTCCAGTCGCTCTTTCTCGCAGCCATCGGCGAGGCGAAGGACAAGGGCGCCGCCGCCCTTGAGGCCTTCGCGTACCGCTATCCGGAGGGTGAGTCCGACTACGAGCGCTTCCTCGTCCACCGCACGGTCTTCCCGCAGGATTTCCTCGCCGACTTCGGCTTTCAGGTCGTCCGCTCGTCGGGGTCGGTCCAGCTCGCCCGGCTGGAGCTCGGTGGGCTCGTGCCCGTGCTCGAGGGGAAGCGCTGGAAGGTGTTGAGGGCCCTGCGCGAGGCCTTCCTCCCGGAGCCCCTGCCGGAGCCGCGGAGGCCCTAGGACTGGGGGTACGCAGTGGCCCAGGCTGCGCGCAGGGCCGACTGGGTCGTCACGTGGAGCCGTACGTCGAACCCGCCGAGCGCGAGCTTGAGCTTGGGGAGAAGGGTCTCGTCGGTCGGGTCGGCGACGGCGACCGAGACGGTGCCGTCGGAATGCACGCGGATCGGGATCGCGTGCAGCTGCTCGGCCTCGCGCCGGGCGAGTAGCTCGGTTGCGCGATAGTCGACGGACGTCACGCCGATATCCACGAACTCGACGTTCGACTGCTCTGCCAGGACGCGGGCGATGTCGTCCTCGAAGCAGAACCGAAGGCGAACGAGCGCCTCGCCGAGCAGTTCGCCCGGCTGCTTCTCCTCGAGCGCCTGGTCGAGCTCCTCGTTCGTGACGAGCCCCTTGCGCAGGAGCAGCGCGCCGAGGTGCGAGCGAGGCTCGTCCTCGAAGAAGCTGTGATCGAGACGTGCGGGCCGCATGTCCCGGTAGGTATCGGGATTTCGCGGCGGCGTCTTGAGAGAAAGAGCGGAGTCCGGCGTATTTAGGCCGGAATCGGGCGCCGCGAGAGCACGAGCTCTGCGATCTGGATCCCGTTCAGCGCCGCACCCTTGCGCAGGTTGTCGCAGGCGAGGAAGAGCGAGAGCCCGTTCTCGGCCGCGGGATCGCGCCGGATTCGGCCCACGAGAGCCTCGTCGCCGCCGGCCGCCCGGCCCGGAGTCGGGAATTCCTCGAGGCGCACCGAGTCGGCCGCCGCGAGCGCCTCGCGCGCCTGGTCGGGAGACAACGGCTGCTCGGTCTCGAGCCAGACCGACTCGGCGTGTCCGACCGGCACCGGGACCCGCACGCAGGTCGCGGTCAGCGGCAGATCGGGCAGCTCGAGGATCTTGCGCGTCTCGTCCCGCAGCTTCGACTCCTCCTCGAACTCCTCGCCGTCGTAGTCCCAGTCCATCGCCAGGTCGTGCTCGGCCTGCGGCTCGTCGAGCAGCCGCTGCAAGCGTTGCGCGCCGGCGCCGGAAGCCGACTGGTAGGTGGCCACGCGGACGGCCCGCAGCCCGGCCGCTTCGTGCAGCGGCGCGAGCACGAGCGCGAGCGGGATCGCGCAGCAGTTCGGGTTCGCCAGAACCCCCTTGTGCTCCAGTGCACGATCTCCGTTCACCTCGGGCACGACGAGCGGGATCCCCGGCTCGAGCCTGAACGCTGCGGACTTGTCGATGCAGACGGCGCCGCCGCGAGCCGCGTGAGGCACGAGCTCCCTGCTCGCGCGTGTCCCGACGGAGAAGAGGCAGAGATCGAGGTCGCCCGCCGAAAGCGTCTCCGAGGTCGCCTCCTCGACCACGCGGCCGTCCGCGAGCTTCGTGCCCGCCGAGCGCGCCGATGCAAAGGCCCGGACGTTCTCGAAGCCGCGCCCGCGCAAGAGCTCCAGGACAACGGCGCCCACCGCGCCGGTCGCGCCGATCACCCCGATGCGCGCATCACGCATGCTGGCGCTCGGCCTCCGGGGCGTCGAGCTCGAAGGCGCGGTGCAGCTCGGCGACGGCGCGCTCGACGTCCTCGCCCCGCACGTGGCAGGCGATCTTGATCGGCGAGGTGATCACGATCTCGGGCTCGATCCCGGCCTCGGTGAGGGTCTCGAACGCCTTCGCGGCCACTCCCGGGTGGCTCTTCATGCCCGCTCCGATCACGCTCACCTTGCCGAGGTCGTCGCGCGCGCTCCAGTCGACCCCGAGGCTCTCGAGCGTGTCGCCGGCGACCTCGCGGTCTTCCGCGGGCGCCGAGAAGAGGATCTCGGGACCGGTGCGGAGGATCGTGTCCACGTTCACGCCGGCCTCGGCGAGCGCCGCGAACAGCCGCGCCGGGCTCGTGCCGTCGACGCGGTAGAGCGTCTCCTCGCGCGTGTGCGTGATCCCGGAAATGAGCGCCTTCTCGAGCATCCGTTCGTCCTCCTCGCGAATCCAGGTGCCGTCCGCGCCCGAGAACGTGGAGCGGACGTGGAGCTTGACGTTGTGGTTCCGCGCGACCTCGACCGAGCGTACCTGGAGGACCCGCGCGCCCGAGGCGGCCATCTCGAGCATCTCCTCGTAGCTGACCGCGTGCAGCTTGCGCGCCTGCGGCACGAGGCGGGGGTCTGCCGTGAAGACGCCCTCGACGTCGGTGTAGATCTCGCAGACCTCGGCGCCGAGCGCCGCGGCCAGCGCGACCGCGGTCGTGTCCGACCCGCCGCGGCCGAGGGTCGTGATGTCGAAGTCGGTCGAGACGCCCTGGAATCCCGCGACCAGCACGATGCGGTCCTGGTCGAGCGCCTCGTGGATGCGGCGGGCGCGGACGTCGACGATCTTCGCGCGGCCGTGGACGGTGTCCGTGACGATCCCGGCCTGCGAGCCGGTGAGCGAGATCGCCTTGGCGCCGAGGTCGTGGATCGCCATCGCGGCGAGCGCGCAGGAGATCCGCTCGCCCACCGAGATCAGCATGTCGAGCTCGCGCGGCTTGGGGCGCGGCGAGACCTCGTAGGCGAGGCGAACGAGCTCGTCGGTCGAGTCGCCCATGGCGGAGAGCACGGCGACGACGCGGTTGCCCTCCGCTCGGGCAGCCACGAGCCGGCGCGCGACGTCCTTGATCTTCTCCGGGTCGGCAACGGAGGTGCCGCCGAACTTCATCACGAGCGTCCCGAGTCGCGGCTCGGTGCCCTCGAGGGCCGGAAGGGGCTCGAATTCGGTGGTTGCCACGGCCTGGAGTCTAGGGGAGGGGCCTCACGGACTTACATTTCGCGGCGGCCCGAGAGCGCCCTGCCGAGCGTGACCTCGTCTGCGTACTCGAGGTCGGCGCCAACCGGGAGGCCGCTCGCGAGGCGGGTGACGCGCACGCGGCCGCGCAGGCGGTCGGCCAGGTAGGCGGCGGTCGCCTCCCCGGTCATGTTCGGGTTGGTGGCGAGCACGACCTCCTGGACGCCGTTGCGCTCGACGCGGCCGAGCAGCTCGTCGATGCGCAGGTGCTCGGGCTCGATGCCGTCGAGCGGCGAGAGCGAGCCGCCGAGCACGTGGTAGAGGCCGCGGTACTCGTGCGTTCGCTCGACCGAGATCAGGTCGGCGGGCTGCTCGACCACGCACACGATCGTGTGATCGCGGCGCTCGTCGCGGCAGATCTGACACGTCTCCTCCTCGGTCAGGTTGCCGCACTCACGGCAGAAGCGAACGCGCTCCTTGACCTCGGCGATCGCGGCCGAGAGCGCGCCGGCCTCGTCCTTCGAGACCCGGAGGAGGTGGAAGGCAAGCCGCTGCGCGGTTCGTTGGCCGACGCCGGGCAGGCGGGTGAGTTGCGAGACGAGGTTCTCGACGGCGGGGCTGAACATGCCGTCATTGTGCCCTTCGCGTCGGTCTCAGCCGTCGAACGCGGCGTTCTCGGCGAGGCGGTTCAGCGCCGCCTCGAGCAGCGACGCCGCGATCTCGGGATGGGCGCTGACCAGCTCCCGGAAGCCTCCCCGGTCGAGAGCCAGGCAGCGGAGCGGGGTCTGCGCCCGCACGCGGGCCGTCCGGGTGGCGTCGGTCGTCATCAGCGCCAGCTCGCCGAAGAACTCGCCCGGGCCGAGCTCGACGTGGTCGTGCTTTGTCTCCACGATGACGGTGCCTTCGGAGATGAAGAACATCCCCGTGCCCTTCATCCCCGGCTGAACCAGGACCTGGCCAGCGGGCACCTCGAGCTCCTTCGTCGCCTCGGCCACGCGTTCGAGCTCGGCGGTGTCCAGCTCGGCGAACAACGAGATCTGCCGCAGCGCGTCCGCGCGCCCGTCGGCCACTACAGCCCCGGGAGCCCCATGCCCTGCAGGCCGCCGAGCGCGGGGCCGAGCTTGGACTCCATCAGGCTCTGCGCCGAGCGGAGCGCCTCGTTGACCGCAGCAAGGATCATGTCCTCGAGCATCTCGGGGTCGTCGGGGTCGATCGCCTTCGGGTCGATCTTGATCTCGCGGATCTCGCCGCCGCCGGTGGCGACCACCTTGACCATGCCGCCGCCGGCCGTGGCCTCGACGGTCTCGGTCCTCAGCTCCTCCTGGGCCTTTTGCATCTGAGCCTGCATCTGCTGCACCTGCTCGAGCATCTTGTTCATGTCCATGCCACTCATTCGTCTGCCACCTCGCGGGCGTCGAAGGTCCCTTTCATCAGCTCGATGATCTCCTCCTCGGTCACGGGCTGGTCCTCGTCGGGCGCGGCCTCCTCGCCGTTCTCGCCGACCTCGAAGGCCAGCGAGAGATGGCGCCCCGTGATCTCGTAGAGCGCCTCCTCGAGCAGGGTCGCGTTCTTCGGTTCCTCTGCCAGCTGCCGGTGGAACGAGGCGGCTCGCGGGAACTCGACCGTGAGGGTGTCGCCCGCGAGATCCTTGGGCTGCGCCTCACGCAGCACCGAGGCCGTTGGGATGGACTTCTCCTCGACGGCCGGCAGGATCGTGCGCTGCCAGGCCTCCTGGAGCTGCTCCAGCTCCAGCGACGGCGGCGCGGCCGCCTCGACGGTGTCGGTCGCTGTGTCGGTCACTGTGACTGTCTCAGTGACTGTCACCGGGGAAGGGCTCGAATGCCCGCGGCTCTCCAGCTGCTCGAGCCGGTAGGCCGTCGACTCCCGCGAGAGATCGGCGGCCGGCCGTGTCACCTTCACGAGAGCGAGCTCCAATGGCAGGCGCGGGTCGCCGCCCTGGCGCATGTCCTCGACGGCGACTGCGAGCAGGTCGCAGAGCCGGAGCACGGTCGCCTCGCCGAGTTGGTTGGCTTGCTCACGCAGCCGCTCACGCGTCTCTTCTGTCACGGGCAGCGACTCGGGAACCTCGCCCATGTGCTGGACGAGGAGCAGGTGGCGCAGGTGCTCGAGCAGGTCGGTCACGAGCCGGCCGAGATCCTGGCCCTGCTCGGAGAGCTCCTCGACGAAGGTCAGTGCGCCGGCGGTGTCGCGATCGACCACCAGGTCGCAGAGCCGGAACAGAGCCTCCTCCTCCACGGCGCCGAGCAGCTGTAGCACCGACTGGACGGTCACCTGCTTCTCGGTCGCTGCCGCGAGCTGGTCGAAGGTCGAGACCGCGTCCCGGTACGCGCCGCGGGCTGCGCGGGCGATCAGCGAGAGCGCGGCGTCCGGCGCCTCGATGCCCTCGCCGTCGGCCACGCGCCGCAGAACCTGCACGAGCTCGGGAAGCCGCGGCCGCGAGAACACGAAGGTCTGGCAGCGCGAGCGGACGGTCGGGAGCATCTTTCCGAGGTCGGTCGTGCAGAAGACGAAGACGAGGTGGGGCGGAGGCTCCTCGATCAGCTTCAAGAGCGCGTTGAAAGCGGCATCCGTGAGCTGGTGCGCCTCGTCGAGGATGTAGACCTTGTGTCGGCCCTCGACCGGCTGCAGGACGACGCGCTCGCGGATCTCGCGGATGTCGTCGATCCCGCGCTGGGAGGCCGCGTCCATCTCGACCACGTCGAGCGAGGTGCCGTCGGCGATCGCGCGGCAGGCGTGGCAGGTCTTGTCGGGAGTCGGCGTCGGGCCGTGCTCGCAGTTCAGCGCCTTGGCCAGGATCCGCGCGAGCGACGTCTTGCCGGTGCCGCGCGGGCCCGCGAAGAGGTACGCCTGGCGGATCTGCCCGTGGGCGATGGCGTTCTTCAGCGTCCGCACGACCGCCTCCTGGCCCACGACCTCGTCGAAGTCCTGAGGGCGGTACTTCCGGTACAGGGCGGCCACGTTGCGACTCTACCGAAGGGTGCGACCGTGATTGTTCTAGGAGCCGCGGCCTCGGGCCGGGCGCACCGCACGCCTGAGAGTGATCGCTTAGCGCTGCTTCCTTCCGGATCTGACGCGGTTCGCAAGCTCTCACCGCACGGGGCCCGGCCCGAGCCCGCGGCGCGCATGATGGTACCAACCGGTCTTGTGCGATTAGACTCAACTCCGTGGCGATCGCAGACGTCATGACCTTCCGCGTCGCGACCGTCGGACCGGACGACGAGGTCCGCCTCGCGATCGCACGCATGCTCGAGGAGGGAATCGGCTCCGTCGCCGTCTGCGAGGGCGAGCGCCTCGTCGGCATCTTCACGGAGCGAGACGTCCTCCGGCTTGCCGGTGAAGGCTCCGAGTTCGCCGAGGTGCGGGTCGGCGACGTGATGACGAGGAACCCGGTAACGCTCAGCCCCGACGACGACGTGCTGGAGGCCGCCCGGCTCATGGGCGAGCGCAAGGTTCGACATCTACCCGTTCTCGAGGGCGAGAATCTGCTCGGGATGGTGGGCATTCGCGAGGTGATGCGGACGCTGGTCGAGCGGCTCTGGCGAACGCAGGACCCCGAGGCTCGAGAGCGCGCCCGCGAGCTGCTCGGCCGTGGCGGCTCGACGGTATCCTCAGGCAGCTGAGGGCGCGTAGCTCAGCGGGAGAGCGCCCGCTTCACACGCGGGAGGTCGCTGGTTCGAACCCAGCCGCGCCCATCGTGTCGCGGTCCACCCGCGAGCGTCCTCACGGATCTGGCGAGCGATGCTCTAAAACGGGTCGGTTCGTTCGAGCGACTACTTTTTCTCCCCGGCAGAGTCTTCAACTTCGATGGCTGAGCCTGTGGACGAGCTTCGTGATTCGCTGACGGGCGACGTGCTGGTCGAAGGCGACCCCGAGTACGAGCGGGCGCGCCTGTGCTTCAACCTGCTGATCGATCGGCGCCCGGCGGCGATCGTCCGTTGCGTCGACGGGAACGACGTTGCGGCGGCCCTCGCCTTCGGCCGGGCCCGAGGTCTCGAGATCGCGGTCCGGGGCGGAGGCCACAACCCGGCCGGACACTGCGCGGTCGACGACGGCCTCGTGATCGACCTCTCGCGCATGCGGGACGTCCAGGTCGAGCCCGAGAGTAGGATCGCAACCTGCCAGGGCGGCGCCACCTGGCTCGACTTCGACGCGGCGACTCAGGCGCACGGCCTGGTCACGCCCGGCGGCGTAGTCGGCTCCACCGGCGTCACGGGTCTCACCCTCGGTGGCGGGATCGGTCACCTGACCGCGCAGTACGGGCTCACCTGCGACAACCTGGTCGCCGCGGAGATGGTCAGCCCGGGCGGGGAGGTCGTCCGCGCGAGCAACGATCAGAACTCCGAGCTGCTCTGGGGGCTTCGGGGAGGGGGCGGCAACTTCGGAGTCGTCACCCGGGCCGAGTTTCGCCTCCACCAACTCGAGCGGGTCGTCGGCGGGCGCCTCGAGTACGAGGGAGAGGGCGTTGCCGAAGCACTCCGTCTCTTCCGCGAGCTCGCGGCCGGCGGCCCGCGCGAGCTCAGCATCCAGGCCCAGCTCGCCACGGATGCGTCGCTCGCGCCGCAGCTCGTTCTCGTTCCCTGCTACACGGGGGCGGAGGAGGAGCCGGAAGCCCTCGGGCCCCTCCGCGCGGTGCCCGGTCTCGTCACCGACGGCGTCCGGCGCCAGGGCTTCCTCGAGCAGCAGGGGATCTTCGATCCCGGCTACGGCATCGACCGCAACTACTGGAAGGGCCACTTCGTCGCGGAGCTGCCGGACGAGCTGATCGACGATCTGCTTCACCGCATGACCGTGCTCGGCCGCCCGCCCGGTGGAATCCTGATCGAGTCGCTTCACGGCGCGCCCAAGGACGTCAAGCCGGAGAGCGCGGCCCTCGGCTTCCGGGATACCGCCTTCAACGTCAGCGTGATGGCGAGCTGGACCGATCCGGCCCACGACGAGGAAAGCGTCGAGTGGGCGCGCACGACGGCGGCCGCGATCGAGCCCTGGTCGGTCAGCGGCGGCTACGCCAACTACATGCAGGCCGACGAACCCCTCGACCGCGTCCGCGCCGCTTTCGGGCCCGACTCATTCGAGCGCCTCCGCGCTCTGAAGTCCCGCTACGACCCGGACAATGTCCTGCGCCGCAACCAAAACATTCCGCCGACCGCCGTATGACAGCCCGGAAGGAGGACGATGCTCGACCACGTTGCAAGGACAACGGTCCGCCCCGGGCTGCGGCCCCACTACCACGAGCACTACTACGGAGCGTTCGTACACGACCCCGACGGTTACAACGGTGAGGCCGTTTGCCACGCCCCTGAGCCGTAGTTCAGGCCGAAGGTGGTTGCGTCGCGCGATCGGCTTGCTCGACGGCGCGCGCGAGATCCACGCGTGAGGCGACGCCGAGCTTGTGGAACATGTTGTGCAGGTGGCTTTCGATCGTCTTCTTGCTCAGGAACAAGCCGGCAGCGATCTCGGGGTTCGTCCGGCGATCGACGACCAGCCGCGCGATCTGAAGCTCTCGCTCGGTGAGCAAGTCGACGCCGGCGCCGCCGGCCTTGCCGGGGCGCGTGCGTCGGTGGATGCGATGTCCGAGCTGCCGTAACTCACGCTCCGCTTGGTCGCGATAGCGAACCGCACCGCAGGCGTGGAGCTGCTTGGCCGCCCGGTCGAGCTCGTTCGCCGCTCGCGTGCGCTGACCGGACTGCGCGAGCGCCCGACCTGCCAGCATCCGGGACAACGCGGCCTCGACCGGCACGCCGAGCTCGTCGGCTGCGCTTGCCGAGGCGAGGGCGCGCTCGGCGGCAGTGCCGTGGTCGCGCGACGCGAGGGCGACTGCTCCCGCGGCGCGATCCGCGAGAGCTCCGGCGAGGCGCAGCCCGAATGTCTCGGCGCAGGTTTCGGCCTCGGTCGCGGCGCGGCCCGCCTCGTCCAGACGGCCGAGCGCCAGCCAGCATCGCGTCAGGAGCTCCAGGAAATGCGTCCGCCAGGCGCTCGGGACGAGCGGGAGGTCCTCCCCTCCGGCGGGACCGATGATGGCCTCCACGGCGCCCTCGGGATCGCCCTGCTCGACGAGCACGGAGGCCAGGGCGTGACCGGCCGAAGCCGAGACCAGACCCGGCTCCAGCCGGGACGTCAGCTCGACGCTCTCCTCCGCCGCGGCCAGCGCGAGCTCGAGGTCACCCGCGGCGAGCGCGGTGAGCGACTGGTTGAGCAGGTTCCCTGCGAGGCTTTGGGCATTGCCCGAGAGCCGCGAGCCCTCGACGGCTCCGTCCAGCAGGTCACCGCTTTCGGCCAGCTCGCCTCGTCGCCGGCTCACCCAGGCCAGGCAGTAGACGAGGATCGGCACGAGATCGCTCTGTCCGGTCGCCTGCCCGACCGACATCGCTCGCTCGGCGTGGGCTGCCGCGTCCGCGAAGCGTTCGAGGTCGAGCTCTGCGGCGGCGAGATTGACGGCTGCGTCCAGCCGTAGCGCGAGGTCCTCGTCGGAGAGCGCATCGACGAGGGCCGCGGCCTCGGACCGGTTGGCCTCCGCATCGTCCATCGCCCCGCCGAGTGCGGTTGCATAGGCGACCGCGGCGAGCGCCGCAGCGGTCAGCGGCGGATCGTCGAGGGGGCGGGCAGCGCTCAGTGCCCGCTCGGCCCAGTCGCGCATCGGCCCGTACTCCATCCGGTAGAAGCCGTCCACGGACAGCTCGATCATCAGCGCGACCGCCTCGGGCGAGCCGGGCTCGGCCAGGGTCTCGAGAGCGTCTAGAAGGCGCGCGTGGGCTTCCTGATGGCGCCCGAGCAGGTGCTCGACTCCGGCACAGGCCGTTACGAGCCGCACGTGCAGCGCAGTCGTTTCGCCGGGGGCGAGCGCAATGCACTCCAGCAGTGCGGAGTGGCTCTCGGAGAACCGGCCGATGGCGGCGAGCGAACCCGCTCGCGCGAGCAGCAGCTCCACCCGCTCCTCTGCGGGTGCGTCCTGGGGTAGGAGGCTGAGAGCGCCGGCGAACCAGCGTGCCGCGCTTGCGGGTGCGCGATGTGCCGTCGCCTCGCCGGCAGTGCGCAAGGTTGCGATCGCCGCGAGGTCGCCCTGGCGAGCGGAGCGCTCGACGTGGTGCGCACGGGCCGCTACCGGCGCGCCGCGGGCCTCGAGTGCCCGCGCGCAGCGCTCGTGCGCGCCGAGCCGCCAGCCTGCCGGCGTGGACTCGTAGACCGCTCGTCTGACGAGAGGGTGT
This sequence comes from uncultured Actinomycetes bacterium, assembly GCA_963754265.1. Lineage (GTDB taxonomy): Bacteria > Actinomycetota > Thermoleophilia > Gaiellales > Gaiellaceae > AC-32. The sequence goes on along the minus strand of CAVWFB010000007.1, from coordinate 141,418 downwards.
CGAAAGCGAAAGCGACGCGGCACATCCGTCTCCCGGACGAGGTCGAGTTGCAGGAGCTCGTCGAGCTCCTCGATTGCAACCGCCTCGGGCCTCGAGGCCGCGGCCGCCGCCAGCTCCGGCTCGAACGGGTCGCCGGCGACGGCCGCACCCTCCAGGACCACCCGTGCGCCGCTCGAAAGCAGGTCGAACTCCTCCGCCAGCGCGGCAGCAACCGAGGGCGGGACGTCGATGTCTCCGGGCCAGAGCTCTCGAGCGTGGGCGGCGGTCCTCGGTGTTCCTTCGGACGAGCGGGCGAGGTGCTCGAGGTAGAACGGGTTGCCACCACTCGCTTCGTAGAGCGCGTCGGCTCTTGCCGCCTCGACGTCCTCCCCGAGGAACTCGTCTGCCTCGAGCCGGGTCAGCGGGCGGAGCTTGATCCGGACGAGACTGCCGGTGCGGTGTGCGTGCTCGAGCGCGGCAGACAACCGCTCCGGAACCTGGCGGTGACGCATGGCGAGGGCCATGGCGACCCCCGGCGGCGGTCGCCGTAGCAGTGCGCCCAGCAGTTCGACCGAGGCCGAATCCGCCCAGTGAAGATCGTCGAGCACGAGCAGGACGGGGTCCGCCGTGGCAAGCCGTGCAAGCAGCTCCCGGACCGCGCGGTAGCTCCTGTAGCGCTCGTGCTGAAACGCGGGCGGCCGGCCGGCCGCGAGCCCGGCGAGCGAGGGGAAGACTCGTGCGAGCTCCGTCCGCACGTCGTCGTCCAGCGAGGCGAGCACCCGAGGATCCAGCGCCTGCGCGTATTCCTCCAGCGCGTCCACGAAGACCCAGAAGGGCAGGTCGCGCTCGAGCTCCGACGCCGACCCGGCGAGCACGAGATGGCCGCGGGCATCCGAGCGAGCATCGAGCTCTGCGAGGAGACGCGTCTTGCCGATGCCGGGCTCTCCCACGAGAGCAATCGCCGCAGCCTCGCCGGAATCGAGCTCGGCGAGGAGCTGGTCGAACGCACCGAGCTCCTCGGCGCGCCCGACGAGGTGCTCGGAAAGAACCGCCATGTGCTGCCAAAAACAGGATAAAGCAGGGCAGCTGAATCGCCTAATCAGGGTGGGGGACCAGGGTGGCGCCCCGATGTGAGCGGACTCGCTGACGCGAGATGCTCGCCGTGTGTTCCGCTACCTGTTGCAGCACCGGCACGACTCCAAGGACTGCGGCGCCGTCTTCGCCTCGTTCAAGGGCTACAAGAGCCCGCTCCGTCACGAGGCGACGATCGGGTCGTGCCGCTCCGGTGGACATGAGCTCTGGTGGACGGTCGAAGCGACGTCAGAGGCCGAGGCGCTCGCGCTCCTGCCGCTGTTCGTCGCAGAGCGGACCACGGCGACCCGCGTCAGCGACGTCGGGATCCCATGACCGGCCGCCTTCATCCAACAGCTAAGAGAAGGAGTTGAGCATGGCAACCGTTGCGATTCCGGCAGTCGAGACGAAGGACGGGTCGAAGAGTGCGGCCATTCCAGGACAGTCCGTCGTTGCCGCCCAAGATTTGATCCGTCGCTACGGCGACGGCGACACCGCGGTGGACGCTCTCCGCGGCGTCTCGCTCGACGTGACGAAAGGGAAGCTCACCGCGGTCATGGGGCCTTCGGGCTCGGGCAAGTCGACTCTGATGCACATTCTCGCCGGCCTGGACAAGGCCACCTCGGGCGAGGTCTCGATCGCAGGCACGGCCATCTCGAAGCTGAACGACACCGAGCTCACCCTGCTTCGGCGCCAGCACATCGGCTTCATCTTCCAGTTCTTCAACCTGCTCCCGATGTTGAACGCCGAGGAGAACGTCGTCCTCCCGCTCTCCCTCGCGGGCGAGAAGCCCGACAAGGAGTGGGTTGCCGAGCTCATGGCCAAGATCGGCCTCGAGGACCGCAGCAAGCACCGTCCCTCGGAGCTCTCCGGCGGCCAGCAGCAGCGGGTGGCGATCGGCCGGGCGCTGGTCAGCCGGCCGACGATCGTCTTCGCAGACGAGCCGACCGGCAACCTCGACTCGAAGACGAGCGGAGAGATCCTCGAGCTCATGCGCGATTCCGTCGACGGGTACGGCCAGACCACCGTGATGGTCACGCACGATCCTCGCGCGGCGACGATCGCGGACCGGATCCTCTTCCTCGCCGACGGGTTGATCGTTCGCGACCTCGGCCCCTCGAGCGCTCGTGAGGTCATCGCGGTCAGCGAGGAGCTCGCACGATGACCGCCGTCTCCCTCAAAGGACTGTGGGGGCGCAAGCTCCGAACGCTGCTGACCGCGCTCGCGATCGTGCTCGGCGTCTCGATGATCAGCGGCACCTACGTCCTGACGGACACGATCACCGCGGCGTTCACGAACATCGTCGACCATTCGTTCCAGAATTCCGACGCGGTGATCAGCGGCAAGGTCGCGTTCAAGAACGACAACAGCAACACCGCCGAGACACCGGCATTTCCGGCCTCCGTGCTCGTGAAGGTGCGGCAACTGCCCGATGTCGCAACGGCTTCAGGGGAGGTCGGGGGCGAGGCACAGCTCATCGGACGCGACGGCAAGGTCATCTCGACCGGGGGCGGTGGGAGCATCGCCTCGAGCGTGGACCCGCCGAACGATGCGCGCTTCAATCCTCTGAAACTCGCCGAGGGTCGGTGGCCGGTCGGCGGCGGACAGATCGCGATCGACAAGCACACTGCGGATACGAAGCACTACGCACTCGGCGACACGATCGGCGTTGCCACCGACCAGGGCGCACGACGGTTCGAGATCACCGGAATCGCGACGTACGCCGAGAGCTCGTCGATCGGCTCCGCCACGATCGCGATCTTCGACATCCCCACCGCGCAGAAGCTGTTCTCGAAGGTGGGCAAGCTCGACGGGATCCAGCTCGCGGCGAAGGACGGGGTGACGCCCGAGAAGCTCGTCTCCGAGATCCGGCCGCTGCTGCCGGCGACCGCGAAGGTGAAGACGTCGGCGGCGCAGACCCAAGAGGCCGTAGACGATGTCAACAGCTCCCTCGGAATGATCCAGAAGTTCCTGCTCGGCTTTGCCGGAATCGCGCTGTTCGTGGGAGCGTTCGTGATCGCGAACACGCTGTCGATCACCATCGCCCAGCGCGTGCGTGAGTTCGCCACGTTGCGGACGATCGGCGGCTCGCGGCGGCAGGTGCTGCGCGCGGTGATGCTGGAGGCATTCGTCGTCGGGGCCGCCGCCTCTGTCGTCGGCCTCTTCCTCGGCCTCGGGATCGCGAAAGGGCTGAACGCGCTGTTCGTCGCGATCGGGGTCGAGTTCCCGAAGGGCGGCACGGTCTTCTCGGCGCGCACGGTGATCGTCAGCCTGACGGTCGGCATCGTCGTGACGCTCCTCGCGAGCCTCCGCCCGGCGCTCAGGGCGACACGTGTGCCGCCCATCGCTGCGGTCCGCGAGGGTGCGGAATTGCCGGCCGCTCGACTGTCGCGCTTCGGGCCAATCGCCTCGATCGTGACGCTGGCGGTCGGGATCCTGCTGCTCGTCTACGGGATCTTCGCTGGTGGCCTGCCGACCGCGACCCGCCTGCTGGCTCTCGGCATCGGGACGTTGATGCTGTTCGTGGGCGTCTCGTTGAATGCCAAGCGAGCGGTCAAGCCGCTTGCAGAAGTGCTCGGCTGGCCGGGCGCGCGGATCGGCGGCACCGCCGGCACGCTCGCCCGAGAGAACGCGATGCGGAATCCGAGCAGGACCGCGTCGACCGCGTCGGCGCTGATGATCGGCGTGGCATTGATCACGTTCGTCGCCATCCTGGGCGCCGGGTTGCGCGCCTCGTTTTCCGACGCCGTGGACAAGCTCTTCGTCGCGGACTACGCGGTAACGGCCGAGAACGGCTTCGATCCGTTCACGAAGCAGGCCGGCGGCGCCGTGGCCTTGGCTCCGGGCGTGACGGCGGTCTCGCCGATTCGCGGCGGAGACGCTCGCGTCTTCGGAGACAACACCCAGGTCACGGCGGTCGGGCCGAACCTGGCGAAGACGGTTCGCATCGACTGGGCCCAGGGCTCGACGAGCGTTCCGGCACAGCTCGGCCGGGACGGCGCGTTCGTGAGCAAGGATTACGCGAAGACGCATCACCTGAAGCTCGGCTCCCCGATCGCCGTCACGACGCCGACCGGGAAGGTGCTCAACCTGCGGTTGAAGGGCATCTTCGACCCGCCGAACGGCGGCTCGCCCTTCGGCAGCGTGACGATGTCGGCGGCGACCTTCGACGCCAGCTACTCGGCGCCGCGGGACCTGATGGCGCTCGTCAACATCAAGGGCGGCGTCAACGACGCGAACACGGCCCGCTTGGATCGGTCGCTGGCCGCTTTCCCGGACGCGAAGATCCAGACGGCGAGCCAGTTCAAGCAGACCCAGGAAGACGACATCAAGCTCGGCCTGAACATCCTCTACGTGCTGCTCGGGCTCTCCGTGCTGATCAGCCTGTTCGGCGTGGTCAACACGCTCGTGCTGTCCGTGTTCGAGCGGACGCGTGAGATCGGGATGCTCAGGGCGGTCGGCATGACACGCCGGCAGGTACGGCGGATGATCCGCTACGAAGGCGTGGTCACGGCACTGATCGGCGGAGCGCTCGGCATCGCGGTGGGCGCCTTCCTCGCCGGGCTCACCACCCAGGCGCTGTCGGACCAGGGCATCGTGTTCGCGATTCCGTGGCGGACGCTGGCCGTGTTCGTCATCGGGGCGACGGCCGCGGGCCTGCTCGCGTCGGTGGTGCCCGCGCGGCGCGCCTCTCGCCTGAACATCCTCAAGGCGTTGCAGTACGAGTGATGTTCAATCCGTGCGCTCCGTCGGCGCAGGCCGCCTGCCGACGGGGCGCACGTGGATCTAGCCGAGAGCCGAGCCCGGGAGGCAGAGACGGCGTTTCGTCAAGCCCTCCTAGTTGAAGCTGACGTACGGGAAGTTCGTCGTCGGATCGGTGTCGACCAGGCAGAACAAGGTCAGACACTTGTAGTCGCCGGCGACGTTGTAGTCGTACGTCGCCTTCGCGAGCTTGCGCTTCTGGGTCGCCCAGGTGACGACGAACTCGACGTGGTACGGCGTAGCGACCTCGCCAACCCAGCTCCAGTCACCCATCTCCCCGAGTTGGTTGGGCTTGAACCAGGTGCAGTAGTTCGGGCTCGTCTTGTAGATCTTCCACGCCGTGGGCGGAGATCCGACCTGGGTCCAGATCTGCATCTGGTTGCAGACCTTCTGGCGCTTCCCGACTCCGGCCTTGGCTGGAGATCGCCAGAGCTTGTGCTTCGGGACGATCACCAGCGGCTTGTCCGCGGCCTTCGAGTGCGACCCCTGGATCTTGGGCGTCTCCACCTTCCCGGGCTTGCCGTAGCTGACGTGCCTGGCGGCCGCCTGCACCGACGCAGCACCGATCGATGCTGCGACGAGAAGGACCAGTCCAAAGGCGACCCCAAAGGCCCTGGTGTGAACGATCACGGTCCGGAAGCTACCCCTGTGCCATCCCGATTGCAAGTGAGCTTTTTCTCCCTCTCCGGGACTAGTCCCAGGTGCAGGGGTTTCGTGATCCGATGACCGGTCCGGAAGGCGTCGCGGCCGACCGAGCTGACCCCGGCCGGCCGCCTCGTGACTCGGCTAGAACGACCCTTTGACGACCGTCGTTCCGCCACCGGTGCGCACCTTCACCACCGTTCCTGCGGAGACCTGAGGGACACGCTGGCCCAGCTCGCTGTTGCGGCTGAGCCGCGCCGCGCCGAGGGCGCTCACCTTCGCCGTGCCGAGCTTCGCGCCGCCGACGACGACCACGACCCGCCGGCCGGCGAGCCGGCGAATGTGCTCGACCTCGACCTGCAGCTCGCGCTCGCCGGGCTTCGCCTTGAACTTGGCCGAGCCCTTGGCCGCCGGGAAGGCCTTGACGGGCTTGAGCGCGATTCGCGTGCCGTCGCCTCCCGACGCGAGGGCGGCCGGCACCGCTACGGCAAGAGCGACGAGCGTGATCAGAAGAGACCGTTTCATGTTGCACCTCCAACGTCGTGGGACTGTGCTCCCACGCTATGGAACGGCTGCCCAAGCCCTGCCCATGGCCGGGCAAGGGCTTCCTTCCGGCTCGGTTAAGCCTCGGTTAGCCGGGCGGGGAGCTTGCGTCGGCGTTCTGGAAGAAGGCCGCCAGCGCGCCTGCCGAGCCGGCGACGACGAGTACCGCCCAGAGCTCGAGTACCACGTCGACGATCCGTCCGGCGGCGGTTAGCGGGTTTCGCAGCTGCGACGAGACCGTCAGGAGCTGGACGGTCGTGAAGAAGAGCGCGTCCCCGAAGCCCGTGATCTCCGTTCCGCGTGCGTGTCGCTCGGCGTAGTAGATGGCCACCGAGCACACTGCATCGACGACCAGCGTCAGGAGGACGACCATGGCCAGGCGGGCCAGCAGCCGCTGGTGGTGCTCCTCCCACGAGAAGAGCATGCTGAACTGCCCGCGAACAGCGCCCACGACGGGACTGTCTCAGCACACACGGACGGCGCGGGAGGAGGGCCGCATCGCTGCGGCCCTCCTCGTCGCGTCAGGCCTTACTTGCGTGCGTAGTCGATGAACTGCAGGAACAGGCCGGGCGTGAACGGAGACGGAACGCGCATGTCCGTCCAGGTTGCGTTCGCGTGGCCGTCGCTGCCGTAGGCGAGCCCGATGTAGTCGCCATGGAAGAGCGCACAGAACTCGCAGGTCGGAATGCCGGCCTGGAAGAACTCCGACAGCGTCGGGTTCGACGGGGCCGTGCTGAGAACGGTCTTCACCAGCGACCCGGGCGCGCCCTCGGCGAGCGCGGTGTTGTAGGTCGGGCCGTTGGAGGCACCGCGATCGTGGTAGAGGATCCCGATCCGCCCGTTGAGCGGGTTCACGTCGATCCACGGGAACCACTGGTCGCCGGCGCCCGTGTCGACGAGCGCCGGGCTCGTCCACGTGGTGCCGCCGTTCGCCGAGCTGGTCACGAAGGTGTCGATGTTCGTGACCGGGTTCGCGTTGTCGTGGATTCCGTTGCGGTTGTCGTCGAAGACGAGGTAGACCTTCCCGCTCGCGTCGACGGCGATGTTGCCGGCCGAGTTGACGCGAACCTGGTACCCGGTCAGCGTCTGGCGGCCGTCGTCGTTGATCGGATAGTCGTGCGAGCCGTCCTCGAGGCCCACCACGAAGCGCGGGCTCGACCAGGTCGCGCCACCGTCGGTGGACTTGACGATCAGGTACTGGTCGTCGTTGACCTCTCCGGGCTCCCAGAGGGCAGTGTTCTGGCTGTTCTCGAAGGCGACGTAGACCGTGCCGTCGGGTGCGACGGCCGGATTCGAGAACTGATCCTCGTCGCACACGCCGGCAGGCCCGTCCTCCTGGAAGATGCAGATCGCGGGGTTCGATCCCGAGATCTCCTTCGCCTTCGACCAGGAGTGGCCGCCGCTGTCGCTGTGCGACTCCCAGATCGCCGACGACGCATACTCGCCGTTGTGCGAGACGAACGCGCTCCAGGTCACGTAGGTGCGGCCGTAGAACTTCGAGCTCGGGTTGTTGTCGGTGGTGATCCACTCCTTGTCGTTGAAGATCTGAGTGGGATCCAGGTCACAACCCTGGCCGCTGTAGACGACGACGGGCTTCTGCCACGAGAGCCCGCCGTCGTGCGAGGGTGAGACGACCACGTCGCCGTCGCAGGTCTCGCCCTCGTCGTTGAAGGTGTAGTTCAGTGACGAGTGCAGAGCCACGTGGTGCTTGACGTCGAACGAGGTGACGGGATCGCTGCCGGTGCGGCTCGAGTCCTCGACCGACATGTTCCCGGTCGACCACGTCGCTCCGGCGTTGAAGGTCGTGTAGTACTGGTCGCAGCACGACCCGTAGTCGTTCGAGCTCGAGATCAGGTGCTGCGGGTTCGTCGGGTCGACCACGATGTTCGGCTCGTTGTTCGGAAACGGGTCGTCGCAGTCGAGCGTGGTGTTGGGCCCGCCGGAAGGCGTCGTGCATTCGAAGAGCCATCCGTGCTTGGCGGGCTTGTTGGCCTTGGACGGCGCCAGCGAGGTCTTCTCGCCCTCGCCCTCGCCACCCGGCGGCTCGGCCCGCACGGTGGTGGCGAAGAACAAGCCGACGCCGATCGCGACCAACACGAGCAGGCCCAAACGGGCTTTCGTCATCTCTCTCCCCTTCCTTGTGCCTAGCCTTGCCTTACGGCGCGAACGTACTAAAGGTCGCGCCTGAACGTTGGGACAGCGCGTAGCGCCACCACCGCTATCGTGCTTTCCGTGCGGGGTCTGCTCGATTCACCGCGTCGCCGGAAGCGAGCGCTCGTCGCCGCGGTCGTCGCCGCCGCAGCCCTGGTCGCGACGGTCCTCGGCCTCCACTTCACGAACACGGCGAAACCGCACAAGGAGACGTTCGAGCGCGGCCGCGCCCAGGTGACCCACGAGCAGGTGCCGGTCCGGCTGGCGGCCGGCGATCGCCGCAAGATCCTCTCCGTCGTCGAGCGATTCGTCGAGGACGGGGTCGAGGGCAAGGATCTCGCCGGAGCGTACGACCTGTCGACCGCGAATCTCCGGGGTGACCTCACCCGGGAGCAGTGGGCGCACGGGGAGAGCCCGATCTACCGCTACCCGGTCTACAGGCACGGTGCCCGAATCGCGGCGTCCTATCGAAACGACGTGATGGTCCAGCTCTACGTGCGTGCGCGCACGCGCAAGGTCGAGCCGCTGGGGGTGGACATGGAGCTTCTGGCCTCTGGCTCCGGACCGGCGCGTCGCTGGCGCGTCGACTACTTCCAGCCCCGCGAGACGCTCGTGACGGCCGCCGACCAGCCCCGGGGAGGGCCGGAGCCCAAGGATCCGGGGATCGGCCCGCATCTGACCCAGCGCTGGCTGCTCGTTCCGCTCGGGATCTTCGCCCTGATCGTGCTCCTGCCCGTCGGGCTCGTCGTCCGCCACTGGGCGGCGGCGCGCGCCGCGGAGCGCGAGTTCGGGCAGGAGAGGGCGCTGCCGCCTTTGCCGCGGCGCTCCGACCCCGACCGCTGAGCTCGTTTCCCGCTCCAGGACGGGGGTAGGGTTCGTACCCGTGGGGGAGTCTTCGTGGCGCAGCCTTTCCGAGATGGACCTGCGCTTCGCGCGCTCCCGGCGGCGTGCGGAGGCTCGTCGCAAGGAGCCGCCGAAACGGAGCCCGGCGGGGTGGCGCAGCGTTCGCGCTGCCCTGTTGGCGCTCATCTTGCTGACGGTCGTCGCGGAGTCGACGCGCCTCGAGAGCTCGAACGCAACCTCGCCGAGCCGCGCAGCGGCGGCACCGACGCTCGACCCGGCATGCCCGGTGCCGGCGCGGTTCAGGGCCGCCTTCGCGGGTGCCGCGACGAAGACCGGCGTGCCGCTCTCGCTTCTGGTCGCCACCGCCTACGAGGAATCGCGGATGGATCCGGCCGCGCGCTCGCTCGCGGGCGCCCGCGGCCTGCTCCAGCTGATGCCGGAGACGGCGCAGGCATTGCGCCTCGACGGCGACGACCCGGCCGCCAACGTGCTGGCCGGCGCGCGCTACCTGCGGCAGCTGCTCGACCGCTTCGGCTCGGTCGAGCTCGCTCTCGCGGCCTACAACGCCGGACCGACCGCGGTCGAACGCAGCGGCGCTGCGCCGACCCTCGGCACCCTGCGCTACGTGAAGAACGTCGAGGCCCGCGCCGGGCGGCTGCTCGCCTGCGCCGGCTAGGCGCGGCGGTTCTCGGGCGCCGGGCGCAGGTCGCGCTCGATCGAGCGCTCGCGAGACGGCAACGGCAGCACGTCCTGAACCGCGGCCGCGATCTCCCGTAACCGCTCGAGCGCCTCGCGCTTGCGTTGCTCCAGCCGCCGCACCTCGTCGCGTAGCTCCTCCAGCCGCCGGCGAAGCTCGACCTCGGCCTGCCGCATCGTCTGCTCCGCACTCTCGCGCATGGCCTGCGACCGCTTCTCGGCCTCATCGACGATCGCGCGTCCCTCCTCTTCGGCCTGGCGCCGGTGCTGGGTGGCGTAGGCCTCCACGGCGAGGCGCATGTCGCGCGCGTATTCGTCCCCTTCTTCCCGTAGCCGGCGGGCCTCGGCGGTCAGCTTCTCCTTCAGCCGCTCCGCCTCCGCGCGGGCCTGCCGCTCGAGGTCGTGCGCGAGCTTGCGGGCGTCGTCGCGGATCTCGCCGGCCGCCTGCTCGGCGGCTTCGAGGATCCCGGCGACGCGATCGCCTAGCGCCCCGTAGCCCGGAGGCTGCACCGGCTCGGCCGGCGCGTCGCTCGCGCGTCCGATTTCTTCCTGCACTCGCCGCTCCTCGTTCGTGGGCGAGTGGGCAAGCTAATGCATCGAGCCGGGCCCGGCAAGAACGGGCCCGGAACGGTCTCAGACCGTTGCAGCGATGCGCTGGCTCAGATTCGCAGCCGGGAAGTTCCGGATCTTGCGCTTGAGGTCGTCCGCAGACATCGGTTGCCGCCTTTCGTTCCGCAGGAATAACGCCGAGTAAAAGGTCGGTTTCGGGGCCCGTGCGCCTGATCCCTCGATGGAGCGCTTCTCGATCCATCCGGTGCGCTTTCTAGGCTGCATCTCGTGCGGTCGGCCATGTTCCAGCGAGGTGTCGCCGAGTTCGTCGGCACCTTCACGCTCATCTTCGTGGGCTGCGGGTCGATCGTCGCCACGCAGGGCTCGAACCTGACTGCGATCGGCCTGGCGCATGGGCTCGCGATCGGCGTGATGGCCTGCGCCGTCGGCCACATCTCGGGCGCCCACTTCAACCCCGCCGTCACGCTCGGGTTCCTGCTTACGAAGCGGATCGAGCCGCGCCTGGCCGCGACCTACTGGTTCGCGCAGTTCATCGCGGCTGCGCTCGCCGCGTTCCTGCTCTCGGCTGCGCTCCCGCAGGGCCAGGTGGACGCGGTCGACCTCGGCGTCCCCGCCCTCGGACGTGGCATCGGTGCAGGGTCCGGGGTCGTGATCGAGGCCGTGCTCACCTTCTTCCTCGTCTGGGTGATCTTCGCGACCGCTGCCGATCCGCGTGGCGCCTTCGCCGTGATCTCCGGGCTCGCGATCGGGTTCACGATCACGCTCGACATCTACATCGGCGGTCCCTTCACCGGAGCGGCCATGAACCCCGCGCGGGCGTTCGGCCCGGAGCTCGTGCAGAACGTCTGGAGCGACGCCTGGGTCTGGTACCTCGGGCCCGCGATCGGTGCCGTCGCGGCCGCCTTGGTCTACGAATACCTCTACCTGCGTCCGGCTTCGCCCGAGCCCGTTGGCCCGCCTGAGACCGGTGTCGAAGAGCCCGGGGCGGGCGAGACGGCCACCGCCTAGATCCGAGTCGTACCGTGGTAGGTTGCCGCGGTGCTGTTGCTCGGGCTCTCCACCGGCAACAAGGTCGGGCTCGCCCTCGTGGCGGCCGTCTTCGCCGGGTTCTCTCTGATCTCGGCGATGCTCGTGCCGCGTTGGCGGCCGCAGTACCCGGGTCGAGGGTTGCCGATCTTCCTGGTCGTCTGCGTGCTGCTGTTCCTCGGCATGCTGACGGCGGTCGTGCGCTTCGGCAAGGAGTCCTCCGAGGCCGAGGCCGCCGCCACGACCGTGAAGGTGGTCGAGGTGGACTACAAGATCCGACTCCCCGAGACCACGCTCAAGCCCGGCACCTACACCTTCGACGTGGAGAACAGAGGCAAGGTCCCGCACAACCTCAAGATCCAAGGCCCGGGCGGCGGTGGGAGAACGCCGGACATCAGTCCCGGTGGAGGCGAGGCGTTGACGGTCACGCTCAAGGCTGGCTCCTACGACTTCTACTGCACGATTCCGGGTCACAAGCAGCTCGGGATGGATCAGAAGGTCACCGTCGGATAGCGGAGGGCGACGGAATCCTCGGCTATTCTGTGCCCGCCCGGAGAAGTGGCCGAGTGGCTGAAGGCGGCGCCCTGCTAAGGCGTTAGGTGGGGAGAATCCCTGCCTCGAGGGTTCGAATCCCTCCTTCTCCGTCTTACCACCTGGAGGGGTGGCAGAGCGGTCGAATGCGGCGGTCTCGAAAACCGTTTCGGGCCGTTAGGTCCGACGAGGGTTCAAATCCCTCCCCCTCCGCCTTCTAAGCCGGAAGCTGCCTGCTTAAAGGGGTTGCCGGCCGTCTGCGGCCGCTCGCTGGCCGCGACGTGCTGGGCACCGAGACCTCTGGAGACATCCCGGCGGACCGGCGCGCGACTGGCGCGCGCCTAGCCCGAGCGAATGCGGCGGGAATGGCAGATGTGTCCCGGACGTTTGCATTTTTGGCAACAGCCACTGCGGACTAAAAGGCAAGCACCGAGTGAGTCGACCGGCGACGGCGCCAACCAACTGCGGGGACTGTGAGCTCCCGCTCCGCTGGGAGCAGATCGAGGACGGGCGCGGCCGCGGCGAGCGCTGGCTGGCGATCTGCGCCTGCGGCATGCCCTGGGTCTTCTTCCCGGGCCGCCCGGACTACCGGCCGCGGAACCCGCTCCGGGCGGCGCTCCTCGCCGCGGCGGCGCCCGCCGAGTCCGCTCCGCCCTGGATCCGCCTCTTCCAGCTCAGCTCGGGCTATCCGTGGTGGCTTCCCTGGCGCCACGTCGCGCGCGCCTGCGCGGGGTGCGCCCAGCGCGTGACCTTCGCCGTCTGGACGAGCCCGGCCCCGGACCGCCGCGCCCACTCGGCGCTCTGCCTCGCCTGCGGACAGGTGACGAGCGAGTACGTGCGCACGGACGCCGAGCTGCGCGAGGCGCCCGTCTCCGGGAACGAGTGGAGCCCGCCGTGCGTGGCGGTCGCCCGCCTGCGCCGGGCGGTCTTCGATGACCGCGCTCGGGGTGAGCGAGGGTGAGCGCCGACCGCGGGGCGAGGGCGGTCGACTTCCTGTGGCTTCCCCTCCCGCTCGCGCTCCTCGCCGCGTTTCGGAAGGGCGCCGAGCCGGCCGGCCTCGCCGTCGGCCTCGCCCTCTACGTCGTCGGGCCGCTCCTCGGCGGGCTGATCATGCTCGACAAGGGCCGCTCAGTCGCGCCGGGCTGCTGGTCGCCGCCCTCGTCCCGATCCTCGGGCACGTCGCGCTCCTCGGGCTCGCGAGCCACCGGCGTTAGGCAGGCGCGGCGACTCCGGGCGCAACTGTCTCAAGCGTCCCGCCCACGCGCGGGCAAGGGCGCCGATCTCGAGTGTTCACCTCGCGCCGCGTCAGACGTCTGCCTGGGAAGGGGTCCCGCAGGCGTCCCGTCGCAGCCGCCCACGGTGGGACGCTTCGGTCGAGTAAGAGCACGCTCGCCCACGCGGTGAGGTCTCACCCGCTCAATCACACGGGGCTTCGCGCCGATGCACGAGCCCGAAGGGCCGGTGGCCCACTCAGCTGCCGGCCTTCTCCCTCCACCGTCACGACTCAAGGGAAAGGCCAGCCGCCCGTCCGGGATGTGGTGTGTCCCTCTGCCAATCCCGAGCCGCGCGGCTGGCTTGTCGTTCGCTGTGGGCTCACTCAGCGCCCGTCCTCGGCGCGCCACTTGCCGCCCGGGATCGGCACGATCGCTCCGCTCGCGGAGTCGCGAACCCAGACGGTGATCCCGTTCCGGAAGACCCGCGGCCCACACAGGGTCGCGTTCTTCCCAGCTGGGAAGACCGGGGCGTGCATGCACGCACGAACCGCGTGCTGCGAGTGCGCCCTCGTGGCTACGTGAATGTTGGCCGCCGTCGCCGGGGATGCGAAGCCGGCGATGACGAGTCCGATGATGGCGAGCTTGGTCATGATCTACCTCCCTTCTTTCTCGCTCGCTTACTCACTGCCAAGTAGACGGAACGCCCGTTGCAGCCAGGAGGAGGCCTGGTTGCAGCGCTGTTGCAGTGCTACGGTCGGCGTAGGAATCGTTGGAGGGAATAGGTGGAGTACCGCGCTCTGGGGCCGCTCGAGGTGCTCGACGGAAGCGGGCACAAGCTCCCCCTGGGTGGCGCGAGGCAACAGACGGTGCTCGCCTCGCTCCTGCTTCGCGCCGGTAAGACCGTTGGCCTCGAGCGACTCGTCGACGAGCTCTGGGAGGAGCCGCCGGCAACCGCGGCACGGACGATCCAGACCTACATCTCGCGCCTCCGCCATCTTCTTCCGGCCGGCGCGATCGAAAGCAGGCCCGGCGGCTACGCCCTCCTGCTGAACGGCGCTCGCCTCGACCTCCACACCTTTGAGCAGACCGCCGAGGAGGGGCGAGCCGCGCTCGCCAGCGGCGAGCAGGAGCGGGCCGCCCAGCTGCTGCGTGAGGCACTCGCCCTCTGGCGCGGCCCCGCCCTTGCGGGCCTAACCTCGGATGCGCTGCGCCGGGAGGCCGCGCGACTGGAAGAGTTGCGCTTCGAGGTGCTCGAGGATCGGCTCGAGGCCGACCTCGCCTGCGGTCGCCAGCGCAAGATCGTGCCCGAACTGCAGGCGCTCGTCGCCGAGCACCCGTTCCGCGAGCGCCCGCGCGCCCAGCTGATGTTGGCTCTCTACCGCGTCGGAAGGTCGAGCGACGCCCTTGAGGTGTACCGCGAGACCCGCCGCCTGCTCGTGGAGGAGTTGGGGATGGAGCCGGGTCAGGAGCTACGCAGCCTGGAGCAGGCGATTCTCCAGGCGGATACCGGACTCGACCTGCCTCAAGCCAAGGCGCAGACGACCTTCGTGCCCGAACGCCGCGCCGGCACCGTCACCTTCCTGTTCACTGACGTGGAGGGGTCGACCCGACTCGTCCGACAGTTGCGCGACCGGTATCCGGAGGTGCTGGCCGACCACCAGCGGCTCGTGCGCGATGCCTTCGCGCGGCACGACGGCGAGGAGGTGGACACGCAGGGCGACGCCTTCTTCTACGTCTTCTCGCGCGCCCGCGACGCGGCGGCGGCCGCAGCGGAGGCGCAGCGGAGGCTACAAGCCCACGCCTGGCCCGAAGATGCGGAGCTGCGCGTACGGATGGGGCTGCACACGGGTGAGCCCGTGGTCTCGGAGGAGAGGTATCACGGGCTCGGCGTCCACCGTGCCGCGCGCATCATGGCGGCCGGCCACGGCGGCCAGATCCTGGCTTCGCAGGCTACGGCGGCGATGCTTGCCGACGACGAGCTGCCCGGCGTGGAGCAGCGGGATCTCGGCGAGTTCCGGCTCAAGGACCTCGATCATCCCGAGCACGTCTACCAGCTCGATGTCGAAGGGCTGCCCGCGACGTTTCCGCCGCTCCGGACCGGCGAGGCGCCGACTGCGTACGCCGGCAAGGAAGAGGAGCTCGTCGAAGCAGTTGCAGGTGCCAGTCGGCCGCTCTACCGCCGACCGCTCGTCATCGGTGCCCTCGCGGGTGTGCTGGCGGCGGCGGTCGCGATCCCGGTCTTCGCGCTCGGCATGGGCTCGGGTGGGCAGGCGGAGCTCGAGCGCGTCCAGGACAACGCCGTGGCGGTGGTCGACGCCCAGTCCCAGGGCGATCGTCGATGAGACCGGCGAGATCGCCGCGCCGCAACGGGTGGCGGCCGGGGAGGGCTCGATCTGGGTGACGAGCTCGAGCGGACGGCGGCAGCGTCATGCGCCTCGATCCCGAGAGCCACGATGTCATCGACACGATCGAGGTCGGTGGTGGTCCGGTCGGTATCGCCGTCGGCGCGGGAGCCGTGTGGGTGGCCAACTCGCTCGCTGGAACCGTTTCGCGCATCGACGCGGCCACCGGCGATGTTGTCGACACGATCCCCGTCGGGAACACGCCGACTGCGATCGCCTTCGGTGCCGGCGCAGTCTGGGTCACCAACACCGTCGACCGGAGCGTCTCGAAGATCGATCCCGCAACCGGCAAAGCCGGGCGGCCGATCGACGTCGACGCGGCCGGGCGCGGGATCGCGGTCGGCGGCGGCGCCGTCTGGGTAACGGATCCGGTCGGCAACGAGCTCGTGCGCTACGACCTGCGCTCGGCCACCCCGGAAAGGATCCGCGTAGGGAGCGGTCCCACCGCCGTCGCCTACGGCAACGGCACCCTCTGGGTGACGAACAGCCTCGACGGGACGGTGTCTCGCGTCGAGGCGCGGCGGGCGATCGTGGCCGACACCATTCCGGTCAGAGGGGCGCCGAGCGGCGTCGCCGTCGCGCCGGACGGCGCGTGGGTGACCACCGAGGTCAGCGGCACGCTCGTCCACCTCGATCAGGCCGCTGGCAAAACCACCGTGACGACTCTCGGCGGGCGGCCGCAGGGCCTGACTCTCGCGAACGGCTCGCTCTGGGTCGCCGTGCAGGCCGGCGGCGCCGCCCACCGCGGCGGCACCCTCAGGCTGGTTGGCGATTCGAGTGCCAGCGACTCGATCGATCCGGCGCGCGGCGCCCTCTGGCAGCCCTTCTCGGTGGTGTACGACGGGCTCGTCGGCTTCAAGCGCGTCGGCGGCAACGACGGGAACACCCTCGTACCCGACCTCGCGAGCGCGCTTCCCACACCCACCGGCGATGGCAGGACGTACACGTTCCGGCTGCGTGAGGGCATCAAGTTCGCCGACGGCCGCGAGCTCAAGGCATCTGCCGTCCGCTCCTCGCTCGAGCGGCTGTTCAGAGCGAAGACGCCGCAGCCGGGCTACTACGACGGCATCGTCGGCGGTCCCGCCTGCCGGAAGCAACCGAAGCGGTGCAACCTGTCGAAGGGCGTCCTGACCGACAACGAGGCGGGGATCGTCACGATCAAACTACGCGCGCCGGATCCCGATTTTCTCTACAAGCTGGCGCTGCCGTTTGCGTCCGTCGTCCCGAGGGGCACACCCGCGACGGGCAACAGGCCCGTGCCCGGTACGGGCCCGTACCGGATCGCTGAGTACACGACCCGGCGCGTCCTCGTCCGCAACCGCCACTTCACGTACCGGCGGATCCGACTCGTCCGCAACCGCCACTTCAGGGTGTGGTCGAAGGGGGCTCAGCCGGAAGGCGTCCCGGACGAGATCGTGCTCGAGCTCGGGGGCACCCCCGACGCGTGGGTGACGGCCGTAGAGGGCGGGCGTGCAGACTTCCTCCCCTCCCTTTTCTTTCCGGCGAGTCGGCTCCAGGAGACACGCACCCGGTATGCGGCCCAGCTCCACATCACGCCCACACCCTTCACCGTCTTTGTGCAGCTGAACACGACGCGGCCGCCCTTCGACGACCCGCGCGCCCGCCGGGCGGTCGCGTACGCGGTCGACCGCGGGCGCATCGTCGAAGGCTTCGGCGGTAACGAACTCTCAGCACCGGCGTGCCAGTTGCTGCCCCCGAACTTTCCCGGCTATAAGCGGTACTGCCCGTATACGTTGCGACCGACAAAAGGCGGCGCCTGGACAGCGCCTGATCTCGTACGCGCCCGTAGGCTCGTCGCCCAGTCCGGCACCGCGGGGATGCGGGTCGATGTCATCGGCGTCAGTGGGAACGTGCCCTTTTCCCCGTTCACAACGAGTCTCGTCCAGACGCTGCGAGCGCTTGGTTATCGCACATCGGTGAGGCGCCTGCCCCAATCCACGTACTTCTCGAGCAGCAGCCCTCTTTTCACCGGCGCGAGCCGCTTCGAGGCCGCAGCCGCCGGGTGGTTTCCCGACTACCCGGCGCCCTCGGATTTCATGATCGGTAACCTCGCCTGCTCGAACACTTACGGGTATTTCTGTGACCCTGTCCTCGACCGAGAGCTCCGCGTGACAGCTCAGCTGCAGAGTCGCAGCCCCCGGGCGGCGAACAAGGCGTGGGCCCGGCTCGAGCGGCAGGTCATCGATCGGGCGATCATCGTTCCGGTCGTCACCCCGAAGGCTGCCGACTTCGTCTCCAAGCGAGTGGGGAACTACCAGCGCCACCCCATCTTCGGGATGCTGATCAGCCAGGTCTGGGTGCGCTGAACAGTCCCGGCGCGGGACACGGGTGACCGCCGATCTCGGCTAGTCACTTGGAAGCGCAAGCCGTCATGCGGGACGCTTCGGTCGAGTAAGAGCACGCCTCTGAACATGTTGCCGGCCGTCAGTAGCCGCCTGCGGACACTTGCGCCTATCATCGAGGCTTCCACTCTTGGCGCCAACCTCAGAAGTGAGGCGCCAGGAAACGAGTCGGACAAGGGGGAAGTTATGAGGACAGTTTCGCGCGTTGTCGGTTGGCTTGCGCTGGTCGCGGCTCTCGTTGGGATCGTAGGTTCCGCTCAGGCGGGCGCCGGGACGCAGGGCAAGAGAGGCCACCGCGACGGCAATGGCTCGCACGCCTGCTGCGTTGAGCGCCACGTCGAGATTCAGGCGAACGGCTACACGATCCCCGGCACGTTCACGACACCGCGCGCCGGCGGCGCACACGCTCACTATCCCGCCGTGCTGCTCTTGCACGGGACGGCCTCGCAGAAAGATGAGGTCGGCAACATGCACCTGCGCCTCGCACAGAAGCTCGGCAGGCTCGGCTACGCCTCGCTGCGGATCGACTTCGCCGGTTCCGGCGACTCGACGCTGCCACAGACCGCCTTCACGTACAGCGAAGAGATCGCAGACGCGAAGACCGCGCTTACCTGGTTGAGCGACAACCGGCACGTCGACGCGGACGCGCTCGGCCTGGTCGGCTTCTCCCAGGGCGGCCGGGTCGCCGCGACGGTCGCCGGCACCGATCCACGCGTCAAGGCGCTCACGACCTGGTCGACCTGGGTCGAGGACGGCTCGACGGCGGTGAACACCTTCGGCCCCGAGGCCTACCAAGAAGCGCAGCAGAACGGGCAGGTGACGGTTGATCTCGGCTTCAGGACGTGGACGTTCTCGCTCGCCTGGTTCGAGACGATCAAGGACTCCCATCCGCTGCAGGACATCGCCAACTACCGCGGCCCGCTGCTCGGCATCGACGGCAGCGAGGATGTCCTCTGGCCGCAGACCAAGGACGAGCTCTACGCCGCCGGCTCCTACGACGAGACGCTGCACGTCGTTCCCGGCGCTGATCACATCTACCACGTGCTCGACGCGGATCAGACGCAGGCAGAGGATGTCATGAACACGACCGCTACCTGGTTCTCGCAGAAGCTCGCAACCAGCGTGCACCACGGGCACTAGTAGCTCTGACGAGGCCGCTCTCGTCTGCCCACGAGAAATGGACTCGCTTGCCTTTCGCGGCTGTATCGGCACTACAACCGCGAGCGGGCGCGCCCGTGCTCGCGCTGCTCGGCCCGGACTCGGAAGCATCGGTGCGACACTGTCGCGAATGACCAGCGTTGCCGGAATCGTCGCGCTCGTCGTGGTCCTCGTACCGCTGGCGATCGTCGGAGCTGTGTTGGTCTGGGCGGCCCGAAAAGACGGAGTCGAAGACAAGGCCCTCCAAGCACGTCTCGGCATCCGCCGCAAAACGAGGCTAGGGCGCTAGTCCTCTAACTGCAGTACAGGCTCGTCCGCTACGCCGAACTCTTGCAGCCGCTGCCCACGCTCGCGAGAGAAGGCCCAGCCGAGTTAGGGTGGTGGCCACATGCGCGGCTGGAGGTTATTCGGCGCCGTCGCGGCCGCGGTCGCTCTCGCAGCATTCGTGCTGAGTGCGGGCGCGAGCGCGTCGAAACCACGCCACGAGGGCGGGCCGACGCCGATCGTCCTCTTTCCCGCTTTCCATTTCACGCGGCTGCTCGTGACCGTGCACCACCAGCGCGTCGATCCAGCTTGCCCGAGCTCGGGCTCCTTCGAGGACTTCTTCCCGAACCCTAGTCCGAGCACGACCTTCTCGCAGGTCTGCCGCGATGAGCTGATGACGCTGTCGTATCGGCCGCACGGCCCCTGGAAGACGCGCTTCGGCGACGCAAAGGGGGTGAGCGTCCGGATCGAGGACTACGGCAAGGTCGCGAGCGCGCCGTTCTACCAGCCGATGTTCGACGCGCTCCGGGCGGCCGGCTACACGCTCGACAGGAACGTCCGCGTTGCCGGCTATGACGCACGGCTCACGCCCGACCTCGGAGGCTTCCTCGAGCGGACGAAACGCCTGATCGAGGACACCTATCGCGACAATGGCCACCGGCCGGTGCACCTGGTCGGGCATTCCAACGGGCCGCTCTATGCGCAGTACCTGCTCACGCACACGAGCCAGGCGTGGAAGGACAAGTACCTCCATGGCTTCACGCCGATCGCCGGCAACCTGCCGGGTCAGGGCTCGGTCTACCCGCTCGTGTTCACCGGCCTGAACGTGCAGGACTTCTCGTTCCCGACGACACCGGAGAACGCGCGGTCGAGCTCGCTGATGCTCTTGAGCGCGCCCTCGAGCTACATGAGCATGGGCGACCCGCGCGTCTTCGACAGCCTCGAGACGGTCGTCGAGGACCTCTCGAGCGGCAAGACGTACACGCCCTCGGACTTTCGCGCACTGTTCACGGATGCCGGCCTGCCGACGGCAGTCGAGCTCGCCGAGCACTACATCGGCTTTGTGCAGTTCATCGACCCGGCCCACTTCCCGAACGTGGACGTGTACGCCGAGAAGGGCTCCGGCATCGACACCGTGGTCGGAATCGGGCTACACGATCTCTCGCCCGGCCAGCTTCTGGACGCCTCGACGCCCTTCTTCACGCGCGACGGCGACGTCAACCAAGAAGACATCACCAACGACGCTGTCTCGGCGTGGAGCGCGATGCCCTGCTGGCACTTCAGCCTCACCGACAACCCGGGCGTCGACCACTTCTCGCTGCCGAGCAACCCGAGCCTGCTCGCGCGCCTGATCGCGGATGCGAACGCTCCGCGCTCGCACTGCAGCTAATCGACAATTGGAAAAGCCCCGTCTCCGGGCCTTCCTCTGTAGCGCGTGAACCTGCGACCTCCGGGTTATGAGCCGCCTCGATCAGAACCGCACCCGCGACGACGCCGAGCAAGCTGACCCTTCGGCATGCTGCAGCAGCGGTTGGTGACGCTCGACGTGATTGGACAGCTGGTGACGCTCTCCGAGCGCGAGGCGGAGGAGCTGCGCGGTGCTGCGGCCGCAGACGCAGGGCGGTCAAGCGCCCGGCGCGACCTCTCGCTGCTCCTCGACCGCGGCCTGCAGACGCACGCGACCGTCGTTCTCAACCGCGCCGAGGCGCGCGAATTGGCCGAGCTGCTCGACGCCGGCGGCTCCCGCGCGAACTTCGCGCTCCTGCAAGAGGCGCTTCGCGGCGCGCTCAGCTAGGCGCCGACTGCGGCTGCGCTCCGGCTAGCCGCTGAGCAAACGGCGACGTCGTCGGGAGCGGTCAATTGGGCCGCCGAATCTGTGAACCTCACTCGGACGCTCGGAAGGCAAGCAGTTCGGGTCCGTGCTCGCGCAGCCAGTCGCGTTGCTCGCGCCAGTGCGGGCGGCGCCCCTCGACGAGCCCCCAGAAGCGCCGCGAGTGGTCGAGGACACGCAGATGGCAGAGCTCGTGCACGACTACGTAGTCGAGCACCGCGAAGGGCGCCAGCACGAGGCGCCAGTTGAAGGAGAGGGTGCCGCCGGGAGAGCAGGAGCCCCAGAGCGTGCGCTGGCCGCCGATCCGGACCCGCCGGTAGGCGACCCCGAGCCGCTCGGCCTCCTCCTCGGCGAGGGCCGAGACGAGCTCTCGGGCGCCGATGCGCGCCTCCGACTCGCTGACCGCGAGCCGCTCCAGTCCCAGCCGCGGCACCTGGCGCCGGCGCTGCTCCTCGATCCAGGCCCGCTGCTCGCGGAGCACCTGCTCCACCTCAACCTGGCTCATCGAGCGTGGCGCGGTCAGCCGCGCCGGCTCACCCCAGGGCACCTCCAGCCGCCACCGCCGCGCCCGTGACGAGCGCCGCACCTCGACCTCATCCATGCGCAAGACCGTAGCTGTCGGGTCGGCAGAAGCCGTGCCGGAGGCTCTAAATCCCTCCAAACCGACGTTTGTCACCCATTCCGCTCTGGTGACATTCCCGCACAGTGCCCAGGCGCGGCCGCCTCTACCCTCGCGCCTGCGATGTTCGCAAGCGCGCGAATCCCGCTCTCATTCAGGTGGGTTTGTCGAAACGAAGGAAGAGTCGCTGCCGGCCGGCCCGCAGCGATGGACTCGTCTGGCTCTGCGGGCTGACGTAGGCCTGGTCAGTAGGGCTGGTGGCGAGCCGAACGTCTAGGACACTTCCCGAGACTACTGCTTCCTTGTGGCTACAGCCCGCCCCCGCCAGTGTCCCCGCCCCCGAAAGTGTCCCGGTAAGGGCCCTCCTCCTTTTTGCCACGCGGCTCTCGCGGCGACCTCCCGCAAGCCGCGCACACCTTGTAGGTCTCACCCTCCTCGACACGGGTCGTCCACTTGTGTCGGCCAAGCCTGCACGCCAGCTTCTTAGGCACTCTTCAGCAATCCCGGCATCTCGATGTGCGCTTCCCTATTGAGCCGGTCAACCGCCAGGCCCGATCCCACTAACCCCGCCGACCGGGCCGTCGGCCTGAGCTCCAGTCTCGCCGCTCTCGACAACGCCCTGGTACAGAGGCCCCGGCTGCCCCGGCTCTCGCGGCGACTTCCCGCAAGCGGCGCACACCTTGTAGCTCTCGCCTTCCTCGACACGCGTCGTCCAGTCATGTCGGCCCAACCTGCATGCGAGCTTCTTGGCCATAGCGAACTCCTTCTGGATCGCGGTTAGTGCCGAGGCTTGCCGCGGCTTTGCTCATCAAAGATCTTGGTCGAGTACGGGCCCGTCTCCTCTTCCCAGGTGCCGTACTCCCCTTTGTGAGAATCGACTACATGCCTGTCTTGCTCGCTCAAGGTGGCCGTATTCAGCTCGGCCCACCGCTCCCGCTTCCTCTGACCAGATCCTCGAACCCAGTTCTTCAGGCGTGTGAGCATGCTGCCGTCACTTCCTTCCACATCCAAAAAGTGGTGTTAGGAAGGACAGGCGGGTAATACCCGCCGCAACCAGTCGCCAGAGACACCGGAAACACTCGCGGCATCTCACCCTGCCTTTCCTAGTGAGCTATCAACGAGTGTGCGCCTCTCGCCGGTGGACCGTCAAGCGAGGGCCGGGCGGCGAGCCGAACGCCTAGGACGCTTCCCACAACCCGGCCCGCGGCCGAACTACGAGACACCTGAGCGCGCGCTAGTGGCTCATCCAGCCACGTCCTTCGCGCCAGCCACACCGGCGGCTGAGGATGTTTAACCGTCAAGCCCGGTGTTACGTGGCGTCCGAGGCCAAGGCGGTCGCACGAAAGCGACGCCCGCCCCTCTTCCCAGACCTCAGGAGGTCGCGCCTCGGGTGCCACATCTCCTGTTTGGCCCGCTTGCCTGTCTCTCTTGCCTCGCCGAGCGTTGGCGATTCGCTAGGCGAACCCCGTAGGGCGGAGTAGTCTGGGAGCATGCTCCAGAAGTTACGGAGCGCATGGGGTAAGTGGCGCGAGAACAGCCGCCAGTACAAGCTCAACCGTGCGATGTACAAGGCTGGCCGACGCGGCGATACAGACAAGGACCTTTCCGATGCATCTGAAGGTGTTCGGCACGGAACGGGTCATCCGCCAACGGGTGGCAGCGGCGTGTAACTCACGGGCCGGGTGGCGAGCCGAACGCCTCAGAGCCCGCCCGCGACCCGGCCAAGCGCTTGTACCCGCGTTGGCAGGCGCGCAACTCTAAGCGGACGCATGCCCGAGCTCCCAACCGGGACCGTCACCCTCCTCTTCACGGACATTGAGGGGTCGACCCAACTGCTCCACGACCTCGGTGATGCCTACGCAGAGGCGCTCGCCGAGCACCGGCGGCTCCTTCGGAAAGCCTTCGCGAACCACCAGGGCGTCGAGGTAGACACTCAAGGCGACGCCTTCTTCGTCGCCTTCGCGCGCGCGGCGGACGCGGTCGCAGCCGCTAAGGCTGTCCAGGGTGCGCTCGCCGACGGCCCAATGCGAGTGCGCATCGGGGTTCATACCGGCGAGCCGACCCTTGGAGAGGAAGGCTACGTTGGCATCGAGGTACACCGGGCCGCGCGGATCGCAGCCGCCGGCCACGGCGGCCAGCTGCTCGTCTCGCAAACGACGCGCGAGCTCCTCGAGCGCCGACGTCGAGCTGCGTCGACCTCGGCGAGCACCGGCTTAAAGACCTGCCCCAACCCGTTCGGCTTTATCAGCTCGGCGAGGATGAGTTCCCGCCTCTCAGAAGCCTCAACCAAACCAACCTGCCGATCGCGGCTACGCCGTTCGTCGGCCGCTCGCGTGAGCTGGCGGAGCTGCTCGAGCTGCTCGGCCGCGACGACGTCCGCCTCCTGACGCTGACCGGGGCCGGGGGCACGGGTAAGACGCGGCTTGCGCTCGAGGCCGCCGCCGATACCGCCGGCGACTTCGAGAGCGGAGTCTTCTGGGTGCCGCTGGCATCGCTTCGCGATCCTGCCCTCGTCCTCGAATCGATCGGGCAGGGCACTCAGCGCCAGGCATGCCCTCGTCGAGGAGATCGGAGAGAAGTCGCTGCTTGCTCCTGCTCGACAATTTCGAGCAGGTCGTCGACGCGGCGCCCGCTCTTGCAGAGCTGCTCGGCTCGCTGTCGCAACCTGAACGTCCTCGTGACAAGCCGCCAGCCACTTCACCTCGCGAGCGAGCGCGAGTATCCGGTGCCGCCGCTCGCCGAGTCGGAGGCGGTCGCACTCTTCTAGCGAACGCGGCGCAGGCGGCGCAGCCAGAGCTTCTCGGCCAACGGTGATGTCGCCGAGATCTGCCGGCGGCTCGACGGCCTGCCGCTCGCGATTGAGCTCGCAGCCGCGCGTGTCAAAGTGCTACCGCCCGAGAGCGCTGCTCGAGCGGCTCGAGCGAGCGCTTGCCGCTCCTGACCGGCGGCGCGCGCGACGCGCCCGAGCGACAGCGCACGCTCGCGGGCGACGATCGCCTGGAGCTACGAGCTGCTCGACGAGGAGGAACAACGGCTGTTCGCGCGCCTCGCGCGTGTTTTCCGGCGGCTGTACGCTCGAAGCGGCCGAGACCGTCTGCGAGGCGGAGCTCGACACACTGCAGTCGCTCGTCGAGAAGAGCCTGCTGCGTCGGCGGAACGGCCGCTTCTGGATGCTCGAGACGATTCGCGAGTACGCGCTCGAGCGTTTCGACGACCTCTCTAATGCGGCACAGCTCCGGCGCCGCCACGCGGAGCACTTCGTCGCCCTGGCGGAGCGGGCCGAGCCGGAGCTTGAGCGGGCAGACTCGACGCGATGGCTCGAGCTGCTCGAGGCGGACAACGACAACCTGCGCGCAGCTCTCTCGTGGGCCAGCGATGCCGGCGAGGCCGACCTCGAGCTTCGATTGATAATCGCCCTGGGCGTCTTCTGGTACGTCCGTGGCTACATACGCGAAGGGCGGGAGCGGTTTGAAGCCGCGATCGTGATGGGCTCCGCCAGGGCCACCAATTCTCAGCGGGTGAAGCTGCTGGAGGGGATCGAACTGTTCGCGGGCGAGCAAGGCGACCATGAGCGTGCGAACAGCGTTGCGGAGGAGCGGCTCGCGCTCTGCCGCGCGCTCGGTGACTCGGCCGGAGTCGCCCGTGCTCTGAGAGGAGTGGCAGGCGCCCGTTCGGGAACAGGACAGGCTCGACGAAGCCCGGGCCCTCTACGAGGAGAGCCTGGCCTACAGCCGCGAGCTAGGCGACAAGGAGGGCGTCGCGTCTTCGACACTCAATCTCGGCGCTGTCGCACTGTTGGCTGGCGACCACGCGCGCGCGGATGCACTGACAAGAGAAGCCCTGGGTCTGTTCCAGGGCCTGGGAAACCACAGGATGATTGCCGGAGCCTTGGTAAATCTTGGCTCATCACGACTAGTTCAGCGCCAGTACGCCGAGGCGGCGGCGTGTTTCCGCGAGAGTCTCAGAAGCGCAGAACCAATGGCGAACAAGAACGCCATTTCGTATTGCCTCGAGGGCCTGGCGGCCGTCGGCGCCGCAGAAGGAGACTCCGCAGACGCCGCTCGTCTTCTCGGGGCGGCGGAGGTTCTGCGCGAAACGATCGGCGCGCCCGCTGGAGCCTACGAGGAAGCGATTCGACTCGACACCGTGGCGGCGGTGCGGCAGGAGCTTGGCGAGGACAAGTTCGGCGCGGCTTGGGCGGAGGGACGCGCGATGCCGCTTGAGCAGGCAGTGGCTCTCGCTCAAGCACGCTAAGAAAGGTCTGACCCTCGTTACGTCCCTGGCCGGCTCCCGAAGTCGCGTATGGGTGGATGTCGGTGCCGAACCCCGAGTGCTCATCGCGGAGACGCTTCACCTCTGCTCGCTCACGCTTGCTTAGGCCAGGCTAGCGAACGGACTGACGCTCAGGTACTTGAAGGCGGTTGTCGAATGCCAGGCCGGCTCCAACTCCAGGACGCCGCTCGAATGCGTGCACATCTCTGCCGCTTCGGAATGTCTTGCTGCTCTATGGAGGCGAGCGACCCGTGCCTCCACATCGACCTCTTCGACGTTGACGCTCAAACGCTAGCGAGCCGGCCGCTCGACTGACATTCCCGAACGCTGGCCCATGCGACGTTGAGGGCCAAACTCCACGTTGACCCCGCAGTAGCGATCGACTAGTTTCGGCTGTTGCAAGCAGGCGAAGTCTCGTATCGAGCCGATTGAAAGGCGGGCCCTCCTGAAAGGTGCCTTCCGACTCACACGACTTGTCGGTCTGACTGCCGTGATCGGCCTCGCCCTAGCGCTACCGCAGGCAGGTG
This sequence comes from uncultured Actinomycetes bacterium, assembly GCA_963754265.1. Lineage (GTDB taxonomy): Bacteria > Actinomycetota > Thermoleophilia > Gaiellales > Gaiellaceae > AC-32. The sequence continues at coordinate 114,954 of CAVWFB010000007.1, read as the reverse complement.
CGATCGTCGGCGGGCACCCACGACAACGCCAACCATCCGAACGTGGGGATCGTCTACTTTCCCGATCGGCCGTGGTTTGACGGCTTCTGCTCCGGCTCGCTGCTCTCCGCACACGAGTTCCTGACCGCGGGTCACTGCACGGCCGCCTTCACTGCGGAGGGGCGGACACCCGACCGGCTTTTCGTCTCCTTCGACGAACAGGTCGCGTTGACGCCGGAGTTCGTCATCTTTCCCGCTCACCCGATTGCGGTGACGAGCTGGACCACGCATCCCAGGTACAGCCTCCATCACAACGACGTCGGGGTGATTCACCTGGCAGGGGACGTTACGGGCGTCACGCCGATCGAGCTAGCACCGGCCGGATTCCTCGGCCAGAAGGCAGCCTTGGGAGAGCTGATCGGTCATTCCTTCGTGGACGTCGGCTATGGGATCAACGGTACCGACCGCTCCTATACCAGTCCGCAGGCGAACATCACCTGGGATCAGCGTCGTGAGGTCGGCTCTGAGCGGTTCGTCGCACTGAACCCGGACGTCCTCCACACCTTCGGGGGTGCCTGTGGGGGCGACTCTGGAGGCCCGCTCTTCTATGGTGGTGGCCAATCCAATCTTGTCGTGGCGACGGTCTCGGCGGGCGCCATCCCCTGTAATGGGCCCGACACCAATCAGCGGCTCGATACGCAGTCGGTGCACGATTTCCTCGACGTGTACCGCTAAGCCCTCTGGCTGGCGGAAGGACACCGCACGCAGCGGTATCTCTCCCTGGCTCCATCAACGCGGTGGAATTGCCCGTGTCTGATAATCCCCTTCACGAGGATCGTCGGCACAGCGAGGCTAGTCGAGCGGCTCGGGTGAGGGAGCCGCGATCTGGCGCCGACCAGACGCGCTGAATCGGTAAGCCTCAAGGAACATTCCGGAACGCTGGCCCATGGCAGGGGCCTCCATCTGGGAAGGTTCTCGCGCGCCGCGTGCCTTTGAGGTCCCGAACCCGATGGCAATGCTGTACTCGCGCGAGGGCGTGAACGCTGCCCTCATAGGCGTCGAGGTTTGGTCGGCTGGGGTGATCGTCCGGCTTGCGGGAGTGCCGAACGAAGAGACCGAGGCGCTTGACGGCAACTACCAGGAGAAGCTCACTGCCTGGGCACGACAGGGAGAGAGGCCGAGGTCCCCCGCGACCCAGGCGAAGACGTATTCGATGTCGACCTCGCTTTGAGTGACGACTCGGGCACGAGCTACACACTTCAGACAAACAAGCAAGGGCGGATCCGGTCAGCTGTTCCGCGCGGAGTGGTTCTTTGAACCAGGGCCGCCCAGTCATCCTCCCAACTAGCCGTGCGCGTCTCGCGGGAAGGCCGCGAGATCGAACTAGTCGAGCTCTCCGTCTAGATCCCTCGGGTGACATGCCCGCACACTGGCCCAAGCGACAGCCGTCCGTCCTGAGTTACGGGGGCAGAGGACGGGGATGGCACGTGAGTCAGTTTTCGCCGTTGTGGGCGAGCAGATGATGCCTGGGGCGGCTGGATCCGCTCGGATCCGAGCGTCCAGTGAAGCGCGTCAGGGTCTCGTTCGGGGCGACGCACGCGCATCAGGCAACGCGACCTCGCGCCTTCTTTCCTCGGCTTCGTCAGCCTCGACCGCTTGGAACTCAATCGCTTCCTGGAACGCATGGGCGCCCCCGCGTACCCATGAGCGCAACCGCGTGCTGACCGTCACGGTTCCCGGATGCGCGTCCGGGGGCCGCATGCACGTGTGCGTATGCTCTCCGCGTGGCGATCGAATCGCCGCCCTCGCCACTCATGCCGCGCGATCTGCCTTCGCCGCGGCGTGCGCGCCGGCGTGCCCTGTGGGGCCTCGCCGCGTTTGTCGTGGTCGTGCTGCTTGGGTTGGTCGCGGCGGTGCTGGCGTGGTCGGGCGTGACGCTGGCAGCGGACGCGACGGCACTTGCGCGGGTGGAGGTGCAGCCGTTCGGCGGGACGCTCGAGCGCGTGCGAGCCTTCGGGCCGAACGGGCGGAGGATTCCGCTTTCGGTGCGCGGCGCGAGCCTGACCCCGCGGACGCGGCTGACGCCGGGCGAGCTGGTGTCGGTGGAGATCGTGGTTCGCCGGCCGCGCTGGCTGGGTTGGGCGCTCGGCGACACGCACCACGAGCGGCTGACCCTACGGGCTCCCGTCGCCCGCGTGGAGGAGCGCTGGCTGACGGTCCCGACGCGGTCGGCCGTGCGAGTGATCTTCGATCGGTCGGTGAGCGCCGTCGCCTACGGGAGCCGAGGGCACCTGAGGCGCCGGACGCTGGACGGCGTACGACGGTCGCTCGCGCTCGCCCTCGGGCGCCGGGCCGCAGCGGGCACCGTCGAGGTCGCCGCGGCGGCGCGTCCCTGGGAGCGGCTCGGCAGCCCGGTCGCGGTGAGCTGGTTCCCGCCTGCCAGCCGGCCGGTGGTTGTCAGCAGTCCGGCGCCGGGGGCACGGCTCGCTCCGAACGCTCCGATCCGTCTGACCTTCTCCAAGCCGGTCGCCGGCGTGCTCGCCGGCGCGCAGCCGAGGCTCTCACCGAGCACGCCCGGCCGCTGGCGTCAGACGGACAGCCACACGCTGGTCTTCGTGCCTTCGGGCTTCGGTGCCCGCTTCGCCTCCGAACTGCGGGTCGAGCTCCCGCGAGTGGTCGCCGTGACCGGATCTTCAGGGAACGGCCTGCACAGGACCCGCCGGATCGGCTGGACCGTGCCGCCCGGCTCCATCTTGCGCCTACAGCAGCTCCTGGCCCAGGCCGGCTACCTCCCGCTCGACTGGCAACCGTCCGGCGCCCCGATGGCGCGCACGCTGGCCGCCGAGGTGGGGGCCGCCGTCGACCCGCCGCAGGGCCGCTTCAGCTGGCGCTATCCGAACACCCCCGGCGAGCTGCGCGCGCTCTGGAGCGAAGGCAGCCCAAACCAGATCACCCGCGGTGCCGTGATGATGTTCCAGGACAGCCACGGGCTCGACGTCGACGCGCTTCCGGGAGCGATGGTCTGGCACGCCCTGATCGCGGATGCGATCGCGGGCAAGCGCCGCGAGGGCGGCTACAGCTACGTCTACGTGCACAGCAGCCTCCCCCAGTCGCTGATCCTCTGGCACAACGGCCGCACGGTCCTCAGCTCCCCCGGCAACACCGGCGTGCCCGCCGCTCCGACCCAGCTCGGCACCTTCCCCGTCTTCGAGCACATCCCGGTCGGCACGATGAGCGGCACGAACCCGGACGGCTCGCACTACGACGACCCGGGCATCCGCTACATCAGCTACTTCAACGGCGGCGACGCCATCCACGCCTTCAACCGCGCCTCTTTCGGGACTCCGCAGAGCCTCGGCTGCGTCGAGCTCCCACTTGCTTCCGCGGCGAAGGTCTGGCCGTACACCCCGATCGGAACGCTCGTCACCATCGAGACCTGAGGAGGTCGATCACGAGCCGCCGAGCAACTCGAAGTCGTGGAGTCGAGAAGCACTGCCGGTTCCCGCACGTCCGGCCATGACCGGCTACGTCCACGGCTATGGAACTCCCGAGCAGCAGCGGCTCGTGGAGCAGGCCGAGCACTGGCGGCACCGGCTGATCCGCGACGGCACGGAGCTCGAGCCGGGGACGCGGTTGCTCGAGGTCGGCACGGGCGTCGGCGCGGTGCTCGCGGTGCTCGGGCAGGAGTTCCCGGGCGTTCGGCTGTTCGGCGTCGACATCGAGCCGAAGCAGCTCGCCTTCGCCCGCGAGCACCTCGCGCGGGCCGGGGTCGAGGCGACCCTGCGTCGAGGCCGACGCTCTCGCGCTCCCGTTCGAGGACGAGTCGTTCGACCACGTCTGGATGATGTGGTTCCTGGAGCACGTCGCCGATCCGCAAGCGGTGCTGCGCGAGGCCAAGCGCACCCTCGTTCCCGGCGGCGTCATCACTGCGATCGAGGTCGACTACTCGACCGTCCGCGCCGAGCCGTCGACGCCGGCGATCGAGGCGCTGTTTCGCACGATGGTCCGGGGCATGGCGGCCTCGGGCTGGAGCGATGCCGGTACTCGGTTGCCGGGCTGGTTGCGCAAGGTCGGCTTCCAGCACGTCGAAGAAGGCGAACGCCCCTTCTGGTGGCAGGGCGAGGAGCTGGCCAACCAGGCGCTCTACGCGGCCGATGTCGTCGAGAGCGCCCTCGATGCGCTCGCCCGGCTTCCGGGCGTCGACGAGCTCGAGCTGCGTGCCGGGTTGGAGGATCTGCGCGGCCTTGCGACCCAGCCCGATGCCGGACTCGGCTGGGTCGTCCACAAGTCCACGGCCGTACGCTGACGGCGTAAGAATGACCTCCCGATCACGGAAGGAGCCTGCGATGGCGGTAAGCGAGACACGGCGGTCGGAGATGGTGACGGAGCTACTCGAGCGGATCGGAGAGACGGTCGGCCAGAGGGCGCAGGTGTCGACGATCTTCGGCGAGCCTGTTCAGCGAGAGCGCGTGACGGTGATTCCGGTGGCGAAGGCACGCTTCGGCTTCGGTGGAGGTGGCGGTTCCGGCTCGCGGGAGCGCGACGAGGGCTCCGGCGGCGCTGGAGGCGGCGGTGCCTACGTCAGGCCGGTCGGCTACATCGAGGTGCGCGACAACGGCGCCGAGTTCAATCGCATCTCGACCGGGCTCGATGTGCTCGCCCTCGCGGCTGCGGCGTCGATCGTCGCGCTTGCATTCAGGCGGCTGATCAACTGAGGAACGAGCCCTAGTCGGTTTGCTGCGGCAGGGTGACCACGGTGGGCGCGCCGTCATCGTTCGCTGCGGGCTCCGCCGGCTCGGTCTCGGGCGCCGGCACCCGGGACGCGGCCTCGCGGGCGGCCTTCTGGAGTCGGCCCGCCATCCCCTGGATCTCGTCCAGAAGCCCGTCGCGTTCGTGCCAGACGGCGTCGGTGTCGGCCTGCAGCTCGCGCATTCGTTCCTCGGCCTGGCTGTGCAGCTCGGCCAGCTCCTCCTCCGCCTGCTGCCGCTGCGCCGCCGCCTCGGCCTGGGCCTGGGCGAGGATGCCGTCGGCTTCTGCCCGAGTGTCCGCCAAGAGCTGCTGTGACTCCGCCTTGACGCGTTCGGAGTCGGTGTCGGCGTTGACGACCAGGTCGGCGGCTTTCGCCTTCGCCTCGGCCATGATCTGCTCGGCTTCATCGCGCGCCGTGTCGGTGATCTTCTCCGCCGACTCGCGCGCTTCCTGAAGGATCGCCTTGGTCTGCTCGGACACGCGGTCCACGGCGTGGCGGACCGCGGCCTGAGGCGAGCGGCCCACCTCGAGCTCCGCGATCACCCGATTGACGCGCAGGACGTAGGCGTTGACGGCGTGGCGGTCGTAGCCTCGGACCGAGACCGGGAACGACGCGTTCCGGATCTCGGTGGGCACGGTCGTCCGAAACTGCTCCGTTTCTTCCGGTGGGGCAGCCTGGTCGCGGCTCGCTGACGGCTCGTCCACGCTCACGCACCCGAGAGTATGCCGCTCCTGGCCGCAATTTTCGAATCGAGGCGCGAGTCTTCTTGGTGCTTTCGTCCGATTGGGACGATGCCGCGCGGTGCTCCGAGGCGCCAGAGTCGTGTCGTCATGTGCCGCTGGCTCGCGTATTCAGGCTCTCCGGTCCTCGTCGAGGAGCTCCTTTACGGGCCCAAGAACTCGCTGGTCGTGCAGAGCCTCCACTCGCAGATGGGAGCCGAGGAGACGAACGGCGACGGCTTCGGCGTCGGCTGGTACGGCGAGAGGGAGTCGCCGGCGGTCTTCCACAGCATCGAGCCGGCCTGGAACGACCGCAACCTGCGCGAGCTCTCGGGGCACCTCAAATCTCGCCTCGTGTTCGCGCACATCCGCGCCTCGACCGGGTCGCCGGTCCAGCAGACGAACTGCCACCCGTTCCGTCACGGAAACTGGCTCTGGATGCACAACGGCCTCATCAGCGACTTCCTCGCCGTCAAGCGCGACCTCGTGCTCGCGATCGACCCGTCGCTCTATCCGGAGATCGAGGGCACGACGGACTCCGAGGTGCTCTTTCACATCGCATTGACCTTCGGCCTCGAAGACGATCCTCCGCGGGCCGTCGAGCGCGCGATCGGGCTCGTGGAGTCGGTCGGCCGGGAGCACGGCGTCGAGCACCCGTTCCAGGGGACGATCGCGACAACGGACGGCGAGTGCGTCTGGGCCTTCCGTTACTCGAGCGAAGGGAAGTCCCGGTCGCTCTTCTTCAGCACCGACGTGCGCACATTGCGGGCGATCTACCCGGAGAACGAGCTCCTTCAAGAGGTCAGTGACGAAGCGCGCCTCGTGGTCTCCGAGCCCCTCGGCGACTCGCTTCCCGGTGCCTGGAACGAGGTCCCGGAATCGTCCTACGGCGTCATCCAGCCCGGCCAGGACGAGCTTCACCCGTTTACGCCGGCGACCGACTTCGCCGGCGCCGGAAGCCCCGGATGAGCCTCGTCCATCCGGCAGGACCGGACAGCCCCGAGCGCGATCTCGCGGTGGAGCCGCTCTTCAGGCTCGAGGGAGATCACATCCCGAGGCACCGGATTCCCGAATCGGAGCTACCGCCGGAAGTCGCCTACCAGATCATCCACGACGAGCTCATGCTCGACGGCAACGCGCGGATGAACCTCGCAACCTTCGTGACGACGTGGATGGAGCCGCAGGCCGAGAAGCTGATGGCCGAGTGCCTCGACAAGAACATGATCGACAAGGACGAGTACCCGCAGACCGCCGAGCTCGAGATGCGCTGCGTGAACACCCTCAGCCGCCTCTGGAACGCCCCGGACGCCGAGCAGGCGACGGGCTGTTCGACCACCGGCTCCAGCGAGGCGGCCATGCTCGGCGGGCTGGCCCTCAAGCGCCGCTGGCAGAAGCGCCGCGCCGCGGCGGGCGAGCCGACCGACCGGCCGAACCTCGTGATGGGGATCAACGTCCAGGTCTGCTGGGAGAAGCTCGCCAACTACTGGGACGTCGAGATGCGGCTCGTACCGATGGAGGGGGAGCGCTTCATCCTCTCCGCCGAGGAGGCGGTCAAGCTCTGCGACGAGAACACGATCGGTGTCGTGGCGATCCTCGGCTCGACCTTCGACGGCTCCTACGAGCCCGTGCAGGAGATCTGCGAGGCGCTCGACGACTTCCAGGAGCGGACGGGCATCGACGTCCCCGTTCACGTCGACGGGGCCTCGGGCGCATTCGTCGCCCCGTTCGTCGACGAGGAGCTCGAATGGGACTTTCGTCTTCCGCGTGTCGCGTCGATCAACGCGTCGGGCCACAAGTACGGGCTCGTCTACCCGGGCGTGGGCTGGATCGTCTGGCGTGACGCCGAGGCGCTACCGGAGGATTTGATCTTCTGGGTCAACTACCTGGGCGACAACATGCCGACCTTCGCGCTCAACTTCTCGCGTCCGGGCGCGCAGGTGGTCGCCCAGTACTACAACTTCCTCCGGCTCGGGTTCAGCGGGTACCAAAAGGTGCAGGGCTACGCGCGAGAGGTCGCGACGCGCCTCGCCGACCGGATCGGGGAGCTGGGCCCGTTCAGACTGCTGACCAGGGGTGACGAGCTACCCGTCTTCGCCTTCACGCTGGTCGACGACGTCGAGAACTACACGGTCTTCGACGTCTCGAATGCGCTCCGGGAGCGCGGCTGGCTCGTGCCTGCCTACACCTTCCCGGAGAAGCGCACCGACCTTGCGGCGCTGCGTGTGGTGGTCAAGCGGGGCTTCGGCCATGACCTGGCCGATCTGCTCGTCGGCGACATCCAGCGGCAGCTCCCACGCTTGCAGCGGCAGTCCGCGCCCCTGCACGACGGCAGCGGCGCGAGCGGCTTCCACCACTAGGTCTTCGCGGCGACCTGCTCGATCAGGCTCGCGGCCTTCTCGGTTCCGGGAACCTCCTGTAGCCGGGCGGAGACACGGCGAAGGCGCTCCCGCAGCATCTGGTCGCCCAGAAGCGTGTCGATCGCGCCGCGCAGCTCGTCGGGCTCGTGGCCATAGGTGTCCAGGCGCACGCCGTAGCCGAGCTCGTGCACACGCTGCGCGTTGTCGTACTGATCCCAGAAGAGCGGCAGCACGACCATCGGCTTCCCGAAGAAGAAGCTCTCGGTGACCGTGTTGTTGCCGCCGTGGGTCACGACCAGATCGACCTCCGGCAGGATCGACGCCTGGGGCAGGAACTCCGCGCCGGTCATGTTGTCGGCCAGCTCGAAGTAGCTCGTGCTGCGGGCCCTTCGAGACCACATAGCGGGGCGAGCTCTCGGCCAGCTCCTCGACGAGACGGCGCATCAGCTCGACGTCCGCCGAGCCGAGGCTCCCGAGGCTGAGGTACACGAGCTTCTGCCCGTCCTCCCGGAATCCCTCCGGCTCGGACCAGGCGTCGTCGGTGCCGCGGACGCAGGAGTCGAGCCGTTCCCAGCGCGGCTCGAGCGGCCGGGCGCGCGCGTAGTCCGCTTCCTCCGGATAGAGGTAGAGGTTCAGCCACGGCGACTCGTGGATGAACTCGAGCTCGGGGAGCGGAGGAGCTCCCTGGTCGCGCATGAACGCATCGAAGTCCTCCCAGAGCGGCCGGTGTGCGCGCGCGTACTCCGCGCGGAACTCGTCCCAGCCCTCGCGGCCCGCTGCGGCGTACCCGGAGAACGTCGGCGGCACCTCGGGATCCTTCAGCTCGGCGGGATTGCACGAGGCGATCCGCACCCAGGGCCGCCCGCAGGCCGGCAATGCCGCGAAGCCGACGACGTTGTCCTCGACCACGACATCGGGCTCGAGCTCGTCGAGGATCTGGCGCAGGCGGGGCTCGACGTATTCCGCCCCGTCGACGAGCGCCTGCCAGGTCGGCTGGATGAACCCCTCGAGCTGCTCGATCGTCGGCTTGCGGAAGACCGGTGCCGTGTCGCGGATGAAGTCCTTCCAGAACTGGCCGGGCTCCTCCTCCTGTTCGGGAGGCGGGCCGAGGCGCATCGTCGCCTCCTCGAAGCCCTTGGCCTCGAGGGTTCCCGCGAACGACTCCTCGACGACGAAGACGACGCGGTGCCCGCGCCGGCGGAGGACGTCCCCGATCCCGACGCAGTTGTTGGTCGGCCCGAAGGCGCCCTCCGGGAAGAAGACGACGGTCGCCATCTGGCCGCCGATCCTATGCGCCGGTCGCGATACCCTGACCCGGCTTGGAGAGGTGTCCGAGCGGTCTAAGGAGCGCGACTGGAAATCGCGTATGGGCTGAAAGGTCCATCGCGGGTTCAAATCCCGCCCTCTCCGTTAAGGCGTCGCTAGCCACGCTGCTGGAGCTGCCCCGGCTTCGTCGGGGCAGCTCCTCGTTTGCCTGCGGTCAGATCGGGGTAGGCCCTACGTCGTGCTGAAGCGCATCTTCCTGCTGGTGGCGCTGTCAGGACTCGTCGGAGTGTCGTTCGCCTCGGCCGGGAGACCGGGTTACGCGTGGCAGGACACGCCGACGGGGTCGACGGCGCGGCTCCGTGGCCTCGCGGCAGTCAGTTCGACGACTGCGTGGGCGAGCGGGAGCCTCGGAACCGTGCTCCGCACCACGAACGGCGGTGCGACCTGGCAGCAGGTCGGCCCGCCCGGGACGCAGGCCCTGCAGTTCCGTGACATCGAGGCCTTCGACGCGGACCACGCCGTGATCATGTCGGTGGGTGACAACCCGACGGACTTCCGGATCTACGTCACTTCGAACGGCGGGCAGACCTGGGCCCTCACGTTTGTGAACCAGGAGCCGACCGCGTTCTACGACTGCATGACCTTCTTCGACAGCCGTCGCGGCCTGGCTCTGTCGGATCCGCCGGACGGCGTCCACTTCCGCGTGATCGCTACCGACGACGGCGGTCTCACCTGGCACGTCACCGGGGCGCAGATGCCGCAAGCGCTTCCGGGGGAGTTCGCCTTCGCGGCGAGTGGCCAGTGCATCACCTCCGACCACGGACGTCGTGCCTGGTTCGGCACGGGCGGTGCAGCCGAGGCCCGCGTCTTCCGCTCCGACGACGGTGGGGCCTCGTGGACGGTTGCGTCCACCCCGATTGCCAGCGGGCCGACGGCTGGGATCTTCGCGCTCGCCTTCCGGGGCCAGCAGCACGGGCTCGCCGTTGGGGGAGACTTCCTGGCCGAGACCAACTCGCCGGACAACTTCGCGCGGACGAGCGACGGAGGCGCAAGCTGGAGCCTGCTTCCCGCTGCGCCCGCCGAATATCGCTCGGGCGCGACGTGGCTCGACGGTCACACGGTGCTCGCAGTCGGTCCCTCCGGGAGTGACGTCAGCACCGATTCGGGCGCGACCTGGGAGCGATTCGACGACGGGAGTCTCGACACCGTCGACTGCGCGAGCCCGACCGCGTGCTGGGCCGCAGGCGCGAACGGCCGCGTCGCATATCTCGTCAGGCCGCGCTAGCCGCCCGCGCCGTCGACAGCTCCTTCCGCTGGGCTTCGTCACACTCTCGTGATGCGGATCGGCAGGTACGAGGTCGCGATCACGAACCCGGACAAGGTGTTCTTCCCCGAGCCCGGGTTGACGAAGGGCGACCTGGTCTCCTACTACGTCGCCGTCGCCGACTGCGCCCTGAACCACATCCGTCGCCGGCCGTTCCATATGAAGCGCTTCCCGCACGGGGTCGAGGGCGACTTCTTCCACCAGAAGCGCGTGCCCCCGCATCCCGACTTCGTCGGCGAGCAGTTCGTCCAGTTCCCGAGCGGGCACTCCACCGTTTTCGCGGTCGTCGACAACGCGGCCGCGCTCGCGTGGGTGGTCAACCTCGGCTGCATCGAGCTGCACACCTGGCACTCGCGGGTCGACGACATCGAGCGGCCCGACTACCTCCTGATCGACCTCGACCCGAGCGAGGGCAACCCCTGGGAGTACGTCCGCGAGATCGCGATGGTGGTCAAGGAGGTGATGGACGAGCTCGGCGTTGCCTCGTACCCGAAGACCTCGGGCGCGACCGGGATGCACATCCTCGCGCCGATCAGGCCCGAGCTCCCGTACCCGGAGGTGCGCCGGTTCGCGAAGGCGCTCGCCGAGGAGGTCGAGCGGCGCATCGGCGACCAGGACGTCGCCACGACGACCTGGCGCGTGGCGGATCGGCGCGGCGTCTTCGTCGACTTCGGCCAGAACGCGCGCGACCGCACGATCGCCTCGGCCTACTCGATTCGCCCTACCCCCGACGCGCGCGCCTCGGCGCCGCTGGCCTGGAAGGAGGTGCCGCGCTCGGATCCGGCGAGATTCACGCTCCAGACGATGCGCAAGCGGGTCGAGAAGGTCGGCGACCTGACCGCCGGGATGTGGCGGCGCAAGGTCAGCCTCCTGCCGCGCTTCGAGCAGCTCGAGCTTCCGCCCGGCGACCCCGCGATCGTGGAGGTCAAACGGAGCGCCCGCGCCAGGCGCTGGGAGAGCGACCAGCGCGTCTCCGGACGCCAACGCTGAGCAGCGCTACGGCGGCGACGAGGACGCCGACTGCAGCCAGGGCTGGGAGGGGCCAGCCAATGCCGGAATCGGCGCTCGGCTGGACCTGAGCAGCGTCCGGCTCACGAGGCGTGAATGTCCTTGTGTCCACGAGCAGCTCCGGCTCCTTGCCGTCGCGGATCGCCAACGTGCCGCCGTCTCGGCTCACGCCGATTCGGAGCCGCCAGAGGTACTGGCTGCCGGCGAGCGCGTCCAGGTCGATGCAGCGCGCCGTGCGTCCGCTCGTATCCAGTGCGTGGACGAACGGCGTCCCGCCGGCGCCGTCGTAGAGCGTGTAGGCCCAGCGGCCGTCCGGGCTGACCGCGCGCGAGAGCGGGTTTCCGCGCATCTTCTCGCCCCGCTCCTTTGGATCGACCACGGGCGCCTGGAGCAGGCGGCCGCGCCGGAGGTCGTAGGCGCGGACGAGGTAGCGCGTGGGATCGTTCGGGTGGTTGTACTGGATCAGATAGAGCAGGCGGCCCTGGGGCGAGATCGCGTCGAAGCTGAAGTCCCCCTGGAGCCGGATGGTCGCCCTGGGAACCAGTCCGCGGGCGCCCAGGACGAGCAGGGCCGTCCGCGCGCGGGGGAAGCCGGTGCGCGGCGTGATCAGGACGAGCGTGCGTCCATCGGCGGAGAGCCCGCCGGCGGAGCCGTCGTAGGCCACGGCCGGGATCGTGAACGTTCCCGGAAGCAGTCTCGACCGGATGATGCGACCGCCGTCTCGCCGGACGCGAGCGACCACCGTGCTGTGACCTGCTGGAATCGTGACGTAGCGGGCCGTCCCGGTCGGCACGGTGACTCCGGTCGGTCCTGCGTCGACGCTGAGCACCGGTAACCCGTCGGCTCCGGCGCTGGCAGTGGCCACCAGCGCGGCGGCGCCCACTGCGAGGAACACGGCGACTCGACCTGACATGACGTCCTCCCTTCGGCACGGACCCCGTGCCGTGAGTACGCCTGGGAGGTCCGCCGAGGTCCGTTACCGGGCGAGCAGGCTCTCGACGGTCGGGTCGCCTCGCCGCCGTTTCCCGCGCACCTGCTCCCAGGTGCACTCCGCGGGCTCCTTGTCGGGCCGAAAGCGCAGGAAGCGGGTGCCGTGCCGGAAGCGGTTCCCCTCGAGCTTGTCGTAGCGGACCTCGCAGACGATCTCCGGTTTGACGGGGTTCCAGTCCAGCTCCTTCCCCCGCGACCAGCGGCTCTGGCCGCCGGGGATGCGCTTGTCGCTCAGGTGGCCGGGGGCCTTCAGTTTCGGCAGCTCGTCCTCGAGCTGACGGCGCACCGGTGCCGGGAAGCCCGAGCAGTGGCCGACGAAGTCGAGCTCGCCGTCGTCGCCGTAGAGGCCGAGCAGGAGCGTCGAGATGCGACCGTCCGCCTTCTCGCTCCAACGGAAGCCGACGATCACGCAGTCGGCGGTGCGGTACGGCTTCACCTTGACCACGCCGTCGCGCGACCCGGCCAGGTACGGCGACTCGAGCCGCTTGGCCACGACACCGTCGAGCCCCGCCTGGTCGAGGCGATCGAGCCATCGCTCCGCCTGCTTGGGGTCGCGCTCGGCCGGGGAGAGCCGGAAGCGCTTGGCCTTGCGCTCCAGCTCGCGTCTGCGCTTCTGGAGCGGGAGCTTGTGCAGCGGCTCGCCCTTCCAGAGCAGGACGTCGAAGGCCACGAACTCGGCCGGGATCTCACCCGAGAGCTTCCGGATCCGGCTCTCGGCGGGATGGAGTCGCAGCTGCAGCAGGTCGAACTCGAGGCGCCCTTTCTGGGCGATGATGATCTCTCCGTCGAGGGCGGACTCCTCGGGCAGGAGGGCGCCGGTCTCCTCGAGCTCCGGGAAGTACCGCAAAAGGGGTCGCCCGTTTCGGCTCCAGAGTCTCAAGCCGCCGCCGATATTCTCGAGGATGCCGCGGAAGCCGTCCCACTTCGGCTCGTACTGCCAGTCGCCGGTCGGCAGCTCGTCGACGAGCTCGGCCTCCATGGGCGGGAACGGGAGCTTGCGCGGCGGCATGGCTGCGACAACGCTATCTCCGAGGGCGAGCTCGAGGCTTCGAGAAGGTCATCGCCTCCGCGTCCAGAAACGCATCCTCGAGGTGGCGGGTCGGACTCAGCGGCTGCTGTGCGTTCTCGGAGCGTCGGCTCTCCTGGTGTGCGCAGGTTCCGGCGCGGCCTCGGGCTCCGGCGCCGTGCCTCCGGAGGCGAGAGCGCACGCGATCTCCGCCGGCGGCTCGCACACCTGCGTGCTGGCGAGGCGCGGCTTGCTCGACTGCTGGGGCTCGAACGCGGCCGGCCAGGTCGGCGACGGGACGAAGGCGGATCGGACGCTCCCGGTCGTGGTCGGCGTGCTTCCCGCCGTGAGCGCGGTCGCAGCCGGCGGCTCGTTCACCTGTGCCCGGACGAATGGCGGTGAGGTCGAGTGCTGGGGCGAGGGCCAGAGCCCGCACGTCGTCGCGAGCGGCGTTGCGGCAATCGCGGCGGGCGGAGCCCACGCCTGTGGGCTCACGAGCGCGGGAGCCGTCGAATGCTGGGGCGACAACCGGTACGGGCAGCTCGGCGACGGGACGAAGATCCGGCGCGCCTCTCCGGTAGCCGTCTCGGGCCTCTCGGGCGGCGTGATTGCCGTCACCGCCGGCGGGGGCCACACGTGCGCTCTCACGACCGCGGGCGCGGTCAAGTGCTGGGGCGAGAACGACTACGGCCAGCTGGGCGACGGCACGAACGCGAACCGCGCCGTTCCCGCTCCCGTCTCCGGGCTCACGAGCGGTGTGACGGCGATCGCCGCGGGCGGTCAGCACACCTGCGCGCTCACGCGTCGGGGGGCGGTCAGGTGCTGGGGGCGAAACCTCGCCGGGCAGCTCGGCGACGGGACGACGAAGACGCGCACCCGCCCGACCGCCCTTTCAGAGCTCGCGCGCGGCGTGGCCGCGGTCGCCGCCGGCCGGAACCACACCTGCGCCCTCATGCGGGCAGGCGGAGTCCGCTGCTGGGGTGACAACGGCTCGGGGCAGCTCGGCGACGGCAAGAAGGCCGATCGTCGATTGCCGGCGAAGGTCTCGCGGCTCGCCCGCGGGGTCGCCGCGATCGCCGCCGGCGGGAGCCACACCTGCGCGCTCATGAACGGGGGCCACGTCTACTGCATGGGCCAGAACGGGCACGGCCAGCTCGGCGACGGGACGAAGAAGCAGCGTCGCACCCGTGTCGCGGTGGTCGGCTTCGGCGCGGTTGTCTGCACGGTGCCGGCCGTGCTCGGAAAGACCTTGACGGCGGCGAGGACGGTGATGGTGCGCGCCCATTGCCGGGTTGGCACGCTCAGGCGAGTCGCGTCACGGAAGAAGCGGGACACCGTCCTCGCCGTGACCCCTCGGCCGGGAACCCGTCTGCTGAAGGGTGCGAGGGTCGGCTTGACCGTAAGCCGCGGTCACTAGGCGGCTCCGCTCTAAGCTCCTCCCGTGCGACGCGTCGCGGTCACCGGGCTTGGAGCCATCACGCCGGTTGGGAACACGGCCCCGGAGACCTGGCGAGCCGCAGTCGCCGGGGAGAGCGGGGTCGACTGGATCCAAGCCTTCGACGCGGACGGCCTGCCGGTACGAGTGGCCGCCGAGGTCAAGGACTTCGACGCGACGGGGCTCGCGTCGCCCAAGGAGCTGCGGCGCTTCGACCGCAACGTCGTGCTGGCGCTGGGTGCCGCCAAGGAAGCAGTCGCGGACTCCGGTCTGAACGGGTTCGACCCGATGAGGGTCGGGATCGTGTTCGGCTCGGCAATCGGCGGGCTGATCGGGATCGTCGAGCAGGCGGACACGTTGCGCGACCGCGGGGCCGACCGCATCTCGCCGTACTTCATCCCCAGCGTGCTCGTGGACTCGGCGAGCGGTCAGCTCGCGATCTCACTCGGGATCCGCGGGCCCAACTACGCGCCGGTCTCGGCGTGCGCGACCGGCTCGCACGCCGTCGGCGAGGGAGCCGAGATCATCCGCCGCGGCGACGCCGACGCCATCCTCGCCGGCGGCACCGAGGCTTGCATCCATCCGCTGATCCTCGCCGGCTTCACGGCGATGAGAGGGCTTGCGGCCGAGGACGAGCACCCGCCGCGGGCCTCGCGGCCGTTCGACGCGACGAGGGCCGGCTTCGTGATGGGGGAGGGCGCCTGCGTGCTCGTGCTCGAGGAGCTCGAGGGCGCGCGCGCGCGAGGCGCGACGATCTACGCCGAGGTGCTCGGCTACGGCACCTCCAACGACGCCTACCACATGGCCGCACCGGAGCCCGAGGCGATCGGCGTTGGGGACATGATGCGAACAGCCCTGGAGCGGGCCGGGGTCGAGCCGCGGCGGGTTGGCTACATCAACGCTCATGGCACCTCCACGCCGCTCGGGGACGCCGCCGAGACGAAGGCGATCAAGGACGTCTTCGGCGATCACGCCTACGAGCTCGCGGTCTCCTCGACGAAGTCGGTCATGGGCCATTGCTTCGGGGCGGCGGGGGCGATCGAGGCGATGATGTGCGTGCTCGCCGTGCACGAGAGAGTTCTCCCGCCGACGATCAACTACGAGAACCCCGATCCGGCCTGCGACCTCGACTACGTGCCGAACGAGTCGCGGGAAGCTGAAGTGGATGTGGCGCTCTCGAACGCGATGGGCCTCGGTGGCCACAACGCCTGCGTGCTCGTCGGCCGCGCCTCCGACTAAGGCTCGACGACCTCCGGGGTCAAGTCGGCCAGCGAGTGCAGCACCACGTCGGCCCGCGACAGCGCCGCCTCTCCCGGAGGGAAGTGGCGGTTCGGGATCGCGATCGCGCGCATCCCGGCCGCCTTGGCCGCGAGGATCCCGTTCTCGGAGTCCTCGACCGCGGCAGCCCGCTCGGGGTCGACTCCGAGCCGCCGCGCCGCCTCCAGGTAGACGTCGGGTGCCGGCTTGCCTCGGGCGACCTCCTCCGACGAGACGGTGGCCTTGAAGCGCTCCGCGATGCCCATCAGCTCGAGCGCGAGGTCGATCAGCTCGCGGTTGGAGGACGAGGCCAGGCCCAGCGGCCAGCGGGCGGCGAGGCGCTCGACCGCCTCCCGCGCGCCCGGCACGACCGGCAGGCGCTCGCGATAGAGCCGGGCCATTCGCAGGACGACCTCGCGGTTGATCTCCTCGGGCGGCTCCGGGAGCCCGATCACCTCGTGCATGTAGCGCGACCACTCGAGCGAGCTCATGCCCATCATGTCCCGCTGGGCGTTCTCGTGCCAGCGGCCGCCGCGTTCTCGCGCGAGCTGCTCGCGGGCCTCGTCCCAGAGCTGCTCGGAGTCGAGGAGGAGGCCGTCGAGGTCGAAGACGACGGCTTCGATCACAGGGCGAGGTAGCTCTGGCCGTGGAAGACGAGCGGCCGTGTTCCGGGCCCGGGCTCGGCGCTCTCGACCTCGCCGACGAAGAACGTGTGGTCGCCGGTGGGATGCTGGTCCGTAGTGCGGCAGCGCAGCCAGCCGACCGCCTCGTCGAGCTGAGGCGGCCCGTCCACGTCGCGGAGGGGGATCCGCTCCCAGAGCGCGATCGGCGGGACGCCGCGCGCGAAGTGCTGCGCCAGCGACTCCTGGCCCTCGGCCAGCATGCTCACGGCGAACTCGTCGGAGCCGCGCAGGAGCTCATGGAGCGCGGCGTCTCGGCGGACCGCCACGCCGACGAGCGCCGGATCGAGCGAAAGCGAGACGAGCGACGCGACGGTCAGCCCGACGCGCTCGCCGTCGAGATCGACGGTGACGACGGCGACGCCGGCCGGAAATCGGCCCATGACCGCGCGAAGCTCGTCGCCGCTGACCACCGGGCGATCATACGAGCGTCAATGAGCGGCGCACTTGCGATCGCCGCCGCGAATCGAGTCCAGCTTCGCGTTCATCGCCCGCTCCAGCCGCACGTCGGCGGAATTGCGCGGGTTGTACTTGTGCAGCGCGGGGCCCTGCCACAGCAAGTCCGGCGTGACGCCCGGCCCGGTGACGGTGATGCGGTACAGGTCGCCGACGCCGGGCCCGCGCTTCTGGTTGGGCGTGTTCGGCGGGTGGGCGTAGTAACCCCCGGCGTAGGGGTTCATCGGCACGAAGCCGTGACAGAACACACCGGCTGCGCCGTGTGACACGATCGCCGACTCGCGCCGCCAGCCTGCGCCGTACACCGAGTTGTGCGTGTCGATGTAGACGATGCGCCCGTAGCCGTCGGTCGGGGCGCCTGCGGTGGTCGTGCCGAAGCCGCGGACCCCGGCGCCGAGATACGTGTAGCGCCCGAACACCTCCTGGTAGTGGTAGCCGGAGAGCCAGTCGGCGTAGACCTCGAGCTGGGCGAGCGGCCCGCGCCAGTGTGAGAGGTGCAGCCACCATTGTCCCTGCAGCGGCAACCAGGGGGCGAAGCCGAGATTCGGGAGCCGGGTCTGCCAGCTCTGCAGCGCCCAGTACGACCCGTCGGGCGCCTTGCAGCCGGTCACGAACCACGCCAGCGCCGGGCCGTCGTAGGGACGGCACGCGTTGCTGAAGGTCTTCCAGATCGCGCGGCGGTACTTGCCCCAGCCGCCGGCGTAGTCGAGCTGGAACTTGACCTGCTGCAGGCCGCTCGGCGAGGCCGGCCGGACCCGCGCGTCGATCGCGCCCCAGGCGAGCAGACGCCTCACCCGGCCGTTGTCGCGGTAGGTGACGAGCGCCTGTCCGCGACTGTCGACGGCGAGCTGAATCCGGTACGCGTTGCCTGCGATGATCTTGGACGCGCTTGCGGGCCCTGCGGCCCCTAGCACGCACAAGAACGCGCAGAACAACACCTTGAGACGTTTCCTATCCTGGCCCATAGGAACGGGGGGTGCTCCGCCAGAGGGTACAGCCGCTCCCGGAGATGTCAACCGGCCGCTAGTGCTTGCGACACTTCGGCCAGCTGCCGCGGATCGAGTCCAGCGTGTTGTTCATCTGGTTCTCGAGCGATACGTCTGCCGGGTTGTTGCGATTGAACGAGTGGAGGCCGGAGCCCTGCCACATCACGTCGGGCGTCACGCCTGGGCCCTCGACCGTGATGCGGTACATCTGCCCGGTTCCCGGCCCGCGCTTCTGGTTCGGGGTCCCGCTCGGGTGCGCGTAGCCCCCGACGTACGGGTTTCGCGGGAAGAAGCCGTAGCAGAACATCCCGGGCGGCCCGTGCGAGACGAACGAGTTCTCGCGGAGCCAGCCGGGGCCGTAGGACGAGTTGTAGGTGTCCAGGTAGAGGAGGCGCCCGTACTTGTCGGTCGGGTTCCCGAAGTCGGTCGTCCCGAAGCCGCGGACGCCGACGCCCTGGTAGGTGTACTGGCCGAAGACTTCCTGGAAGCGGCCGCCGTAGACCCAGTCGGTGTAGACGTGGAGCTCGGCGAGATCCCCGGTCCAGTGCGAGAGATGCAGCCACCAGGTCCGCTGCCGGGCGAGCCAGGGCGCGAGACCCAGGTCAGGCAGCGCCGTCTGCCAGGTCTGGAGCGCCCAGTAGGAGCCGTTCGACGCCTTGCAACCCGCGACGAACCAGGCGAGCTCGGGGCCGTCGTAGGGCTCGCAGGCGTCCTTGAAGGTCTTCCAGACGAGCTTGCGGTGCTTCCAGCCGCCGGAGTAGTCGAGCTTGAAATGGATCTGGCGAATCTTCGACGAGCCGGGGCGGTGCCTCGCGTTGACCGCGCCCGAGGCGAGGAGGTGGGTGACCTTCCCGCGCACGGAGTACGTGACCATCGCCGTTCCCCTGGCGTTGACGCCGAGCTTGATGCTCGAGGCGTTGCGCGCGATCAGCTGCGAGGCGCTCGCTGGAGCGACGAGACCGAGCGCGACGGCGAGCGCGCAGGGTACGACGAGAGATCGAATAACCAGCCGCATTCACGATTTCCATCGGAAGCGGAGCTCCCTCTCGGCATGCCCGGTTCGAGGGATCTACGACGGCTAGGAAGCGAGCCGCTCGGCGTCGACGCGCTCGACGGGCACCGGCGCTTCGCAGGGGAGGCTCAGGAACACCTCGACCACCGCGGGGTCGAACTGGGTGCCGGCGCCTTCGCGCAGGCGACGGAACGCCTCGTCCATGCCCAGGCGCTTGCGGTAGGGCCTGTCGGTCGTCATCGCGTGGAAGGCATCGCAGACGAGCACGATCCTGGCCTCGACGGGGATGTCCTCGCCGCTCGTTCCGTCCGGGTAGCCCTCGCCGTCCCAGCGCTCGTGGCAGCTGCGCACGATCGTGCGCACCTCGGCGAGCCTGTCGATCGGCTCGAGGATCCGCTCCCCGAGCTCGGGGTGCATCTCGATGATCTTGCGCTCTTCTTCCGTGAGCGGACCGGGCTTGAGCAGGATGCTCGTCGGGATGCCGATCTTCCCGATGTCGTGGAAGAGCGCGCCGAGCTCGAGCCGCTTCAGGGCGGGTGGGTCGAAGCCCAGCTCCTCTCCGACCTTGAGGGCCATGTCGGTGATCCAGCGGGTGTGCGACGAGGTGTACTCGTCGTTCGCCTCGAGCGCGTTGGCCAGCGCCTCGACGGTCGACACGAACGTGTCCTCGAGGCTCTCGAAGCTGCGTGCGCGCTCGAGCGCAACAGCGGCCTGGTACGAGATCCCCGCCAGCAGGCGCAGGACCTCCTCCATCGTGTGCTCCCCGCCGCCGGGCTCCCGCACGCTGATGAAGCCTTCGAGGAACACATCTGTCCAGAGAGGCGCGAGGGCGAGGTCGGGCCAGTCGATCCCAGGGGCATGGTGCTGCGCCTCCGCGGCGCCCAGCAGGAACGGCATGGTCAAGTCGCCCACGATCGCC
Organism: uncultured Actinomycetes bacterium; assembly: GCA_963754265.1. GTDB lineage: Bacteria > Actinomycetota > Thermoleophilia > Gaiellales > Gaiellaceae > AC-32. The sequence goes on along the minus strand of CAVWFB010000007.1, from coordinate 94,810 downwards.
CGCACGACGCCGCCGGGGAGCACGACGTCGAGCATCGGCCGGAGCGCGGGCAGGGCGTCGTAGTTCGAGTGCGCGGTGATGCGGTAGTCGCCGTTCTCGAGCGGCAGCCACAGCGCGCAGTCCTTGCCCCCGAGCATCTGCGAGGCGGCCTGCACGGTCTCGCGGCCGATCTCGTCCGGGGTCGCAGCCTGTGAGATCGCGCCCGTGAACTCGAGCAGCGACTTGAGGTGGTCGGCCTCCCGCCGCTGGGCCTCGTAGAGGCGCGCGTTCTCGAGCGCGACCGAGGCATGCCCTGCGAGCACCTCCAGCAGGCGGACGTCCTCCTTGTCGAACTGGCCGACGCCGAGCTTCGACATCACGATCACGCCGATCACGCGGGTCCCGTAGCAGAGCGGCACCGCGACGAGCGACTCTTCGATCGTGTGCGTGCCGGGGATCATCACCGCGTAGTCGCACTCGAGCGTGTTGTCCACGAGCTGGGGCTCGGCAGTCGCCGCTGCGCGTCCCGTGATGCCCTCGCCGATCTTCGTGCGCGGCAGGTCGACGTGCTCTCCGTCGCGCGAGACCAGCTCGCCTCGGAACGCGATCGGTACGACCTCGTCGCCCTCGATCACCGAGACGCGGCAGTTGTGGTAGTCGATCAGGAGCCGGAGCTCGTCCGCGATCACCGCGCCGATCCGACGCACGTCGTTGAGGCGGTTGAGCTTCCCGGCCAGGCTCTGCAACATCTTCAGGTGCGCGATCGAGCGCACGTCGCGGCCGGCGGCCGGAACCCCGTCGGGCCGCTCGGTGGACTGCTCGTCGAAGAGCACGATCTGGTTCTTGCCGCGCGCCTTGGCGGTCATCATCGCCGCCTCGGAGCAGGCCACCAGCTCGCGCGGGTTCATCGCGTGCTGAGGGCCTTCCGAGATCCCGACCGAGATGGTGATCTTGCCGGCCGGGCCGAACTCGACCTCCGCCAGCGTGTCCGTCAGCCGCCGTGCGAGGTTGAGCGCGTCGCCGGCGTCGCCGCTCGCCATGATCACGCCGAACTCCTCGCCCCCGAGGCGGCAGACGACATCGGAGCCGCGTAGCGCGACGCGGAGCAGGTCGGCGAGCTCGGTCAGCACCTGGTCGCCCGCCCCGTGCCCGTAGACGTCGTTGACGCGCTTGAAGTCGTCGATGTCGAGCATCAGGACCGCGACCGAGTCACGCGCGCGGCTCGCGCGCGTGAGCTCGGCCCGCAGGCGCTCGTGGAAATAGCGGTGGTTGTAGAGGCCGGTCAGCGAGTCGGTCTGCGCCTGGTACTCGAGGCGCGCACGGATCTGCGCGTTGTCGAGCGCGAGCGCGGCGGCGTCGGCGAACCGGGTCGTCAGCTCGAACTCCTCGTCGCTGAAGCTGGCGTCCTCGCCGAGCCGGTAGATGTTCAGCACGCCCTTGACCACGTCGCGGGCGATCAGCGGGACGGTGATCAGGGCTTCCGCCTCGTCGTCGGGCGTTCCGGGGACCGTCTTCGTCCGCGGATCGAGATGCGCCTGGTTCGTCCGTACCGGCTCCCGGTGGAGCGCAGCCCAGCCAGTGATCCCCTCTCCGAACAGCGAGCGGCTGTTCATGATCTTCTCCGCCCACTTGTCGCGGGCGAGCACGGGGATCAGGATCGTCTGGGCCTCGTCTGCCTGGTAGATCGAGAGCGTGTCGTGCGGCATCAGCTCGGCGAGCGTGTCCGCGATCCGGTCGAGCAGGTTGTCCAGGCTCTGCTCGGAGAGGATGTCGTGGAAGACATCGGCGAGCTGCCGGTAGGACTGCACGAGCGTTTCCGAGCGTGGGGCTTCGGGGTCGCCGGGACCGGCGTCCAAGGCTCGCGCAGAGGCCACAGCCGCGGAGAGGTGACGCACGGCCATAGTCTTCCGCGTTTTCGCTGCCGAAAGGATCCCCCGGAAAGGGGAACCTGCTGTCCCGCCTACATCAGGAGGTACGCCGCGACCGAGGCCGTCAGGATCGCCAGTCCGCCGAAGGCGAGGTCCCGGCGAGGAACCGCGAGAAGCGAGGCAGCGAGTGGGTTTCGGGCGGCGCCGGCCGGCAACGCACCGAGTGCCAGGAGCACGACCGCGAGCGCCACGAGGCCCATGGCGAGGACCGGGAGCTTGCGCACGCTCGGTGCCAGAGCTCCGGTCGAGAGGCCGCCGCCACGTGGGGAGGCGGCGCGTGGCACGAGGTACGAGAAGCGGACGGCCTTCGTCTGTTTCGCCGCCGGCGCGCGGCTCGGTGCGGCAGGTGTCGCGGCCGTCGTCTGCGGGGTCGTTCGCGGAGGGCGAGACCGCACTCGATGCGGCGTCTGCGGTTTCTCGCGCACGCGCCGGAACGTGGCGGCCGGTGTCGTCCCGGAGGCTGCGGGCGGCTCGGGCGGCGGTGGAGTCGGCTGTTGCGCAGCGGGCGGGGGAGGTGGTGCCGGGGCCGCAGGCGGAGGCGCTCCGGGCGGAGTGGGCGCCGGCGGGGCGGGGGGTGTCGGTGGAGGGGGAGGCGCGGGCGGGGCGGGAGGTGCAGGCGGTGGTGGTGGCGCGGGCAGTGCCACAGTCGTGATGGGCACCGAGACCGGCAGCGTCGGCAGCGTGATCGTCGGCAGCGGGATCCCGGCGCCTCCCAGCGAGGCGCCGGCCCAGAGACCGCCGAGCCCGCAGGCGAGGAACGCGAGAAAGCGCACTACATCTGGTAAACCGTCGAGCGGCCGAATCGGTTCCGCTTCGCCCGCAACGGTTAACCCGGCGTAAAGATTCGGCCGAGGATCGTGACAGCGGAATCCTTCTCGCTACCTTGGGTCCGCAAGAGTTTGTGCGACCCCCGGAAGGACTGCTTCGTGCCCACCCTCCTCGACAACCGAATCACGATCGTCGTCGGCGCGTTCGCGGCGGCCTGGCTGCTCTCGCGCGCGAGCGCGGCGGTTGCCCGGCGCGTGCTCGTCTGGCACGACCGGCGACACGTGGACAACGATCCGGGCGAGACGGCCAAGTTCACCGACATCAAGCGCCAGGAGACCCTGGTGGCGCTGATTCGAACGGGAATCGCGTACTGCGGGTTCGCCGCCGCCGCGGTGCTGACGCTGGCGGAGCTGATCGGCGGAGTCGACCGGCTGACGGCGATCGCGGGCGCGTCGTTCCTGCTGATCCTCGTCGGCTTCGCGGTCCAGCGCATCCTGACGGACATCATCGCCGGCTTCGCCATGTTCGCCGAGCGCTGGTACGCGGTCGGCGACACCGTCGCCGTCTCCGGGCTCGAGGTGCAGGGAGTGGTCGAGGATGTCTCTCTGCGGCGCACGAAGCTGCGCACGCTCGACGGCGAGGCCATCCATATCCACAACTCACAGATCCCGGCGGTGAAGGTGCTGCCGCGCGGGGTGAAGGAGCTGGCGGTGGAGCTCTTCGTCTCCGACCGCGAGCGCGCGGAGCAGCTCATCACCTGGGTTGCGGCGATGCTGCCGGAGGGCCCGACGACGCTCGTCCGGAGGCCGTGGATCGAGAGTGTCGACGAGTTCTCCGAGTCGGTTGTCAGGATCGCCGTCCGCGCGACCACCGCACCCGGCCGCGAATGGCTGGTCGACAGCTTCTTCAGCGACCTGCTCAAGGAGCGCGCAGAGGAGGGCCTGATCGTGCACGGCCCGGTCGTCCTCTCCGTCGACGAGAGCGCTACCCGCAGCTTCGCCCGTGCGAGCGCCGCGATGCGCTGGCAGGAACGACGCGCCGCTCTTCCGACCCAGTAGAGCTCCGGAAAGAGAAAGGGCCGCGGTGTGCGGCCCTTTGCTACGAGGATGTCCTCTAGCCCTAGCGGAACCCGAGGAATCCGAGCAGGGCCAGCACGAGGACGACAATCAAGATGATCCAGAGAATCGACATCGATGCCTCCTTTCTTGGGTCAGGGCTATAACGGCGAGGGGGTCGAACCGGTTGCGGTCGACCTGAAAACCTTGCAACCATCGCGATAACCGGCGCGAGGAAGCTAGAGTCGGCGTCGATGGCCAAGATCTCGGCGCAGGAGCTCGCCGAGCTCGCTCCATGCTCGCTCGACTACGTTCGCCGGCTCGAGGGTCTCGGGATCCTCGAAGCCGACGGCGACGACGGGGGGTTTCCGCCGTCGGACGTTCACGTCGTTCGCCTGATGGCGGCGTTCGAGGAAGCAGGGATCGCGCTCGAGGACGTCGCGCGGGGCGTGTCCGGAGGAGCTCTCTCCTTTCCGCTGGGCATGTTCATGCCCGACCCGGTCGGGATGACGGAGACCTACGCCGGCCTTGCTGCGCGGGTCGGGCGCTCCCCCGACCTCCTGCGGCGCCTGAGCCGCGAGCTCGGCCTGCCGCCGCCCTCCGACGACCGGGTCCGCGCGGAAGACGCGGAGATCCTGTCGCTCATCGTCACCCAACTCGATCTCGCCGACGACGAAGAGCTCTCGCGCTTCGCCAGGCTCTACGGCGGCAGCGTGCAACGGCTGGTCGCGTCCGGTCTCCAGTTCTTCGATCTCGCGGTCCGCCAGCGGGTCGGGGACCTCGAGCTCTCGGACGAGGAGAGGGACGCCATCGTCTACCAGAAGGCGGCCGGGTACACCGAGCTCGTCAGAACCCTCGTGCCGTGGCTCCAGACGCGGCACCGGGAGCACGCCGTGCTCGAGTACATCGTCGGCGTCACGGAAGGATTCATGGAGGAAAGAGGAATCACGCCTCCGCAACAGCGGCAGCCTCCCGCGATTGCGTTCCTCGACCTCACCGGGTACACGGCGCTGGCCGAAGACCGAGGAGATCAGGCCGCGGCCGCCCTGGCGGCGGATCTCGCGAGCGTGGTGCAGGCGGCGGCGCAGGCACACGGCGGGAAACCCGTGAAGTGGTTGGGAGACGGCGTCATGTTCCACTTCACCGACCCGGGCAGAGCCATCCTCAGCGGCCTCGATCTCGTCGAGCAGACCGAGAAGGCGATCTCGGTCCCGGCCCGGATCGGGATCAACGCCGGCGCGGTGATCGCCCAGGAGGGCGACTACTTCGGGAGGACGGTCAACATCGCCGCGAGGATCGCCGACTACGCGCGGCCGCACGAGGTCCTGGTGAGCGACGAGGCGAAGGGAAGCGCCGGCTTGACCGAGGTCGACTTCGAGCTGATCGGCGACGTGCCCCTCAAGGGAGTCTCGAGCTCGGTGCGGCTACACAAAGCGACGCGCGCGCCGACTTGAACCGGTCCGTACGGTGACGTTTCCCGGGCAGCCTCCGGTCCTCGAGGACGAGACGATCCGGCTCGTGCCGCTCACGTCCGACCACGAGCCCGGCGTCGCCGCACTCGTCGAGGACGAGGGCGTGCGCGAGTACACCCGCGTTCCGACGAGGCCGAGTGCCGAGTTTGCCGGCGAGTGGCTGGCGAGGTACGAGGAAGGTTGGCGTGACGGCTCGCGCGCAGGATTTGCGATCGAGACCCACGACGGCGAGTTCCTCGGGCTCGGCCTCTTCGTCTCGATCGAGAGCGAGGGTCGGCAAGGCGAGATCGGCTATGTGGTCGGCCCTGCCGCGCGTGGCCGCGGCGTCGCCACGCGGACCCTCCGGCTGCTCACCGACTGGGGCTTCACCGGCCTCGGGCTGGAGCGGATCGAGCTCTGGATCGACGTGACCAACGCGGGCTCGGAGCGCGTGGCCGAGCGCGTCGGGTACGTGCACGAGGGCGTGCTGCGCTCCTACTGGTTCAAGGAAGACATCCGGCGCGATTTCGGGATCTGGTCGCGGCTTCTCGGCGACCCGTAAGGCTCGACCCATGCCGGCCGCGCCTCTTCCCGGCCCGTTAGGTTGCCGCCCTGGTGCGCATCATCTGGACGTTCGTCGGTCTCGTCGCCATCGTCACGGTCGCCGCCGGAGCGGCCCACTACGGCGGCGCGCCCGCCCTGCTGACCTTCGTGCTGGCAACCGTCGCCCTCGCGGGACTGGCCTGGATCGTCTCCTTCGCGACCGAGGAGGTCGGTGAGCGCTTCGGCCCCGCGGTCACCGGCGTCCTCCAGTCGACGCTCGGAAACCTGCCCGAGTTCTTCATCGTCATGTTCGCGCTGTCCGCCGGCGAGATCGTGGTCGCGCGGACCTCGATCATCGGCTCGATCTTCGCGAACGCACTGCTCGTGCTCGGGCTGGTAATCATCGCCGGGTGCAGCAGCAGCGTCGATGGCGTGATGCGCTTCCACGCACGTCTTCCCAAGGACAACGCGACGCTGATGCTGCTGGCCAGCTTCCTGATCGTGATCCTCGGCATCTCCGCCGCGAGCGGCGACAGAGCTTCAGGTCACGTCGAGGCGATCTCGATCGTGGGCGCGATCGCTCTGCTCGTCACCTACGGGGTCTGGCTGGCCGACTACCTCCGCTCCGACCTGCCTCAGGAACGTTCCCACGTGACCCGTCGAACCTCGTTCGCTGTCGCGGTCGTCCTGCTCGGGATCGCCGGCGTCGGAGCCGCCTTCGTCTCCGACTGGTTCGTGACGGCGCTGACGCCGGCGATGGCGCGCATCGGAGTGCCGAAGGCGTTCGCCGGTCTCGTGATCGTGGCGATCGCGGGGAACGCGGTCGAGAACACGGCCGGCGTCGTGCTCGCGCTGAAGGGGCAGTCGGATCTCGCCATCTCGGTAGTGAAGAACTCCGTCGCCCAGATCACGGCCTTCCTGTTCCCGGCGCTGGTGCTCACCTCGCTGCTGTTCGCGACGCCGCTTACGTTCGCGCTCGCTCCGGTCTACATCGGCGCCCTGCTCTTGACCGCGCTCGCGCTCTGGCAGATCACGGGCGACGGCGAGGCCACCAGGTTCGAGGGAGTGGCGCTGATCGCGCTCTACGTGATCCTGGCGGTCTTGACCTTCTTCGAGTAGCAAGCGCCGCTGCGCCGGTTGCCGTTTGTGGCGGCACGGTGCTAGTTTGGTTTCACACAAACGTGGGCGAGTGGGTCCACGCAGGGCGGCTTCGGCTCGGCGTTGACTTCACCGTGTTGACTCGGGGCTGGGTCGTACGGGCAACGCGTCGGGGCTCTGGGGAGAGGAGCCGAAGCCGCGCCTCTTCACGCCGCCTCTCTCGCAAGTCAAAGCGGCCCGAAGGTCACGGCGGGAGGAACGGGCTGCAAGGTCGGGAACACGCCATTTGTGCTGTCCAGAGACCGCGCAGGCTAGGCCGTGACCCAACCGGATCATCAGCGTTTGGAGATGCATGGTGCGTTCGGCACCGATGCGTTCGGGCGGCTAGCGGAGAAGGCCGCGAGGTTCTTCGGCACGCCGCAGTACATCGTCGGGCAGACCGTCGCCGTTCTCGCCTGGGTGGTGGCGAATTCGACCCAGTTGCATCTCGGGTTCGCGTGGGACGTCTATCCCTTCATCGCCTTGAACCTTCTGTTCTCACTCCAGGCTGCGTACGCAGCGCCGCTGATCCTGCTTGCCCAGACGCGCCAGGCGGACCGCGACAAGCTCCGTTCCGATCGAGTCGACAAAAACCACAACCGACTCGAGCGAGCAGCGAAGGCGGAAACCGACAAGATCTTCGAGCTGCTCCAGTCGAACACCGACCTCACGGTGCAGGACAAGGAGTTGACCGAGCAGGTCGCCGACCTGACGAGGCAGATCCACGCGCACCTCACGAAACGGCACGAGAGCTGAGCACAGTCACAGCGCCAGGACCCAGCTCAACCAACGGGAAACGCCTGGGAAAGCCAGGCAATCGAACCCGGGAGCATGTAAGCCCTTGGCCGGCAGAGTACGTCCATCCAAACCCGTGCATCTGGCTGACCTCAGAAAATTTCCTGGCTGGAATCCACATGAAACTGGCTCAAATTCGTATGACGACGTTTAACGAATCAGAAAAGCCCAATGAGTGACCCCACCGACAACCTGATTGCCGATCTAGTCACCCCTGGGGCGCTAGTGGTCTATTACCTCAGTGAGGCACCACAGCGAGGGCCAGGTACGCCCACGACTACAAACGCCGATCATCCTTGACATTCGGGACACGATCAAAGCAGCCAAGGAATCCAGTTCACTGATTCAGGTTGGGTCGTCCGACATTGATGACGGCGCACAGTTCGACCTCTGGATTCACCCTGACCACATTGTCGAGATCAAGATTGAGAAGCAGGCTGACCCGTGGGGGCAGTGGCGTGACGGAGCCGCAAAAGGCAAGTTCGGTCCGTCGGCGCGTCTTCTGAAAGGGCCGGGCGGAAGCTCCGAGGGTGGCCAGGCCACCCAGGGGAGAGAGGGAGCAACCGGCCCGGCCATTTCGCATTGTTAACGAAGTGTTAGGGGGCTCGCAATCAAGAGCCTGAATGGATAGAGGAAACGCCAAGCAGGAGACCAGCCCTCCCGCGCGTCTCTCCCGCCGCGCGTATTCAGTCCCCGCAGGGTTGGTCTCCCGCCGGCACCGGAATCTTTACCCGGTCAGGACTAATGGAACCCCGTAGTTACAAAACCTTCACAAACGAGACGGGCTGTGGCCTGAACTACTGAGCAGCCTTCGGCTTACGTCCACGGCGAGCGACCTTCCTGCCCTTGCCGGCAAGCTCGTCTACCTCGTTCGCCAGCACGTCCAGCTCGACTCGGCCACGTCGCGCGTCTCCATAGCTGATCGCCACTTTCGCGGAGTCTTTGTCGTCCCTGATTTCGCGTCCAGAGATATCGGATACAAGCACGGTCTTTCTCGCCACAGCCTTTCTCCTTTCACTATCGAGAGAACGTTGTAACACAGGGCGGGGATTTTGGGCAAAAGAAAGCCGCCCGAAGGCGGCTCGCTTTTTCTTTGGGGGTCCCGGAAAGCTTTAGGCGGGAACTCCATGATCGATCGTGTGGTGAACCGGGAGTATCTTGGGCGCTCCCCCCTCATAACCTTCGGCGCCCAGCGCCTCTTTGAAACTCGATGCGAATGCATCGTAAGCCTCACGGTCTTCCCATATGGAGACGGTGAAGAAGTCATCGCCCTCACCCACGCCGGCGTGGAACAGAAGGCCCTCAGGGTCCGGCATAGGTGACCCTTCGGCCCAGCTCGCCTTGTACTTCTCGGCGCTCAGCGCTGGTGGGCGGTATACGACAGCTACTGCCATGGTTACCTCCTAGTGCTTCGGCCTCCCGCGGCTCTGCTCGTCAAAGCCCTTAGTGGCGTACGTGGGTGGCTCCCGGCCCGGTTGGTACTCATCGGCCACGAACTTCTCTTGCTCGCTCAGGTGGCCGTGGTCGGCCTCCCACCGCTCTCGCTTCCTTTGGCGCGATCGTCGAATCCAATGATTCAGCAGTCCCGGCATCTCGACCTGCCTTTGCTAGCCAGCTGCTAAGGCCAGTGTGCGCCCCTGCCTGTAGGCAGTCAAGCAAGCCGGGCCGCGAACCGAACGCCTAGGGAGGCGTCCTGGGGGGTGCGCTTAGGGCGGCCCCGCCTACCCATCTAGCGCTTGGGAGAGTTCCCTTTTTGGACTCAGCAAAAACCGGCCAGGCGACCTTGTGGCGTCGGGGGGACGCCAAGGGTCGAGGGAGAGGCCCAAAGCCCCGTCAAGGCCGCCTGGTGCTTAGACAGATGCGTCTCCGGCTTGGGGCTTACGAGCTTGAGGTCTTGACCACGAGAGTCGGCGGCTGCTCCGCATCGTCGCGCCCCGCAAGGGGCTCTCTTTCTGTCCTATCTGGGTCAACCATGCCTGTTTCGGCTTGCTCTAGCGGCGGGGCTGGGATTCGAACCCAGGAACACCTGTTACGGCGTTAGCGGTTTTCAAGACCGCCCCATTCGTCCGCTCTGGCACCCCGCCTGAGACGCGAGTCTAGGCCAGTCGGGCGGGCGCGCCGAAGCCGGTCAGGACCTCGGGAACGGCGATCTCGCCGCGTTCGTCCTGGAAGTTCTCGAGCACGGCGATCAGCCAGCGCGCGGTCATCGCGGTGCCGTTCAGCGTGTGCACCGGCTCGAGCTTCCCCCGGCGCCTGAAGCGGATGCCGAGGCGCCGGGCCTGGTAGTCGGTCGTGTTCGAGGTCGACGTGATCTCCCGGTAGCGCTCCTGGCCCGGGAACCAGGCTTCGATGTCGTACTTCTTGGCGGCGGAGGCGCCGAGGTCGCCGGCCGCGACGTTCACGACGCGGTAGGGGAGGCCGAGCTCCTGGACGAGCTCCTCCTCGAGCGCGAGCAGCGCGTCGTGCTCCTCGATCGAGCGATCGGGCTCGGTGAAGACGAACATCTCGACCTTGTCGAACTGGTGCACCCGGAACATCCCGCGGGTGTCCTTGCCCGCGGCGCCCGACTCGCGCCGGAAGTTCGTCGAGTAACCCGCGTAGCGCAGTGGCAGCTCGTCGAGCTCCTCGCCGAGGTGGAACGCCGCGAGCCCTACCTCCGAGGTGCCGGTCAGGTAGAGCTCGTCGCGCTCGATTCGGTAGATGTTGACCTCGTCGGTCGGCAAAAAGCCGGTGCCGTACATCGCCTCCTCGCGCACCAGCACCGGCGGCAGCACCGGCACGAAGCCCTTCGCGACGAGCCGATCGAGCGCGAAGCGGTAGAGCGCGAGCTCGAGCAGAGCCGCCTCGCCGAGGCGGTAGGCGAAGCGGGCCCCCGAGACCCTGGCGGCTCGCTCCAGGTCGATCCAACCCCGCCCAGCCGCCAGGTCGAGGTGGTCTCGGGGCTCGAACGAGAACGACGGCGGCTCGCCGACTCGTCGTACCTCGACTGCGTCGTCCTCGCTGTCGCCGTCGGGAACCGAGGGATCCGGCGGGTTCGGCACCCGGTCGAGCAGCTCCTGCCGGCGTTGGGCGGCCTCCTCGTGCTCGGCCTCGACGCGCTGGAGCTCGGCCTTCAGCCCACGAAGCTGCTCGAGCTGTTCCGGCGTCGGCTTGCCCTTCGTCTTGGTCTGCGCGCGTAGCTCGCTCGCCTGCGTCTCGAGCTCGCGCCAGCGCTCGTCGGCGGCGAGCAGCTCGTCGAACTGCTCGGCAGCTCCCTTGCGCGCGAGCGCGGCGCGGAACCCCTCGGGGTCGGCCCGCGCGGCTCTGAGATCGATCAACCCTTCGTCTGCGTCAGGTAGGCGACGAGATCGGAGATCTGTTTCGCGGACAGCGTCTGCCCGAAGTCCGGCATCGTCGGCTGGTACCCCTTCTCGACGTAGGCGCTCGGATTCTGGATCGACTCGTGCGCGAAGGCGTCGAGCGGCTGGCCGGCAGTCTTCGCATAGCCCGGGAGCTTGTCGAGGTCCGGCCCGATCGTTCCGTTCGTCTTGGCCGGCTTGAACGTGTGGCAGCCGCCGCAGCCCTGTGACGTGAAGAGCACCGCACCGGCCTTCGCATCGCCGGGCGCCGCGGCGGCGGTGGTCGTGGTCGGCACCGGGCCGATGACCGTCTCGGCGGTCGGGAGCACCACCTCCCTTCCGCCGCAGCCGGCAAGCAGGAGCGCGAGCAGGACCCCGAAAAGCAATGCGATACGGCGCATCCGGCGCGAGTCTACTGAAGGGGGAACTCGCGTTCCTCGCTTCTCGCCCAGGCCCAGAGGAGGAGGGCCGAGAGGCCTCCGTAGCCCGCGACGTCGGTGGGCGTGTCGTTGACGAGCAACGAGATCGCGAGGGCAACGAGCAGGGCGTCGAGCACCGCGAGTCGCGGTCGGCGCAACGCGAGCCAGACGAGCGCACCGAGGCCCATAGCGAAGAGGAGCGCCGCGTTCCAGGTGGATGTGACCGCCGCCTCCGACAGGTGGAGCCGGTGGCCGAGATCGCCGAGGACCGCGCCGGGACCGCCGCCGACGGCCTTGGTGACGTGACTCGATCCGCCGGTGGCCGCGTCGATCCCGACCAGCGCGAGCGCAGCTGCAGCAGACGCCGCCGTCGCAGCAACGGCCTTCGCTGCAGGAACCCGCCGCAGGCGGAGCCAGAGGACGAGGAACCCCGACAGGTAGACGACGAGGCCGCCGCCGTCGGCGCCGATCCGGCTGGCGGCGATCCCGGCGGCGATCGCCAGGGCGATCGCGGGCAGCAGGCGCGCGCCGGCGAGCGCTCCGAGCACGAGCGCCGGCGCGAGCAACAGCGTCTCGATCTGGTTCGTCACCCCGTAGAAGCGGCCGCCGCCGTCCGGGTGCGGGCCGATCACCGCGAGCGTGTTCCACTCGGGCTTTGCCCACATGACGGTGAAGAGGAAGACGAACAGCGCCGCGATCCCGAACGCCATTGGCAGTCGCGGAGGAAGGAGCAGGCCCGCCGCCAGCGAGACGCCGGCTCCCACGAGCGCGATGCCGAGCCCCGTCGCCCACGGTCTCGTCACGCCGACCGCGCTGAGGGCGACGGCGGCGGCGATGCACGAGGAGGGAGCGAGGAACGCCGCGCGGCCGAGTTCCGGAGCGCGGGTCACGAGCGCGAGCACGCCGAGCACGGTCAGCAGGCCGATGAGGACGAGCGTGGCGAGGATCCGCGAGTCGTGGGCCTGGTCGAGGCGGTAGTCGAGGTCGGCCAAGGCTCCGAACGGGTCGCCGGAGGGCTTCGAGCGGATCCGCGGCTCCTCGCCGCGGCGCAGAGCCTTCACCGACGGCGCGACGTCGGCGATCGAGACGAGGCCGGGCAGCCTCGTCGAGCTGGAGGTCAGGACGCCGCTGTAGCCGGGGCCGACGACCGCGATGGGGTATCTGCGGACGTTGTGGTGCTTCCCCGGTGGCGGAAGGGCGACGTAGAACGTTGTCCGCGCCGCCTGCCGGCTGAGCGAGATGATCGGCGCACCATGGGGCACGCCGTTCCGGAGGATCGCGTTGCCCATCTCGCCGCTGAGCAGGGAGGCGAGCGCTCCGCGCCTGCTCACCGTCGCCCCCTCGCCGGGCACGAGCAACCCCTGGGCGCCGAGCGGCGACTGGAAGACCTTGGCGGTCGCAGGCACCAAAAGCACAGCTACCTGCTCGGATGGGGCGGCCGTTGCAGCCCGGCTTAACGCGGCCGCAACAATCGCCAAGGCTACAATCGTCGTGAACCTTCTCGCCTTCAAGGGGGCCGATTCTCGATGAAACGCAAGGCTTATGGACGCGACGCCGGGCTGACGCTGCGGATGCTCTTCACGGGCTCCCTTCTCGGTCTGCTCTACGTCTTCTTCGCGCTCGCGCTCTTCTACGTCCTCAACGCGGGCCTCGTGCTCATGCTCGTGATCGTCGGCGGGTTGGCGTTGTTCCAGTACTTCACCTCGGACAAGCTCGCCTTGCGCGCCGCCGGCGCCAAGGTAGTCGACCGCGACGAGGCGCCGGCGCTGCACGACATGATCGAGCGGCTCGCGGCGATGGCCGACCTGCGCAAGCCGCGTGTGGCAATCATCGAGTCGGACGTCCCGAACGCGTTTGCCACCGGGCGGAACCAGAAGCACTCCGCAGTGGCCGTCACCACCGGTCTCTGGAACCGGCTCGAGCCGGAGGAGATCGAGGGCGTGCTGGCCCACGAGCTCTCGCACATCGCCAACCGCGACGTCCTCGTCATGACCGTGGCGAGCTTCTTCGCGATGCTGGCCGGCCTGTTGACCCGCTGGGGGCTCTACTCCGGCATGTTCGGTGGCTTCGGGGGCAACCGCGACAACAACAACAGCGTGCCCGTCTGGCTGATCGTGGTCGTCGTCTCGATCGTCACCTACTTCCTCAGCCAGATCCTGATCCTGGCGATCTCCCGGTACCGCGAGTTCGCGGCCGACCGCGGCTCGGCTCTGATCACCGGCGCGCCCGAGCATCTGATGAGCGCCCTGCAGAAGATCGCGAGCCAGATCACCATGATCCCGCAGCAGGATCTCCGCCAGGTCGAGACCATGAACGCCTTCTTCATCGTGCCGACGAACTGGCGCAAGAAGACGTCCGAGCTCTTCATGACGCACCCGCCGCTCGAGAAGCGGCTCGCCGCGCTGTCCGAGATCGCGCGCGAGATGGGCCGGCCCGTCGACTAGCGCTTGGGCCTCGGCAACGTCCTCTTCGGGCGCAAGAAGCTCAAGGACGCCGCCGGCGAGCGGCTGTTCGCGATCTCCACCGCCCGCATCACGCTCGAGGCGGAGCTCGGGCTGAAATCGACCGGCTCGGCCGGCGTCTGCTTCAAGTCCCTCTCGGCCGGGGAGTTCGTGCGGGCCGAGAACGAGCTCCAGGAGCTGCTCGACGCGGTGGCGAACGAGTCCGGCTCCAAGGTCGAGCGGCGCTCGGACGAGTTCGACTTCGAGTGGCTGGTCGTCCGGGACCCTGACTTCGAGGACCTGGTCGCGACAGTTCACCTGATCGCGTCCGAGCTCGAGTCGCGCGGCTTCGGCCCGCAGCTGCTGGCCGCCGTCTTCCCGTTCGAGGGGAACGGCAAGAAGGTCTACTGGATCTACGGCTTCAAGCGGGGCGCCTTCTGGCCGTTCGTGCCGAAGGGCGAGGACAAGGAACGCGACAACGCGGAGGAGCTCGAGCTGAAGGCGAAGCTGGAAAAAGAGCTTCCGGTCGAGAACGACCTCTCGCGCTGGTTCGCGATCTTCGACGCGCCCGTGTAGGAGTCGGTTTCGCGAAACCGGGTAGCCCCTTCTCGCGTAGCTCTTTGGAAACGAGCTGGAGGAGGGGAGAGCATGAGCAAGCGATGGCTCTATGGTGGGCTCCTGCTCGCGCTGATCGTGGCGTTGAGCGGCGGGTCCTACGCGCTCGCCAAGAACGACGACAACGGCGTCGCGAAGGCGCGGCTCAACGGTTACAACGAGGTGGTCGGGCCGGGCTCGATCTCGACCGTCGGCAGGGGGAAGTTCAGCGCCCGCATCGACAAGAGCGGGCAGAAGATCACCTACAAGCTGACCTACACCCTCGAGAACCCCGCCACGGTTGCGCACCTGCACTTCGCGCAGCAGCACGTGGGCGGCGGCATCATCGCCTTCCTGTGCGGCGGTGGGAGCAAGCCCGCGTGTCCGTCGCCGGGCGGCACCGTCGAGGGCACGATCACGCCGGCAGACATCATCGGCCCCGAAGGCCAGGGCATCGAGGCCGGTTCCTTCGCCGAGGCCGTCCGGGCGATCCGCGCCGGAGCGGTCTACGCCAACGTCCACTCCACGCGCTGGCCTGCAGGCGAGATCCGCGGCCAGCTCAGCGGAGGCAAGGACGATCACGGGCGCGGCCACAAGTAGGCCGAGCCACTCGCTGATTCATCAGAGAGCCCGGCCGAGCGGCCGGGCTCTCGTCGTTCCTACGGCAGGTCCGGGATGAGGCCCTCGTCCTCGAACAGGCGCCGAGCCTCCTCGAGCGACAGGTCCTCAGGCGGGATGATCGCCTCCGACGGCGAGAGGTCCTCTTCCGGTAGGCGTGTGCCGTTCGTCCGCACCGCTTCGGCCATTCGGACGAGCAGCTCCGAGAGCTGAGACTCGTCGCCCGCCTCGAGCGCCCGCTCGGCCTGGTCGTCCAGGTCGTTCAGGCCCTTTGCGACCTCGTCGTCGACCTCGAACTGCCCTTCTCCGAGCACCCGGACGATCACTGCTTGAGCTCCTTCTGCTTCTCGCCGGGGCCGAGCTCGGACTTCAGCTGCTCGAGCTCCTGGTCGACCTGCGACTTCGACGCGATTGCGCCGAGCTCGCGGTCGAGCTGGGTCTGGTCGGAGGTGAAGTCCTCGAGCGCGCCCGACTCGGTCAGCTCGTCGATGGCCGAGGCGCGCGCCTGCATCTGGTCGGTCTTGTCCTTCGCGCGTTGAATCGCGAGCCCGGTGTCGGCCATCTGCTCGCCGATCCCCGTCGCCGCCTCGCCGATTCGCACCTGGGCCTCGGCGGCCGAGTACTGGGCCTTGATCGTCTCCTTCTGCGAGCGGAAGGCCTCGACCTTGGCCGAAAGCGTCTTCTCGCTCGCGATCAGCTTCTCCTGTTGCGCCTCCAGCTGCTTCGCCTGCTCGTCGAGGCTCTGGAGCTGCTGCTGGAGCCCGGACTTGCGCTCGAGCGCCTGGCGCGCGAGATCCTCTCGACCCTCGGCCAGGGCCTGTCGCGCCTGGGTCTCGAGCTTGACGATGCTCTCCTGCAGCTTCGTCTCCTGGAGCTCGAGTCGCTTCTTCGCGGTGACGACGTCGGCGATGCCGCGCTTGACGTTCTGTAGAAGCTCGAGCTGCTTCTCGTACGAGTAGTCCAGGGTCTCGCCCGGATCCTCCGCGCGGTCGAGCAGCTTCGACAGCTTCGATTTCACGACGAGCGACGCGCGTGACATCAGTCCGGCCATCCGTCCTCCTCTCGATCGGAACGTCTAGCCTAGCGCCGGTGATCGTCGAGCGGAGCATGCATCCCGACTGGCTCTCCAACGCCTATCTCGTCGGCGACGAGGAGGGCGGCACGGCCATCTTCATCGACTCGGGCGCGCCGCTCGAGCCGCTCTTCGACGCGGTCGAGCGGCACGGACTGACCGTCACGCACCTGCTCACGACCCACGCCGACGCCGACCACATCGCCGGGGACGACGAGATCCTGGCCCGCTACGGCTGCCCGGTCGTGAAGGGCGACCTCGAGACCGGTGGGCTCTCGGTCCGGGCGTTGGAGACTCCGGGGCACAAGGACGACCACCTCGCCTTCGTCGTCAACGACGAGGCATGCGCAACCGGGGACGTGCTCTTCAAGGACGCGGTCGGCGGCGGCGACTTCGAGCAGATACGCCGGTCCGTGATGGACGTCCTGATGAAGCTTCCGCCCGAAACGCGAGCGCTGCCCGGCCACACCGAGGAGACGACGATCGGCCGCGAGTGGGAGCACAACCCCTTCGTCCGGGTCTGGCGCGGAGCCGAGCCGGAAGGAACGGAGCCCGTTCGCGTGGGGGGCGAGGAGGCGACCCTCGTGGTCTGGTCACCTGACTACGACGGGAAGGGCAAGGCGTGGGTGCGGTTCGCCGACGGCCGCGACGCGATCGTCGGCGGGTCGCGCGTCGAGCGGGAGTAAGCTCGGCCCCACCGGAGAAGAGGGGGACGATGGCCATCAAGCTCCACCGCTGCAAGAACGTCTGGATCAAGTTCGGAGGCCATCCCTGCTGGCGCGTCCAGAAAGCGCTCGACGACGCCGGGATCGAGTACGAGGTCGACCGGATGCCCTGGCCCGGCAACCGTGAAGAGACCGAGCGGCGCACCGGTCAGAAGAAGTACCCGTGGATCGAGTTCGAAGACGGCTCGATCTACCGCGAGGAGTCGAAGGACATGGCACAGCGGATCAAGGACGGGACGCTGAACCAAGCCCCGCGCACCCGGGCCCCGGCCGCATGAGCTTCATCGTCCCCGAGGAGATCGAGGCCTATGCCGAGCGGCACACGACGCCGCCGGAGGAGCTGCTCGCCGAGCTGGCCGCGGAGACCAAGGCGACGCTCAATGCGCCACAGATGCTCACCGGCACGATCGAGGGCCGGCTGCTGGAGCTCCTCGTGCACGGGCTCCAGGCTCGGCGTGTGCTCGAGCTCGGCACCTACAGCGGTTACTCCTCGCTCTCGATGGCGGCGGGACTCCCTGAAGGCGGCCGCATCGATACCTGCGAGGTGGACGAGAAGCATGCGGAGGTCGCGCGCCGCTACATCGCACGCAGCCAGTACGCCGACCGGATCACCGTTCACCTGGGGCCGGCGCTCGAGACGATCGAGCGCCTCGAGGGCGAGTTCGACTTCGTCTTCATCGACGCCGACAAGGTGAACTACGTCAACTACTACGAGGCCGTCCTCCCGAGGTTGTCCACCGACGGCCTCATCGCCGCCGACAACACACTCTGGAGCGGCCGCGTCCTCGACGAGGGCGACGACTCCGAGGACACACGTGCGATCAAGGCCTTCGACGAGCGTGTCCGGAGCGATTCCCGCGTCACCTCGGTGATGTTGACCGTGCGAGACGGAGTTACGCTCATCAGGCCGAATACAGCCTGATCGTGGAGGGAACAGCCCGGCGGAGATCGCTGCAGGAGCGGTTCGAGAGCACGCCTCTCGGCCGCATCGTGATCTCGATCTTCCTGCTGGTCACGTTCGTCGCGCTGCTGACCGCGAACCTTCCCGAGTCGCGGTTGCAGGAGCTGTTGCTCAAGGCCGACCATCCATACGTCTACGGGCTCGGGCTCGACCAGGCGTGGGGGGTGTTCGCGCCCGATCCTCGCTCTCAGACAATCAACGTCACCGCCGACGTGCGGTTCGCGGACGGGTCGCACGCGACGTGGCACGTCCCCAGGCGCGATCCGGTTATCGGCGAGTACACCGACTACCGCTGGCTCAAGTGGGCCGAGTACGTCGTCTCACCGGCTCACACCGAGCTCTGGAAGCCGATCGCCGTCTACGTGGCGCGGCAGTACGCCACGCCGTCGCGGCGCCCGACGGAGGTGAGCCTGACCAACCGCTGGCACGACATCGCGCCGCCGGGACAGATCCCCGACCAGCTGTTCCAACACGAGCAGCGGTTCTACACGCTCCAGGTCACCGACCAGATGCTGAAGGGCTCATGAACCCCCGTCCGCTCATCTCGGCGTGGAACTCGTTCTGGTTCGATCCCGTCTCCACCTCGACGCTGGCCGTCTTCCGGATCGCTTTCGGCCTGGTCGCCTTCGCGTGGTCGGTCTCGCTCGTGCCGGACGCGACGTCCTTCTTCAGCAAGAACGGGATCCTTCCCGATCAGCCGCACTTCCCGGGCCTGCTCGGAGGAGCGTGGGGCTTGCTCGGAATCTTCCCCAGCAAGGGCGCAATGATCGCGTTGGTCGTCCTTTCGATCGTCGCCTCGCTCTGCCTGATGCTCGGGCTCTTTTCGCAGCTGGCTGCGGCCGTCGTCTTTCTCGCCGTGATGTCGTTCGAACGGCGGAACCCGTTCGTGTTCAACTCGGGCGACGTCCTGGTGCGGCTGCTGGCCTTCTACCTGATCTTCGCGCCTGCGTCCGCAGCGCTCTCACTGGAACGGTTCGTCAGGAACCGAAAGGATTTCTGGACGTTCCCGGCGAGAGCTCCGTGGGCGATTCGGCTGATTCAGATTCAGTTCAGCGTCGTCTACCTGATCGCGGTCTGGACGAAGGTGCGCGGGACGACCTGGAACGCCGGGACTGCGGTCTCGATGGCGCTTCGAATCACCGATGTCGCCCGCCTTCCGGTGCCGTCCTTCGTGACGCACTCGGCGCTGATCTCCAACATCTTCACCTTCGGGACGCTCGCGCTCGAGCTTTCCCTCGCCATCCTCGTGTGGAATCGAAAGCTGCGCCCGTGGGTGCTGCTCGCCGGACTGTCGCTCCACCTCGGAATCGAGTACTCGATCCGCGTCGGCTTCTACGGTCTGGCGATCACCTCGATGTACCTCGTCTGGGTTCCCCCCGAGCGGATGGATGCGATTCTGCTCGCGGTGCGGCGACGGTTCTCGCGCTCCAGCGTCGCGGTGTCGCCCGGGGTTGCGTCGCCGAGCGGCTCGGGTTAGCCGCCCGCTCGTAGCGCCGCGCGCGCCGCCAGGTACCCGCACATGCCGTGGACGCCTCCGCCGGGAGGCGTGGACGCGGAGCAGAGGTAGACACCCTCGATCGGCGTCGAATACGGGACCGGCCGCAAGGCGGGGCGCGCGATGAGCTGGCGAAGCGCGTTCGAGCCCCCGGCGATATCGCCCCCGACGAGGTTTGCGTTCCTGCGCTCGAGATCGGCTGGGCCCATCGCGCTTCGGGCGAGCACGCGCTCACCGAAGCCTGGAGCGAAGCGCTCGATCTGGCGCTCGATCGCGTCGGTCATGTCCACGGTCGAACCGTTCGGGACGTGGCAGTAGCCCCAGGCGGTGTGCCGGCCGTCCGGTGCGCGCGATGGATCGAACATCGTCGGCTGCGCGAGCAGCACGAACGGCCGGTCGCTCGTCTCGCCTCGCTCCGGCCCGCGTTCGGAGGCGGCGATCTCGTCGAGCGTTCCACCGAGGTGCACGGTTCCGGCCTGTGCGCATTCCGGAGCCGCCCACGGGATCGGGCCCGAGAGCGCCCAGTCGAGCTTGAACACGCCGGGGCCATAGCGATACCGCTCGAGCGCCTGCCGGTAGCGGCCGCCCAGCCGGTCGCCGGCCAGGCCGAGGAGCTGACGCGGGGTGACGTCGCAGAGAATCGTGCGCGTGCCGGAGAGCTCCTCCAGCGACTCGACCGGGGCTCCCGTGACGATCTCGCCGCCCAGTGACCGCAGGTACGAGGCGAGGGCGTCGGCGATCGACTGCGAGCCCCCGCGCGGAAGAGGCCATCCGACCGCGTGCCCCGTGAGTCCCAAGACGAGACCGAACGAGGCCGAGGCGATCCTGTCGAGCGAGATGATCGAGTGCGCCGCGAGGCCGGCGAAGAGGGCGCGCGCGGGCTCGTCGCGGAACCTCCGCCGGGCGAACGTCGTCGCGGGCCAGATCGCCTCGAGCCCGAACCGGGCCAGCGGGACGGGGTGGCGCGGAAGGCGCACCAGGGGGCCGAGGAGAGCGCCCTCCAGCTGCGGCCAGGCATCCACGAGTGGCTGGAAGGCCCGCGCGTAGGCGCCCTGCGTCCCCGCCGAGTTCCTCCGCCGTCGCCTCGACCGAACGCCGAAGCACGACGGCCTCACCTCCGTCGAGCGGATGGGCGAGCGGCAGCGGTGGCTCGACCCATTCGAGGCCGTGCTCCTGAAGCGGAACCGTTCTGAAGAACGGTGAGGCCGCGGCCATCGGATGGATCGCCGAGCAGAGGTCGTGGACGAACCCAGGGAGGGTCACCTCGCCCGAGCGGAGGCCGCCGCCGATCCCGTCGGCACGCCTCGCGAACGAGAACCGAGCGTCCCGCGCGCGCGAGCTCGATCGCTGCTGCGAGGCCGTTCGGCCCGGAGCCGACGACGACGGCGTCGTAACCGTTCATGCCGTCATCCAAGCGTGTTTGACCGGCCTGTGAGAGAAGAAGCGAGAGGCCCGCTTGCGCGGGCCTCTCGAGTCGAACGTCGTGCGGTGGGGAGCTACAGCACCCGCACCTTCACGCGCTTCACGCTCTTCGCGATCTTCAGGTTCTTGACCGCGACGCGCTTGTTGGTCTTGACCGTTCGGACAACCGTCGCGATGACGTGACCCTTCGCGTTGACGAGGCGAATCTGGATCTTCGCCGTCTTCTTCAGCGAGTGGATCTTCACCATCAGGACGCGACCCTGCTTGGTCAGAACCAGCTGGACCGAGACGACCGAGGCCTTGGTGACCTTGGCCGGCTTGCTGCCCTTCTGGTTCGGGAGGGTCGTGATGCCCGTCGTTCCGGACGTCGTTCCGGACGTCGTGCCGGAAGTCGTGCCCGAGGTGGTCGTGGTGCCGCCGGAAGTGCCGCCGCACGGCCCGTCGACGCTCTCAGGCTGACCGGAGGTGATGCAGGTATCGCGGAGTAGCTTCTCGTCCGCGAAGTACGCCTGCACGTCGATCTGGCTTCCGACCAGAGTGGCCGGCGTCTCGACCGAGACGGTGGCCGGCGCAGTCGCCGTGCCGCCCGCCAGCGGGACGCAGTAGCCGTTCTGGTGCGGCGAGCTGCCGCCGACGTTGTACCAGATGTTGTCCGGCTCGCGGCTGAAGCAGACCTTCTCTCCGTTGAAGACGTCGCCGTTGCCCGCGATGTCCTGAGCGGTCGCCGTGCAGATGTACGCGATCGCGCTGGACACGTTGTTCTTGCGGACGCAGTGAACTGCCTTGTGGAAGAGGTTGTTGATGTGCTTCGTGATCGTTCCGGTTGCCGCGATGTCGAGACCGATCGGCTGGAACGGGTAGCGAGCCGACGCGGTGATCGTCTGATCGCCGAGGTCAACGCCCTCGAGGTCACAGCCGCCGTTGTCGTCCGCGAACCCGACAGTGGTGCCGAAGTTGTCGTTGTCGACACCCGGCTGCCACTGAGCCCGTGCCTCGCCGTGCTCGTCGGTGAACTCGACGATGCGCGTCGCGAAGCCGTTGGTCTGTCGGTAGATCGGCTT
Organism: uncultured Actinomycetes bacterium; assembly: GCA_963754265.1. GTDB lineage: Bacteria > Actinomycetota > Thermoleophilia > Gaiellales > Gaiellaceae > AC-32. The sequence goes on along the minus strand of CAVWFB010000007.1, from coordinate 73,008 downwards.
GTAGTCCTGGAACCTGAGCAGACAGTTGGTGTCGTTGCTCATGTTCTGTACCAGGTTCTGCGCGATCTGCCAGTTGTAGTACCGGCCGTACCAGCCGAAGCCCGGGAAGTTGTTGGGCTGGCCGGTGAACTGCGTGTAGATGGGCCCGTCAACACCGGACGCGGCGCCGAACGGATCCCGCGACGTTGCCGGGACGTACTGCGCGTTGTACGGAGCGTACAAGGCATGTGCCTCGTCCTTGGCGTGCCCGTCAGCGATGCAGCTCGGCGGGTTGCCCGCGTCGAAGTTGCGATTGTAGACGGCGGACTTGTCGTTCAGGCAGGAGTCGTCGAACCCGCCCATTCCACCGCTGCTGTTGAGCACGATCTTCAGCGCCGGCATCGGCGCATCGGACGAGTTCAACCGGCCGTCGCTCAGCAACGTCGAGTCGTAGCTCGGGTCGAACGGACCGAAGGCACCATTGGTCAGGTCGCCGAAGATCCTCGAGAACCACGTGAACCCACCGTTGCAGTTGTCGACCTGGTCGACGAAGTCGTCGCTGACGGTGCCAGTAGCACAGTCGGACGGATCGACGTGAACATCCGGCGAGCCGTCCGGGTCCTCGTTGCCGAGGGGTCCAGACGAGTCATGGATGTCCCAGTAGGCCGACGGCGGAAGCGAGTTCGTGCCTCCGAGGTTCTGGTCGGTCGTCGCCATCGCATTGGCCCACGTCGCCCAGTCGTTGGGCATGACCAGCTGAGACGAGAGTCCCCAGTCATCCTGGAACTCCTGGTTCAGCGGGATCGAGCCCGTGACCTGAACGTTCACCGAGTTGCCGGGCTCGAAGCCCGCGTCCTCGGAGACCGTTCCGGGGTTCGTGATGTCGGCCGAGTTGACGGCCATCCAGCCGACCAGGAAATCGTGCTGGCCGAGGATTACGCCGTTATGGCTGACGGTCAGCTTGATGACCGTGATACCGGCCTTGTTGGAAATCCACGTACCCCTGACACAGATCCGGCCGCGATCGAAAAAGATGTTGCCCGTGTCCGTGACAGCCTTTGGCCCGTCGAAGGAGTTCTCCTGCGGACCGCTGTACGCGAAGATCGCCATGCTGACGTTGAATCCGCCGCGGTTGAAGATGAAGCTGCCGGACGTCTGCGCCGTCGACTCGCCGATCGCGTCCGAGGTCAGCCCGCCCACGCACTTGACCAGGCGGACTTCTTCGCCGCGCCAGGCCAGATACGGGACGTTCGTCTCCTGCGGGTTAAACACATTGCCGTTGGCCGGAAGGCCGCTGGCGTCGCTCGGAGGCTGAGCAGCTGCCGAGGCCACCATCACCCCGGCAAACACCGCGACCGCAAGGACCGCGGTAAGGCCCAGCCTGAGCCTTGAAAGATACTTCCCAACCCTCATGTACTTCCCCCTCAATCGTTGAAAGTTGAACCTAGAAAGGATGCGAGGACTCCGAACTGATTTGGCCCCTGACCTCCCTCCTTTCCTCTCCCTGGATTCGGCGCCCGGCCGTCCGGTGCGCCGCCGCGACGAGGCCTAGGCCTGAGCAGTCGCGACTGCCCGTTTCTACTAGGTTTGACCCGGGTTTGCAAGGTAGAGCGAGGAGATACAAGAACTCCTGTCCATAGGGGGAGGTAGTGGTTGTAAACGGGAATTAGGCTCGCGTCCATCGGAGAGGGTCAGTACACTCCCGCCCGTGAAGACCAGGGGGTGTCTTCTGGCGGCCGTCGTGGCCGTGCTCGGATTGGCGTCGACGGCGGGTGCCATCACGCCGAACGATCCGGTCTGGGCTCAGTCCTGGGGTGAGCAGCAGGTCGGGATGGCGACCGCATGGGACATCACGAAGGGCGATCCAAGCGTCGTAATCGGCATCGTCGACACCGGCAGTCTCACGACGGTTCCCGACCTACAGGGGCAGCTCGTTCCCGGCTGGGACTTCATTACCAATTCGGCGGCGATGCAGGACACAGGGGGTCACGGAACCCTCAGCGCCACCATCGCTGTCGGGAAGGGCAATGATGGCCAGGGCGTGGCCGGCTATTGCTGGCGATGCAAGGTCATGCCGGTGCGAGTCGCAAGCTCAGGTTCAGGCTTCGACTCCGGTCTCGCGGCGCTCGGGATCAGGTGGGCCGTCGATCACGGTGCACGAATCATCTCGATCGGATGGAGCGACGAGGGCACGTACACGGTGCCGGAGCCGCGGATCGCGTCTGCCATTGCCTACGCGGCGCAGCACAACGTGTTGGTCCTGGCCTCCGCCGGCAACACCGGCGCTACCGGCCCGACGCATCCTGCCGCCGATCCCGGGGCATACGCTGTTGCGGGGACCGATCCGAACGGCGCCCTCTACTCGTGGTCGACTTACGGTTCTTGGGTCGGGCTCGCGGCGCCAGGCTGCCAGTGGGGTTACTGGGGCGGCGATGCCAGTAACCCGTACGGTCTCATGAACGCGTGTGGAAGCTCGACAAGCGCCCCGGCGTTGGCTGGCATTGCCGGGCTCATGCTAAGCGTCAACCCGAGCTTGACCCCTAGCCAGATCGTCGGCGCGCTCCGGAGCACCGCCGCGCCGGTCGCCGGAATCGCCGGCGGACGGATCGACGCCTACCGTGCGCTGATCGCGGTCGGCGGGAAGCCGCCGCCTCCGCCGCCTCCACCTCCGCCGCCCCCGCCTCCGGTGAAGGTGCAGAAGCCCAAGCCGAAGCCGACCGGAAAGACCACGCCCGGGATGCGGGTGCAGAAGGGTTGGCTCCGGATGCACTGGCACCTACGGATCAAGGTCAGGAAGGGCAAGGTCGCCGCGACACTCCGTTCGCCCAAGGCGATGTCCTGCACGGTCAGCATCAAGTCCTCCGACGACCTCTGGTTCGCGGACGGCCGCAAGCGCCGCAAGGTGATCACGCTGTCGGCTCGGGTACCCGCCGGGCGCTACGGCGTCGACGTTTGGTGCAAGGTGCGGAAGCCGCGGCGCTCGGCGCTGCAGTTGCGCGCCTTCTTCTCCTAGCCGCTCACGCCGAGCGGTCGACCGGCAGGTCCGAGAGACCGTGGTCGAACAGGTACCGCGCTGCTTGGGTGCGGTTCGAGACGCCGAGTTTCCGGTAGGCATTGGCGAGGTGGAACTTGACCGTCCACTTCGTCACCCAGAGGCGCTGAGCGATCTGCACGTTCGTGTATCCGCGGGCGACGAGATGGACGATCTCCAACTCGCGCGCCGTCAACGAGGGCGGCGAGGGGGAGCCCTCGAGCTCCTGCGAGCAACCGCTTCGCTTAGACCCGTTCGCCAGACACGACCGGACCGTGTCCGCAACCTCGACCGCGCCCGCGGTCTTCGGGAGATATGCGTCCGCGCCTGCGGTGGCCGCGGCGCTGAGATGGAACGGGTCGTGATGCGTCGAGAACGCGACGATCCGTAGCTCGGGCGAGCGCTCGCGTGCGCGGCGTAGGCACTCGAAGCCGTCCATGTCGGAACCGGGCAGCTCGACCGAGGCCACGAGCCCGTCGGGCTTCTCCGACTCGACCAGGGCCAACGCAGCCTCCGGCGAGGTCGCCTTGCCGACGACGGTGATCCCCTCGGACGAGAGGACCTTCTCCAGCGCGTCGAGCCAGATCGGATGCTCGTCGAGGAGCACGATCCCGCCCTCGTCCGCCGCATGTCCCCGATCGGCTTCTCGGATTGTCGTCCGGACAGCCACTTGCCCCAGTACTCCCCTTGTTCTACGCCCCGGGCACAGCATTGGGGGTCACCGAGCCGTCCGAAATCCCCCGTTCGAGGGAATCGCTCCTGTTGTCTCGGCCGCTGGAGCGGCCCGAGGCTGCCTAAAGAACCGCCGTCGGTCGGCCGATACCGGAGGGGTCAGCAAGTCGCAACGCCGCCCGGTACATGCCGCAGTTTTCTTGCCCTCACCGCCGCCTCGCGCTGCTTGCCGCCCTGGTCGCCGCCACGGCCGGAGTACAGGCAGCGCCGGCCGGCGCGGAATCCCCGAGGCGCCAGGCTGAGCCCGCGAGCCGAACCGTCCGGCTCCTCGTCAAGCTTCGCCCCCATTCTCCGCTCCGCTCGTTCGGTCGCGTGCTCGCTGCAGCCGGGGCCCGGCGCGAGCGAACCCTCCGCCATCTACACGTCGTCGTCGTGCGGGTGCCTCGCCGAAATGCGGCAGCGCTCATGTCCCGCCTCGCGCGCGCGCGCGACGTGAAGCACGTCGGGCGTGACCGAGTCGTGATGCGACTCACCGCTTCCGACTGGGCTCAAGACGTTCCGACCGATCCACTCTGGGGCATGCAGTGGGGTGCCTCGCTGACGCGGGCACCGACCGCCTGGGCGGTCACCAAAGGCTCTCCGAGCGTCGTCGTCGCAGTGCTCGACACGGGCGTCGACGCCTCCCAGCCGGATCTCCAGGGCGCCTTCGTCCCGGGCTACGACTTCGTCAACAACGACGCCGACCCCAGCGACGATCACGGCCACGGGACGGGGACCGCCGGGATCGTCGCTGCCCGGGCCGGCAACGGGCTCGGGGGCGCGGGGTTCTGTCCCAGGTGCTCGATCATGCCGGTGAAGGTCGTGGGTGCGGACGGCACTGCGACCGAAGCCGACGTCGCCCCCGGAATCACCTGGGCGGCCGACCATGGGGCGAATGTCATCAACCTCAGCCTCGGCGGCTCGTACAGCTCCACCATCGCCGACGCGATCGCGTACGCGACCCGCAAGGGCGTACTCGTCGTCGCCGCAGCGGGGAACAACGGGAACTCGAGCGCGTTCTACCCCGCGGCCGATCCAGGAGTCCTTGGCGTCGCCGCGACGCAGCCGGACGACCAGTTGTACTCGTGGTCGAACTACGGCTCCTGGGTCCCGTTCGCGGCTCCGGGCTGCGATCTGACGACTACTCGCAATGCGGGGTATGCCGAGGTGTGCGGGACCTCCGCGAGCACGCCGGTCGTGTCAGGCCTCGCGGCCCTGGCGATGTCGTTTTCGCCGACCTCGTCAGCAGCGGCCGTTACCCAGGCGATCACCTCGAGCGCCCACGCGATGCAAGGCGTCGGTGCCGGCCGGGTCGACGTGGCGGGCACCCTCGCCGCGCTCGGCGCGACCTTCCTTCCGGCCCCCGCTCCTGTGCCCGTTTCAACGTCTGCGACGTCGCCCTCGGCACCCACCTCGACGACGGCACAGCCGACGACGGCTACGAGCTCTCCGCATGCGTTCACGGCCGCTCGCGAAGCGGTTCCAGGTCGGCACGTGATCCGGCAGCCCCAGCGCACGTTGCGCCGCGGCTGGAGGGCCAAACGGTCGGTGCGGCACATGCGATCGACACTCTTGCGGCGAAAGCGCTAAGGTCGCGCCCCGGTGCGACGAAACGTCCTCGTCCTCGCCGCCGTCGGAGCCACCGGAGTCACGCTCCTGTTCTCAGCCGCAGCATCCGCGCGCCCGGGAGCAAAGCTGACCGTGACGCCGCCGGCCGTCACGACCAACACGACGGCGACCTTCAAGTGGAAGGCCGGTCGCGGCACGGTCCGCATCCTCTGCCGCCTCACCTGGCAGCCCCTGCCCGCGAGCGGCGCGCTCGGCGCTCGTGCGCCCAGGAGACGCGCTCGGACGTTCAGGCGGTGTGGCTCGCCCACCACGTGGTCGGGACTCGTGCCCGGGCGGTACCGCTTCGCGCTGATCGCGGTCGGAAAGAACAGCCGCGCCCGTGCCGGGTACCGCTGGAGGATCGTCCCGCCCGCGGGCTCGAAGCTCCCGCCGCCGCCACCACCTCCCGGTGCCCCGCCTCCGCCGCCTCCCCCTGGGCATCCTCCGCCTCCGCCCCCGCCACCCGGGCCTCCGCCGCCCCCGCCACCACCTCCGCCCCCCGCCTCCACCAACTGGCGGCTGTGCGGTCGCGCCGTACAAGTACCTCAAGCCCGTCCAGCCGGCGATCAACGCCGACGAGCAGCAGTTCGTGAACCTCGTCAACTCGGCCAGGCAGTCGCTCGGCCTCCAGCCGCTCACGATCAACTCGAAGCTGAGCCTCGCCGCCGACAGCCATTCGTACTGGCAGGACTCCTACTACGCCAGAACCGGCCTCTCGCACACGGGCTGCAACAACAGCACGCCCTGGCAGCGGATCGCTGACGCCGCTTATTCGGCTTCGGCTCTTGGGGAGGTGACGCTCGTGAACTCTGCGGGCGCCAACGGCCAGACCGCATTCAACATGTTCAAGGGCAGTCCCCCTCACTGGGAGCTGCTAACGAGCCCGAACTTCACCCAGATCGGCGTCGGCGAGAGCTCCTGGCACTGGACCGGCGATCTCGGCGGCTGAGTCGGCCGCCTTGTTCGCCACAAAAACATCGTAACTTGCGGGAAGTTGATCTATAGTCCGGCGCAGCGGTAGGGGTCATTCGAAGGGGAGATCGTTGGGGCCGAGAAGAAGCCTGGGGGGCTGGGTTCGTCGTCCTCGAAAGAAGTCAGGGCTGGTCGCCGTGGTCGGCGTACTGCTTGCGCTGGTCGTGTTTCCCGCGCTTTCCGGGGCGACGCCGTCCAACCCCCCGGACGTGACCATCGATCCCGTTACGAGCCTGACGTCGACGACCGCGACGCTCAACGGCAAGGTCAACCCGAACGATCCTGACGCCGGCGCGGATTGGACATTCTCATGGGGGACGACGACGGCGTATACGGGCGTACCCGTAACTGGCACCACTGTCCCGAGCGAGACGCCGCAAGCGGTGTCGGCGCCGCTCAGCGCGCTCTCGCCGAACACGACTTACCACTACAAGCTTTGTGCCACGAACGTCGACACCACCCCGCCCGGCGGCACGAACTGCACCGGCGACCAGCAGTTCACCACGATTGGTGCCCCCACCGTGACAACCGGATCATCCTCCTCCGTCGCGCAGACCAGCGCGACGCTGGCCGGGAGCGTCGACCCGAACGGAGACGCCGCCACCTGGAAGTTCTATTACGGCACCAGCAGTAGCGGCGGCACCAGTTACCCGAATTCGTCGACCGGCGGCACGACCGGGTCCGGCACCACCGCGGTTCCCGTGTCGGACTCCGTCGCGGGTCTTACCGGCAACACCACCTACTTCTACCGCCTCTGCGCTACGAACACGGTCAACACGACCTGCGGTAGCGAGCAGCAGCTCACGACGCAGGACGTGCCGACGCCGGTCGCGGGTGCCGCCTCGAACATCGGCATCAACGGTGCGAAGCTCTCCGGAACCGTCAATCCCAACGGCGCCAACGTCAGCTCGACCGTCTTCCGGTACGGGATCAGCTGCATGCCGCCGGACTGGATCAACAACTGCACTTTGGCGTCGGCGGCACCGAGCCCTGGCTCGGGGCGTTCCCCGGCCTCGGTGTCGGCGACCCTGAGCAGCCTCCCGTCTGGCACGACCTTCCACTACACCCTCTGCGCGACGAATACCTACGGCACGACTTGCGATCCGAACGACCACACCTTCACCACGACGCAGCCAACCGTCAGCATCGCCGATGCAGCAAGCGTGACGGAAGGCCAAACCGCGAACTTCGTCGTCACGCTCTCGGAGGTCAGCGCACAGACACTCACCGTCGACTACGTGACGAGTGACGGATCAGCAGTGGCGCCCGGCGACTACACATTCACGACCGGAACACTTTCGATTGCACCCGGAAGTTGTGGGCCCGGTACCACAGGCTGTCAGATCTCGGTCCCGACGATCGACGACGGCTCCTTCGAGAGCACCGAGAACTTCTCGGTCACCCTGTCGAATCCGGTCGGCGCAACGATTGGCGATGGTGTCGGCACTGGGTCGATTCTCGACAACGACCAGGCGCCGGTCTTGATGGTCGGCAACGCCGTGCGAACCGAGGGCAATGAGGGCTCGGGCGTGACCGGGGCACAGACCTGGGTTGCCGGCGGAAGCCTCACGCTCACAAACGCACGAGGCATGCCGAACGCGGCCGGCTCAGGGGCGCCGTTCTACCTGATCTCGCCCGGGACGACCCAGGCCGCCCCGACCGCTTCGGGAAGCTACCGAGGGCCGTTTACCTACAGCGGGAAGAACGGCAACACGCTCCTCAACGTCAGGCCCGCCGGCTCTGCGCTCGCCGGTCAGATCGCCTTCCGGCCCCTTCCGCTGGTCTTCACCGTCCTCCTCTGCGACGCCGCGCACTCTGGCATCACCACCGACACGTGCGCCGCGACCACGAGTGGAGCGCCGACGACCGTGCAGTTCACGACCGTGAATGGCGTCAGCGACAGCGTTCCGCACGATCCCGTCAAGAGCGGCCAGGACTACGTCTCTTCCTGCAGCGTGGCGAACGCCGCGGGCGCCGCCTGTTCCGGGCCGGTCACATCGCCGGTCACGATCAATCCCGGAACCAGCTCGGCCACCGTCACCGTTTCGGTCATCCCGAACACGCTGCTCCAGAACACCACCAGGCACTTCACGCTGAAGCTCCTCAGCGCGGTCAACGCGACGGTCCGAGTGAACCTCGGCTCCGGCACCATCATCGACGACGACACGGCGAACCCCCCGACGGCGTCGACCGGCGATGTGCTCGGGCTAAATGCCACCGGCGCGACGCTCGGCGCGACCGCGAACGCACAAGGCGAGCCTGCGACTGCCTACATCGAGTACGGGGCGTCTGCTCCGGCATATGGGTCGAAGACGGCGGCGCAGAACCTGCCCGTCGACTTTTCCGACCACTCCTTTTCGTTCAGCCTCTCCGGGCTCGCGCCGAACACGACCTACCACTACCACGTGGTGGCCACCCGGACGAACAACGCGACCGCCTACGGGGACGACAAGACCTTCACGACGGCCTCGCTGCCTCCACCGCCGCCACCGCCTCCGCCTCCGCCTCCACCGCCACCGCCCCCGCCGCCGCCACCACCTCCTCCACCGCCGGTCACGGTGAATGTGAAGCTGATGAGTCGAACGACAACGGCGACGGCGACGGGTGTTGCCCGCGTGACGCTCAAGTGCATTGCACCGAAGGGCATCATGTGCCGTGGGCGAGTCGACCTCGACTTCTTCGGCGCGCCGGCGGGCTCTGCCGCGTTCCGCCTCAACGCGGGCAAGACGGCGGCAATCCCGTTCAAGCTGAGACCGAAGGTCTGGCGGGCTTTGCAAAAGAGCAAGAAGAAGCGCTTGTCGCTCAGCGTCACACTCGCGTTCCGGAGCGCGGGGAAGCTGACCTACAAGACAGGGAGCCTGACCGTGCTAGGTCCCCGCGTTCGGCAGAAGCAAGGCACTCCACCGCACAAGTAGCGCTCGGCCGCGGCGGCTACACTGTCGCCGCTCGGGGCTATAGCTCAGTTGGGAGAGCGCCTGGATCGCACCCAGGAGGTCGCCGGTTCGAGCCCGGCTAGCTCCACCTCATGATCAAGCCGTTTTCGCCGCTTCGACAGCAGGCGAAAACCGGCGCCTGGCAAGCGCTTTGGCAGGCAAGTGTTTGCGTCAACCTCCTGGCTTGCGCGGGCTCCAAAGCGGGATTGGTGCGGTCGCCTCGTACGCCATCCCGTTCGGATACGAGATGAGCTCCAGGTAGTGCCCGAGCGGCGGCAGGTAGTAGTTGATCGACTGGCCTGCGGCAGGTCCGTCGGTAACCGGGAACGGTCCGAAGAACGGTCGGGCGCCTCGTCCCGTCATCGCGGCGGTCGCACGGTCGATGTCGCTCACGTAGACCGCGAAGTGGTTGCCCGCCCAGTCGGAATTGAGCGGCGTTCGCTTGTCCTGGTCGGGCGAGGAATACTGGAAGAGCTCGAGGTTCGCTCCGTTCGCGCCGCAGCGCAGCTCGCTGATTTGGTGGATCACGGCTCGTGGGTGAACATCGACGAGCTGTGTCATCAGATCGCCGACGGGATCGAAGATCGGCCCGAAGTTGAGCGGTGCGCTGCAGCCGAGCGTGCTTTCCAGCCAGGCGCGAGCCTTGTCGATGTCGGGGACGGTCATGCCGAAGTGGTCGACCCCGAGCAGACCCGGCAGGCCCGTCGACCACGGCGTTGCCCCGACGTCGGCGGGATTCCAGAGCCTCGTCGTTGCCGTGGTTTCGTAGGCCATCCCATTCGGATACGAGATCAGCTCGATGTAGAGGCCGAAGAACGTCTTGAAGTAGTTGATCGTCTGGCCTGCCGCCGGCCCGTCGGTGACGGGGAACGGCCCGAGAAACTTCTGCACACCCGGTTGATGTTCGAGGTACGCAACAGCCTGGTCGATGTCGGTCACGTAGAGAGCCACGTGGTGGCCGGCGAAGTCGGAGTTCTTCGCCCACGTCTGGTCCTGGTGCGGGGCTGTGTACTGGAAGAGCTCGATGCTCGAGCCGGTGCCGCATCGGACCTCGACGATCTGATCGATCACCGCCCGCGGATGCACACCGACGAGGCGCGTCATCAGGCTTCCGCTCGGATCGAAGAACGGGCCGAACTGGAGCGGCGCCACGCAACCGAGAACATCGACGAACCAGTCGCGCGCCTGAGCGACATTGGGCACGGTGACGCCAAAGTGGTCGACCCCGAGCACGCCCGGGATCGGTGAATGGCTCGCGACGCTGCTGCGCGCGTGCGTTCGATCGCCGACTGCTCGTGCCGGGGTTCCCAGCGCGACGGTCGACAGCGAGAAAATCAGTAGCGCGACAGCGCTGCAGACGGCTGCCCGGTTCGCGGAACGATTCCCCATCGCGATCCTCCCCTGGTAGACGCGGCCGAAGCTAACGCGCTCGACGGTTTGAAGCAAGAGCCCGAGCAGTGTGAGAACCTCCCGGTGGAAGAACCGGCGGGCGGCGTCCAACTTGACCTGCGGTGGCGTTCCAGAAGTGGCGGCGAGGAGGGTCCGATGGACCGTCTGGACGAAGAGAAGCTCGAAATGCTGGGCACCTGGGGCGAAGGTCTCCTGAACGACGGACGGGACGAGCTACGAGCCGCCGGCAGAGCGATCTTGATGCTGGTCGAGGAGATTGAGCTATTGCACGTCGACCTTTGGCACGCTCGTCAAGACACCGCCGAGGAGGCGGAGGGACAGCCTCCAGCTGAGTCAAGGGAGTCCGGGAGGGGGCTTGGTCTGGCCCTTCAGCGACGAATCAGTGCTCTTCGCAGTCGTGGGCTGTCGGGCTCAGCCGATGAGTAACGAGTTCTCCACAGCTTTACCAACAGCCGGGAAGCCGCTGCTCGCGCGATGCATGAGCGTATGAGCGCTATTCACCCACAGGGCGGGCCACGCCCAGGCCTAAGGGGAGCGGCTGAGCCGGAGCTGATACCAGCGCGCTCCTGCCGACACCACCGTCCAGCCGTCTCGCTCGAGACGATCGACCAGCGTCTTTAGCGCCGCCGCCGCTTTCTCTGTCGCAGTGTCCTCGTCGCGCAAACGGAAGAATGGCGAGAACGCGAACGCTGCGGCCGCGCGGGGCCCGTCGAGCGAAGCGGCGTAAAGCTGGCATTTCACGTAGCCGCGCCAGAGCTCGATCTCGCAGCTCTCGGCGGTGACTGTCTGGGGACGCTCACCCGCAGCTTCGGGCTTCGCGCCTCGATCCTCCGAGTGAAGCTTCGGCTCCGGCTCGAGCTGCGCCGGAGCGGGGAGAGCGGTTGCGCGAGTTGTCGGCCCCGGCTCGGGCTCCTGCTGTGGTTCCGGCTGCCGTAGCGCGCCCAGCGGCACGGGCGGGGACTCCGCTCGTTCTCGGCGTTCGGGCTGCGGTGGCTTCTCCACCTCCGACTCTCGCACGGGGCTGGGCTTCGGGTGTAACGCCTCGAGCAGATCCTCCCGGCCAGGCTTGATGCGTCCGGGACGCTTTGCCGGTGCTCGCGCGGCCGACTACGCCCTCTTCGGACCCGGACCGGCCTTCGAGCAGACTCGTCCGGGCCGGTACGCCTAGCAACTGTCGTTCTGCCGCCGGTCGCGACTGACAGGACCGGCCGGAGGAGTACCAGAAGCAGGGCAACCGCGGCGATCGCTGCGCCGAGCAGTCCCCAAGCGAGCGTTTTCGGCAGTGCTTGGTCTTCACCACCCGGGCGGCTCTCGAGAGCTTGGCCGCTGCCCGCCACCTGCGTCCGCGGAGAGGGACGATGCGGGGTGGCCGGACGCTGCTTGAGTGGGTACGCCCGCCAGAGCAGCGTCGGCTGCTTCTTCACCGACGGAGGAGTCAGGCTTGCTGCGGGCGACGCTCCAATGAGGACGAGCGCGGCGACCAGGAGTGCGAGCAGTCGTGGGTTTCTCATTGAATTGTCAGCGGTGTTCCGACCGGCATGAGCTCCGCCAGCCGGAGAATGTCGGGGTTACGCATCCGAATGCAGCCGTGAGAGACGCGGCCAGGCAGAAGCTGTGGCTCGCTCGTGCCATGGATGCCGACGAAGCCGCCCGCCGGCCAATCGGTGAGCACCGCCGAGCGGGCGCTGGTCCCGAACGCGACGGGGCCGTAGAACGGGCTGGCATAGCGACTCAGCTGGCTGCGAACGAGGAACTCGCCCGCCGGCGTCGGCCAGGAGGCGGTGCCCACTCCGACCGGAGCGGTGAAGACCGCCTTGCCGTTCCGGTACAGCGTCGCGCGCAGTCTCCGGCGGTCGACGACGAAGTGCGTGTTCGCCGTCTGATAGGCGCCGAGCACCTGGCGGCGCACCCATCCGACGCGTCCGTTCGGCAGGACCGGCAGGCGCACCTTGACCCATAGAGCGCCGGCGGCGTCCGGCCCGGCCCGCAACACCGGGAGCACGTTCGCGGTCCCCTCCGGTGTGGTCGGCCGAAGCTCGGCGACTACCCGCGCGCCCGCGGCCGGGCGGACTCGTGCGAGGGCCGTCGTACGCAGGGACGTCCAGCGGGAGAGAAAGCCGCTGGAGCGGAGCGGCTCGGGCCGCCCGATCGTGAGCGCTGGGGTGGGCGCAGCGGGCAAGGCGTCGCTTCCCGAGACCGAGCTCGCTCTTGGGCGATGGCTGCCGCCGAGGCCTGCCCAGAGCAGGCTGATCGTGACCGTGACGGCGAGCGCCGCCGTGAGACGAACCGTGGGTTTCAACCGGTGTACTTCGGCTTCGACCTCGCTTTCGTCTGTGGTTGCCGTGCGATGAAGTGCGTGGACGCGACGATCTGGTTGATGCTCGCGCGCGAGGCCGGCTGGTCGAAGGCATGCACCGCCGGCTTGATCCCGAACAACTCGCGCATCCAGGCGGCATGCCGAGCTTCGACCGAGTGGATGCCGACCGCGGCGGCGAGCACCGCCCGTGAGCGCAGCTTCGGCGCCTGCCCCTTGTAGGCGGCGACGGCGAGGTCCTCGAGTGCGACCGCCGTCTTCAGGAACGGTTGCTGCTGCTCGGTCGTGCCCTGGAAGTCGAACAACGGGCGCTTGACTGCATCCGATCCGAGCAGCTTCAGGAACGCGTTGACGTGCGCGCGCTCGACGGCTCCGACGACTCGTACCGCCTGCGCGGTCTTCCCGGAGAGCGCGCCGCTTCGCTCCGCCTCGGTGTAGAAGGAAGCCTGGAGGTACTCGAGCACGAGCGCGTAGTTGAGAATGCTGATGTCCGACTCGGACAAGCCCCCGGCGGCCGCGCGCCCCGGCCCAGCCTCGGTGAGCAGGGCTGCGCTGGCGCCGGCAGCGGCCACCACGAGCAGGCGCCGGCGGGAGAGCGCCGCCTCGACCTGTGCGCTGGTTTCGGCGATCGCGCCGTCGCGGTCAGCCGCTGCCAAGAACTCATCGAAGCTGTCGTAGCCACTCATCTGCTACGCCCTCAATCCGATCATGCGCAGGCCGGCCGCGACCTGCGTCGCCGTGAGCGGCTTGTCGACGGGGTCGGGTGCGGCGACCTCGCCGGCGATCGCCCGCACCCAGGCTGCGTGGCGCGCCTCGACCGAGACGATCTCCGCCGCCGCGGCGAGCGTTCCCGCTGTCAGGTTGGTCGCCTGGCCGTTGTAACCGGCGACGGCGATGTCTTCGAGCTTGATCGCAGTCGCCCTGAACGCATCGGAATTCTTGGTCGCCTGGCCGAACTCGAAGCGCGGACGTTTGCCTGCCTTGGCGCCGAGCGCCCGCTTGATCGCGGCTAGATGCTGGCGCTCATGCCCAAGAGCGGTCTCGGCGAAGTCGCGCAGCTGCCCCTCGAGCGAGGCGTGGCTGAGTGCCTCTTCGTAGAACGCGACCTGCGTGTACTCGAGCTGTAGGACCAGCTGCAGAATGCGTGCGTCCTGCGCCTTCGATGCTGCAGCTGCGTCGCCGATGCCGAGCAGACGACGAAACAGGGGTGTTGCCGCCGCCGCTCCTGCGCCGGCCGCAAGCAGCAATGCCAGCCGGGAGGAGCCAGCTTCGTTCGCCAGATCTTCAGTCGCCGCAGAGCGAACCATGATCCCACCTCTAAAAAAGCCGCAATTTGCGGTTCCTTCTTTATCCCATTTGCATCCTTGTTGCAAGGATCCCAGGCTGGGTTAGCCGGAATGGCGGTGATCCGTCGAGGCGCTCGACGATGCTCACTGCCCCGATGAGACGGTCTAGCGGCGGTGGACTGCGACGTTGTCGCCGGCGTCGCTGCTCAGCTGAGCAGCGCGCCTGGCCGTGTCCGCGGCCTCCTCGCTCCTGCCGGCGGCCGTTAGTAGTTGTGACCACTCGCGGCAGATCGCGGCGGCCTCACGCTGCATGCTCGAGGCGGCGAGGGCGTCGACCGCTTGCTCGAAGCTGAGAGCGGCTGCGTCAAGATCGGCGCACGCTGCCTCGGTAAGTGCTTGTGCAAACCACAGGAGGCCTTGTTCTGCAGGCGCGTCCGCAAGCTCTTCGTGCGCGCATTGGATAAGGAGACGAGCGCGTTCGGAGTCGCCCCGTCGCGCGTGCGCCAGCGCCTGGCACGAGTGGAGGGCACCGAGGTCGCGCGCATCGGCAGCGAGGTTTTCGAGCCCCGCGGCGAGGGCTAGGTGACGCTCCGCCTCGGGGACGTTGTCGGCCCAAAGGTGGACTTCGGCAGCGAAGAGGTGAGCCCGGGCCAGCTCGAGGCTGTCCTCGGTGTGATCGAGCAGGATGATCGCGCGGCGGATCTCGCGGAGAGCGGCCCGCGGCTGGCCCTCCATGTAGGCAAGCCGCGCCAACGACCAGTGCATCGTTACCTGCTCGTGTGGGTCGAGCGCAGCACCGGCGTCGATGTCTTCGAGAACCGAGCGCGCGCGCTCGAGTTGCCCGAGGTCGGTGAGCGCATAGCTCAGGTAGGTCGCGATCCGCAGTCTGATCCCGTCCGCCTCGGGTGTCTGAGAGCCGAGATCGTCGAGCGCGTCCTCGAGCATCTCCGCCGCCTCGTCGGCGCGACCGAGGAACCTGAGCGCTTTCGAAAGGCTGACGTAGACGTTTGTGTGCGTCCGGGGCGAGACAAGAGGCGAGTCGACAGCGATGGCTAGGTACTGGGCCGCTTCTCGCTCGTTGCCGGCAGCGAGCGACGTGAGCCCCAGTCCGATCTGGGCGCGGATCGCGATTTCGCTCTCGCCGGCACGTTGCGCCTCCTTCAGCACCGCCTGTAGCGCGTGGCGCACCTCCCCGCTGTGATCGCCTAGGCGCAGTCGCAACTCGGCATCGGTGAGACGCAGCTCGAGCGCCTCGACCGGCCCGATGTCCGCGCCGCTTTCGAGATATTCAGGTGCCACGCCGAGCCTACGGGCGAGCAGTCGGATCGCGCGAACGGAAGGCGTGCGCTGGCCCGACTCGATCCGGGAGATGTAGGCGTAGCTGACCCCCTGTGAGGCCAGTTGGCGCTGGGAGAGCCCACGCTCGAGCCGCAATCTGCGCACGCGGGCTCCGATGCTCTCGGATGGGCCGTCAAAGCGAGAGTTCACGATCAAGCCACCCGCATCATCCGGTCGTGTCCCTCGCCCGTCAAGCCTCCGGGCTTGACAGGATCGAGGTCGTCGTCTCTGGTACCCCTATCTCTCCTTCTTCGCCCGCTGAAAGGCGCTCGCGACTCAGCCTGAAAAGGAGGTGACAAATGGCCCGACTGATCTCCCTTGCGGTAGTCGCCGCAACGGTACTCTCAGCCGCTTTCGCCGCCGGCCTCACCTGCGGCGGCTAAGGGCTGCTGGACAGTGTCTCGGGGCGGCGCCGCATACCGCCCCGAGACACCGCGCCACACGCGAGGAAACTGGCTAACGAAAAGCCGCTTCGCCGAGCGCTACCCGCAAGATGCCGCACCGACCGCTGCCGGTGGGCAGCAAGCGCACCGATCGGGGCCTAGGAAGAGTCGGGCGACCGGGCTGCGGCCCGCCGACCGCCCGACCCTTGTCAGCATAACTCGCGGCCTCGGCCGCAGCCATCCCGTTCAGCGCGCGAGGAAGTACGCGGCGAACGAGAGCCCGAGGACCAGCACGACGATGGGGAGGAGGAAGAGGATGAGCCCCGCAATCGCGATGAACGGCGTCACCTCGCTTTCCCCCGCCTGCTCGACCTTGTGCAGGTGTTCCGCTTCCTCTTCGAGCCTCTTGACGGGGTGGCGCAACCAGGAAAACGCCCTCCGGTAGAGGGTGCCGGCGTGGTCTGCTGCGTTCCTACCCTCCGCCACGGCTCCATGGTAAGGGAGCGATAGAGTCGCCCCGTGTCCGAGGAGCGCGAGTGGCATGTGCTTGTTCGCGAGGTTGACGGCGGCCAGAGTCGCTACGTCTACAGGCGTCCGGCGCAGGAGCCTTTCCCGGAGCGGGACGACATCATCGAGGTCGATCCGCTGACGAAGGTCCAGGTCCTCGACATCGAGCCCAAGGAACCGCGGCCGGGAGAGATCGGCATCATCCGCGGGCGACCGCCGAAGGCCCAGCGCTAGGGCTGAGGTTTCGCCGGACGATCACGGTAGTCGGAGGCGACGAGGTCGTCGAGCTCAGGCCGTGACTCGATGTAGTGCGCGATGAAGGGGCAGAGCGGAACGACCTCGAGACCCTGCCGACGCGCGTCCTCCAGTGCCGCTGCTGCAAGGCGGCTGCCGAAGCCGTGCCCTTCGCAGGCCTCGTCGACCTCGGTGTGGGTGAAGGCGATACGGCCGTTTCGCCGCCTGTACGCCGCCAGCCCGATCAGGCGTCCGTCGAGCCGGAGCTCGTAGCGGCTCGCCTGCGGCACGTCGACCACCTCCGCCTCGGCCGGAGATCCCGTGCCCGCTTCCAGCTCGTCCGTCTCCCGGAAGTACTCGAGCAACTGCCCCGGCGCGTCGGACTCGCGCGCGTCCCGGTGGTCCGCGAACCGGCGCCGGTGGGCGGCCGCGAACTCCCACGGCTCGCGCTCTTGCAGGTGCGCGAAGATCTTCCGGATGCCTCGATAGAGTCGGCCGTCCTCTGCTCGTAGGACCGGGATCTGGTCGGTGCCGGCAACCCGCCGCAGCTCGTCGCGCTCACCCGGCCACGGTTCGACCTGGCGGGCGACGAAGTCCAGTCCGAGCTCCGTCAGCACTTCTCGCACCGCAGACGAAAGAGGGCACCACTCGGCCTGGTAGAGCGTCAGGACGCCGTCAGCCACGGAAGCCGTTTTTCTTCGGAGAGGGATAAGATCTGTCGTGGTTAGTGTCCATTGGGCTCAGCTCGCTGTTCACGTCGCCACGTGACGTTAGCGGCCTAGGCACTCGTGACCGGTTCGGCGTCGCGCGCGGCCAGGGCCGAGTAGCGGCCACCTGCCTCGATCAGATCCTCGTGCCGGCCCGATTCGACGATGCGGCCGTGATCGAGCACGATCAGCTGGTCGGCGTCGCGGACGGTCGAGAGCCTGTGCGCGATCGCGATCGTCGTTCGTCCCTCCGACAGCCGGTCGAGCGCCTCCTGAACGAGTCGCTCGGTCTCGGTGTCGAGGGAGCTCGTCGCCTCGTCGAGGACGAGGATCGGGGGGTTCCGCAAGAGCGTGCGCGCGATCGCAATGCGCTGCTTCTCTCCGCCTGAGAAGCGGTAGCCCCGCTCGCCTACGACGGTGTCGTAGCCATCGGGGAGGGCTGCGATGACCTGGTGGATGCGCGCCGCCTTCGCGGCCAGCTCGATCTCGTCGTCGGTGGCATCCGGCTTGGCGAAGCGAAGGTTCTCGCGAACCGTCTCGTGGAAGAGATAGGTCTCCTGGGAGACGACGCCGACGAGGTCGGCCAGCGCCTGCAGGCTCAGATCGCGGATGTCGACTCCGCCGATGGTGATTCGCCCTCGGCTGACTTCGTAGAGTCGCGCCACGAGGTAGGCGAGCGTCGTCTTGCCGGAGCCCGTCTCGCCCACGAGGGCGGTCGTGGTCCCCGCCGGGACCGTGAACGACACGTCCTGCAGCGTCCACTCGTCCCCGTAGCGGAACCACACGTGGTCGAAGACGACGTCACCTGCCTGCCCCACGGTTAGCGCTTCGGGCTTCTCCTCGATGTCGATCGGCTCGTCCAGGTACTCGAAGATCCGGTCGAACAAGGCGAGCGAGGTCTGCACGTCGAGCCCCACCCCGAGGAGCGAGCCGATCGGGAAGAACAGCCGCGTCTGGAGCGTGGTGAAGGCAACGAGCATCGGGATCGAGACCGCGTGTGACCCGGATGCGAGGAGCAGCCCGCCGAACCAGTAGACCGCCGCCGGCATGATCGCGAAGCTCGTCTGGATCGAGGCCATCACCCAGCGACCCGTCATCCGCTGGCGGACTTCGAGATCGGCAAGGCGGAGAGAGTCGGCTTCGAACCGATCGGCGAGCTGGGAACCGCGCCCCATCGTCTTGCCGAGCAAGATCCCGGAGACCGAGAGCGACTCCTGCACGAGGCTCGAGATGTCGGCGAGTGTCTCCTGGGTCGACTTCGCGATCTTGCGCCGCTGGTTTCCGACTCGCCGTGTGAGCAGCGCGAAGATCGGGATCAGCGCGAAGGCGAACAGCGCAAGCTGCCAGCTCAGCACCAGCATGCCGACCATCGTCGCGGCGACCGTGGTCACGTTGGACGCGATCGAGGTCGCCGTGTTGGTGACGACGCTCTGCACTCCGCCGATGTCGTTCGAGATCCTCGACTGGACCTCGCCCGTGCGCGTGCGCGTGAAGAAGGCGAGTGACAGGCGCTGGAGGTGCCGGAAGACAGCCGCGCGAAGGTCGTGCATCACGCGCTGGCCGACCTGATTCGAGAGCAGCGTCTGGATCACGCCGAGAACGCCGGTCACGATCGCAATCGCGATGATCCCGGCGGCGGCGTACGACAGCGCGGTGGTGTCGTTGACTGCGATTGCCTCGAGCGCGCGCTTGAGCAGGAACGCAGGGACGACACCGAGCGCCGCCGAGATGACGATCAGGAATAGAACGCCGGCGAGCCGCGCCTTGTAGGGCGTGAACAGGGGGCCGATCCGGCGCAGGTGCGCGCGGCGTACCTCTGGATCGGAGGGTCGCTCGGGGACCCCGTCGGCGGAATGGAAGAACATGCCCATCGGGATCAGGGTACGCCGCGGAGGACGCGTGACTTCCGGGCGCCACGCCGCAGGCGTAGCTTTTCGGCATGGTCGCCGACTTCGGCACCCAGCAGGAGCTCCAGCTCCTGGCGCTGCTGGTCTCGGCTGCCGTCCTTCTGATCCTCGCGGGCCCTCTGCGGATCCCGTACCCGATCCTGCTCGTGCTCGGCGGCTTGATGCTCGGGTTTGCGCCCGGCGTCCCGAAGGTGACCATGCCCCCGGAGGTCGTCCTGATCGGGATCCTGCCGCCGCTTCTCTACAGGTCGGCGTTCTTCACCGGGCTGCGCGAGCTCCGGCAGAATCTCCGGCCGATCTCGCTGCTCGCCGTCGGTCTCGTCGCGATGACGACGGTCGGCGTTGCCGTTGTCGCGCACAAGGTGGCCGACCTCCCGTGGGCCGAGGCTTTCGTTCTCGGCGCGGTCGTCTCGCCGACCGACCCGATCGCAGCGACGGCGATCGGGAGACGGCTCGGGGTGCCGCGACGACTCACCGACATCATCGAGGGCGAGAGCCTCGTGAACGACGGGATGGCGCTCGTGCTGCTGCGCACGGCGATCGTCGCCGCGGTCTCCGGAGTGTTCTCGCCCTGGGCGGCCGGCGGTCGCCTCATGCTCAACATCGTCGGCGGGGTTGCGATCGGCCTCGCGGTCGGCTACGTGATCCGGCGGGTGCGGCGCGTGCTCGACAACCCGCCGCTCGAGGTGACGCTCGGGTTCCTCACCGGGTACTTCGCCTTTCTGCCCGCCTCGGCGCTCGGCGTCTCGGGGGTGCTCGCAGTCGTCACCGCCGGGGTCTACCTGGGTTGGTACACGCCCGAGCTGACCAGTTCGCAAACGCGTATGGAGGGCGACGGATTCTGGGAGGTCCTGACGTTCCTCCTCAACGTGCTGTTGTTCGGGCTGGTCGGACTGCAGCTGCGCCCGATCCTCGACTCGCTTGCAGGCCGGGACGGCTGGTCGCTCGTCGGAGAAGCCGCGGTGATCGCGCTGACGGTGATCGTCATTCGAATCCTCTGGGTCTTCCCCGCGACCTACGTTCCCCGGTGGCTGATCCCGCGCGTTCGCGAGCACGATCCGTATCCGCCGTTGAGGTACCCGGCCTTCGTCGCCTGGAACGGCATGCGCGGGGCGGTCACGATCGCGGCGGCGTTGCTCATCCCGCTTACCACCGACGCAGGCACGCCGTTTCCCGGCCGCGACCTGATCATCTTCTTCGCGTTCTCGGTCGTCCTCGCCACGCTGGTCGTGCAGGGCTTGTCGTTGCCGGCCGTGATCCGAGCGCTCGGCTTGGAAGAGGACGACGGAGGTGCCGACGCCGAAGAAGCGCTCGCGCGGGTGAGAGGCGCCGAGGCCGCGCTCCAGCGTCTCGACGAGCTCGTCGGAGAGGCCTGGGTGCTCGACGACACCGCCGAGCGGCTCCGCGGCCTCTATCGGTTCCGGATCGATCGCTTCTCAGCGCGAGTCGACCCTGATGGTGACGGCAAGATCGAGAAGCGGTCGCTCAAGTACCAGCGGCTCCGCCGCGAGCTCCTCGACGCGGAACGCAGCGCGGTGGTCGAGCTGCGGAATGCGGGCGAGATCAGCGACGAGGTGATGCGGCGCGTCGAGCGAGACCTCGATCTCGAGGTCTCCCGCGTGCCCGACTAGGACGTCTTCGGGGCGCAGTGCGGCAAGTGCTGCTGCGCAAGGCGAAGCAGGAGCGCGTGGAGCTGGGCTCGTTCGTCCTCGTCGAGCGAGGCGAGGAACTCGTCATCGAGCTGGCGGGCGAGCGCACGGAGCTTGGCGAGCGCGCGCTTGCCGGCGGGGGTCAGCCGAACGATGTGGCGTCGCCGGTCGGCCGGGTCGCGGCGTCGCTCGACGAGGCCGCGATCCTCGAGCTCGTCGAGCAGGCCCACGAGCTGGCCGCGGTCGTAGCCGAGAGCATCTGCGATCGCTCCCTGCGTCTCGCGCGACCCCTCGTCCAGGACCGCGAGCACCGCGTGGTGGTAGGGATGAAGGCCGCTGCGCTCGTAGGCCTCCATCGCCTTGTCCTTGGCGGCGAAGCCGAGCCGCTTGAGCAGGAACGAGGTCGAGGAGATCAGCTCCTCGGGCAGCCGGGGGAGTACGCGAGGCTCGGCGGTCGTTTCAGGGTTAGTGACGGTCACGGCGAATAGTGTAGCGCGCACAACCGTTGTTGTGGTATAACGTTGATCAAGTCAACGATGGGGGAGGACAAGTACGTGACTGAAGTCTCGAAGCACGAAAGGCGCTGGAGTGCACTGGCGCTCATCGTCACCGCCCAGTTCATGGTCATTCTCGACGTCGCGATCGTGAACGTCGCGCTGCCTTCGATCAAGTCGGATCTCGGCTTCTCGCAGACGAACCTGCAATGGGTGATCTCCGCCTACGCGATTCTCTTCGGCGGGACGCTGCTGCTCGGCGGCCGGATCGCCGATCTGCTCGGGCGCCGACGGCTCTTCGTCGCCGGCCTGGCGCTGTTCGCCACGAGCTCGCTGCTGTGCGGCCTCGCCTGGTCCGAAGGGTCGCTGATCGCATTCCGCGGGCTGCAGGGGCTCGGCGGGGCATTGCTCGCCCCCGCGGCGCTCTCGCTCCTGATGACGACATTCGCGGAGGGCCGCGAGCGCAACCTCGCGCTCGGCATCTACGGTGCGGCTTCGGGCAGCGGTGCGGCGGCGGGCGTCTTGCTGGGCGGCCTGCTCACGTCGTACCTCAGCTGGTCTTGGATCTTCTTCATCAACGTTCCGGTGGGGGTCGCGGCGATCGCGCTGACGCCGTTTCTGCTGCGCGAGAGCCGCGCGGAACTGCCTCATCGGCACTTCGACTTTGCCGGCGCCGCGTCGATCACTTCAGGCCTGATGCTGCTCGTCTACGCGATGACCCGCGCGGCGAGCGACGGCTGGGGATCCGACACGACGCTCGCGTTGCTTTCGGGATCGGCTGCGCTCGTGCTCGCGTTCGTCCTGATCGAGCTGCGCTCGCCCTCGCCGCTGCTGCCGCTGCGGATGTTCCGACTGAGGACGCTCACGGCCGCGAACGTAGCGATGGCGATCGTGGGGTCGGTGGCGTTCTCCGAGTTCTTCCTCTTGACGCTGTACCTGCAGGACGTCCTCCACTACTCGGCGGTCCAGAGCGGCGCCGCATTCGCCGCCTTCGCGCTAGCCGTCGTTGCGGCTTCGAACGTCGCACAGGTGATCGTGGGGCGGGTAGGCGTGCGACCGACGCTCACGGCCGGGTTGCTCGTGTCCGCCGCGTCCGTCGCCTGGCTCACGCGCCTGCCGGTGGACGGCCATTACTTCTGGGATCTGTTCCCGGCGTTCGTGCTGGGCGGCGCCGGCATGGGGTTCTCCTTCGTCCCGGTGACGATCGCGGGCCTGGCAGGGGTCGAGCGCGCCGATGCCGGAGTCGCCTCGGGACTGATCAACACGAGCCGCCAGATCGGCGGAGCGATCGGCCTCGCCGCGGTGAGCGCGATCGCCGCGGCCTCAACGACGCATTACGCGGATTCCCACCCTGCGGTCTCGGCGGCGAGCGGAGTCGCGCTCGATCACGGTCTCCAGACGGCCCTGTACATCCTGACCGGGCTGCTGGTGGCCGGGGCGCTCGTCGTCGTCGCGCTCGTCAGGCCGACCGGCGGCCCGAGCGCGCAACTCGAGCCGGTCGACCGCGACGCGCTCGCACTCGAGGAGGCAGCCTGATGGTCTCCGCTAGCGGAAGGTGAACAGCCGACGATCGGACTGAAGCGGCGCCGGCTCGCCGATCAGCTGATGCATCCCCACGGAGTACGAGTCGAGACCCGGCGACTCGAACGCCCGCTCCTCGAAGCCGGCCTCGCCGAACCACCGACGGATCGCCGGGGTCAGGTCCGGCAGGCGTCGCCCTCGGGTCCAGATGACGAGCGCCTCGCGCGCGCAGAACCCGGGAAGCAGGCGCACGGTCCTCTCGACGTCCTCGTCGGAGACGTTCCCGAACACGCCGCACATCAGCACCAGGTCGGCCGGGACGGCACCGAGGTATGCATTCGTCTCCGACGCGTCGGCGGTCACGACTTCGACCCGATCGAGGTCGGCGTTGCGGGCGAAGGCACGTGCAGACTCCGCATTCCGCGGGTCGAGCTCGATCAGTCGGGCACGAACTCGCTCGCGCCCCGGATGGTCGGCGAGGACCGGTAGGAGGTCGCGCCCCTGGCCGGCACAAGCGCTCACGATCGCAACCTCGCCGGCAGGCTGCCTGTCGAGGGCCTCTCGGATAAAACCCTGAACGACGGTCAGTCGCTGGGACAGCCCCGTGTGGGGATCGTCGTACCGGCCGTGCCAGTCGAGCCAGTCAGTCGAGGCCACCCGAGAACTTCTACCGAAGCCTGCGGCTTTCCCGCACTTCGGCTGCGGCGCCAACCCGATGTGCGGGCTCGAACCGTCGGCGACCATGAGCCCATGCAGACCAGCTACGGCGTCGTCTGGCGAGAGGGCTCGCGTCTTGCGGCCGGCAAGCTCGAGTTGCGGCCGCGCGAAATCCGCTTGGAGGGACGCGATGGAGCGCAGGAGATTCCTTATGAGCTTCTCTCGGGCGTGCGGGTCGGTCGCCTGTCCGCCGAGCGGATCGACGGGCGACCGTCGGTCGTGCTCGAGCGGCGCACCGGCGCACCGGTCACCATTGCTACGGTCGCCACGCCGAGCCTCGTGGGTGAGATCGTCGAACGTCTGGCGGCCCTTCAGCTCGGCGACGAGACCGTCATGCGAGTCGCGATCGTCATTCCCATAAAGCCAGGATCGAAGGAGGAGGTGCGGGCCCTGCTCGAGGACGGCCCGCCGTTCGACCCCGCCGAGATTCCGGGTCTCGAGCGACACCAGGTCTTCCTCACCGCGGACGAGGCGATCTTCGTCTTCGACACGCCCCTCGGGCACGAGGCGCTGGCGCCCCTCACGGCCGACCCTGAGCTCTGGCGGGCCGCCGCCGCCTGGCGGGCGCACATCGCCGGGCCGCCGCGAGTCGCGGACGACGCCTTCTCGTGGACGCGTCCCCAGGGGCTCGAAGAGCTGTCGTCGTTGCCCACTCCCGGGCCGGGCGACAGCGACGGGCGGAGACGTCTACTGAAGTAGCCGCCGCGCCTCGCGCGCGGCTACGAGGTCCTCGCGAGCTTCGATCACGGTCACGCGAACGGCGCTGCCAGAAACGGATACGACGGCGTCCGGCTGCGCCGACGCGTTGGCCGACGGATCGAGCTCGACGCCCAGGAACTCGAGCCTCGAGCAGACGGCCTCTCTCACCGCGGCCGAGTTCTCGCCGATGCCGGCCGTGAACACGAGCGCGTCCAGCCCGTCCAGTGCGACCGCCATCGCGCCGACGGCCGTCGCGACTCGGTAGGTGAAGACGTCGAGGGCCAGTCTTGCGGCCGGCTGGTCAGAGCCTTCGAGCTCGCGGACGTCTCCCGAGAGACCCGACAAGCCCGCAAGCCCGGACTCGTGCTCCAGCGCGAAGTCGAGGCCCTCCACGCTCAGGTGGTGGCGGAGGAGGTACACGAGCGCCCCCGGATCGACGGAGCCTGCGCGGGTCGCCATCGGGACGCCCTCGAGCGGGGTGAAGCCCATCGTCGTGTCGACTGAGCGCCCATCTCGAACGGCCGTGACCGAGCAGCCGCCGCCCAGGTGGCAGACCACGAGGCGCGGGACGGGCACCTGCTCGCTCGCCCACTGGACCGAGAGCCCATGGAAGCCGAAGCGGCGGATTCCCAGCTCGCGAAGCTCGAGTGGGAGGGCATAGGTCGACGCCCGATCAGGGATCGTCTGGTGGAAGGCGGTGTCGAAGACCGCGACGTGGGGGAGCTGCGGGAACGCACGCCGGGCCTCGCGGATAGCCTCCAGCGCCGGTGTGTTGTGCAGCGGCGCGAGCTCGGTCAAGCCCGCGAGCTCGAGCTCGACCGCGTCGTCGACCAGCACCGGCTCGCGGAAGCGCGAACCGCCGTGCACCACGCGATGGGCGACCGCCTCGACGTCATCAGGCGCCTCGGCGAGTGACGACACCTTCGTGGTCTCGCCGTCGGTCCCGACGACGGAAAGCTTGAGACTGACCGAGCCGGCGTTGACGACGAGGACCGCGGCCACGCGTCAGTACGGCCAGACCCAGTCCCGGATCTCCGGTTCGTCCTCTCCGTGCTCTCGCGTGTACGCGCGCGCGCGGAGGCGCCGGTCGCTCATCTCCTGGCGCAACCGGCCGCACGATTCGGACAGGGCGCGGCACGCGGTCGATCACGTCCATCACGAGGTGAAAGCGATCGAGGTCGTTCAGCATGACCATGTCGAACGGCGTCGTGGTCGTTCCCTCTTCCTTGTAGCCGCGCACGTGCAGGTTGCGGTGGTTCGTGCGGCGGTAGGTGAGCCGGTGGATCAGCGATGGGTAGCCGTGGTAGGCGAACACGACCGGGCGGTCGGTCGTGAAGAGGGCGTCGAACTCCTGGTCCGAGAGCCCGTGCGGATGCTCGCTCTCGGGCTGCAGTCGCATCAGGTCGACCACGTTCACGACCCGGACGCCGAGCTCGGGGAGATGCTCTCGCAGCAGCGCGGCGGCCGCGAGGGTCTCGAGCGTGGGGACGTCACCGCAACACGCGAGCACGACGTCGGGGACGCCCTGGTCGTTCGACGCCCATTCCCAGATGCCGGCGCCGCGCGTGCAGTGGATTATCGCGTCGTCCATCGAGAGGTAGTTCAGCGCCGGCTGCTTGCCGGCCACGATCACGTTCACGTAGTCGCGGCTCCGCAGGCAATGGTCCGCCACCGAGAGGAGCGTGTTCGCATCCGGCGGGAGGTAGACGCGGATCACCTCCGCCTTCTTGTTCACGACGTGGTCGATGAAGCCGGGGTCCTGATGCGTGAAGCCGTTGTGATCCTGGCGCCAGACGTGCGAGCTGAGCAGGTAGTTGAGGGAGGCGATGGGGCGGCGCCATGGGATCTGCCGCGTCACCTTCAGCCACTTTGCGTGCTGGTTGAACATCGAGTCGACGATGTGGATGAAGGCCTCGTAACAGTCGAAGAGGCCGTGCCGGCCCGTCAGGAGGTAGCCCTCGAGCCAGCCCTGGCAGAGGTGCTCGGACAGCACCTCGACGACGCGTCCTTGCCGAGCCAGGTGCTCGTCCGTCGGCTCGATCTCGGCTTCCCAGACCTTGTTCGTCGCCGTCAGGACGTCGTCGAGCCGGTTCGAGGCGGTCTCGTCGGGCCCGAAGAGACGGAAATCGTCCTCGTTGGCGGCGATGACGTCCCGCAGGAAGCCGCCGAGCACGCGGGTCGCCTCGTTGAACGTCGTCCCGGGCGCCGCGACTTCGACCGCGTAATCGCGGAAGTCGGGGAGTACGAGATCGCGCAGCAGCTCTCCGCCGTTCGCGTTGGGGTTCGCGCTCATGCGCCTTTCGCCGCGCGGAGGGAGCTCGACGAGCTCCGGAACCGGCCGACCCGCGTCGTCGAAGAGCTCTTCCGGGTCGATAGCTGCGCAGCCACTCCTCCAGGATGCGCAGGTGGTCGGGGTTCTCCCGGACATCCGTCACCGGAACCTGATGCGCCCGCCAGGTGCCCTCGACCGGCAGGCCGTCCACTTCCTTCGGACCCGTCCAGCCTTTCGGCGTGCGCAGGACGAGCATCGGCCACTGCGGACGCTCGGTCACGCCGTCCTCGCGAGCTGCCCGCTGGATTTCCGCGATCTCGTCGAGCGCCTCGTCGAGAGCTGCCGCGAACGCCTGGTGCACCCTCATCGGCTCGTCACCCGCCACGACGATCGGCCGCCAGCCGTAGCCCTCGAGCAGCGAGACCAGCTCGCGTTCCGGGATCCGGGCGAGCACCGTCGGGTTCGCGATCTTGTAGCCGTTGAGCTGGAGCACGGGCAGCACCGCGCCGTCGCCGAGCGGGTTCAGGAACTTGTTCCCGTGCCAGCTCGTCGCCAGCGGCCCTGTCTCGGCCTCGCCGTCGCCGACGACGCAGGCAACCACCAGGTCCGGATTGTCGAACGCGGCGCCGAACGCGTGCGCGAGCGAGTAGCCGAGCTCGCCGCCTTCGTGGATCGACCCCGGCGTCTCGGGAGCGACGTGGCTCGGGATCCCGCCGGGGAAGGAGAACTGCCTGAAGAGCTCGCGCAGGCCGTTCTCGTCCAGCGTCACGTGCGGGTAGCGCTCCGTGTAGGTGCCCTCGAGGTACGTGTTGGCCACGAGGCCTGGCCCGCCGTGTCCCGGGCCGGCGATGTAGATGGCGTTCAGGTCGCGCGCACGGATCGTGCGGTTCAGATGGGCATAGATCAGGTTGAGCCCCGGCGTCGTCCCGAAGTGGCCGAGCAGCCTCGGCTTGATGTGCTCGGGCCGAAGCGGCTCGCGTAGAAGCGGGTTGGCCAGCAGGTAGATCTGACCCACCGAGAGGTAGTTCGCGGCCCGCCAGTAGGCGTCGATCAGCCGCAGCTCCTCGGCCGAGAGGGTGCCCGTCATCGCCGACGGAAGGCTCAGGGCGGTGCCGCCTTCTCGAAGATCACGAGGACGCTGAGCCGCTCGTAGCCGACGAAGCGGTGCTCGGCTCCGGCCGGGACGAAGACGGCGTGCCCCTCTCGGAGCTCGACCTGCTCCCCCGCGACCTCGAGGACGCCGCTGCCCTCGAGCACGACGTAGACCTCGTCGTCGTCGTGCGGCTGCTGCTTGTCCGGCTCGGGTGCGACGAGTACGTACACGCCCAGCTCGAGCCCTGGTGACCAGTGCACGATCTCGTAGCCGCCAGATCCGGCGGCGAGCCGGTCCTTGACGGCTGTGACGTCGAAGGGGTGAGCGGCGCGAAGAGCGCCTCGTTGCTCCGGCTCGTCGGGCACGTTCATGCCATTCCTCTCTTTCGGGCTCGTGTAACCAGATCTCACTCGGAGAGATGGTCGCGCTTCGCCTCTTCCTCCATTCGCTCCAGCCGGCTGTAGTAGTCGGGAAACTCGTTCAGGTGAGCCAGTGCGATCTTTCCCGTGACGAGCGGGTCGTCGCCCGTGACGTTCGTGGCGGCGTCGTGGAGCCCGTGCTCGAGCTCGACGTCCATTCCTCGGCGGAACTGGTCGACGTCGAAGGGCGCTGTCGCCCAGTCGATGCCGATCTGCTCCCCGACCTGCCGCGCCTCCTCCACGGTGAAGCTCTTGCCGCCGCTCATCCGACGACTCCGGTGGGCGGAGCGTCGAGAAGATCGCGGGAAAACACTGAGGCCACGATGTCCGAGGATACGAGTGGCTCCTCGCTGGAGACAACCCCGCCCTTCGCGAAGCGAGGGGAACGATGCCCCTCGCTTCTTGCTCCGACCGAGCTCATGAGACCTTGACGGTCAGGTGCAGGACGTTGTCCTCGCCGGTCGTCTTCATCGCCATCCCGGGATAGTCCTCGCCGGGCTTCGTGGTGAACCGGTAGGTGCCGGCCTTGGCGAAGGTTGCACGGACGGATGCGCTCATGTGGCGCATCGCCTTCCCGCCGAGAAAGCGGGCCGCCGGGCCGCTGGTCTGAACCAGCGTGTGGGACATGATGTCGTTGTCCACGAAGCGGATCGTGCCGCCTCGGGCGAGCGTCATCTTCAGCGAGGCGCGGGAGACGCCGCTGTTGACCGACCAGGAATGGCAGCCGTGCATCTGATGCCGGATCGTGATCGTCGCTTTCGTCGGCGCCTTCGTGCGTTGCTGGGTCTTCGTCGTGCCGGTGATCCCGGCGCCGGCCGTGAGACCAACGGCCATGCTCAGGCCGACCAGAATGATGAGTAGTCGCTTCATCTGAGAGCTCCTTCCTCGTTTCCCGCAGTCTCCGGCCTCTGGCCTGACGCGGCATCGGTCGTAGGCCGCGTCGCTGTTGCGGCTTTGTGCGTAGGAGCCGCTACCAGCTCTTGAGAGTCGGGCGGAGCGACCGGGCCGCGATCCGCACGCGCGCGTCGACCGCGATGCATCCGCTCGGCAATGCGATCACCGGGTTGAGGTCGAGCTCGGCGACTTCCGGGAAGTCCCCGGCGAGCCGTGAAAGGCGATGCAGCAGATCGATCAGCGAGGCTGCGTCCGCGGCGGGTGCGCCGCGGAAGCCGGCGACGAGCCGGCCCGCCTTGCCTTCGTGCACGAGCTCCTCCGCGTCGACGTCGGTGAGCGGGGCGATCCTGAACGCCGCGTCGCCGATCAGCTCGGCGAAGACGCCACCGGGGCCGAACGCGACCAGAGGACCGAAAACGGGGTCCTGGACGATGCCGGCAAGCAGCTCTGCTCCACCGCCGATCATCGGCTGCACGAGCAGCGGGGGCCCGATGCGCTCGGCTGCAGCCCGAACCTGCTGCTCGTCGCCAAGATCGAGGGCGACGCCCCCCTGCTCGGTCTTGTGTGCTCCCGCTGTCGCCGTCTTCAGGACGACCGGGTAGCCGAGCTCACCCGCCGCCTCGACGGCCTCGTCGGCGGTCTGCGCCGATCGCTCAGGGACGACGGGAATGCCGTACGAAGTGAGCAAGTCGCGGGTTTCGCCTGCATCCAGCCACTTCTCGTCGCGCCCCTCGAGGGCGGCTTCGATCAGTTCTCGCGACCTCGGCGTGTCGACGTCACGAGCCGGCGGAACCGTTCCGGCCGGTCGGCGAAGCCATTCCGCGCGAGCCGCCGCGAGGCCGAGCGCGCGGGCGGCCGACTCGGGATAGGCAAAGGAGGCGACGGCGGCGTCCCCGTCCAGGAGGACAGCTGGAGTTCCGTCCCGGCTGATCAGCACCGCGAGCACGGGCTTTTCCGTACCGGCGCGAGCGACGGCGTCGTGAATCGCAGCGGCCACCTCGTCTGCTCCGGCGACGACGGGAGGGACGAAGAGGACGATCAGTGCATCGAGACGCCTGTCCTCGAGCAGCGCCGGAATGACCGACTCGAACGTCGGCCCCGTCGCCGAGCCGAGCAGGTCGACCGGATTGGCGAGGCTTGCGTCGTCGGGTAACAGCGGTCGCAGCGCGGCCTGCGTTTCCGCGCCCAGCTCCGGTAGCTCGAGCCCTGCTCGAGCACAGGCGTCTGCGCACAGGATTCCGAGACCGCCGGCATTTGTCAGCACGCCGACGCGGCGGCCCCGTGGCAGAGGCTGGCTCGAGAGCAGCGCAGCTGCGTCGACCAGTTCCTCGAGGGTATCCGCGCGGATGACGCCGGCCTGGCGGAAGAGCGCCTCGACCGCGGTATCCGAGCTGGCGAGCGCTGCCGTGTGCGAGCTCGCCGCCCGGGCGCCGGCCTCCGTCGAGCCCGCCTTGAGCGCGAGCACGGGCTTGCTGCGAGCGATGCGCCGCGCGAGCCGCGCGAACTTGTGCGGATTGCCGAACGACTCGAGGTAAAGCAGGACGACCTCGGTCTCGTCGTCGTCCTCCCACCATTCGAGCAGGTCGTTTGACGAAACATCAGCCTTGTTCCCGATCGATACGAACGCCGAGAAGCCGAGGTTCCGCTCCGAGGCCTTCTCCAAGAGCGCGAGACCCAGCGCGCCGCTCTGCGAGGAGAACGCGATCGGACCGGGCGGCAGCGGCCGGGGCCCGAAGGTGGCGTTCAGGCCGAGGTGGGGGACGGCGATGCCGAGGCAGTTCGGCCCGACGAGCCGGCCTCCGTGAGCCCGAACGAGCGCAAGCAGGCGCTCCTGTCGCTCGAGGCCTTCAGCCCCGACCTCTGCGAACCCCGACGAGATCACGCAAAGGGCTTTCACGCCTCGCGACAACGCCGCCTCGGCAGCATCGAGAACGAGCGGGCCAGGCAGGCAGATCACAACAAGGTCCACCACATCGGGCACGTCGGCGATCGACGAATACGCGCGTACGCCGCCGACCGGCTCGCCGTCGCGGTTGACCGGGTACGCCGAGCCGATGAAGTCGGCAGCAAGCACGTTCCGGAAGAGCTCACCGCCGATCGATCCACGCCGCCGAGACGCGCCGATCACGGCGATCGAGCCCGGCTCGAAGAACGGGCGGAGCGAGGCGGTCACCGCGAGGTGGTCGCGCTCGTCGACCCGCGTCCGGTACTGCTCGGTCGCCTCGATCGGGAAGCTGACCTCGAACTCGCCACCGTCCAGCTCCCGCGTCACCTCGAGCCCGGCGCTCTCGAAGACACCCAGCATGGCCGGGTTGTCCAACTGAACGTTCGCGACGAAGCGCTCGATGCCCTGGCCTGCGGCGAGCGCCGCGAGCCGCTCGAGGAGCCGGGTGCCGATGCCGCGGCCCTGCAGATCGTCCGCGACCGCGAAGGCGGCCTCGGCGGCGGCGGGATCGCGCAGGCGGTCGTACTCGCCGACCGCAACGATCCGCTCCTGCCGGTCGCCGTCCGCCAGCGTGCCCACGAGGACGCCGCGGTCGCGCCAGTCGGGCTCGAGAAAATGAACGATGAGCTCCTCGTCAATCGAGCGGATTCCATGGAAGCGTTGGTAAAAGCTCCGTTCGGACAGTCCCCCGAAGAACGAGGAGAGGGCGCCCGCATCCTCCCGAGCGGGCGCCCTCAGCCGGAGGGTCGAGCCGTCGCGGAGGATGACGTCGACCGCGGCGGCCGATCCTCGGTCAGGTGTCGTGACCGACAAGCGCAACGTCCCTTTCTGTCCGCTCGGCTGTGACGGGTGCGGCCTCGAGTACGACCTTCAACGCGTCAGTCTCGGCGGCCGCGGCGAACGTGTCGTACGCCGACATCGTCTCATCGAGCGGGAACCTGTGCGTAGCGAACGGCGTCGCGTCCAGCCGGCCCTCGGCGATCAGCTTCAACAGCCGCGGAGTGGTGAACGTGTCGACGAGGCCCGTCGTAATGGTCACGCCCCGGATCCACAGCTTCTCGAGGTGGAGCGTCGCGGGATGGCCGTGAACTCCGACGTTGGCGACCCTCCCGCCGGGGCGGACGAGGTCGGCGCAGAGCTCGAAGGTCTCCGGAATCCCCACTGCCTCGACGGCCACGTCGACTCCGAGGCCCCCGGTCAGCTCGAACACCCGCGCCCGAACATCCTCCGCGGCGCTGTTGATCGTCACGTCCGCGCCGAGCTCGCGCGCCTTTGCGAGACGGGAGTCGGCGAGGTCGATCGCGATGATCCGGCCGGGCGTGTAGAGCTTCGCGGTCAGGACGGTCGCGAGCCCGATCGGGCCGGCGCCGACGATCGCGATGGTGTCACCCGGGCCAAGGCCGCCGTTGAGCACACCGACCTCGTAGGCCGTGGGAAGGATGTCTGCGAGGAAAAGCACCTGTTCGTCGCTCAACTCCTCCGGCACCTTGTAGACGGAGGTGTCGGCGAACGGAACACGTGCGTACTCGGCCTGGAGGCCGTCGATCAGGTGCCCGAAGATCCAGCCGCCTCCTCCTGTGCAGAGGCCGTATCGGCCTTCCTTGCAGAACGGGCAGCGCCCGCACGACGTGATGCATGACACCAGCACGCGGTCGCCCGGCTCGAGGGTCGTGACCGCGTCGCCGATCTCGACGACCGTGCCGACGGCCTCGTGACCGAGGATCGTGCCCGGCTCGACCTCGGGGACGTCGCCCTTGAGGATGTGGAGGTCGGTGCCGCAGATCGTGGCCGAGTCGATGCGGACGACTGCGTCGGTCGGATCCTGGATGGTCGGGTCGGGCTTCTCTTCCCAGCTGCGAAGCCCCGGCCCGTGGTAGACGAGTGCCTTCATGGCTCCTCCTTTCGGTCGTCTCGAGCTTGGCCGACGCTCGGCTCCGGGGCATCGGCGGGGTCACGGAGCCGGCGTGCGGGTTTCCCACACCCGACCGGGATACGCTGGACTCGTGGGCTCGACGTTGTCGGATGAGAATCGCCTGCGGGCACTGGTCGAGGCCGGCGTCGCGATCACGGCCGAACTGTCCCTCGATGCGCTCCTGCAGCGGCTCGTCGAGGCTGCGGCCGCGCTGACCGGGGCGCGTTACGCCGCGCTCGGTGTGATCGACCGCGAGCGGTCCGGGCTCGAGCGCTTCCTCACCGCGGGAATGGAGGCGGAGACACAGGAAGCCATCGGCGATCTCCCTCGGGGCCGGGGGATCCTCGGGGCGCTGATCCACGATTCGGTGCCACTCCGCCTTCACGACCTCGGCGAGGACCCGCGGGCGGTTGGATTTCCACCCAACCACCCGCCGATGCGGACGTTTTTAGGCGTGCCGATCCATCTGCGGGGTGTC
The DNA here is from genome assembly GCA_963754265.1 of uncultured Actinomycetes bacterium. Taxonomy (GTDB): domain Bacteria; phylum Actinomycetota; class Thermoleophilia; order Gaiellales; family Gaiellaceae; genus AC-32. The sequence goes on along the minus strand of CAVWFB010000007.1, from coordinate 39,595 downwards.
GCCTACGGGAACCTCTACCTCACCGAGAAGGAGGGCGGGGAGGATTTCACCGAGGAGGAAGAGGAGCTCGTGACGCTGCTTGCCAGCCAGGCCGCGGTCGCGATCGAGAACGCCCGTCTCTACGAGGCCGCGACCGGTTGGTCGAAGCAGCTCGAGTCGCTCAACGAGGTCGGCAACGCCCTCGCCACCGAGACGGAGCTCGACCGCCTGCTCGACCTGATCGCCCAGCGCTTGCGCGAGCTGCTGGACGCGCGGCTCGTGACCGTCCTGCTGCCCGCCGGCGCCGACGAGCTTCGCTTTGCCGCGGTCGCGGGTGAGGGCGACGGACAGATCCTCGGCGAGAGGATCACGCGTGCGAGCTCGAAGAGCGGTCTCGTGCTTGAGCGCGGACGCAGCGAGCGGGTCGATTCCGTGCTGGACGATCCCGACGTCGACAACGAGGCGATGCGTTTGATCGGCGCGCGCAGCGGCCTCTGGGTTCCACTGGTCGTCCGCGGTCGCGCGATCGGCGTCCTCGCCGCCCATGACAAGCTCGGCCCCGACGTGCGCTTCTCCGATACCGACCTCCGCCTGGCCGAGACCTTTGCGACCAGGGGAGCGCTGGCGGTCGACCTGTCCGAGCGGATCGCGAGCGACTCGCTGCGCAGAGTCGTCGAAGCCCAGGAGCTGGAGCGCCGGCGGCTGGCGAGGGAGCTGCACGACGAGACGGGCCAGGCGCTGACCTCGATCCTGCTCGGCCTCAAGGCGCTCGAGGAGAAGCTCGACGACGCGGGCTCGCGCGCGGCGGCGGCGGAGCTCCGCGAGCTCGTGGTCACGACGCTCCAAGACGTGCGGCGGCTGGCCGTCGAGCTCCGCCCGAGCGCGCTGGACGACTTCGGGCTGGTCGCGGCGCTCGAGCGGTTGAGTGCCTCCTTCTCCGACCAGACCGGCATCAAGATCGACTTCGAGACGGCGCTCGGCGACGAGCGCCTCCCGGCGGAGGTCGAGACGGCCCTCTACCGGATAGTCCAGGAGTCGCTGACCAACGTTGTCAAGCACGCACGCGCGCGGCGGGTCAGCATCCTGCTCGCGCGGAGGAACGGCGCGATCAAGGCTGTGATCGAGGATGACGGCCAGGGATTCGACCCGGCGGCAAGCCCCTCCGCGGGGTTCGGTCTCGTGGGGATGCGCGAGCGGCTCGCGCTTCTCGGCGGCCGGCTCGAGGTCGAGTCGAGCGGCGACACGGGCACGACGATCGCCGCCGAGGTGCCCGTCCCGTGAGCATCCGCGTCTTGATCGTGGACGACCACGCGGTCGTGCGGGCGGGGCTCAAGCTGCTCGTGGACGCGGAGGACGACCTGGAAGCGGTCGGCGAGGCAGAGAGCGCCCGCGAGGCGGTCTTCGAGGCCCGGACCACGAAACCGGACGTCGTCCTGATGGACGTGATGATGCCGGAGCAGAGCGGGCTGACGGTCGTTCCGCAGCTCATGAAAGAGCATCCGGAGGCAACGGTGCTGGTGCTCTCGATGCAGGACGACCCGCGCTACGTTCGCGAGGCTTTCGAGGCCGGAGCGAGCGGCTACGTGTTGAAGGAAGCCGCGGACACGGAGCTCGTCGCGGCTATCCGGGACGTCGCGGCCGGCGGGCGATACGTGCATCCGGAGCTCGGAGCGCGGCTGGTTGCCGCGGAGACGGCTGAGCGGCGCCGGGCTGAGGAGGACCCGCTCTCGGACCGCGAGCGCGAGGTCCTACGCCTGCTGGCGCTCGGGCACACGAACCAGGAGATCGCGAAGAGAGCTGTACATCTCGGTCCGGACCGCCGAGACGCACCGTGCCCACATCATGCAGAAGCTGCGGCTCTCCAGCCGCGCCGAGCTGGTGCGCTACGCCCTCTCCGAAGGCCTGCTCGAATCGCCCTGAGAACGGCCGACGGGCCGCCTTGCGGCGGCCCGTCGTTTGCGACGGAGGAGTCCGTCTATGCGTGTGCGGCGGTTCGCCCGGTCACGGGTTCCGGCTTTCGCCGGAAGGTCAGCGCCGTCTCCGGGTTCCGGAGGGCGCCGCCGATGGCGAGGATCCCGAAGCCAATGCCGCTCAGCAGCAGTGCGATCCCGACCACCACTCCGAAGAGCGAGAGTCGGTCGGCCATGTAGCTGGCGTTCAGCGCCGTCGTGAGCGCCGTCTCCGTCACCCAGACGTTGCGGGCGCCGTTGTCGACGGGCTGCTTGGTCTTTGGGTCGACGAGCGCGTACTGCTCGACGCTCGTTCCCCCGTTGCCGTCCGTGAACTTCGCCGGCGTTCCGGGCTTCGCCATGAAGCGGCCCATCTCGGCGTAGGCCAGGCCACCGGTCGCCTCCAGCGCGTGGATGCGCATGTAGCCGGCGAACGCGTGTGCCTTTGCCCCGGTGTCGATCTTCTTCCCGGCGACTGCCATCGTCGGGAAGCTGAGGTTGCTCGGCAGGCCCGCCTTCGCCGCCTCGGCCTTGATCGCCGACGGCGTCATGTCGGGCGAGCCGACGATCTTCTCCTGCTTCAAGCTGTCGGTCACCGTCGAGCGGCCGTTGAAGCCCATGAAGATCGCGGCGATTCCGAACGCGATCAGCACGGCGGCTGCGACCACTCCTCCGATCTCGAATGCCTTCCGCATGACTGTCTCCTTCCGTCGCGCCGGGGCTTTCTTGCCTGCGCCTCGACCTTTTCTCGAAGTCTCGGTCGAGCGGCGCTTCGTGCCATCGGGCGCACGTCCGCGTGCTTGCTTCGGGATCGCCCCGCCCAATCTGCGGGTTTCCCGTAGCCGTCAGCCGAGCTGAGCGAGAAGACGGCCGTACTGCTCGAGGTGACGGTCGCCGAGGAATTCCGCGTTTGCGCGGGCCCGGGCGTTCGCTCCAAGGCGGGCTGCCTCCGTTCGATCGCGGAGAAGCATCTCCACTGCGGTGCCGAACGACGCGAGATCCCGCGGATCGGTCACGAGCAGACCGTGCGCTCCGCTCACGATCTGGTCGACGATCCCGCCTACCGCGCTGGCCACGATCGGTCGCGACTTCCACATCGCCTCCGCCACGGTCAGCCCGAAGCCCTCGGCAATGCTCTTCTGAACGACCACCGCCGCGTGGCGCTGGAGCGCGTTCACGATCGCGGCCGCCTCGTCCGGGTCGGCCATCGGCGTGCAGGCGAGGTGGATGCGGCTGCGCGCCGCGTGGGGGAGAGCGTGCCAGCGCTCCATGCACTCCTCGAGCACCTCCGCGGCCTCGGGATCGTCAGCGACCCCGGTCACGGCGGGGCCGGCGAGCAGCAGGTGAGCCCCGAGAGAAGGCTCGACGTGCTCGGCAAAACCGTCCATCACGCCCTGCATGTCCTTCTGGTGGTCCCAGCGTGAGACCTGTACGACAGTCGGCGCATCCGCCGGAGGCGGCGGCCCGGTCTGCAGGATGTCGACGCGCCGGTTGATCCTGCCCGGTGAGCCGTCTCGGCGCGCGAAGGGTACGGAGGGAGTCGCGCCGTCGCCGCCGATCAGGCCCGTGTAGCCAAGGATCAAGCGGACGTTCCTCTGCGAGATCGGCTCGTTCTTGGCCGAGAAGGGGTCGATCGAGGGAGGAATCACGTGCAGGCGCGAGTCGTCGGCCCAGGAAGGCGCGAAGGCCCGTCTTGAAAATACGAACGCGTCGACCCCGTCGAGGTACGGGCGCAGGAACGACCAGGAGCGCTCGGTCCACTCGTTTGGCTCGTCGGCGCCGACGTGGCAGCGCCAGACGACCTTGGCGCCGGCAGTCGCCATCGCTGCGGCGAGACCCGCGGGCTGGGGATCGTGGATCAGGACGACATCGGACGGCCGAACGAGCGCGCACAGCTCGTCGGCATTCGTTCGCAAAATCCGCTCGTAGTGCCTCCGCTCGGCTTCACCGAGGTCACCTCCGTCGCCGGGTGAGCCATAGAGACCGTTGTGAATTCGCTTGGTGATCTCGAAGAAGTCGGGATCACCCCTGATCACGAGCCAGCGGATGTCTAGGCCGGCTCCGCGGCCGTAGGCGAGCAGCGTCTGCAGCATCTCGGCAACGCCGCCGCCGGTCGCGGTGGAGTTGACGTTCAGCACCGACCGGCCTCGCAGGAGCGACTCGGTCGCCTCGGCGACCGCCTCGTAACGAGCGGTGCGGTCCGGACCGATCAGGGGCTCGAGCCTGGCCGCGTCGAGCGCCTGAACGTCGACCTCCTGAAGCCTGCTGCGTTCCTCGACGGTCATGTCGCCGGGAGCTCGTCTACCCAGGCGTCGATCGCGTCCCAGTCTCGAGCGTCGCTTGCCGGCAGCCTGTTCAGAGGAAAGCGGAGCTTCGACGGATCGATCACGCCGCCGAAGACCGCGACCGGGCGTGGCTCGAGCTCCGGGGTCTTGCTCAGGGCCTTGTCGAGCTGGGTGCGGGCGTCGGCGAGGTCCTTCTGCTCCGCGGTCTTCGGCCCGAGCGCGAAGACAGCAAGCGGGAGCGCCGACAGCTCCTCGCGGTACGTCGAAAGAAACCGCCTCGCGTCCTCGTGCCAGCGCCCGACGTACAGCGAGCCCCCGAGGACGACGCCGTCGTAGGGCGTCAGGTCGTCGACGTCTGCCGCGCGGCGGAGATCGACCTCTCGTCCACCGGCGCGCAGCTGCTCGGCGACGGCTTCGGCGACTTCTTGCGTCGACCCGTGCTTGCTTGCGTAGGCGACGAGCAGCGTCATCGTCGTCACCACCCGGGAGCCGCGTGTTGGAGCGAGCCGACCACCGTCCGTAACCCGACGACGCCGACCGGACGCCCCTCCTCGGTGACCGGCAGGTGGTGAAACCCGCCGGTCACCATTAATCGGGCCGCCTCTTCCGCAGCGAGCTCGGGAGAGGCCGCGACCGGTTCGGCGCTCATCCAGTGGCGCACTCGCGCCTCGCTGGGGTGAGCTCGTTCGCCGACGGCGCGCACGATGTCGCGTGAGGTCAGGATTCCGATCAAGCGGCCGAACTCGACCACCAGCGCCGAGCCGGCGTCGGCCTCCGCCAACCGCTCTGCCAGCTCGCCGAGCGTGTCCTCCGGTGCGGCGGAGACGAAGTGGCGGGACATCACGTCGCTGGCCAGCAGCTCGCCGGCTGTGACCGGTTCGCTCATCGTGCGACCGCCATCTCCGCCGGGGAGCGGACGCCGCGGACGACGAGGACCGGGCGCTTGCTCTCGGACAGCACTCCGCGGGACACGCTGCCGAGGAGCGCGCTCGCGAGTCGGCCGTGGCCGCGCGAGCCGACCACGATCAGATCGGCGTCGATCGAGTCGGCGTAGGCGACGATCTCTTCGGCTGGGCTGCCGGCCAGGAGCTCGCTCCGTGCGTCGATCCCACGCTCGGCGGCCACTTCCAGAGCGGCCGTCAGCGGCGCCCGGTCGTCCTCCGTCGCGACGTGGGGAACTGCGGGCGGGATCGCCACGCTGAAGCCGTAGGAAGGCATCACGTCGACCGCCGGTACCACGTGGACGAAGATCGGCTTGGCATCTTGCTCCGAGGCGAGCTCGAGTCCGAACTCGATCGCCTCGTGCGCCGATTCCGAACCATCGGTTGCGATCAGGATCTTCTCCATGGTGTCCTCCTTTTCATCCCAGTGATAGGCCTCGTGGGCGAGACGGGGCTGCTCGGCAAGGAGTGGCCCCCAAGCGCTGAACGCTGCCGAGCCGAGGCGGTCGTTCAAGAGTCGGGACACCTTCTCCTCGACGTCGTCTCCCTCGAAGACGAAGACGACCAGCCCGGGCCCGACGAACACGCCGTGCTGAGCCAGGCCGGCTCGGCCCGGGTCGAATGGCGGCCCCGCCTCGACCAGCTTTCTTGCACGTGCTTCGGAGCGTTCTTTCAGTCGCGCCGTGATTGCAATTCGTTCCATGCCGCCATCGTGCGGCCCGGGGGGCCAAACGACATCCGGCTGTGCGCCGATCCGGCGCGCGGAGAACTACGGATCGGGGTCAGCACCGTCGCCGATGGCGCGAGCTGCCGCCGGTGCGATTGGCTCACAGCATGGACGACCTGGAACAGCATTGGAGCCGCGCGCTGGATCGAGCCGCAAGCGCTCTCGAGGCGGTCGCCCGCGCTCACGCGCTGCCGGAGGACGAGCTCGGAGCTCGTCGGCGCCGACTCGGCCTCGAGGTGGCCTGGGCGGCAGGTGTCGACTGGGCGGGGTTCGGCCCCGCCGTTGAGGCGCCGAGCCTCGCGCCGCCTGGACGCGCTCGGATCTTGCGAGGCCCCGCGCGGCGGCGGGGCCCAGCAAGGTGGTGGCCGGAGAAGCCTAGGCCGCGGCGGGCTCGGCGACGAACGGCGCGGTGAGCGCTGCCCAGTCGGCCTCGCCGGCGGTGAGCACGTACTCGCGCCCGTCCAGCGCGTAGCGGATCGCGACGAGCGACTCCTTCTCGACCCACGCCTCGACGCTACGGAGGAGCACGGCGAGGTCGCCCTTCCGGTTCGGCTGGATCACGGCCGCGACGACGTTGACGCTGAGGCCCTCCTGGAGCGAGACGTGCCAGCGTCCGCCCAGTTGACGGGTTAGGCGTGCCGCGGAGGCGAGATCGGGGATCTCGAAGCGCACCGAACGCCCGGGCTCACAGCTCATGCTGCCACCGCGGCGGCTCGGAGCAGGATGGCGAGGTCGTCGCGCACCCGCTCGAGCGCTGCGAGCTCGATTGCCTCGGCGGGCTTCGTGTCCAGCAGGATGAGTGCGTTCTCGATCGCGTTCAGCGCGTGCTCGAGTCGAAACCGGCGGATATCCGAGGGCGCTGAGTAGGCGAGTGGTCCGGAGCGCAATTCCATGCACTCAGGGTGCCAGCAGGGCACTCCACCCTGCTTGACGCATTCAGGTCAAGTTTCTTACGTCGTCCGGATCGGATCAGCGTTCGGGACAGGCGCAGGGTCGACGATCAGCGTCAAGGCTTCCAGCCGCTTGACGATCACGGTGGCGCCGGCATCGGCGCCCGCGGCGCAGGTCGCCTCCCAGAGCTCGCCGTTCACGCGGACCTGGCCGGTCGGTCGGCACGCGCTGACGACCTCGGCCTCGAGGCCGATCATCGCTTCGGCACCCGTTTGCGGGCGCCAGCGGCGGGCCAGCCGGAGACCCCAGGTGAGCTCGACGACCTCGACCGAGATTCCGCCGATCACCACGAGCGCATTCCAGGGAAACGGGATGAAGAACGCGAGGATGATCGAGACGAGCAGCGCCACCGCTGTCGAGACTAGAGCAGGGACGAAGAGGCTCGTTCATCCGATCGGGAGGATGCTTGCGGCGGCTCCTGCACGCGTATTCTTCAGCCCACCCAACAAGGAGAGGTTATGGCAGTCGGTCCCGTCGACGTCTACATCATTGGCTTTCCGGGCAACAAGTTCACCGGGCGAATCGCCCCGGCGATCTTGGAGCTCGTAGATAACGGCACCATTCGAGTCCTCGATCTGCTCTTCGTGATGAAGGATGCAGACGGCGTCGTGACGACGCTCGAGGCTGCGGACCTCGACGAGGAAGGCGCGGGCTTCCTCTCCATCGACGTCGCGCAGCCGGGCGCCCTGGGGCCCGAGGATGCCGAGGAGGTCAGCGACGACCTCCCGTCCAACAGCTCGGCCCTCCTCCTCGCATTCGAGAACCTCTGGGCCGCGAAGGTGGTCGACGCCCTCCAGGCTGCCGACGCCGTGTTGATCGACTCGATCCGGATCCCCGCCGACGTCGTGGCGGCCGCGGTCGACGCAAGCTAGCCCGTCCACTTCGAGATCGAAAGGAACGACATGGGACTTCTACGCATGGCAGCCCGCACCGCCGTCGTCGCGGGAACCGCTACCGCCGTGTCCGGGCGCGTGCAGCGTCGTCAGGCCGCCAGGTGGGACGAGCAAGACGCGCAGCAGTACCAGCAGGAGGCACCGCCACCGGCGCCGGAGAACGACACAAACGCACAGCTCCAGAACCTGGCGCAGCTTCACACCCAGGGTGTGCTCACCGATGAGGAATTCGCTGCGGCCAAGGCCAAGCTCCTCGGAATCTGAGCGGGTCACGCGCGGGCTGTGACGCACGTCGAGGCGTATTCACGGCTGGCAGGGGTCTACGACGAGCTCGTCATCGACCCCTGCCATGAACGCTGGGCCTCGTTCCTCCATGATCTATGGAGTGCCGATCCGCAGGGCGTACGCTCCGTGCTCGATCTCTGCTGCGGCACCGGCCTTCTCGCGGGCGAGCTGATCGCAACGGGGCTACCGGGTCGTCGGCGTCGACGCATCGGATGCGATGCTGGCGCTCGCTCGAGAGCGCCTCGGCCCCGAAGCGGAGCTGAGCCGGATGACGCTGCCGGAGCTCGCTGTCGAGGGTGTCTTCGACGCGGCGGTCTGCACGTTCGACGGCCTCAACTACCTCACGCCGGACGAGTTGCGACTGACGATGGCCGCGGTGGCCCTCCGGCTTCGGCCCGCCGGGTGGCTCGTCTTCGACCTCCACACCGACGGGATGATGAACTTCACCATCGCCAACTCCGTCGTCGCGGGTGAATCGGCCGGTACCGGCTTCGTGATCAGCAGCACCGTGGATCCCGACGCCCGCACCTGCGAGACCACGATCGAGCTCATGCGGCCCCGTGCCGTTGACTCCTTCAGCGAGCAGCACCGGCAGTATTTCCACACCGATTCCGATGTCCGTGCCTCCCTGCAGGCTGCGGGCTTTGCAGTGACCGCGGTCGGCGAGGAGTACACGCACGAGCCGGTGGACGCCTCGACCCTCCGCGCGACGTGGACTGCACGGTTGACCGAAGCCTGAGGCTCAACGGGGCACGATGCGCCAGGCGGGCTCGCATCCTGGTTGCGTCGCGTCACCAAGCCTGGCCCGACTGACCCCGTCGTTCGCGTCGAGCAGTTATCAAGTTGCCCACATCCGGCGGTCTCGCGAGCCGAGCCATCGACGATGTTGTCCCGGAGGCGGCCGATTCATCCTCACGGGATGAGGCACGAGTTAGTGCGGGACGTCATGGTCATGCTGGGCGCGTGGGACCTAGAGTGACCTCTCGATGACCTTGCGGCCGGCCGTGTCGCACCGGTAGGGCCAGGCGCCGGCCGACCGTGGCAGATCCCAACGCTCGAACCTCGAGGAACGCCGACTCGCGGGCGACCTTTCTGTCCCACGCGCGTGCGCTCGTGCCGCGGCGCTTGGCCGACGTGGCGCCCGGACTGGCGACCCTCGTGCACTACCCGCGGTCCTTCCTGCGCTTCGACCTGGTGGCGGGGGTGACGGTCGGCGCGGTGGCAGTGCCCTCGGCGCTGGCGATGGCCGAGCTGGCCGGGGTGCCGGTTGTCTACGGGCTCTACGGGACCTTCCTTCCCCTGGCGGTCTACGGGCTGCTCTGTACCTCGCGGCAGCACGTGATCGGGCCTGACTCCACGTTGGCTGCGCTGACCGCGGTGACGGTGGCGCCGATGGCGATGGTCGGGGGTAAGGTCGATCCGGCGCGCTACGTCGCGCTCACGGCGGCGTTGGCGCTCGCAATGGGCGGCCTGCTCTTTGTGGCGGGCTTGCTTCGGCTGGGGTTCGTGGCCGACTTCTTCGGCAAACCCGTGCTTCTCGGGTACATCAACGGGGTTGCGCTGATCGTGATCGCCTCCCAGCTCGGCAAGCTCCTGGGGATCGACGTCGGCGCGCGCGACTTCTTCCCCATCATCCGCGAGATCGTCTCGAAGCTCGGCGAGGCGAACGGGCCGACCGTGCTGTTGAGCGCGGGCCTGCTGGTGGCCGCACTGACAGTCAAACGGTTTCTTCCTGCCGTTCCGCCGTCCCTCGTTGTGCTCGCACTCGGACTTGTCATCGCTGCCGTTGCGGATCTCGAAGCTCACGGGATCGCGGTCGTCGGGGAGGTGAAAGGGGGCCTGCCCCCCTTTGGGTTGCCCGACGTCCGAGCGGAGGACTTCCTCGACCTGCTGCTTCCCGCGGCGGCATTTGCGCTCGTCGCCTTCGCCGACCTGATCGCGACCGTGCGCACGTTCGCGAAGAAGCACGCATACGAGATCGACCCGAACCGCGAGCTGAGCGCGCTCGGGACCGCGAACCTCATGGGCGGGCTGACCAGTGCGTTTCCCGTTTCCTCCTCCAACTCTCGCACGGCGGTCAACGACTCCAGCGGCGCGAGATCGCAGGGTGCGATCGTTGTCGCTGCGGCGTTGGTGGGAGTGTTTCTGCTCTTCGCGATGCCCTCTGATCGAGCCGCTGCCGAAGGCAGCACTCGGAGTCATCATCGTCGTCGCAGCCGCCGGGCTGATCGACTTCCGCTCGATCTGGCGCCTTCGCCACGTGCGACCCGCCGAGGTTGGTCTTGCGCTCGTCGCGTTCGGCGGCGTTCTGTTCTTGGGCGTGCTCGGAGGCGTCGTCGTCGCGATCTCGCTCTCGATCGGCGTATTTCTTTACCGCTCCGCACGCCCGCACGACGCCGTGCTCGGCCGCATCGACGACGTCGATGGCTATCACGACATCGAACGGTTCGAAAGCGCCGAGACCATCCCTGGCCTGCTCGTCTACCGCTTCGACGCTCCGCCCTTCTTCGTCAACGCCGAGTATCTCCGCCAGCGCGTGCTCGCGCTCGCCGACGAGGCGCAGGACGTCAGGTGGCTGGTGCTCAATGCCGAGGCCTGGACGTTCCTCGACGCGACCGCGATCGACGCGCTGAGCCAGTTGCATGGCGAGCTCGACGAGCGCGACATCACCCTCTGCATCGCCCGGCTGAAAGGACGGCAGCGCGAGATCTTCGCGGAGACCGGCCTTACCGCACTGATCGGGTCAGACCGCTTCTTCCCGACTGTTCGGGCCGCGGTTGTCGGCGTTCGAACGGACGTCCGCCTAGGCGCTGATCCCGTGAAGCTTGCCGACGATCCTCCCTAGTGCTACGGGCTGTGATCGTCAACTGCGTCAGAGGCCTTCGCTCGCAATCAATCGTCCCGAACCGATCGCTTTGATGAAAGCCTCGTAGTCCCGCTCGTTCTGATCTGCGTAGCGCTCGGCGAAGTCGGTGACCGACTTGTCGAACGCATCGCTCTCGCCAAGGTAGGTGGCGATCGCGATTGGATCTCCGGAGCGAGCGTGCGCACGGGCGAGCGTCCATCCGCACCAGTGGGCATAGAACGCGAGAGCGGCAGGGCTGAACGATTCGACGTCTGCCGAGCCCTTCATGTCCCGGAGCTGGCGCCAGTAGAGGTAGCGGTTTGCCTGCGGGCCCTTGGTCCAGCCGAGGTAGATGTCGCTCGCGGCCTGCATCAGGCGCTGGCCCTGGACGACGCGCTCTCCAGGCTGCTTGTAACGGCTCTTTGGTAGGTGATCCTCGAGCACCGAGGCCGTTGCCTCCTTGACCTGCAGGAATAGCGGATCGTTCTGGTCGCGTCCCTGCAACAGAACGATGAACGCGCGCGCTCCGACGCTGCCGACGCCGACGACCTTGTGAGCCATGTCGACGAACTGGAACCGCTCGAGGAGGTGGCGTCGGTCGTCCTGCAAGCTTGCCCGGTAGGCGCGGAGCTGCTCGTGGACCATGTGCTCGAACTGCTCGGCGGACATGCCTTGGCGGCCTTCCAGGTCACGCATCGGGACGACGATCGGCGGCTGGCTGATGATCCGGTACTCGCCGTCGACGACCTCGGCGAGCTTCGACAGCGCCTGCAGGCTGTCGCGCGTGCGAGCCTTCTCCGCCGCCTTCCTCGCCCGTTTGGCCTCGTTCTCCGGCGTGCGCTTCTTCGGCGCGGTGGCCTCGGCCTTCGCTTTCGCCTTCTTCTGCTTCTTCTTGGAGGCCTTCTTCCCGGAGGTGTCTGTGCTCGCGGCCGCGAAGCTCTCGATCGCCGCCATCAGCGTCGTCTCGGAGAGGTGCGCGTACCAGACGTCCATGGTCGACATCTCCGCGAACTCGGCCATCGTCTCCCGGTAGCCGCGCACGGCCGCGAGCGTCGCGTCGCGCGCGTCGGCCTTGCCGAAGCCGTTGTTGCGCGCCGCGATCGTGAAGCTCGCCGCGAGACGCTTGACGTCGTACTCGAACGGGCCCGGCAGCGTTTCGTCGAAGTCGTTCAGGTCGAACAGGAGCTGCCGCTCCGGCGAGGCGAACGCGCCGAAGTTCGAGAGGTGGGCATCGCCGCACAGCTGAACCATCAGGCCGGCCCTGGGGGTGTGCTCGAGGTCGGCAGCCATGATCTTGGCGGAGCCGCGATAGAACGTGAACGGGGAGACCATCATCCGGCCGTGGCGCACCGGCACGAGGTCCGGCACCCGGGCCTCGTTCTGTTCCTCGAGCAGGGCGATCGGATCGAATCGGTCAGCGCCCGGCACCCACTCCCGATGCGTTGAGGGAGGCGTCCGTTCCATCGACTCCTCGCCCTCCGCTCGACGCTCCTCGACACTCAGATGCCGGACCTTGGTCGACGCTCATAGTCTGTGCCGTAGCAGAGTTAGTGACCGTGAGGCGCTCCTTCGGGCGTCATCATGCGCTGATGCCGTGGGCGGTGGCGACGTGCGCGCCCGCCTCGTGCAACGCCTTTTCGTCGTCGTGGCTGCCCGGCTTGAGGTCGAAGACGACCTTATTCACCGTGCCGGTGAAGGGATACGGCGACTTGGCCGCGTAGGCGCGGTCGACGGGGAGGCCGTTGTCGCGGCCGACGTCCATGCCGGCGTAGCCGGAGAAGCGGACGGGGACCGTCCTCTCCATCCGCCCCTCGCCGATCTTCTCGCCGTTCGCGTACAGGGAGACAGTTCCGCCCGCCGCCGGTTCCTGCCGGTCGGCGTCGAACTGCATCCGGACCATGACGTCCCCGGTAGGGATTGGCTCGGCCGAGACCTGCTTGTACTGCTCCACCCCCATCATCGAGTAGCTGTGGTGGAGCAGGCCGTTCTCGTCGACCCAGAGCGAGAACCCTCCCATCTCGTCCGCCTCGGCGACGATCACACCCTCCGCGCCGTCCTGGGGGACCGAGAGTTCCGCCTCGATCGCGTAGGAGCGGCCGTAGATGCGCGGGATCATCCCGGCGGCGATGTTCTCGACGCCCCCGTAGAACGTCTGGGTCGTAATGGTCGGCAGCGGCGGCAGGATTCCGAAGAAGACCGAGAACGCAGCCAGCAACGGCAACACGTTGTGCTTCTCGGCTTCCTGCCAGAAGAGTTCCTTCAACTCGGCGAGCTTCTCCGGGTTCTCCGCGGCGACGTCCTTCGCCTGCGAGAAGTCGTCGGGCAGGTAGTACAGCTCCCAGGTGTCCTGCTCCGGGTCGTAGGCTCCGGGTGCGAACCTCGCCATCGTCGTCGGCGAGATGTCCCACGGGATGCGGTCGAGCTTGCAGGCGGCCCACCAGCCGTCCTTGTAGATCGCTCGGTTGCCGACCGTCTCGAAGTACTGGAGGGTGTGGCGCTCCGCTGCGTCACCGTCCTCGAAGGTGTAGAGGAAGCTCGTCCCCTCCATCGGCTTCTGGGCGGTCCCGTCCACGACCTCGGGCTGCGGCACGCCGGCCGCCTCGAGGATCGTCGGCCCGATGTCGATGCAGTGCGTGAACTGGGCGCGCAGTTCGCCCGACTCCCTTATCCGGTCGGGCCAGGAGATGACCATGGGGTTGCGCGTACCGCCGAGGTGGGAGGCGCACTGCTTGCCCCACTGGAACGGCGTGTTCCCGGCCCACGCCCAGGCGGCCGCGTAGTGGGGTGCATACGCGTCGGTGCCCCAGGCGTTGAGGCCGCCGTAGCCGTCGATCAGCGATAGCTGCTGCTCGGGGCTGAGCGCGATCCCGTTCTGCATCGTCAGCTCGTTGAACGAGCCGGTGATCGTCCCCTCCATGCTCGCGCCGTTGTCCCCGAAGATGTAGATCACGAGGGTGTTGTCGAGCTCGCCCATCTCCTCGACCGCGTCGAGCAGGCGGCCGACGTTCCAGTCGGCGTTCTCCTGGAAGCCGGCGTAGACCTCCATCTGCCGCGCGTACAGCGTCTTCTCGCTATCCGAGAGAGAGTCCCACGCGGGGAGCGCGTCCGGTCTCGGCGTGAGCACGGTATCCGGCGGGATCACGCCCAGCGCCTTCTGTCGTTCGAAAATCTCCTCGCGGAGCACATCCCAGCCCTGGTCGAACTTGCCGCGGTACTTCTCGCTCCACTCGACGGCGACCTGGTGCGGCGCGTGCGAGCAGCCGGTCGAGTAGTAGACGAACCAGGGCTTTTCCTGGTCCTGGGCGCGCACCGCGTGGAGCCAACGCACCGCCTGGTCGGTGAGGTCGTCCGGCCAGTAGTACTCCTTGCCGTCCACGCCCTCGGGCACTCCGACGGTCGTGTTGTCCTGGGTAATGAGGGGGTCGTACTGGCCCGCCTCGCCGCCGAGGATGCCCCAGAAATGGTCGAAACCCCAGGCGTTCGGCCAGCGGTCGAACGGCCCGGCCGCCCCCTGGACATGATCGGGGGTCATGTGCCACTTGCCGAACCCCGCTGTCGAGTAGCCGTTTCCCTGGAGCGCGCGGACGAACGGGGCGCAGTCCTTCGGCACGGTCGCCGAGTAACCAGGAAACGGGCCGGGGAACTCACCGATCGACCCGAAGCCGACGGTGTGGTGGTTGCGGCCCGTCAGCAGGGCGGCCCGCGTTGGCGAGCAGATAGCGGTGACGTGGAAGCAGTTGTAGCTGAGGCCCTGCTCGGCGAGCCGCGTCATGGTCGGCGTCGAAGCCGGCCCTCCGAACGTGGACGGGTTGCCGAAGCCCGCGTCGTCGATCAGGACGACCAAGACGTTGGGCGCGCCCGCCGGCGGCGAGGGCGTCATGTTGATCGTCCAGTCCGCGACCGAGGCATCGATGGTTCTGCCGATCGTGCCGCCGAAGTTCGGATCGGGGATCGGCAGCACCGTGCGGTCCGGGCTGAACTTCCCCATCGCCTCGGCGAGCGACTCCTTCAAGGCACCGGTGCCCTTCTTGTCGCCCTGGACGACCGAACGGAGCTGTGCGCTCCCGAGCGCCTGCTCGACACCGAGCCGTTGCTCGTCATCGAAGATCGCGATGATCCCTGCCGACCCCGGCGGCAGGTTCTCGCCGATCTTGTCGTGGATGTCGTGCTCGACCCGGTGGTCGACGAACTTGCCGACCACCCCGCCCGCGACCGCCCCGACGGCGGCCGAGGCGAGCAGCGGCGGAGCAAAGAGGCCGACCGCGACCCCGACCCCGCCACCCCATCCCGCCCCTTTGCGGCCGCGGTTGTCGCCCGTCTGTCGCACCGCGACGCTGCCGTCCTCGGCATGCGTGACCAGGATGACGCCCTCGATCGAGACCTGTTTTTCTTTGACGAGCGCGACGAGCGACTCGAAGTCCTGCGTCGCCTCGTCGATGTCCTGATAGCCCGCAACGAGCACGTCGGTCGGTGTCTCAGCCATCACGACTCTCCCTTCTGTGCACCCAGGAAAACGCAGGCGTGCTGCGACTGGCCCGCAGGCTAGACGGCGCGCGTCATGCGTTCGTCATCCCTTGAGGATGAATCGCCAACGCCGGAGCGCCGGCGTGGGTTCAGCCGGATGGTGAGAACGCCGGGGCGGTGCTGTCTGTCTGCTTGTTTGCGGGGGCGGCGCCGACTCGGGCGTCGACGAACGCGGTCAGTGCTTCGCTTGCGAGGTATGCGACCGCCACGGCAACGACGATCAGCGGGGCGACGGCGAGCCCGGCTTTGATCGAGAGCAATGAGGCGATCATGACGGAGGAGAGCGGGAGCCGGAGGACGGAGACGCAGGCGGCGCCGATGAGCGCGGCCACCGCCTGTGTCTCGGCGTAACCAGGCAGGTGCGCCGCCATAAGCCCGGCGACGACGCCGAGGAAGATCGCGGGGAAGGTCGGGCCGCCACGGAAGTTCCCCAGGGAGATCGACCACGCGAGCCCCTTGAACAGGAGCAGCAGCGCGAGCGTCGAGAGCGAGATGCTCGCTGCCTGTCCGAAGAGCTTGCCGAAGGCCTCCTCGCCAGAGAAGAGCACGGCGTCGGGCGACTCGCCCGTCGCCTCGGCGAAGGCGATCGCGAGACCGCCGACACAGAGCCCGGCTGCGATCGTGAGCAAGAACGTGCGCTGATCGACCAGCCGCTTCGCCCAGCGAGCGAGCTCCATGATCGCGAAGACGACCACCGCGGTTGCCACGGCCAGCAGGATCGTCCAGCCGAAGTCCCCCCAACCTGGGCCTCCGAACGGCGGCAGCGGGAACGGGCTCAACTGCCAGGCCGCGGTGCTGAAGCCGGAGAACGACCCGAGCCCGATGAAGACGAGCGAGCCGACGCCGGCCGCCAACAGGCCGGGCAGGAGCACGAGCGGCAGGGTCGGCCCGCCGAGCCCTGCCGCCTCGATTATCAGCACGGCGCCGATCACGGGTGAGCCGAAGATCGACGAGACTGCCGCGAAGCTCCCCGAGGCGGCCATCAGGCCCACGGCCTGGTCGGGTGCGTCACGCTTGACGAGACGCATCGCGAGACTGCCGAGCCCGAGGCCGAGGACGATCAGGGGACCCTCCGGACCGAGCACCAGCCCCAATCCGAGCGTCGCGAGGCCCGCCAGCAGCACGCCCGGCAGGTCGATCGGACGGGTCGGCGCGCCACCTGCCTTGAGGCCCTCCGCCGGCACGTGGCCACCGTGCCCAGGGAGGCGCAGAATGGCGACCGCGGTCAGCAGCCCTGCGAGCGCGACCCACGGAAGCGGCCACCAGACCGGAATCGCGTGGTAGCCGACCTCGCCGGGCAGATCTTCATACACCCACACCTGCAGCTCGTGAACGCCTTCCAGGAAGCACCACGACGCGGCCGAGACCAGCAGTCCGACCAGGGCCGCGAGCACCAGCAGCACGCGATATTCCCGGCTACGGATCAGCGCGGCAGGATCTGGAGAGGCGGGGACACCGCTCACCACGGGCGCAGCCTAAAGCGTTTTCATGCGTGTGCGCCCACCCCTGCGACGAGCTCCGCCGGCGTTGTCATGGCCCGCCATCAACATCGCGGACCCTGCAGCCATAAGCGCACGTAGCGGCAGCTTGTCTCGCGAGCGGTCCGCGCACTCAAGTTCCGGCCGAAGGTCGAGCCACTGGAGCGCGGCCGACACCGTACTCCGCTCGTGTGCCGAGGCTATCCGACGACCCCTCGCGCTCCGCTGCGGTCCCGATGAACCCAAGGCTGCGGGCCAGATCTCCTTCGCCATCGCGTCGGTGACGAGCAGCTGTGAGCCGCTCAGCGCGGGCGCAGCCGATCGAGGCGAGCCCGCAGCCGCTGCACCAGCAGTTTCAGGCCGTGCAGACGAACACGTTCGGCGATCAGCTGTTGCCGCAGGGCGGCCAGCTGGCCCCGCGCGGACTTGATCTGTTCGACCGTGGACCCGAGCCTGTCCTGTGCCGCCGCCTGCCGGTCGACGTCTGCGCGCAGGTCCTGGATCTGGCTCTCCAGCGACGCCTTGTTCTCGGTTCTGCTCTGGATCTCCGAGTTGACCTTGCTCGTGACCGCTCCCACGCCTTCTTGAACCGCGTTGAGGGCCTGCTGTGAAAGCTGGCCCTTGTTCTGCGCGAGCGCCTCTGCGTGGCTCTGTAGCTTCGCCTGGGCGTTCCCGAGGCGCGTGCGGACCGTGCTCTTCAGCTGCGGGCCCATGGTGGCACGCGCTTGTCCGATGCCGGCCTGGAGCCCGGCGAGGTTTGCCGAGAGCTGCTCGAGCTTCGCGTTTGCCTTGGCGCTGATCTCGGAGCTCGACTGGATAGCGTCGGCGAGGATCGCATTTGTCGTCGCAAGGCTGGCATTGAGGGTCGTGAGCTCTTTCATCAGTTGCTGGACATCCGCGACCGCCGCCTGAGCGTTCGCCCCCCCGCCGCCGTTAAACGAGAGTGCTGCCAGCCCGAGCCCGAGTACCACCGCGAGCAGGGCGATCGTGACCCAGACCCAGGTCGGAACCGGGTGATTCGCGGGGCGCGCGCCGTCCGGCTCGACGGCGTCTTCCGGGAGGCGCGTCTCCGTCGCCGGGTCGGATCGAAGCGTGCTCGCAGGCTGCTCGGGCATTGCCATCGGGTCACCCGCCGCCCTTCGACTGCGCCTTCGACGTGGCCTGGGCCTTCTTGGACGAGGCCTTGGTCTGGGCCGAAGCGGCCGCGCTCTTCGCCGACGACGAGATCGACTCCAGCTGCTTGTTCAGCGCTGCCACCTGCTCGTTCGTGACGGCGACGCTTGCAACGAGGCCGTTCATCAGCTCGAGGTTCGAGACCGCGGCGGCGTGGGCCTCGTCGGCGTTGTCCTGGAGCTTGAACAGGAGCCCGATCGAAACCGCGAGGACCGCTGCGGCCAGCAAGCCGATCACGACCCACGCCCAGACCGGCACGCGCGACTCTTCGGCGGGAGCCGGAGCCACTGGGTTACCAGCCTCGGGAACGGCCGATGCGTCTGTCGCCGAGGGCATCGCCTTGACCGGTTTACTCCTTCCGTACCGGGATGAGCCGATCGAACCAGAGCTTCTTGGGACGGTCGTCATCCTGTTCGCATGAATCGGCGGACAGCCTCAGTGGGTGAAAGCGACGAGGGGGAGATCCAGGCCGAGTTTTGCCGCCATGACACCGAGCGATCCGAGCATCCCAGCCGCTCGACGTGCAGCGGGCGCTGTATTCCTCCCACGCATCAAGACAAGCGACGTCGAGCGCGAGCGCTCTACTCGTCCGATCCGGCGGAGCTGGCCCGGACCGCGGGCTCCGCGTTCATATCGATCGGCTCGGCACCCTTCGCTGCTTTCCTCCTACGCCGATCGACGAAGTAGATTGCCGCCAGCGCGGCGGACGTGATGAGCGAGGAGATCACGAGCGACGCGAGCGGAAAGCCGGAGAGCGTCGTTGCCACCTTGTAGGCCAACGCGCACGTGTAGACCGACCACAGGGCTCCGCCCAAGACCGACCAGGGGAGGAAGCGGCGGTAAGGAACGTCGGAGAGCCCCATGGATGCGTTGACGGCGAAGCGCATCCCCGGGACGTAGCGTCCGGCAACGATCAGGAGTCCGGGAGAGCGGTCGAGGGCATCCCAGGCTGCCCGAACCTTCGAATTCTCCATCGCGTTGTCGAGCTGGCCCTGCACTTTGGTGGCGCTCTTGCGGGCGATCCAGAACAGTGAGGAGTCTCCGACGATCGCGCCGAGCGCCCCGGCCAGCATGACGAGCCAGAGCTCCAGCGTTCCCTCTGCAGCGAGCGTCGACGCGGCGCTCAGCGTCGTCTCGCCGGGGAAGATCGGAATGACCGCATCGAACCAGACGAACAGGAAGCACAGGACGTAGGCCCATTCCTTCGGCGCCTGGGCGAGCCAGTCGGCAACGTCCCCCTCGTCCAGGAGCTGGAGCAGGACGATCACGACCAGGAGGACCGCGAAGCCACCGACGATCAGCGCGCCGAGGTGTTTCCTCCAGAACGGCTTCGACTCCTTGAGATCGACCGCCATCACCGTGCTCCTAACTCTTGCGGTCGGGTCGGCCGAATCCCGCCATGTACTGCCCCATCGGAGGCGCCGCTAGAGGCCGCTCCGCTGATCTTCTCCTCGATCGCAAGAACAGCCCGATCGGTGTTTCATCGGTCGAACGAACAGCCACGAATGCTCCACCGTCGTACGTGTTGAGCAATTGAGTCTCAGCTCTCACCGGTTGATCCCGGGCGCTCCCGCCGATCATCCCGAATGGACGATGCGTGTTCCCCGCGATTTCGCGACGCTTGTTCCGGTAGCGGCGGGGAGCGTGCGCTCGGCGATGGCACGCGATCACACAACCGAAGGAGTAACGATGGAGCAACGAACGAGTGATAGCCCCGTAGTCGATCTGCTCGCGAGGATCACCGCGGAGTCGATCGAGGCGTCGAACCTAGACCCGAAGACCTTGATGCTCGTGCGGATCGCCGGCCTCGTGGCGGTCGACGCCCCGGCCGCTTCATACCTGCTGAACGTCGGCACCGCCGGGGATGTCGGCATCGACGCCGAGCAAGTCGAGGGCGTGCTCATCGCACTTGCCCCGATCGTTGGAACTCCACGCATCGCCTCGGCGGCGATTAAGCTCGTGAGCGCGCTCGACCTCGCGCTCGACCTCGCTGAGCTAGACGAGGCCGAGGGGCGGGACTCCTAGGAGGAACCGGCTTGAAGGACGGATGACGGTTGCATCGCAGCGGCGGAAGTCCTCAACCTGATCAAGAAAAGACCGCGACGGGCGGCCGCGTCAAGGCGATCCAGGATTGGCTCAGCGGCCGTGCCGATACACGGGTCGGTCGGCTCACGCTGCAGTGGTTC
The DNA here is from genome assembly GCA_963754265.1 of uncultured Actinomycetes bacterium. GTDB lineage: Bacteria > Actinomycetota > Thermoleophilia > Gaiellales > Gaiellaceae > AC-32. Next base: position 19,379 of record CAVWFB010000007.1, on the reverse strand, counting down.
CGGGCCTACTTCGAGGCGAGCCATAACTCGGGCTGTGCGGTAACCGTCTATTCAACGCTTTCGGTTCTGCCGGCCGCGCTCGTAGCCGTCTCGTACTTCCACTCGTCAGGAAGCGACACGAACGCCTTTGCAGAGCGCCTGATCACGCACCTGAAGCTGAACGGGGCCACCGCCAGCCTCGTCCACGACACCTTCGGCAGCGCCTCCTCGAACGCCCTCGCGGCGACGATCACGGTCGTCGTCAGCTTCCTCATCTGGGGCATCGGAATCGGCCAGATCTATCAGGACGTCTACGCCCGCGCCTGGCGGGTAGAGGTCGGGTCGGCGGCCGACCAGGGGCTGTTCGCGATCTTCTTCTTCGTGCTCGCCGGTGCCCTCGCCCTGGCAGTGGTGGCGGCCGCGGAGCTCCGTGATGCAGGCTGGGTGGTCCTCTTGCCGGTCTGGCTCGTAGCGTCGACTGTGTTCTGGCTCTGGGTGCCGCGCTTCCTCCTGCACCGAACGATCGGTTTGCGCGCCCTGCTACCCGGCGCCCTGCTCGCCACCATCGTTCTGGGCGGTGCAGCCGCAACGGCGCCGTTCTTCTTGGGGCCCCCGTTGAACGAGAACGGGAAGGCATTCGGCTCGTTCGGGGTGGTGGTCACGCTCGTCGGCTACGTGTTCATCATGACCACGATGTCGCTGGTCTGTGCCGTCTTCTCCCCGGTGTGGGCCAACTGGCGCCAGGCCGAGAAACAACGCCGCGCCACCGGTTCTACCAAGGCCGCCGAGAAGATCCCCCTCGCGCCTTGAGCAACCCACACCCCTCGTGATCAGCGTGACCGTTCAGGGACTGGTCAGGCGCGAAAGCATCGCTTCGACCCGGTCCAAACGGGCGGCGAGGTCATCGAAGCGGGCATTGATCCGCTTCTCCTCGACTTTCATCTTCCTCAGCTTCCGCCAGCTCGCGCTCGCGCTCCGCGCGCGCGACGAAAGTCGAGGTGATCGCCGCGACGGTGATCGTCACGAAGGCGATCGCCTCGAGCATCACGAACGCTGCGACGATCCGGCCCGAGGGATGCGTCGGCGTCACGTCCCCGTAGCCGACCGTCGTCACGGTCTGCAGAGCCCACCACATCCCCCGCCAGATGTTCGGGTACTCGGAGTGATCGAGCACCCGCATCAGGACCCCGCTCCCGACAACGACGGTTGCGGTTGCCACGACGATCACGTTGACCGCGTTCCGGACGGACACGGGCTCGCTGAGAAATCGCGTCATCCGACGCTCGATCACCCTCGGGCGAGCCACACCAAAACGGTACTGCTCCTCCCGGATGGGGCTCCAGCCACGACCCCGGGCCGCTTCTTGCGCCCCTTCGATCCCGGTACGCTCCACCGTCCATCTACCTGATCGCGCCGCTCCTTTCACACTTGCACGACCTCGACGTCTCCTCGAAAACCCTTCTGCAACTCGCCCCCAACGTGCGCACGCGCTTCGATGCGGCCGGGCACGTGCTCGTCGATGCGCCGGACGGGACGATCCTCGACATCGGGCCTAGGGGATATTCGATCCTCTCGCTCTTCTCGCGGCCGCTGGCTCTGGGAGACGCGATCGAGCAGCTCGAGGGCGGCGACCGAAGCCCGACCGACTTCGTGCCGACGCTGAGCGTCATCAACATGCTGATCGAGGAGGGCGCCCTGATGCGGCCGGGCGCCCCAGGCGGCCGCTCGAGCGGGTGGGCGGACCCGGTGGAACATGCCCGAATGCTGCACGACGATCGCCGGACGAGTGACTACGTGGCGGCGCTCTCGCAAGCAGTGCGACCGGGAGACGTCGTGCTCGACATCGGCACCGGAAGCGGCGTGCTCGCGATCGCCGCCGCCCGTGCGGGCGCAAAGCAGGTCTACGCAGTCGAGGCCAGCGATATCGCGGAGGCCGCGGAGCGTGTGTTCGCCCTGAACGACATGGGGGACAGGATCACGCTCGTCGCCGGGTGGTCGCGCGAGATCGAGCTGCCCGAGCCGGCCGACCTGCTCGTGTCCGAGGTCATCGGCAACGAGCCGTTCGAGGAGGAGATCCTCGAGACGACACTCGACGCTCGCCGCCGGCTGCTGAAGCCGGGCGCGCGGCTGATCCCGAACGCGCTCACGCTCTTCGCACGGCCCCTCCTGCTCCCCGAGACGGAGGCGAGGCAGCGCGCGCTCGGACGCTCGGCGGTCGAGCGCTGGCGAGGGCTGTACGGGATCGACTTCGAGCCCCTGGTGGACGCGGCGGCCCCGGGCCCCGTCAACTCGCCGACCGAGGCCGAGGTGGCTGCGACGTGGCCCCCCGTGGGTCCGCCGACCGTCCTCGCCGTCCTCGACCTCACCGCCTTCGACGCGGCCACGGTGCGCGCCGCCGCCGACCTCGCCCTCGATCACGCCCGGAGTCGTCAACGCCGTCGCCGTCACGTTCCGCGCCGACCTGCACGGGGCGATCGCGCACACACTCGATCCGTGGACGTGGCCGACGTCGAGCTGGGCGACCTCGGTATGGGTGCTGCCAGACCCGCTGGATGTCGGGCCGGACGCCGCGCTGCGCGTGCACTACAGCCGCCGCGTCCGAGGAACTCCCGACGGGCTCACGTGCGAGGTCGTCGAGCGCGCCGCCCGCTGAAGCCTGGACAGATCACTCTGCCCACCGGCCGGTTTCGCCCTCTTTGGATGATGCCGGCCAACCGCCGTCGGGACAACATCGATCGCTGACCCCGTGCTCGTGAGATCGCCGAGCCGGGATGTGAACCGACCACGATAGGAGAGAGCGATGGGATTGGTTCGACGACGGGCGCGCCGCCGGACTGCGCTGGTAGTCGGCGGAGCGGCCTACGCGGCCGGCAGGGCAGGCGGCAGAGGCGGGCAGCAGGACAATGGACCAGGGGAGCTACGAGGACCCGCCGCCCGCGCCGCCGCCGCCCGCCCCGACCAGCGAGGGCTCGGACACGGACGAGCTCGAGCGCCTGGGGGAGCTGCACGCCAACGGCACCCTGACCGACGAGGAGTTCGCAGCCGCGAAGGCCAAGATCCTCGGGACCTAGTCATCGCAATCGGAGAAAGTGAGGAGTCGTCATGGCTGAGAACGGTCGTGCTCAAGTCCTGCGAGCGCGCCCTCGAGGCGTGCATCACCGGCGACGTCGAGGCTTTGCCGGAGCTGTTCACCGCCGACGTCAGCGGCTGGTCGCCGCACATGCTCGCTCGCTCGCTCGACGAGTTGAAAGAGACGGTCGCCGGCCGGGAGGACGCCCTCTCCGACGTAACGATCGAGATCAACTCGCTCGACGTTTTCGGGAACAAGGGATTCGTCGAGTATCGGCTCAGCGCCGTGTTCTCCGGCCCCTTCGTGCTCGACGAGGACACTGTCGTCGAGCCGACCGGTGGCAAGATCCTGCTGGGCGCCGCCCTGGTGGCCGAGTTCGAGCGGAGACAAGATCTCTGCGTTCCGGAACTACTTCGATGACGCCTCCCTGCTGGAGCAGATGGTCGTCGCCTAGAGCGCGGCCGCGAGAGGTTCGCCGGGTGGACGACGGCCCGCACCCGCTCGTCGTCGAGGACTCGCCGGATGCTGCCGACCTGGCGCTGCTCGAGGAGCGCGTCACTGCGGCCGCGATCGCGGCCGCAGGCGTCGGCGAAGACCGAGCGTTCGGGATCTTCGTTCGCGACGGCGAGCGTCGGATCCTCGCCGGCATCTCCGGCATGACGTGGGGCGGCTGCTGCCAGCTGCACGCCATGTGGGTCGACGAGCCGCTCCGGGGCCGCGGGCTTGCGCGTGAGCTGATGGCCGCGGCAGAGTCGCTTGCGAGAGGGCGCGGCTGTGCCCTCGTCGAATTCTTCGCCTACGACCTGCTGGCGGCCGGCCTCTACGAGCGGCTCGGCTACGAGGCGGTCGGCGTCATCGAGGGCTGCCCGGCGGGCAGCACGGCACGCTGGTACCGGAAGGACCTCTGAGCCCCAGGCCTCAGGGAGTGATGCCCCAGGCCGCGGCGTGGGAGTCGCCCGGCTCCAGCAGGACAAGGCCCTGCCCGCTGACGAATGCGTTCGGCGTGCAGGTCATCGGCTCGACCGCGAGGCTGCGGCGCTCGACGTCCGGTAGCCCGTCGCCGGTGAAGACCATCAGGTACGGGTAGGCCTCGTCCGCCCAGAGCGTCGTTTCGCCGATCGTGACGCGGGCCCGTCCGTCCTCGCCGCGGTCGAGGTCGGTGAAGCAGTGGTCGAGCCTCGTCGGCCCGACCGGCCGCGGCTCGCGGAAGTCGAGCTCGGTCGCCTCGACGGGCCGGGACCCGACCGGGATCCCGCGCTGGTCTGCCTCCAGGACCGATTGCGCAGGAACACGGAGAAGCGCCTCGTCGACGATGTCGCCGCGGACGGAGAGGTAGGGATGCCAGCCAGCCCCGTAGGGGCACGTCTCCGCACCGATGTTCGTTGCCGTGGTGATAGCAGTGAGCCCGTCTGCTGAGAGGGAGTACTCGACCCGCAGCTCGAGGGTGAACGGATAGCCCGGCCGTGGCCTGAGCACGTGCTCGAGGACGGCACGGTCGGCGGATCGCTCCGAGACGCTCCAGCTCGACCAGCGCACGAGCCCGTGGATCGCATTGTCGCGTGCCGGCTCGCTCAGGTCGAGCTGGTGACGTCGGCCGTCGAGCTCGTAGGCGCCGTCGCGGATCCGGTTCGGCCAGGGGATCAGAAGCTGGCCACGTCCCGAGGTAGCAAACTCGTCGACTGCGTAGCCGTCGAGAACGTCGCGCCCTCCGGCCGAGTAGGCGCGGAGTCCGGCGCCGACCTCGGTGACGACGACCTCATGGTCGCCGAAGGAGAGCTCGACCTGCTCACCCGAAGGAAGATTGTGCGGCGTCATCCTGGGTGCCTACCACGGCGCAGGGCGCGCGGGATCATCCCGTTCGAACGATGCCTCGGATTGGCTCCGGCTTCACACTCGATACCCAAAGGACATACCCAGCTACGCACCCCGGCTGGAACTAGGCGTAACCAAGGAGGAATCATGTGGTGGGGAATCGGTATCGGCGCCGGCCTCTTGTACCTGGTCTTGCTGTTCACGCTCGGGTTCATGACGCTGAGGAACGGACACGGCTGGATGTTCTTCTTCGGGATCTTCTTCCCGATTCTCTGGATCTTCGGCGCCTTCATGTCGCCGCCCGAGAGGGTCGCGCAGGTCTAGCACCAACCTGACACCGGTCAGGCCAGAGCCGGAAACCGCATCCGGCGCCGGCGGATCCGACGAAACGGCGGCAACCAGGTGAACGACCACACCCTCGGACCGAGCACCGGAGGGATCACTTGCCATCGACACGGTCTCCCGTGAGTCCTGCCACACCAGTGTCGCCCGGAGCGCAGGGGCGCCAACGGTCGCGATGGGGGGCTCTCGTGAATGCGACGGCCGCGGTGCGCAGCACCGATCCCGCCACGGTGGAATCTGCGCTCAAGGATCTGGGAGGCAGGCGGCGCTGGCTGGCCCCGCTCGTGTACGCGGCAGGAACGGTTGCGGTCGTCTTCGACGGTGTCCTGTTGCTGCTGCGGAACTGGCGGCTCACGCTTCTGCAGTTCTTTCCAGCCGCGTGGATCGGGGTCATGACCTGGAACATGAAGAACCACCTGCTCTCCAGGCCCACGTTTTCGACCAGCGACATCATCCCGGTCGCGGTCGGCGTTGTGCTTGCGGCTCAGATCGCCTACTGGTGCAACGCGACCTTCGCCTACACGATGACCCAGAGCCCCACCGCCGACATCAGGGCCGCGTTCGGCGAGGCTCGACCTCACTGGCGTCTGGTCGGCGGTCTGGCGGCGCTTACCGGCGGCTTGCAGGCGGCGATCTGGCTGGCGATGCCGCGCCTGCAGGCCGACTGGCTGTGGCTCGCGCTCGTCGTGATGTTCGTCGTGCAGGTCTATCTCTTCATCGCGATTCCCTGCTGGATCCTCGGCGTTCGCAAGACCGGCTCGCGGCGCGAACGGACGACCCAGAGCGTGACGACCGGCGTCCTCAGCGGCGTGGCGTCGACACCGGGGTTCCTGCTGAATCGGATCGGCTGGTTGTTGCTGGGATCCGGGCCACTCGGAATCGTCGGCGGCGCACTGGTAGCCATCGGAGCCGTGCTGCACGTCACCGCGAGCTCGTCGGTGCGGGTCGTCAAGTTATCCCTTCGCCTTCGACCGGGTGACGACACACCCGCCACGGGCGCGTAGGCCGCGCCTATCCCACAATCCGCATTTCGTACCGGGCGATCTTGTCGTCGCGGACCGTCAGTTCGATGCGGGGCTCGCGTTCGCAGGAGACTTCGCCTGTCTCCTTCCACCGGTAGACCTGGTGCGCGTCACGGGCGAGGCGGCGATCACCGAGATCGACCCAGTCGCCTGCCTCGAACTCGAGGGGGACATCGCTTGTCGCCGTTCATCCCCTTCGGACGATGGCGTCCTGGCAGTCGCTTCGTAGCGTCCGCACCAAGATGCTCGGCTCGACCGTTGTCGACCTGGCCCGGGTCCAGTTCGCGGCCGCCCGCGTCTCCATTGAGTTTGCCGAGTTGCTGCTCAGCGCCCTTCGAGGACACCCAGGGACCATCGTGTCTTAAAACGGGCGAATCGCAGACCGTCACCCCGGGCGGACCTGGTTGCCGAACCCGAGAACGCCAGGCGGCTAGCCCGACAGGCCGGCCTGGGCTTCCGCCAGCCCGGCCTTCAGCTCCTTGACGCTCTTCCCGTCGATCTCGGCTACCGAGGTCTTGGCGGCATTGGCGACCGCCTCGCGGACCGCGCCGCCGCCAGTGTGGTCGTAGATGGCGATCAGGGTGGCCGCGCCAGCGGGCAGCACGTCCTTCAGCTGCTTTTCGATCCCGCTCTCGACTCGGTGCTTGCCGAACTTGGCGAGCAGCGCACCGGCTCCGGCGCCGACGGCTGTCGCGGCGAGCAGCGGAGGCGCGAAAAGACCGACTACCAGACCGACGCCTCCGACGATCTCGGCACCCTTGCGCACCAGGTGGTCGCCCGCCTCGACGATATGCATCTCGCCGGCGTCGTCCTCGCTCGCGAGTACGACACCCTCGACCTTGATCTTCTTGTCCTTGACCAGCTGCATGACGGCGTCGTAGTCCTTGTGCGCCGGGTCAACAAAGAGATAGCGGCGAGCAGCACATCGAAGTGCTCCCGATCCTCGTCGGTCGACCGGCCGTTTTCCTCGCTTTGGGTCACATCGTTCATGTCAGCTCCTGCGATTCGTGCTCGGCCGATCATGTCTCTCCGGGGGCGCGTCGTACCGCCGCTCGCCGATTTCCTGGGCAGGGCGTCGCACTACGGCGTTGGCCTCGACGGTGACGTGGCTCACGTAGACCTCCGTTTCATCCCATTGGGATGGTGCCGACTAGCGCCGGGCGTTATCTGATTTGCACGCACTCGGTGCGCCTGAGTGATCGGCAGCCTTTCGCTGAGATAGACGGAAAGGAGCTGTGGTGCAAGCGGTCGCGGGAGAAGCAACGCGGATCCGATCAACGCTTCCGACGTGCGGACACGTGTCGCGAGCAGGCCGAGGGCGCTGCCATGACGACGAAGAGCGGGCCGAACGTGACGATGACGACGAGCAGTCGTGGCACTGGATTCCTCCCTATCTCAGCTTGATCAGGAAAAGGGACCGTCGATGATTGACCTGCTGACAATGGCGAGCTCTGTTCACTGGGGCGGCTACAGTTGGACCGGCAAGGACGGCTTCACGCAGGTCGACCTGATCGCCGCCTCGACGAACTCGTTGAACGGCGCCCTCCTCGCCCGACGGCCCGACCACTACAAGAATTTCACGGTCGTCGGGATCATCCTGATGGCGCTGCTCGGCGGCCTGGGAGGCGGCATCACCCGCGACGTCCTGGTCGCCCAGGTGCCCTCGGCGCTCACCAACCCGGCCTACATCACGCTCGCGCTTGCGTTCGGGATCCTCGGTTACTCCCTGGCCTACACAGGCGGACAGATGTTCCGAGAGGGCCTCTTCCAGTTCATGACCTCGTTCTCGCTGCCCTGGTACGCGATCGTCGGCGCGCAGAAAGGCGTCACCGTCGGGCTGCCGGTACTCGGCTGCCTGCTGCTGGCGGTGGTCGGCCCGACCGCGGGCCGCTGGTACGTCGACGTCTCAAGCGGCGTGCCTCCCAAGCAGTTCGTCCGCGGCGAATGGTTCGTCGCGATCGCCGCCCTCACCGGCCTCGTCTGGATTCTCGTCACCTGGGCCGGCGCCAACCCCTGGTGGGCGGCGGGGATCTCCTTCGTCGTCGGCTTCACCGTCCGCGTGATCGCGCTCTACCGAGGCTGGGAGGCACCGCTCGCGAAGGAGCCGAAGGGCGTCTATCAGCACTCGGACGGCCGGCCGCTGCTTGGCCGCAAGCTTGCCGGCAAATCACAGCGGGAACTGCACGACCTCGGACTTGTGGTCGAAAACGGCCCGACCGTCGAAGCCAGCAAGCCGGGATGAGGGAAATCGGACATGAGAGGAAAGGAGCAGAGATCATGAGCAAACGGTTCGAGGGCGTCATCAACCTCGACATCCGCGACTCGACCCCAGACTGGGATCCATACGTGCAGCCGAAGGCGCCGGAGGGCGCGCCGAACGTGCTGTTCATCGTGTGGGACGACACGGGGATCGGCGCCCTGGCGCCGTTCGGCGGTCCGATCGAGATGCCGACGCTGCAGCGGCTCGTCGACAACGGGCTTCGCTACACCCAGTTCCACACGACGTCGATCTGCTCGGCGTCGCGAGCGTCGCTGCTGACCGGCCGCAACCACACGACGGTCGGGATGGCATGCATCGCCGAGACGACCACAGGGTTCCCCGGCTCGAACGGGCACATTCCCTTCGAGACGGCGACGATCGCCGAGGTGCTCGGAGAGCAGGGCTACAACACATACGCGCTCGGGAAGTGGCACGTCGTGGGCGAGGACGAGACGAACATGGCGTCGTCGAAGCGGAACTGGCCGACCGGCCGCGGCTTCGAGCGCTACTACGGATACCTCGGCGGAGAGACGAGCGACTGGTATCCCGATCTCGTCCAGGACCAGCAGTTCATCGAGCAGCCGGCCGATCCGCCGAAGGACGGCAAGGAGTGGGCCGAGGGCCTCGGCGACAAGTACCACCTGTCGAAGGACCTCGCCGACCGGGCGATCGGGATGATCGCCGACGCGAAGCAGATCGCTCCCGACAAGCCGTTCTTCATGTACTTCTGCCCGGGCGCGAATCATGCGCCGCACCACTCGCCGAAGGAGTGGGCGGACAAGTACAAGGGCGTCTTCGACGACGGGCTACGAGAAGATCCGCGAGCAGATCCTGGCGAAGCAGAAGAAGCTCGGGATCTTCCCGGAGAACACGGAGCTGTCCGAGATCAACCCGCTGGCCGGAGTGAAGAGCGTCGACGGCAAGGAACAGTCGCCGCTCGACACGCGTGCTGCCCTGGGACTCGCTGTCCGACGACGAGAAGACGCTCATGATCCGGATGGCCGAGGTCTACGCCGGCTACTCGAGCTACACCGACGACCAGCTCGGCCGGCTGATCGACTACCTCGAGCAGATCGGAGAGCTCGACAACACCCTGATCGTCTGGCTCTCGGACAACGGCTCCTCGGGGGAGGGCGGCCCGCACGGGTCGGTGAACGAGAACAAGGTCATGAACGGCGTCCCGGACGATTCAAGGCCAACTTCGAGTACCTCGACGTGCTCGGCTCGCCCGAAACCTACAACCACTACTCGACCGGCTGGGCCTTCGCGTTCAACACGCCGTGCAAGATGTTCAAGCGTCACACGTGGGAGGGCGGCGTCGCCGACCCGATGGTCGTGCACTGGCCCAAGGGCATCAAGGCGAGCGGTGAGATCCGCAATCAGTACACGCACGTCAGCGACATCGTCCCGACCGTGCTCGAGTGCCTGCAGATCGAGCCCCCCGAGGTCGTCAAGGGCTTCACGCAGAAGCGACATCGAGGGCACGAGCTTCAAGTACAGCTTCGAAGACGCCAAGGCGAAGACGCAGAAGCAGAGCCAGTTCTACGTCATGCTCGGCACCCGCGCGATCTGGCGGGACGGCTGGAAGGCCGATGCGCTCCACGCAGGGGCACCGTCCGGCTGGAGGCATTTCGAGGAGGACAAGTGGGCGCTCTACCACGTCGACGAGGACCGCTCCGAGTGCCACGACCTCGCCGACAAGCACCCGGAGCTGCTCGAGGAGCTGAAGGAGCTCTGGCTCTACGAGGCCGGCCTGTACTTCGGCCTGCCCCTCGACGACCGGGATGCGTTGGAGCTGCTGACGACCCCGCGGCCCCAGATGACCGCGCCGCGCGACCGCTTCGTCTACTACCCGAACACCCTCGAGGTGCCGGAGGCGGTCGCGGTCAACGTGCGTGGCCGGTCGTTCAAGATCGCGGCCGAGGTCGACGTCCAGACCGCGGAGGCGGGCGGTGTCCTGTTCGCCCACGGCAGCCCCTTCGGCGGGCATGCCCTCTACCTGAAAGACGGCAAGCTCAAGTACGTCTACAACTACCTCGGGGAGAAGGAGCAGGTGGTCGCTTCCGACAGGGCCGATCCCCACCGGCAAGTGCGTGCTCGGCGTGGAGTTCACCAAGGAGTCGCAGACTCCCGTCGTGACCTCCGGCTCATTCGAGCTGTTCATCGACGACAAGAAGGTCGGTGAGCTCTCCGATGCGATGCTGCAGAACGGCAAGTTCACGCTCTGCGGCGAAGGGCTGTGCATCGGCCGCGACAGCGGAGCCGCGGTCACCGACGACTACCCGTTCGAGCGTCCCTGGGCCCTCGTCGGTGCGACGATCGAGCGCGTGCTCGTCGACGTCTCCGGCGAGGCGTACCTCGACGTGGAGAAGGAAGCGCTCGCGATGATGAGCCGCGACTGAGGCGACCTCGGTCGCGGGACGCGAGGGGGCGGCGGGAAAGCCCGCCGCCCCCTCCTGACTGAGGAGGAGCCGTGGGCCAGGGAACAACCGGGACGTTGAGCGAATCCGGTCTCGCGACGATCACCGATGCGCCGCCGGCCTTCCACCTGCTCGCCAAGCCGACCGGCGCGGTCTGCAACCTCGACTGCTCCTACTGCTTCTTCCTCTCGAAGGAGATGCTCTACCCGGGCTCGCGCTTCCGGATGGCCGACGAGCTGCTCGAGGCCTACCTGCGGCAGCTGATCGAGGCGCACGCGCGCGTGCCCGAGGTGCAGATCGCCTGGCAGGGCGGCGAGCCGACGCTGATGGGGCTCGACTTCTTCCGCCGCTCGGTCGAGCTCGCGCGAGCGCTACCTGCAGCCCGGCCAGCGCGCCGCCTACACGATCCAGACCAACGGCACGCTGCTCGACGAGGAGTGGGCGGCCTTCTTCGCGCGAGCACGACTTCCTGGTCGGGATCTCGATCGACGGCCCGCAGGAGCTGCACGACGCCTACCGGGTGAACAAGGGCGGCAAGGGCTCCTTCGACCAGGTGATGCGCGGGCTCGGCTACCTGCGCGACGGCGGGCGTCGAGTGGAACGCGCTGACGACGATCCACGCCGCGAACGCAGACCACGGCCGCGAGGTCTACCGCTTCCTGCGGGACGAGTGCGGCGCCCGCTTCGTCCAGTTCATCCCGATCATCGAGCGGGTCGCCGAGGCCGACGAGGACGGCAGCGTGCCCTGGAGCTCCTGGCGCGACCGCCCGCTCTACGTCGCAGGAGGGAAGCCGCGTCACCGACCGCTCGGTGACGCGCCGAGCAGTACGGCCGCTTCCTGATCGACGTCTTCGAGGAGTGGGTGCGCCGCGACGTCGGCGAGGTCTACGTGCAGATGTTCGACGTCGCGCTCGCCAACTGGGTCGGCGAGCCGCCCGGGCCTCTGCATCCACTCCGAGACCTGCGGGCTCGCGCTCGCGCTCGAGCACACCGGCGACCTCTACTCCTGCGACCACTTCGTCGAGCCCAAGCACAAGCTCGGCAACATCCAGATGACGCACATGCTCGAGCTCGTCGCCTCGCCGCAGCAGCGGCAGTTCGGGCTCGACAAGCGCGAGACCCTGCCGCAGCTACTGCCTCGACTGCGACGTGCGCTTCGCCTGCCACGGCGGCTGCCCCAAGGACCGCTTCATCGAGACCCCCGACGGCGAGCCCGGCCTCAACTACCTCTGCGCCGGCTACAAGGACTTCTTCCACCACGTCGACCGCGCCGATGCGCTTCATGGGCGAGCAGCTGCGGCGCGGCGGCGCGCCGTCCGAGATCGTCCGGCTCTACGCCGCCGAGGACGCCAGACGCGGCCGCAACGACCCGTGCACCTGCGGCTGCGGCAGAAGTGGAAGCGCTGCCACGGTGCGGACGCGCCGTCTTCGGGAGGGAACAACATCGCGTTCGCTCTTCTCTACTGGGAGCTCGACGGCGGCGGCGCTGCAGCACGTGCCCACCACCTCCCGGCCCACCCCGACTTCGCGTTCCCTCAGCAACTGAGCCCGCGGATCGCGCCTCCCGACTGGCGGCCCCGGTTCATCGACTACCTGTATCTCGGCTTCACCAACGCGACCGCCTTCAGCCCGACCGACGTCATGCCGCTCGCGCCCTGGGCGAAGATCGCGATGGCGGTGCAGTCAGTCATCTCGCTCAGCGTCCTCTCGCTCGTCGTTGCGCGAGCCGTGAACATCTTCACCTAGCCGTCGCCCGACGGGTCCGAGGTGAGGTGACCGGCCTTGTACTTCGACATCGCGGCTCCCGCCGAAGCTGCCGAACCAGGCTGCGCCGTCCTGTCACGGGCTGAGAGCCACCCGTGAACTGGGTCGATCTCGAGCTCGTCCTCGTTGCGCTCGCGGCGATGCTCTCCCCGCTGACGCTCACGTGGTCGGTGCTCGCGCTCGTTCTCAGCAAGCGGCCGCTGTTCACCGGTCTGTGGTTCTACCTCGGAGCTATCGTCGCGACGCTCGCAGTAGGCGTCGCCGCCGCTTTCGTACTCGGGAACGCCGCCGCCTCCCACAGCAAGTCGACCCCGAAGACCTGGGTCGCCGTCATCGACGTCGTCGGCGGGATCCTGCTGCTCATCTGGGTCGTTCGCTTCCTCCGCAGGCCCGTGAACCCGGAGAAGGAGGCGGCCATGATGGACAAGATGAGCAAGGTCGCGTCGTCGCCTGCTGTCGCGATCTTCGGCGCCGGCGCCCTGCTCGCAAACCCGGGCGTGTTCATCCCGTTCGCTCTGAAAGACATCTCCGAGACAGACCCGGGCACTAGTCAGTACGTAGTCGAATGGATCGCCTTCGCGCTGGTGTCGCTGCTGCCGCTCACAGTGGCGATCGTGATGCTGCTCGTCGCGCGCGATTGGACCGACCACTTCCTCGGCCTGGCCCGAGACTGGCTCGATCGGCACGCGAGGGTGATCGCGGCCGTGATCGTCATCCTGCTCGCCGCATCGCTCCTCCGAAACGGCATCGCCGGGCTCACGAGTTAGGAAAGGACGCGGCCGCGAGCCCCGATGATCCACGCGGCCCTTCATCTGCTTCTGTATGCGCTGATCGCGGGGTTCAGTGCGCTGGCGTTCGCGGCGACGCTCGCTGTCATGCAGGCAGGCCGGCTGAAGACGCTCGGGTTCGGCATCGGGTTCGTCAGCGGCCAGGTGCTGACCTGCTCGCTCCTGGTCGGCTTCGGCGTCGCCGTCACGGGCGCGAGCAAGCGGACCCACTCGACGTTGCTCGCCACGCTCGAGCTGCTCCTCGCGCTCCTCCTGATCGCGGCCGCGCTTCGGGTCCGGCGAGCACCTCCGGTCGAGACGGAAGGCGGGAGCGAACGGACGAAGGCGGTGCTCGAGCGGCTCAGCCGCATGCGTTTGGTCACGACATCGATCGCCGGCTTCCTGCTCGGGATCGGCGGCCCGAAGCGCCTGGTGCTCACCTCGCTTGCCGCCACGGCGATCACCACCGCCGGCGTTGGCGACGCGGACGAGGCCGTACTGGTCGTCTTGTACTGCGCGCTGGCGACGGCCCTCGTCTGGGGACCGGTCATCGTCTTCGTGCTCCTCGGAGACCGAGCCGTCGGAGGCATGACGCGCGCCCAGCAGGGGTCGCGCGTCGTCAGCCGGAAGTGAAGATCTACGCATTCCTGGTGGTGGCCGGCCTGCTGATCCTCGACGCGATCATCCTCTTCCTGTAGCTCACCCGGCCTCTACGTACCGCGGGCCGCCGTTGTCGCCCTTCGCCTCCTCCGTTGTCCGCGTGCGTCGTACCGCGCCGCGACTAGCAGGAGCTGGGCGGCCGACCCTTGCTCGCTGAGCCCGGTTCACCTGGGTGAATTCCAGCGTCGGTGATGTTGACTCACCTAGGCCTGTGACAGGTTTCGCCGTGACGACCACCGGCAAAGCCGAGGTCAAGGAGGAACCCGCGACCGAGGGAAACCATTCAAGGGTCTGATCAACCATGTGCTTTTCGTCGTGAATCGAGTGAGAAAACACCGACCCGGGCGCGCCGTCCGCCGCGCCCCGACTGAGAGGGGATCCATGGCAGAGACGACTGACACCCCCGTCCTCGATCTGCTCGCGGACATGACCGCCAGCTCGATCGCGGCTTCGACGCTCGACGCGCAGACCTTGATGCTCGTTCGCATCGCCGCGCTCGTCGCGGTCGACGCACCGCCGGCGTCGTACCTCCTGACCTCGGCGCGGCGGGCGACGCCGACGTCGACGCCGCCCAGGTACGCGGCGTCCTGGCCGCGGTGGCCCCGATCGTCGGCACCGCACGCGTCGCCTCGGCGCTCAAGATCGTGCGGACGCTCGAACTCGCCGAGCTCGTCGCGGAGGCCGACCTCGACGAGGAGGCCGAGGCGTGAGCTCCGGCGGAGCCGCCTCTCATCCGCTCGCGAAGCCGACGGGCGGGGTCCGCAACCCGGGCTACGGGTACTGCTTCTTCCTCTCGAACGAGATGCACTGCCACGGCGCCGGGATGCCGTGAGCGCGACTACGACTGTCGCCGCTCCTTCCGGCAGCATCGTCTTCCCCCGCGCCGTGGACATCCCCTGACCATGGCGGCGACTCTCGCACTCATCGCGGCCTTCCTCTTCGCCCTGGCGGCAGCCCTGCAGCAGAAGGGTGCGCTGAACCTGCCGACGATCTCCCTGGCCCAGCCGAGGTCGCTCGTGCGGCTCCTGGGTCAGACGATGTGGCTGCTCGGGACCGTGGCGCTGGTCACGGGTTACCTGTTCCAGGCTGCGGCGCTCGACCGCGGACGCCTCTCGGTGATCCAGCCGCTGCTCGTCACGACCGTCGTGTTCGCTCTGCCGCTCGGCTACTTCCTCACGAAGCAGCACGTGGGCAGTCGCGAGGTGATCGGCGCCGTTGTGATCATCGTGGGGCTCGGCCTTTTCGTCTACTTCGGCGACCCTGCCGGTGGGAAGGAGAACGCTTCCAACCTCCAGTGGGCGATCGCGATCGGCCTGCTCGCGCTGCTCTCGGCGCTGCTGATCGCATTTGGGAGTTCCGGCGGCCTCTCGATGAAGGCGGCCGTGTACGGCACGGTCGCCGGGATCCTGTTCGGGCTCGCGTCGGCGCTGACGAAGCCCACGCTCGACTACCTCCACCAGAGCGTCGGGACGATGCTCTCCCACTGGCAGTGCTACGCCCTGGCGATCGCCGGCGTGCTTGGGTTCCTGCTGCAGCAGGTGTCGCTCGGAACGGGTCGGCTCGCGCCCTCGGTGGCCACCGTCTCGGTTGCGAACCCCGTGGTCGGGATCCTGATCGGGACACTCCTCCTCGACGAGCGTCTCAGCCGGCCGGCCTGGCATGTCGTCATCGCCGTGATCGGCCTCGGCCTCGCACTCGCCGGCGCCGTCGCGATCTCGCTCGCGCGTGAGGCCGCAGAGGAAGAGGCACCCGTCGCCGGCGGACGGGACGCGTCCGTCGCGAGGGCGTAAGAGGGAGGAACGCGGATGACGACCACGACCTATGGAGAGAATTTCGCCTGGGCTCCGATGATCCGGAGCGGGCAGAGACGATAACGGCCGGACTTTCTATATCAAGGACACGCGGGTCGACGCGTGAGGAGCTCGAGGCGCTGAGCGCGCTCCTGGCCGTCTACGCGGGCTATCCGAAGGCCTCGACCCGGCGTGCAGGTCGTCCGCGAGGAGGTCGACGGCTCGCCGCGGGTGGCTGGACGCCTACGCCCGGCGGCGCAGCAGCAGGGCGCCGACCGCGGTGAGCGCGCCCCAGAACAGGACCTGGCTCGCGATCGACACCGCGCGGAACTCCGCCAGCAGCCCGTGCCCGACCGTGTCCGCCGCCCGCTGGTCCGGCAGCAGCGCCACTGCGAGGAGCACGGGGACGACCAGGCACGTCGCCGCGGCGACGACACCACGCCAGGAGCGCGACGCCACGCGCGCGGCCGCGGCCACCGCCCCGATCCCGAGCCCCACGGTGACCAGGTAGAGCAGCTGGCGGTCGCCGATCCCGAGACCCGACGCGACGCCCGGCGGCAGCGGCGGGTAGACGAGGGCGGGGTAGAGGACGACGCCGACGAGACCGGCGGTTCCCGCGAGTATCCAGAGCCGCAGCGGCGAGCGGGAGCGTGGCGAGAGCAGGGTCGCGGCGCCCGCGAGGAGGAAGGCGATCCCGCCGGCGAGGAGGAGCTCCCCGAGCACGAGGCCGCCGCGCTGGCCGCGTCGCGAGAAGGGCTCCGGAACGGCGAGCGGCGCATGGTCGAACGCGGACGCGTGCGCGGCGGACTCGTGCGCGACCGCGCGGTCGACGACGCGCTCCGCGACGACGAGGTCGAAGGCGATCGAGACGGCCGCGGCGGCGAGGGCGGCGATGAGCGCGACGCGGAGCCACCCCGTCGCGGTCAGCCGGCTCTCGGCCCTAGTGGCAGGGAGCGCCGAGGAGGTGTCGGCCGTCGTGGAAGAGCTCATGGAGGACGTTCTCGTTGCCCGCCGTCGAGCCGAAGAGCACGGCCGCCGCGGCACCCTGGTCGAAGAGCACGAGGTAGACGATCAGCGCGCCGACGGCGAGGAACCCCGTCGCGAGGAGCCGGTCGGACGCCCCCGAGACGGCGGCGGCGCCGGCGAGGCGGATGGAGGCGGCGGGCATGTGTCTCTCGGCTCCTCTCGTGGTGGTGGTGGTCGTGGTGGTCGTGTCCAGGCGGCAGCGCTGCGATCTCGCGGGCGCGGGCATCGACCGCGGCCGGATCGATCACGCCGCGCTCGTCGAGCAACCGCGAGAGCGCGCGCTCCCAGTGCTCGTAGTAGACGTATTCGTCTCCGGCGGCGGCGCTGGCCGTCCAGCGCGCGATCTCGTCGATGAGGTGCGCGCTGAAGTCGCCCCAGGCGAAGACGCCGCGCTCGTGCAACGCCATCGTCACGCCGAACAGCTGGCGTTCCCAGGGCGCGGCGAACACCAGCTCTCCGTTGCGGCGCGGCGGCGCAGCGGGCCCTTCGCGGTCCAGTTCGGCAGTCATCTCGCGTCCTCGCGGGGCGCGTTGGGCGCACTCACCACGCCGATGCCGACCATCGCGTCGCGCGTCACCAGCTGGGCGAGCGCTTCCTCGTCGAGCGCGTCGGTGCCGGGCGGCCGCTCGGGCACAACCATGTAGCGGAGCTCGGCGGTCGAGTCCCAGACCTTGATCTCGACCTCCGGCGGCAGCGTGAGGCCCAGTTCGGCGAGGACCTTGCGCGGCTCGCGGACGATCCGGCTGCGGTACTCCGGCGACTTGTACCAGGCCGGCGGCAGACCGAGCACCCCCCACGGGTAGCACGAGCACAACGTGCACACGACGACGTTGTGAACCTGGGGTGTGTTCTCGACCGCGACTATGTGCTCCGACTCCACGCCGCCGATCCCGAGCTCGGCGAG
Source organism: uncultured Actinomycetes bacterium (assembly GCA_963754265.1). Lineage (GTDB taxonomy): Bacteria > Actinomycetota > Thermoleophilia > Gaiellales > Gaiellaceae > AC-32. The sequence goes on along the minus strand of CAVWFB010000007.1, from coordinate 1,563 downwards.
CGCCTTCGTCGCGTTGGCGCGCAACCGTTCGCGAAACGCCGGATCGACCCACGAGCGCGCGACGACGCCTGCGCCGACCATCGGCCCGACCTGGGTTTCGTAGTACGAAGCGATGCGCTCGACGGTTTCCGCGTCGACGACGCCCCGCTCGGTCAACATCTCCTCGAGGGCGCCGATCCGTGCGGCCGGGTCCTCGGTCATGACGTCGCCTCCAGGTAGCTCTCCAAGAGATCGATCCGGACCGCCGTGCCGGGCTCGGCGTCGTCGCCCCAGAGATCCTTGCCGTCGAACTCCACCGTGTAGAAGTGCTCGCTGGGCTTGTGCTCGCCGCGTGCGCTGCTCTCGGGGAGCACCGTCGCAAACTGGTAATCGACGATCGTCCCGGGCTTTCCCCACGTGTACCGCGGACGCCGCGTGTGGCCATCCGGTGGTGCCGCGGACACCGTGACGCGCTCGCCGGTCGCGAACCGCGGTGGCGCCATCTTGTGGAGATGGATGTCCTCGATCCGCGGGTAGAGGCGCAGCAGCACGGCCGGTATCGACGACGCCACCCCAGTGCGAACGACCTCGCGCGTCAGCGTTCGCTTAAGCAGGCCCGGCCGCACGTGGCCGCGGGCCTTCGGTTCCTCTCCGGCGAGGTGCGCGTCGAGCTCTCCCGGCGCGAGCACGCCCCGATCGATCGCGATCTGCTCGAGGGTGGCGAGCCACCGCCTGGTAGTAGCCGGCGAGGTACCGCGCTCGGGGCAGACGCTCCGTCGTCCACCGAAACCCCTCCTCGGTGATGCCGAGCATCGCATTGGTCGTGAGCAGGGACCCGAACACGCGCCCCTCCCATGGGTGATGGAAGACAGGCTCGTTGGCCTCGACCGGGATCGGACCGAACCACTCCCGCACTCCGCCCATGTCGTAAGGTGCGCCGTCCATGCCAAGCGGCCGCCCTCAGGTGGTGACGGCCGTCGCGTCCTCCGCCTGCTTGACGGACTCCAGCGCGTCCTGCTCGGCGTCGTCCCAGTCGCCGACCTCGTGCTTGAGGACAGCGTCCCCGGCGTCGCTGTAAATGCCCGTATAGAAGAACATCGGCTTGCTCATGAGGCTCGCCCCTTCAGTCGCTCTTGAGGCAGGAATTACACCAAGCCCCTAGGTGGTACCGGGGTCGTGCGCGCCGATTTCACCTAGGTGAACCGAATGCCGACAGAGGTATTGCACCTCCCGCCGGTTTAGCGCGGCTATCCCAGGATGAGCCGAACTTGCGGAAGATCGACCGGACGTGGCTGTACTCGACCGGGAACTGCGCGACGCGCCTAGTGACAACGCTTCCGCGACGGCGTACTTGAGGCTTGTAGCGCTACGACGAGATTGTGTAGGCGGGGACGAGCATCAGGCTCGCCTGACCTGCCCAAGACGTGCCCACCTGCTAATTGGAGGCCCTGGCGACGGCGTCTTTCATGCCGCAACCGGCTACTCTAGGTCGGCTGCCGACGTAGCTCAGCTGGTAGAGCACTTCACTCGTAATGAAGGGGTCCCCGGTTCGAATCCGGGCGTCGGCTTATGAGCTCGACCTCC
>CAVWFB010000006.1:0-113363 GCA_963754265.1 uncultured Actinomycetes bacterium | reverse complement strand
GCCGCCCTGCGCTCGGCGCAGACGCTGATTGCCGCCGGTGTCCGGGAGAACGGCATCGACGCCGCGACCGTCACGATCGCCGGTACCGTCAAGCCAGGGACGGACTTCGATCCGGACAACATCGCGGAGCTCTTTCTGGACCGCCCACACCGACTCGAAGGACGCCTGGCAGACTGAGTATCGGTTCACAGGCGCATAGCGGAGCGCCAGCGCCGACGCGTATCAACGCCGCTCGGGCGCGAGCGCGCTGGACTGGGCCAGCGTTCCGGAATGACCCCTGAGCGTCGCGAGGTCGCCTACGACGTTGGCTCGACGACCTTGGTGACGACCCAGCGGTGCTTGCCGATCTTGCGGTCGCGGACGAATCCCAGCTTCTCGTAGGTCGACAGGGCGCCGTTGAAGAGGAAGCCGGCAGGAACCGAACCCGCGGCTTCGGGATAGCCCTCTACCTTGCCGCCGCCGAGACGTGCGATCAGATCGAGCGCCCCCGCGAGCGCCGCCGTGGCGACGCCCTGGCGCCGGTGCCCCTTGCCGACGAAGTTGCAGGCGATCCGCCAGTCCGGCAAGGTCGTGAGGCTCTTCTCGTAGGCAGCCCGGTTCTTGATCTTCGGCACCTCGTCCGGCGCGCCGAACTGGCACCAACCCACACAGTCGTCGCCATCGAACACAAGGGCCGCATGCGCCCTGCCTGCCCGCACCCGTGCGAGCTTGCGTTCCCGGTTCAACGCCGGCTCGCGGCTGTCATCCGGATGAAAGCCCATGCACCAACAACCCCCGAAGACGCCGTTATTCGCCTCGACCAGCCTGGCGAACGCATCCCAGCTCGACTCATCGAGAGCCTTGATCGTGTACCCCGACCCCACTACCAACTCAGCCTAGCCCGCCAGCCCTCAAAGCACTCGGCTGAGCCAGCGTTCAGGAATGACGCCTGACCTGACCTAGGACGAGAACGCGGGTGCGTACTCGAATGGTCCGGCGACTGACGGCGTGTACGCGCGTAGAGGTCGAGCTTGGAAGGCGCTGCCCCACTTTGGCTCCGGCGGCATCACACCAAGTTCCACGGCTGGACGGAACCCGAAGCGGCCGGAGTACTGGGGAGACCCGAGCAGGACGACCAAAGGGACATCCTGCGCGTCCGCGGCGCTGAGAAGCGCGTTCATTAGGGCGCTTCCGATCCCTTTCGCTTGGTGGTCGGGAAGGACGCCGATCGGACCCACTGCGACCACGGAGTCGAAACCGACCTTCGCGCGACTTGCGGTCACATGACCGACAACCGCGTTCTGAGCCAGCGCAGTAAACGACAGCTCATCAATCACGTCCTTCGCCTCCCAAAGTGCGGCAAAGATTCCCACCTCGGGTGGCACACGATCGCCGTGATCTTGTCGCTTGAACGCTTCTGCGTAGACAACCTTCGCTGCTTCGTAGTCGCACGGCTCCTGTGGTCTGACGATCACGCGCACATGGTCGCACTCGCCGCACCTTCGCGTGCCCCAGCGTTCAGGAATGTTCCCCGGAGATCGCGCTCTTAAGATAGAAAGCGTGTCGCTGCCCGTGACGCTTCCCCTCATCGACCACTTGGCCCTGCGAGTACGTGACCTGAGACGCAGCCGCACCTTCTACGAGCAGGCCCTTGAGCCGTTCGGAGTGAAGGTAGTGGAGAGCTCGCAGGGGCCCGGGTTCGCCATCGAGGGCGGTGGAGATTTCTGGATCGGGGAAGGGGAACCTCCGGCCGCTCCCGTTCATGTGGCCTTCTCCGCAGCCGACCGAGCCACCGTTGACAGGTTCCACCGCGCCGCTGTCGAAGCCGGTGGCCGCGACAACGGCGCGCCGGGTCTTCGCCCGCATTACCACGCCGGGTATTACGCAGCATTCGTCATTGACCCGGACGGGAACAACGTCGAAGCGGTCTTCCACGGGGACCGCCAGCTGCCAGCCGCCTGACGCTCGCCTGGGCCAGCGTTCAGCAATGTCCCCAGAGAGCATGCGGGTAGGGTCTCCGCCATGCAGACAAATCGCTCGGCGCCGCCTGCCACCGTGACTCCGGTGCTCGTCTATCCCGATGTGCGGGCAGCAGTGGCGTGGCTTGAGACGGCATTTGGCTTTGAGGAGCGGGTGCGAATCGGTGAAACGCACCGTGCTCAGCTGGGCGTCGGGCTGGACGGTGCCGTTGTGGTCGCCGACGTCGGTTCCGAGCGGGTCGCCCCGGGCGGCGGCGGGTGGACGCATCTCGTCAAGGTGCGCGTGGCGGACGTGGATGTGGCATTGGCTCGCGCCCGTGACCAGGGGGCGCAGGTCGTCGAGGAGCCGAGGACCTGGGAGTACGGCGAGCGATCCGGTGTGCTGGAGGACCCGGCCGGCCATCGCTGGGAGCTGACCGAGACAGTGCGTGACGTCGCACCCTGAGGAATGGGGCGGGACGACGATCTCCCACTTGTAAAGAGCCGAAGTCTGGGCCAGTGTTCGGGAACGACCCCGACGGGCGTAGCCGCCTGCTTCTATGCGTCCCAGTCTTCGAGACGCGTACGGATCGCCTGCACTGCGGCCTCCCAGAGCCGGCCCTCGTCTTGCGGCGACCGTTGGTAGAGGCCGCCGAACGAGCCGTCGCCAAGGGCTTCCCTCCACGTCCCGGGGTTTCCGCCCTCAGACCATTCGACTGGTGGCTTGCGCTGCGCTGGGATCACAACGCCGGGAAGCCGCGTCCAGGGGAAGTTCTCCGACCATGACGCATGGTCGTAGTCGGGATCGATTTCCGCCGCGATCTCGTCCGGTCGTCCTTCCCAAAGCTCATGCCAGACCACCGCCTCGTCCGGCCGGCGTTGTGTCCACGCCCTGCCTGACTCGGTGTTTCCGCCATGACCGTTGACGACGAGGATCCGCGCGAAGCCCTGGCCGAGTAGCGAATCGACGACGTCCGAGAGGACCGCGACCAGCGTGGACTCCTGGAGCGTGGGGCTGCCCGGGTACGCGGTGAAGCCGGTCACACCGTATGGGAGCACCGGCAGCACCGGGACCCCGAGCGGCTCGGCGGCCTCAACGGACGCACCCTCGGCAAGGATGTTGTCGGTCTCGAGAGAGAGGTAGGCATGCTGCTCGGTCGAGCCAATGGGGAGCACGATCCGGTCGTCTCCGCCCAGGTAGGCCTCGAGCTGCATCCAGTTGAGGTCGCCGACCCTCACCGTGACGCGCGAACGCTAACGGCCAAGCCGAAGCCCTCGGCTGCGCGACCGTCCTTACGCTCGATGACTCATCACCCAACAGCGCGAGCGTGGGCAGCCGGCGCGCCTCACGGGCGCGACTACGGGATGGAGCGTTTATAGAGTCAAGCGGGCGCAACCGGTGCCAACGCCGATGCAGACGAGGACATGGGTTTCGTTGGTCGGCGTCCCGTCGGCCCGGAATTCCGGCCGCAGATCGAGGCCGGCTAGCTCGGCTTGGCCGGGACGAACCGCTTGACGAAGTCGAGCGCGGTCTGCGCGACCTCCTGCCAGCCGTGGTCGATGGTCAGCGAGTGGCCGCGGTTGGGCATCTTCTTGATCTCGGTGACGCTCGGATTGCGCTTCTGCCGCTTGTAGGAGGCGTTGGCGATCGCCCAGGGAACCGTGTGGTCCTTCTCCCCGTCGAGGATCAGCAGCGGGCCCCGATCGGGGTTCTTCGTGTCGACCTTCGACTCGGTCCCGGGGTTGAGGTTGGCGTTGGCCATCTGGGCCAGGGCGATCCCCGACCCGGCCACGTGGTAGGTGTCGTAAAGGCGCTTCGCCTCGTCCTCATCGAGGGCGTTCGTCCAGCCGTACTTGAACTGGTCGAAAGTGAGCGTGATGGCGCGGCCTCGGTACCGGGGGTTCAACAGGAAAGGTCCAGACGCCTTGAGGGTGGAGAAGGGCAGCGGCAGAACCCCGCGAAACACGCCCGGGTCGATGGCAACCGTGGCTGCCGAGAGCCCACGGCCGGCGAGCATCTGGGCGAGCAACCCGCCGGTCGAGTGCCCCATCACGGCGGGCTTCTTCTCGAGCTTGCCGATCACGTCGGCCGTGTGGTCGGCAATCTGCTTCAGCGTCTTCTTGGCGAGGACGTCCGGGTTCGCCCGCGCCTCTTCAACCGTTTCCGGATCGTCTGGCCAGTCCGGCGTCAGCGGCGCGTAGCCGGCCTGCTTGAAAAAGTCCGCCCAGTTGGCCCAGCTGCTCGGCAGCAGCCAGAGGCCGTGGATGAAGACGACCGGAGTGTTGCCAGAGGCGTTGGCCGCCTCGATCTCCCGGTTCTCCCGCTCGGAAATTGACGCCATGACGAACTCCCCTCCGGTCGGGTGAAAGTCAACCCGACCCTATCGAAGCGATTGAGCAGAAGAAGACACCAGCGCGAAGGCCGCTTCTTCCGGCGCCTGACCAATCAGACGCGCACCGAGGCCCAGCGCAAAGTCCCGCAGCGACACCGAGGCGACGACAACCCGGTGAGGCCCTAGCGCCGACGCGAGGGTCTACGCGGAGCTCGGCGCGACCTGGGACGCCCGTCGCGTCCGCAGCCACCTCCGCGAACTCGGCGTGCGGCGGCGCCTCGTCGCCGCCGAACCCGAGACGAACGGTTGGGCGGCGATGACCTCTTCGGAGCTCGCGGTAGCCCAACTGGTCGCCGAGGGCCTGACGAATCGCGAAGTCGCCGAGCGACTCTTCGTCTCACCCCACACCGTCAACAGCCATCTCCGCCACGTGTTCGCAAAGCTCAGGATCAACTCACGCGTAGAGCTGGCCCGCCTCGCGCGCGACCACCAGACGGCGTAGTCGCGTGTACCGCGGCCGGCACATGGGATCGTCGGCTCGGGCCGCGCACAGGTGCGGACAGCGCGCGGGTCGTGTCCTGCCGGGCGGTCAACGGCGCTCCCGCATGACCGCCGCGTGGAGGCTGCGCACCGTCGCGCCGAGGACGGCGAGCGGCAGCAGCCACCAGGCGGGAACGCCCGCCTGCACCAGACCCCACGTGGCCAGCAGCGCGACACCGATCACCGCTGCCACGGTCCAATCGTCGCCGAAGATGTAGTCGACCCAGAAAAGAACGAACGCACGGATCCACCGCCAGAGGATCATCGGCCCGCTCCGGCCGGCGACGGCCGTTCGATTTCGTGGCGCGGCGCGATCCCGCGGCGCCAGGCCGACACCGCGGACACCAAGAGCAGCGCTGCGGCCACGTAGAAAGCGCCCAGCCACACGAGCGCGAGATCCCCTCCAGGCCAGTCGACGCTGAGACCCTCACCCGCCCAGAAGGTCCCGAACGTGGTGAGCAGTGCGCCGACGAACAGCTGCAGCGCGCGCCTTGGAATGCGCGCGACAAGGCGGTAGCTCGCGAGCCCCAGTGCGCCCACGATGATGACCGAGGCCGCGGCGCCGATCGCCGCGGAGCCGATCGCACCGGACGCAGCGCCGAAGGCCACGACGATCACGGCGACCTCGAGCCCCTCGAGCGAGACGCCCTTGAACGAGAGGACGAAGCCCGTCCAGTCGAAACCGGGAGGCACGTCCTCGTCGACGGTCTCCTCGCCGATGCCGGTGGCCCAGCCGTCGCGCGAGACGAGGAGGATCCCCTTGCGCAGCCATTGCGAGCCGAACGCCAGCAGCAGCGCACCGACGACGAGCCGGACCGGCTTGAGCGGCACTCCCTGCAGCGCCGTGCCCAACACCGCGACCACGACGGCCAGCACCAGCAGACCGGCGGCCGCCCCGAGGAGCGCAACGCGCCAGGACCTCGTAACGCCGACGGCGACCACGATGGCGACCATCTCGATCACCTCGATCGTCGCGGCGAGAAACGTGGAGACGAGGACGCTCGTGTTCATGAACGCTTGAGCCTCATTTTCGAGGTCAGCATCGCTGACCGCGAGCACAAGCGTCGCGAGGATCGTGGTCTGGCCGCGGGTGACTCATGGGAGCGCCTTGGTCAGGCGAGGGAGAACGGGTGTGTCACCACGACAGGGTCGCGGCGAGGCTCAGCGCAGCGCATCGCGACGAGCCGCAAGTCGACACTGCAGCTACCCCCTAGCAGCGGTTCCGGGCTCCCGGATGTGCTCCGCGCGCCTAATACACGCCCTATCGTTTGGACATGACGACAACGCTCATCACGGGAGCGAACAGAGGGCTCGGCTTCGAGGTCGCCTGTCAGCCGCTCGGCGACCGCCTAGTGGTACAACCATGAGCGTGGACGCCCCACCCCGCAAGCAAGCCGCGATTGCCGATCCCGAGGCGCGCGAGTTCCTTCGGTCAGGCGGACCCCGTGCTCGCGCGGCTGATCGACGCGCGGCCGGATTTCCGCCCGCGGGCCTGGATGGACGAGCTTCCGCCGCTCGATGCCTTCGCGACGCTCGTCTTCCAGGTCGCGGGCCAACAGCTGTCCGTCGCCTCGACCCGGGCGATCATCTCGCATCTGCAGGAGCGATTCGGAGGGCATCTGCCGTCGCCGGCCGAGCTGCTCGCGGCCGATCCGCAGGTACTGCGCGACAGCGGCTTCTCGGCTCGAAAAGGCGAGACCTTACGCGCGCTCGCTGAGAGGTTCGTCGACGGACGCCTGAGCGAGGCGGCGCTCTCGCGCATGACCGACGACGAGGTCGAGGCGACCCTGACCGAGGTGTCCGGCATCGGGCCGTGGACCGCGCGGGGGTTCCTGCTCGTGGCTCTCGATCGGCCTGACGTCTTCCTCTCGGGCGACCTCGCGCTTCGACGCGCGATCCAACGAGCGTACGGCTTCGACCACCTTCCGACCGAGGACGAGGTGGCTCAGGTATCGGATCGCTGGCGGCCGTATCGGAGCCTGGGAGTGAGCTACCTGTTCGCGTCCGAATACGACGGGCAACCGTGATGGGCCAAAGCGACGGCAACTCTGTGGGAATCATCGGCGCAGGGCGTCTCGGGCAGGCGATGGCGCGGACCGCTCGCCGGGCCGGGCGCGAGGTCGTGATCGCCAACAGCCGCGGCCCGGAGTCGCTCGCATCGGTGGTCTCGGACCTCGGCGACGGCGTGTCGGCGGGAACGCCGGCCGACGCGGCGGCGGCCGGCATCGTCGTGATCGCGGTGCCCTGGGACAGCGTGCCCGAGGCCGTGCAAGGCCTCACCTGGAACGGTCAGGTCGTCATCGACGCGACGAACGACTGGGCTGCCGACGATCTCCAGGGGAGGACATCGAGCGAGCTCGTCGCCGACCTCGTTGGCGGCGCGCGGGTGGTCAAGGCCGCCAACACGCTCGGCGCCGACGTGCTCGGCTCGGGCCCAGACGCGGCCGGCGGCCGGCGCGTGATCTTCGTCTCCGGCGACGACGCCGACGCGAAAGCGGAGGTCGTCGCGCTGTTCCAGGACGCGGGCTTCGCCGCGATCGACCTCGGAGATCTGGCCACAGGCGGCGCGATGCAGCAGATCCACCACCCGCTCGCCGGCGTCAACCTCATCCGACTCTGAGGAGCTTCCGTCGATGGCCGTCCACACCGAACTCACTGCGGCTGAAGCCGCCGACCGCCTTGCGTTGCGTGAACTCTTCGACGCGTACGCTCACTGCGCCGACCGTCGGGACGCCGAAGGGCAAAAGGCGCTCTTCACCGAAGACACTCGCTTCGCCGTCTACATGGATGGCGAAGCCAGCGAGCCAACCTACGTCCTAGAAGGACGAGAAGCGCTTACGCCCGTCTTCGATGACCTCAATCGCTACGAGGCGACGACCCATTTCAACGGCCAAAGCACGGTCACGATCGACGGAAACCGCGCCACAGGCGAGAGTTACACGATCGCGCACCACGTCTACACCGAAGGCGGCACCCGCAAGATCATGATCGCCTCGCTCCGCTACCTCGACACCTTCACCAAGATCGACCAAAGCTGGTACTTCGCCGAGCGCAATCTCATCCTTGACTGGAGCGAGACGCGACTTCTCGGTACGGGAGAGGAGAACTGATGGCACAGCAACTGAGCTTCGCCAGGGACATCCGGCCGCTCTTCAGGGATCGCGATATCCAATCGATGCTGTCCGCCTTCGACCTGGCGTCGTACGAGGACGTTCGTACAACGCGGAGCCGATCTACGCAGCGCTCGCCGCCGGACAGATGCCGTGCGACGCCGCGTGGGCCGACGAGGACGTGCGGCGGTTCCGATCGTGGCTCGACACCGGCGCCCTGCCCTAGCCGACGACGATCTTTGAGCGGCTCACGCGTCGAGCGGTAGACGCTGCAGCAGCGCGTCCACGCGCGCGAAGCCGCTCTTCGCTCCTTCCTCGACGCCGTACTGCATCGTCGTGTCGCGCTCCTCGGTCGTAGCGAAGCGCATCGTCTGCGTCAGCTTCGTCCGGTCGCCCAGGTCCTCGAACTCGAGCGTCTGCAGGTGGTTCTGGAACGTCTGCACGAGCCGCTCGGGTGGCACGACCTCGCGGAACTCTCCCTCGACGAGGCCGAAGGCGGTTCGGAACCGGTACGTGCCGCCTGGACGGACGTCCATCTCCTCGACGACAGTGCCGTCGCCCCACCATTCGGGGATCAGCTGGGGATCCGTCCAGACGGAGAAGACGTGCGCGCGCGGCGCGTCGAAGACTCGCTCGACGCGGATCTCGAGCTCGCTCGGAGTAGCGACGGTGGTCTCGTTCATCGTCAGCTCACCGCCTGCTTGACGAGCTTCGTGATCCTGGCCTCGTCGGCCTTGGTCAGCTTCCCCAACGCGAAGGCGACCGGCCACATCGAGCCGTCGTCGAGGTTCGCGGTGTCGTTGAAGCCGAGCATCGCGTAGCGCTCCTTGAACTTCTCCGCGTTGCGGAAGAAGACGACGACCTTGCCGTCCTTGTTGGCGTAGGCGGGCATCCCGTACCAGGTCTTCGGCGTGAGGTCGGGGGCGGTCTCCTTGACGATCGCGTGGATCCGCTCACCGGTCGCGCGATCGTCAGGCGACATCGCTGCGAGCGCGTCGCGCACCGCGGTTTCCCCATCCTCGGCCGCCTTCAGCTCTCGAGCGCGCGCTCTCATGGCGGCCTTTTCCTCTGCCGAGAATCCTTCCTTCTTCTTGGTCGGGCTCATCGTGCTCCTTTCGTTCGTTCGACGACCTTCGCGAAGCGATCGAGTCGCTGCAGCCACGTGCTGATGCCCTCGAAGGCGTAGGGCACGAGCGTGCACCTGCGGACACGCCCGACCTTCTCCGTCGTGACGAGCTCGGCCTCCTCGAGCAGCCGGACGTGCTTCTTCATTCCGGTCAGCGACATGCCGAAGGGCTCGGCGAGCTCGCTGATCGTCGCGCTGCCCGAACCGAGCCGTTCGACGACGGCGCGGCGGGTCGGGTCGCCGAGGGCCGCGAAGGCGCGGTCGACGGTCGTTGAATACCGAACCATTCGGTTCACTATAGTGAGTTCGGCGCTGCGATGCAAGAGACGATGGCGTCGTACAAACCGGGTGATCCGGATCGACGCCTGCCGAGTTAGGCTCGGCCGGTGATCCGGCTCGAGGTCTTCGGCGAGTCTGGAGCGATGGCGGCCGTCGCGCAGCTGCTCGACGAAAACGACGAGGTCAGCCGCGTCCGGCTCACCGGCGCGACGCGGCCGGAGCACGCCGTCGTCGTGGCAACCGTCCACCCGAGGGCCGTCGACGAGCTGCTGGACAACCTGCGCCGGCTCGGCGTTCCCGAGGCCGACGTAACCCTGACACGCGTGGAGGTCCTCGGCCGCTCGAGCGGGCAAGGGGCCGAGGCGGGCCTCGTCTGGGAAGACGTGCTCGGGATGGCTGCGCGCAACTCGCGGCCGATCGCGCGCTACCTCGCGTTCATGTTCGTGGCAGGCCTGATCGCCAGCTACGGCGTGGTCGAGTACAACGTGATCCTGATCGTCGGCGCGATGGCCATCAGCCCCGACCTTCTGCCGATCACCGCGGTCGGCGTCGGACTGGTAGACCGCCGCCTGCGCCTGGCAGGACGGGCGTTCGTGACGCTTGTCGTGGGCATGGGGTTCACAAGTGCCGCGGCCGCAGCATCCGCGTTTGCGCAGAACCAGTTCGACCGACTCCCGTCGGGCTTCAACATCGATTCGACGGTGCTGGGGAGCCTGACCACCGTCAACGACGAGACGATCGTGGTCGCCCTCGCTGCCGGTGTCGCCGGAATGCTCGCGCTGGAGACCCGCGCCAGCTCCGGCGTCGGCGTTGCCGTCTCCGTGACCACGATCCCGGCTGCCGCGTACCTCGGCGTCGCCGTGGGCCTCGGAGAGAGCGGAAACGCTCTGGGGGCGCTTGAAGTGCTCGGCACGAACATCGCCATGCTCGTGGTGGCCGCTTCCGGCACCCTCGTGCTCCAGCGACTGCTGGCCCGGCGTGCAGCGGCGGCGCGAAGACGCGAAACGGCGGCAGAGGGATGATCGTGCTTCACCTTCCGGGTCACGCTGGCGGCGAAGCGTGCGATCGGCGCCGTCCTCCAGGACCGCCAGCTGCGACGGCCGCACTGGAATGTACGCGAGCGCCCACAACGCGGCGATGGCCACGAAGCCGAGGCGCCCGTGCCCGGTCAGGCCGAACGTCAGCCCGACCAGCGGCGTGCCCACCACGATGAGGAACGTCGCGCAGCTGTTGATGAACCCGATCGCGGCCCCGGGGGCGTCCGGTCTCGTCGCCTGGGCACCGACGAAGGCCGGCGCGAAGGGGATCCCGGCGGCGAGTCCCAACATCGCCGCGCCCGCAACCCGAACTGCGAGCGGGAGGTCAAGCAGGAGTAGGACGGTTCCCGCGGCTCCCGCGAACATACTGATACCGACCAGCCGGATGGCGGTCTCGGGGCGGTGCTGCAACAACCGGCCCTCGAGGGGACGTGTCACGAGCCCGCCGAGGAGCGCCAGGGCCCCGACCGCTCCGGCCAGGCTCCGTCCATAGCCGTCGTGCTTGAGCAGGGAGACTGCCCAGACCCCGACGATGACGCTGAGGCCGAACGATGCCGTGTGGGCCATGGCGAGCGGGTAGAGCCTGCGGTCGCGGACGAGGTCCGCGGCCGGGACCCGGGCGGACTCCCGGCGACGCTCGCCCGCCGGCCGGTCGCGCGGCGCCAGCGGGAGGCAGACGAGGACGGCGAGGGCGAACACCAGCGCCGTGACGTACGGAGCGCGCCAGTCGAGTCCCGGAATCGCCAGCGGGACGAGCGCGATCGCAAGCCCGCCGCCGCCGACGCCGGCCGCGCCGTAGAAACCCTGGGCGCTCGCCGTGCCGACGGTGCCGCGCACGTAGTCGCTGCCCGCGACGAACCCGATCCCGGTGCCGATCCCCGCCACGAGCCTGCCGGCCACCCCGAGGCCGAACGACTCGACGATCAGTGCCAGAAGGTTTCCCACCGCGATGATCGCAAGCGCGCAGATCCCGAGCAGCCGCGCTCCGTACCGGTCGACGAGCCTCCCGCCGGGGATCTGCATCACAAGGTGCGTGACGAAGAGCGCAGTGGCGAGCAGGCCGACCGCTCCGAGCCGGACGTCGTACGCCTGCGCGAGCACATCGGCCGCCGGGCCGACGTTCCCGATGTTGTAGCCCACGGCCAGGCCGAGCGCGACCCCGGCCCCGGTCGCCGCTATCGAGCGCGAGGCGACCCCGTCACCAGAGCATCCAACCCCCGTCGACCCTCAGGTTGACGCCGTTCATGGCCCCGTTCTCGAGCAGGAAGCGTGAGGCATTCACGACGTCGGCCATGGTCACGAGTCGCCCAGTTGGCGTTCGCTCCACGAGCGCATGCCGCCGCTCCGCAGGCATGTCGACCCACTGAGGGCTGTCCCCGACGATGGCCGGGTGCACCGCGTTGATGCGCGTCGGCGCCAACTCGGTCACGAGCGTGTGCACGAGGCTCGTCACGCCGCCGTTGACCGTCGTGACGGTTGTCGACCCGGGATAGGGCCGATCACGCGCGAGGCCCCCGAAGATGAGGATGGAGGAGTCGTCGCCAAGCTTCGGCGTGAGTGCGTGGATCACCTCCGTGTAGCCGACGAGCTTGAGTGTGACCAGCCGCAGGGCCGCATCGATGTCGTACTCGTGCACGTTGTTCACGTCACGCTCGATCGCAGCGAGGACGAGATGGTCGACGTCGCCCACCTCGGCAAGGTGATCCGCGATCGCGTGTGGCTCGGCGAGATCGAAGCCGAGGCCGCGGGTGTTGCCGCCGATCTCGCTCGCGGCCGCCTCTGCGCGGGCCTGGTCTCGCCCCGTTACGACCACGTCGCGGCCGTCGTCCGCGTAGGACTGCGCGAGCTCGCGGCCTTGTCCGTGCGTGCCGCCGACGATGACGACGTTGCCTGTGGCCATGTCGCTCTCTCCTTTCGCGCCGAAAGAGGCTCGGCCCGCGCGATCGGCGCGGACCGAGCCCCGAGGGGGTTTCGGCTAGACGGCTGCCATCGGCTCGGCTGCCCAGTCCGGGAGCAATTCGCCGCGCGACAGGATGTGATTCCTCGACTCGTCGAGCTTCTTGAAGACGTTGTCGAGGTCGACGTCGACGAGCTGTCCGTTTCGCTTCACTGCTCGTCCGGCGACGAACACCGAGTCCACGTTGGACGTGTCGGCGAAGACGACGATCGTGCCGACCGGATCGACCATCGGAGCCGTGTTGATCGCGTTGGTCTTCAGGAGGACGATGTCCGCCTGCTTGCCCGGCGCGAGCGAGCCGACCTTGTCCTCGAGCGCCGATCGACCGCGCGCCGTCGATCGTCGCGAACTCGAGCACGTCCTTGTGCGTCAGCGTCGGCGCGAACGCGCTCCTCCGGCGTGTCGGTGAACGCGAGGATCCGGTCGTAGGCAAGCGCCGTGCGCATCTGCGTAAACATCTCGCCGGGGACGCTGGAGACGACGTCGACGCTGAGTGACGGGCGGACGCCGCGCTCGAGCAGCCTGCCCGTCGGCGGCGGGCCCGTGCCCCATCAGCATCTCGACGTAGGGCGCGATCGAAGCCTTCCGCCGCTCTCCGCGATCAGTCGAGCTCCTCGTCCGTCAGTCGGTGCATGTGGATGTAGCGTGGCGTCGGGACCGATCAGCCCGAGGTCGGCGATGTTCTTCACCGGCGTCACCTCGACGTCCGTGCAGCCGCATGCCGACGTGGACGCTGATGCGGATGCCGAGGTCGCGCGCGAGCTCCCAGTCGTGCTTCGCGACCTCGAAGTTCGACGTTGCCCGGGCTGCGCGAGCCGCGATGCAAGGGTGAGCAGGCCGTCGTCGGACGAGAAGTACGTCTCGCGGATTCGCCGGATGTCCTCCGGGTGCTCGAGCTCGCTGAACAGCCCACCACTCGCCGCCGGTCGGCACGCCGTGCGCATAGATCAGCGCGGATACCGGCATCCTTCAGACCCTGGATCGCGGCGTCCGAGTGATCCGGCGTGTTGTTGATGTGCGACCAGTCGAGCAGCGTCGTGACGCCGCCGTTGAGCGCCTCGAGCGCGCCGGCGTAGTCGCCGATGTGCACGTCCTCTGGGCGGTAGTGCCCGCCGACGCTGCCGAGCATGACGGCGAAGTAGTGGTCGAGCGTGCAGCTCGGGAGGACGCCGCGGACCGGCGTCTGCCAGGTGTGCCGGTGGGTGTCGACGAACCCGGGCATGACGATCATCCCCGTCGCGTCGATCTCCTCCGCCCCGGACACCTCGAGGTTACGTCCGACTTCGACGATGGCGCCATCCTCGACGAGGACATCGCCGTTCGGGATGTCCCCGACGTCGGGATCCATCGAGACGACGAAGCCGTTGCGGATCAAAAGGCGTTGCGAGCTCATGCCCCTCTTCTCCTTGGCTTGCCTGACACGGACTGCGCAGGCTGATGCCGGCGCATGTGCAGCGAGCATAAACGGACGCCGTCCGGGCAGTCAACGCGGGCAGGGTTCGCTCCTCAGGCGTTAAGCAGCGATGAACGCCTGGCCCAACTCTCGGTGTTTCCGTTCGGTGATGGTTGACACTGTTCCTTGCAGCGGGAGAGAATGGACGCCTGGTCGGGGCAAAGGAGCGGGTGGACGCGCACGACGAGACCGAGGGCGGCGTGCAGCACGCGAGACGAGGGCTGAGGCCCCTGCTCGCGGACGCCCTCGTCGGAGCACGCTTCTGGCCGGTCTGGATCGCGACCGGGGTGCTCGTCCTGGTCGCGGCGAACATCGCATCCGCCGTGCTGCAGAACACCTCCTGGGCCTTCGTCCTCCCCTACATGACGGTTCTCGCGATCGCGGCGCTCGGCCAGATGCTCGTGGTCATGCAGGCGGGCATCGACCTCTCGACTCCGGGTGTGATGTTCCTCGGCGGGTACCTCATCGTGGGTGTCGGCGAAGGCTCGAACAATCGGCTGGGGCTCGCGATCCTCGCCTGCCTGGGTCTCGGGGTGTTCGTCGGCCTCGTCAACGGGATTCTCGTCGCGGTCCTCCAGCTGAACCCGCTGATCGTGACGCTCGCGGTGGGGCAGATCGTCTTCGCCGAGGGCCTCCACTACTCCAACGGGTTGGCGGAGACCGACGTGCCCTCGCGGCTGTCGGACTTCGCCCAGAACAGGCCCGTCGGGATCATCAGCCTCGTCTTCTGGGTCGGAGCGGGGATCACACTCGCCGTCGCTCTGCTGCTCCGCTACACGGCGCCCGGCCGGCGCTTTCAGGCGGTCGGGGCAAATCCGAGAGCCGCGTGGATGGCAGGCGTGCGCGTCCGAGCCTACGTCGTCTTCGCCTACACGGCCGCGGCCACGCTCTACGCGATCGCGGCAGTGCTGCTCGCGGGCGTTCGAATCAGCGTCGACCCGAGCTTCGGCGCCGCCTATCTGCTCGCGCCGATCGCCGCCGTCGTCATCGCCGGCGCGTCGCTCTCGGGCGGGCTGGCGAGCGCAACCTCGACCTGGGTGGCGGCGCTCGCCCTGACGCTGCTCAACCAGATGCTGCTGATCCTCGGCCTCTCGGTTGGGTGGCAGTTCATCGTTTTCGGCGCGGCAATCATCGTCGGGATGCTCATCTCCGGCGACCGCGTCGCGTCGCTCCTCGGCCGCCTGATGCGGCCGAAAGAGGCCCCGGCCCGCATCGCCCACGGAATGAACGAACCCACGAGCTGAGACCACGGAAGGAGGCACGATGCACGGAAAAACGGGGTGGAAAGGGAGGCGTCTACAGCTCGGCCTGGGGGTCGTGCTGGTAGCCGCGACGCTGGTGATCGTGGCTGCGGCCCTCGGCAAATCCGTCGCCGGAGGCTTTGGCGAGACGTACAAGGCGAACCCGGCGACCCTCAAGAAGACGCTGTTCAACGCCAAGCTCCTGCCGCCACCGGGGATGGCCCGAAACATCGCCCTGGCGGCGTACGGCCGTGCCGACAAGAAGGTCGACCATGAATCTGGCGCTCAAGTGCTGGAAGAACGACGGCTGCAACACCGGAACGGGAGGCAAGCTGACCGTCGCCTACGTCGAGCCATTCGGCGAGAACGTCTATCGCCACATCTCGAAGATGGAGTTCATCCTCCAGGCGCTCACGTACAAGTCGATCGGAAAGATCATGTACCGGAGCGCGCACTCGAATCCGAGCCAGGCTCTGACCGACTTCCGCGCGGTGATCGCTCAAGGCGCCGACGTCATCGTCGCTTATCCGGACTTCGGCGACGCGGCGATCCCGGTGTTCAGGGAAGCGACGAAAAAGCACATCCCGGTCGTGACCTACGCCTGGGGCTACGTGAGCGGGCCCGGCACGAACTACACCGCGGTCGTGGGCGAGAACGTCTGCAAGCTCGGCAGGGCGTACGCCAAGGTCATGAACAAGTACGTCAAGTCCGGCGACATCGCCTTCCTCGGCGGCTTCCCGGGCAACCCGCTGTCCCTGGGCTGGCAGAAGTGCGAGAAGCCGGCGCTCAACAAGAGCATCCACGTCGTGGCGAACGAGCCGACGAACTGGGATGCGTCGAAGGTCCAGCAGGTCGTGTCCGGAATCCTCGCGGCCCACCCCAATATCAAGGGCTGGAGCTACGAGTACGGGCTCGGCATGGCGCAGGGCGCGTTCTCGGCCTACAAGGCCGCGGGCAAGCCGTTCAACGCGGTGCTGACACTTCGAACGGACGACGTCGGCATGGGCTGTGCCGCCAAGAGGCTGCACAACTCGAAGTTGAAGGTCTTCTACTACACCGCCGGGAACTCGCAGATCCGGGTCGCCCTGACGGCTGGGATGATGAAGCTCAAGGGCGCGAAGATCCCGCCCAAGATCGTGTTCCCGATCCAGCTGCAGAGCGAGGCCAAGCGCACCGAATGCGTCCCGGGCTACCCGCAGGAGGCCTCCGCGACGTCGCTCGTGCCGCTGAAGCTGCTGCATCGGATGTACCCCTAAGGAGGACAGGAAGCACGAGATCCTGAGCAAGGACAACGATGTCGACTCCCGGGCCCGAGAGCCCCGTCGTGCTGTCCCTTGGCGGCGTGTCGAAAGCGTTCGGAGCCGTGCAAGCGCTTCGAGATGTCAGCTTCGACTGTCGCGCAGGCGAGGTGCACGCGCTCGTCGGGGAGAACGGGTCCGGGAAGTCGACGTTGCTCGGGATCGCCAGCGGCTTCCTCGCCCCTGACAAGGGCCTCGTCGAGATCGGCGGACGCCGCCGAAGACGGGGCTCTCCCGCCGAGGCCCGGCGATTCGGTCTCGGCATCGCATACCAGACCTACTCGCATGTCCTCGACCTCTCGGTGGCCGAGAACCTGTATCTCGCCGTCCCCGGAAACGAACGGCCGGCGTACGGGCGAATGGAGACGTGGGCGGCATCCACGCTCGAGGAGTTCGAGCTCGACGTCTCGGTGAAGGCAGGCGCCGGGACGCTGTCGCTCGTGCAGCGGCAGCTCCTCGAGGTCGTCAAGTCGCTACTTGCGAAACCAAAGGTGCTTCTCCTCGACGAGCCGACGACGGCACTCGGACCACAGGAGGTCGAGCAGCTCCACGCGCTCGTGCGCGGGAGAAGCAGCGCCGGCGTCGGCATCGTCTACGTGAGCCACCGGCTGCCGGAGGTGCTCGGGATCGCCGATCGCATCAGCGTCCTTCGCGACGGAGTGAGTCAAGGAACGTTCGAAGCCGCCGGGATGACAGAGGACGCGCTGGTCGCGCTCATGATCGGACGGCCGCTTCAGCTCGCCTTCCCCGAGCGCGACGGGGACGGACGCGTGCCCGAGGTGCTCCTCGAGGTCTCGGGGCTTCGAGGCGACCGCTTCGGCCCCATCGACCTCAAGGTCGAGAAGGGCGAGATCCTCGGTATCGCCGGCGCCGAGGGCAACGGCCAGGTGCAGTTCCTGCGCGCGCTCGCCGGTGTCGAGCGGTCGGACGGAAGAGCGTCCTGCGACGGCGACGAGCTCAACGCGAAGTCGCCGCTGGCGGCCCTCCGCGCAGGGGTCGTGCTGCTGAGCGGCGATCGAACGCGCGACTCGCTGTTTCCGGTTCTCAGTGTCCGCACCAACACCACGATCCAGGTGCTGGGGTCGCTCGCACCCCTGGGCTTCCTGCGCCGCCGGCGTGAACGGCGCACCGTCGACGACATGGTGCGCCGGCTGCGCGTCCGCCTGGCGTCGATCGAGCAACCGGTTCAATCGCTCTCCGGCGGCAACCAGCAGAAGGTCTCGCTGACGCGTCCCTTCCTCCGCGGGGACGTCAAGGTGATCCTGGCCGAGGAGCCGACCCAGGGCGTCGACGTCGGCGCGCGCTTCGACATCTACGAGGCGTTGCGGGCGAAGGCGAACGAAGGCGTGGCGCTCGTCGTCAAGTCGAGCGATCCGCTGGAGCTCGCCGGGCTGTGCGACCGCGTCGTCGTGATGTCGCGCGGGACGATCGTCGACGAGATCCGAGGGGACGAGCTCGGCGAACGCCGGATCGTCGAGGCGATCGTCGGCGGCGGCGTTGCGAGGGCGAAGGCGTGAGCTTCCGCGGCTGGATTCCGCTCGTGTTGTTGACGGTGCTGATCCTCGCGGTCGGCGCGTTCACGGCGGTGCGTCAGGACGCATTCCTGACCGAGTACAACATCAACAACCTCCTGCTCTCGACGATGCCCCTCGCGCTCGTTGCGATCGGCCAGACGAACGCCTTGCTCGTCGGGGGTTTCGACATCTCCGTCGCCGCGCTGGTCACGATGTGCGTCGTCACCGCGTCCTTCACGCTCAAGCCCGACGAGACGACCTTCGCGCTGTTCCTCGGCTCGCTCGCGATCGTAGGCGTCGGCCTGGCAACCGGCGTCTTCAACGCGACCCTCATCCGGATCCTCCGTCTCCCATCGATCATCGCGACGCTCGGCACCTTCAGCATCCTCGAGGGCGCGTCGCTGCTGCTGCGGGATCATCCCGAGGGCCCGATCAACGGCGACGTCATCGACGCGTTGAACACGAGCATCGGCGTCATGCCGGTCGCGTTCATCGGCGTCGTCGTACTCGTCGTGCTCGCCGATGTCTGGCTGTACCGGACGCGCACGGGCACGGCGGTTCGCGCAGTCGGTCTCGACGAGATCTCGTCGCGCCGGCTCGGGATGTCGACCGGGCGCATCGTCTTCCTCGCCTTCGTCGTCTGCGCGGTGTTTGCGTCGATCGCCGGCTTCTACTCCGCGGCCCAGGTCCAGATCGGCTCCCCGATCATCGGCGACTACGCACTCACGAGCATCGCCGCGGCCGTCCTCGGCGGCGCGAGCCTCGCGGGCGGACGAGGATCATTCGTCGGGACGCTGCTGGCGGCGTTCTTCCTCTCGTTGATCAGCAACATCCTGCCGCTCTTCCAGCAACCGACCGAGTACGCGCAGATGACGATCGGCGCGCTGATCCTGCTGGCGCTCGTGCTCTACCAGGCGCCCGAGCTCATAGCTCGCTTCCGCTCGGGCCGGCAGACCGTGGGCCGCCTGCGCACACGCGAGGGCGACGCGCCCGCGGCCTGAGCCGATCTACTCGGTCGGCGGGGGCGTCGCCGTGCGCGGGTCGGCCTCCCTGCCGATGACCACCCAGATCGCGTGGACCGGCTCGTCGCCGACCGTCCACAGGCGGTGCGGCGACGACGAGTCGAACGCGATCGACCCGCCCGGCCCCAGCTGGTATTCCTCGAAGCCGACGCGCACGCCGAGGGTGCCGCTGCTGACGTAGCCGTACTCCTTGCCGCCGTGGGTCGTCAGCGCGTCCTCCGGACACGACTCCGCCCCGACGGGATAGACGACATAGAGGAACTCCACCTCGCGGTCGCTGTGAGACGTGAGTTGCTCCCAACGAACGCCGGAGGCGAGGTTGATCACACGCCGGGTCTCCGGCCTCTCGGCCAGTCCGTCGCCGTCGCGCAGCTGGCGGACGACTCGCTCCTCGGCCGGTGAGTCGCCGAAGACGTCGCTCATCGTCATGCCGAGCTCGGTCACGAGCGCGTAGAGGGTGCTGACCGACGGGTTCACACGGTCGAGCTCGATCTGCGAGACGAGGCTCGGCGAGACGCCGACGCGACGCGCAAGCTCGCGGAGGCTGATTCCGAGGCTCTCCCTCTCCGTGCGGAGTCGACTGCCGACCTTCGACGCCTCGAGCGCGCGGTCGAGGCGTCCGGAGCTGGGCGCGGGGTCACTCACCGGAGACGTCGCCGGATCTCGCTTGCGATCCGCTCCGGCCCCGGGAGGAATGCGTCCTCGAGCGGCGGGCTGTACGGGATCGGCGTGTTCGGAGTGGCGATGCGCCAGGCGTCGTCGAGGTGACCGAGCGCTCGCTCCGTAATGGAGGCGAGCACCTCGCCTGCCCAGCCACCCGTCAGCGGCCCTTCCTCGACGACGGCGATCCGGTTCGTCTTCTGAACCGACGCGAGGACGGTCTCGACGTCGAACGGACGGAGAGTCCGCAGGTCGATCACCTCGACCGACACGCGATCCTGCTCGAGTGCGTCCGCTGCCTCGAGGCTGTCGTGGACGCTCTTCATCGCGGTCACGAGCGTGATGTCGCTGCCCTCGCGAACCACCGCCGCCTCACCGAGCCGTCCGGGTGCGCCGTTCACCTCGCCCTCGAGCGTGTACAGCCGCTTGTGCTCGAAGAAGAGCACCGGGTTGTCGTCGCGGATCGCGGCCTTCAACAGCGCCTTCGCATCTGCAGGCGTCGACGGGCACGCGATCTTCAGGCCGGGCACGCCCATGAACCACGACACCGGCATCTGCGAGTGGATGGCTCCGAAGCGAGCTCCGGCTCCGACGACGGAGCGGACCACGAGCGGCACGCTCACCTGCTCCTGCGTCAGGAACCAGTACTTCGTCGACTGGTTCACCAGGCTGTCCATGGCGAGCGCGAGAAAGTCGCCGAACATGATCTCGATGACCGGTCGCAGCCCGGTCACCGCCGACCCGAACGCCGCGCCGGCCAGGGCCAGCTCGGAGATGGGCGTGTCGAAGACCCGCTCCGGCCCGTACTTGTCGTACAGGCCCGTCGTCGTCGCGAACACACCGCCGGCGACGGCGACGTCCTCGCCGAAGAGGATCACGCGCTCGTCCGCGGCGAGCTCTTCGTCGAGCGCATCGCGGATCGCGGTGCGAAAGGCGACCGGCGGCACGGTCAGCGTCCTCCTCTGGTCATGGAGCGGTCACAGGGTGAGCTCGAGCGGCCGCTCGAGCAGCTCGCGTAGACGGGACAGGAATTGCGCACCGTCGGCGCCGTAGACGACCCGGTGATCGCACGTGAGCGTCACGGTCATCAGGTCGCGAAAGACGACGCCGCCGTGGGCATCTTCGACGGGAGCGCGCCGAACGCCGCCGACCGCGAGGATCCCGACCTGCGGGGGATCGATGATCGCGGTGAACGACCGGACGCCGAACATCCCCAGGTTCGAGACGGTGAACGTCCCGTCGCGGAGGTCGTCCGGCTGGAGTGCGCGGCGCCGCGCGGCCTCGGCAAGCCGCCGCGTGTCCGCAGCGATCTGCGCGAGCGTCTTCCGGTCGGCGTCGAGCACGACCGGCACGAGCAACGCGTCGTCCGTTGCGACGGCGATGCCGACGTTGACGCGGGAGTAGCACTCGACCTTGCCGTCGACGTACGCCGCGTTGAAGCGCGGAAACGTCTGCAGCGCTCGGGCGGACGCCTTCACGACGAAGTCGTTGACCGACGGAGCCTCGTCGCGTTCCTCGCGCGCTCCGCGCCGCAAGGTCGTGATCAGCGACATGTCGACGTCGGCCGAGACGGTGAAGGACGGGATCGTCGTCGCCGACTCGACCATCCGGCGCGCGATCGTCGTCTGCGTCGCCGTCAGCTCGAGCGTGCGCGTATCGCCCTTTCCAGCGGCCGCGGGCTGGTGCACTTCTGCGCCCGACTCGGCCGCGGCCTTCTGGACGTCCTCGCGCGTGATCCGGCCGCCCGGGCCGGTGCCCGCAATGCCTTGGAGCGAGAGGCCGAGCTCGACGGCGGTGCGTCTCGCCACCGGCGTCGCGTTGGGACGCTGCCCGGCCGATCCGTCGGCCGCAGCCGGGTCGGGACGGCCCTCGCTGCTCGGTCCACTCCCACCGTTCGTGAGCGTCGCGATCGGTGCCCCGAACGGAGCCGTCGCGCCCTCGGGAACGAGGATCGAGTCGAGCGTGCCGTCGGATTCCGCCTCGTAGACGACGGTCGCCTTGTCGGTCTCCACCTCGATCAGGCCGTCGCCTCGCTCGAACCTGTCCCCCGGGGAGACCAGCCAGCGGACGATGACGGCGTCTGCCATCTGGTCGGACAGCTTGGGCATGGTCAGCTCGTGAGCCATGCCGCCTCCTCAGTCCTTGAACTCGTTGGCCGTCAGCTGGGTCGGAAACGGCGCCGCGAGGCCCTGCTCACGCATCCGGTCGAGCTCCTCGGTCTGCTCCCGCTCCAGGTCGTCCAGGCGCGCAGCGTCGACGCCCTCCGCCTGGAGCTGCGTGCGCAGGACGACGATCGGATCGCGCGTCATCCAGTCTTCGAGCTCACCCTCGGGCCGGTAGGCGCCGGGGTCGCTGCGGGAGTGACCGACGAAGCGGTACGTCAGCGCCTCGACGAACGCGGGGCCGTTGCCGTCACGGACATGTGCGAGCGCGCGGGCGGCGGCCTCGCGCACGGCCCACACGCTCATGCCGTCGATCGTCTCGGCCGGGACGTCCATGACCTCGGCGCGCGCCCGGATCTCGCCCGCCGTCACCGAGCGGAACGGCGTGTATTCGCCGTAGCCGTTGTTCTCACACACCAGGAGGAGCGGCAGCTTCAGCACCTGGCAGAAGTTGAGGCACTCGAACACGTAGCCCTGGTTCATGGCGCCGTCGCCGAAGTACGCGACGGCTATGCCGCCGGTCGTCCGCTTCAGGGCCAGCGCCGCCCCCGTCGCGGCCGCGATGCTGCCGCCGACGATCCCGAACGAGCCGATCAGCCGATCGGCCGGCGAGTTCACGTTCATCGAGCCCGCGCGCCCACCGTTGATGCCGGACTCGCGCGCGAGCATCTCGTCGAGGAGCTTCTGCGGGTCGACCCCGAGCGCGAGGGCGTGGCCGTGGCCGCGGTAGGTCGCCGCCACGCGGTCTTCGCTCCCCGAGCAGGCTCGCGATCCCGGTGGCCACCGCCTCCTGCCCCGAGTACAGGTGCGTCGTTCCGTAGACCTCGCCCTTCAGGAAGAGCGACTGGACGAGCTCTTCGAAGCCGCGGATGAGGAGCATCCGCCGGTAGATGCTCGTGTACAGGTCGAGGTCGTCCAGGACACCCGCCGCCGGCTTGTCGCTGACGTGGCTCACGCGGCACCTACCGGGTCGGAGGCGAGGCGCTCGCCGAGGTAGGCCCAGTCGCGCTCGTGGCGGTACGAGTGGCGGGCGGGCGGCCCCGGGGCCGATGTCTCGAGCCACCGCACCCGGCCTCCCTGCGTCTCGTAGAACGCGTGCACGCAGCCGGTGCCCGTCCAGAAGACGTCACCCGGCCGGAGCGAGTAGCGGTCGCCGTCCGCGACGACGTCGACCTCGCCCTCGAGGAAGTAGTACGACTCCTCGAAGGGATGGTCGTGGGGGTGCGTGAGCGCTCCGGGCTGGTAGGCGACCATGAACATCGTGTGCAGCTGTGCGTCCAGGCGCTGGTCGACGAGCATCTTCACGGCGATCCCGCTGTAGGCGAGGAGGGCGGTCGCCATGCTCGCGGACACGGTCGGCGCGCCGAACGCCTCGGCCCGCTTGAGCAGGTCGACGTCCATTTCGCCGTCCGAGAGCAGGAAGAAGTTGCGATTGCGGGGGTCGCGTGCGTCGAGCGGCTCGACCGGAGCATCCGGCGCCCCTCCGAGGAAGAAGGTGTCGCTGCCATCCGCGCGCGGGCGCGGCGCGGCCATCTCGAGCCAGAGCCCGCGCCCCTCGCAGCGGAACGCGTGGGGCGCTCCGACCGGAATGAGACCGCACGCACCGGGCTTGAGCCTGATGCCGCGCCCGTCCAGGTAGAGAACCGGCTCCCCTTCGAGGACGTAGAGGCTCGTTTCGTACGAGTGCAGGTGCGTGTCGACGTGGCCGTCGGCGAGCGAAGCCAGAGTCAGAGCCATGTGCGTCGAGCCGAGGGCGCCGCCGACGAGCCGGCACGAGTTCAGGCCGCTCGAGTGGCCCGGAAGCGCCTCGGCCAGCTCGACGTCCTCGCGGCGGACGAGGCGGTAGCCGGGCCGCCCGTCCGCGAGCTCACGGGTGCCGGTGTCGCTCATCGGGGAACGCCGGCAGGCTCGACGGCGGCCGACGACGCGACAGCGGCCGCCAGTCCGGGAGAGCCGTCGTTCCCGGCGTCCTCGCCCTTTGCGACCAGGTCCGCCCCGCGCACGTAGGTACGGCCTGCGACGAGCAGTTCCTCGGCCGGGAAGCGCGTGATGACGTCGCATCCGGTCGCCGTCACGACCACCTCCTCCTCGATCCGGGCTGCGGAGCGGCCGTCGGTCGCGGCGCAGTACGTCTCGAGCGCGAACACCATCCCCTCCTCGAGCGCGACCGGGTGCTCGAGCGAGTGGACGCGCGAGATCATCGGAGACTCGTACAAGCCGACGCCGATTCCGTGCCCGAACTGGAGCCCGAAGCAGGTTTCCTCGTCCGGGAAGCCGAGCTCCTCGGCAGTCGGCCAGACCTCGGCGATCTTGTCCGTCGTCATGCCGGGCCGGACGAGCACGATCGCGGCATCCAGCCACTCGCGGCACTGCTTGTACGCGTCGAGCTGCGAGGGGCTGACACCGCCGATGTTGAACGTGCGGTAGTAGCACGTTCGGTAGCCCATGAACGAGTGGATGATGTCGAAGAACGCCTGATCCCCGGGGCGCAGCAGCCGGTCGGAGAACACGTGCGGATGGGGGTTGCAGCGATCGCCGGAGACGGCGTTGACCGCCTCGACCTGCTCCGAGCCCATCTCGAACAGCAGCTGGTGCGCGCGGGCGACGATCTCGTGCTCGTAGACGCCCGGCCGCAGCATCCGGTAGATCTCCTCGTAGACCGCGTCGACGAGGCCGGCCGATTGGTCGAGCAGCGCGATCTCCTGCGCCGTCTTGATCTTCCGCGCCTCGAGCATGACCTGGGAGCCGTCGGTGACGTGCACTCCGGCGCGCTGCAGCGCCTCGATCGTGAGCAGGTCCGCCATGTCGACCCCGAGCGGCTCGCCCTCGAGTCCGAACTCGCGCAGCTCGTGTGCGATCCGCTCGCCCAGCCGGTCGGGGATCCCGGTCTCGACCGGCATGGCGCCGCGCATCGGCGCGACTCCGGCGCGGAAGTTCTCCGCGGGCAGCCACGGCGCGAACAGCTGGTGATGGCGAGCCGCCGAGCCGAAGTCCCACAGGATCGGGTCGGCGCCGCGCGGGAGCAGGGCGAAACGCGCGTTCTTGTCGCGCGCCCACTCGCCGATGTGCGTGCTCGTGACATAGCGGATGTTGTTCGGGTCGAACAGCAGCAGGGCCCCGAGGTCTGAAGCCTCGAGCGCCGCCCTGGCGCGGTGGAACCGGTCCGAGCGCAGCTGGGGGAAGTCGATGCGCTGCTCCCAGTCCACCGCCCGCGTCGCGTCGGGTGAGCCGACCGTCCTGCTTCGCGTGCTCACCGCACCACCTCCTGATCGGAATGTCCGCCCATGCCCGAGAGCGGCAAGGGCGCTTGGCGTCCCGAAAGACCGCGCAGATACAGGAAGAGCGCCATGAAGTCCTGGTCTGCGTACCCGGCCTCCATCGCCGCCCGGAGCAGCTCCTTCATCTGGCTCGCCACCGGAAGCTCCACCCCGGCCTCCTCTCCCGCGTCGAGGACGAGGTCGATGTCCTTCTCCATCAGCGCCGTGGTGAACGTCGCGGAGAAGTCGTCCCGCAGGAGCGGCTCGGTCTTGTATCTGACGAACGGCGCGCCGGCGGCCGAGGTCGCCATCACGTCGAGGAGGTCCTCGCGGGAGACGCCGGAGGCTTCCCCGAGCACCAGGGCCTCCGACATCAACTGGGCCAGCCCGGCGATCATGAGATTGATCGCGAGCTTCACGATCCGAGCCTGCTCGCCGTCCCCGACGTGCTGGACGGTGGGGCCAATCGCCCGGATGACCGGCTCGACTCGCTCGAATGTCTCCAGCGGGCCGGAAACGATGATGCTCAGGTTCCCGGCCCGCACGACCGTCGGGTTGCCGCTGACCGGCGCGCGCAGGTAGGCGACCGACGCCGCGTCCGCAAGCGAGGCCACTCGTGCCGAGGCGGCCGGTGAGACGGTGCTCATGTCGACGAGGACGGAGCCCGGCCGCGCAGCAGGGACGACCTCGGCCGCCACGGCCTCGAGCGCGTCGTCGTTGGCGAGCGACGTGAGCACGACGTCGGTCTGCGCAGCCAGGTCAGCCCCGGTTTCGGCGACGGCCGCGCCCCGGGCCGCGAGCGCGTCGGCCTTCGCCGGCGTCCGGTTGTAGACCAGAAGCTCGTATCCCCCGTCCAGGAGGCGCTCTGCGATGGCCGTGCCCATGTTGCCGAGGCCGATCAACCCCACGGCGCGACGCGGGTCGGGTGAGGCGCGCACTGTCCAGTATGAATAAACGAAGGACGACGGCGGGTCAAGCGACTTCGAGCTGATCGCCGCCTCGACCGGGTGATCTATCGCGGTTTTGTACAGCCGTACGAGACGGGTTTGTCGCCTCGTTGACTCCCGCTAGCGCTTTGCCGGGAGCGAGCGAGCGTAGGTAGTACCGAGCTCGACCCATTTGACCAGCTGCGGCTTGGTGCGAATTTCTTCCAGGTCGACTCGTAGCCAGCCCTGCATTTCGCGCCCTCGCATCTCCATCAGGCGTGCGTTCGTCGTCGAGACGAGCATGTCTGACTCGGCTGGGTCCACGCGGACCAGCACTCCCCCTTGGCCGCTCGCCGCCACCGCCATGTTGCCGCCGATCAGAAACGCGAGCCCGCCGAACATCTTCTTCTCGGTCAGGTCGGGCTCGCCGGCAACCAGCTCACGAATCCGCTCGGCGAGCTCCTCGTCGTAGGCCATGGCGGCGATCGTACGCCAGCGAAACCGGCGAAGGTTGCTCGGATCGGATCGCTGAGGCACCCTTCAGCGCATGAAGCTGCCGGAGAGCGCGCGCCCGTTGGTCGAGTCCGACTCGCTGGCCCACCTCGTCACGCTGAACGCCGACGGCTCCGCGCACGTCACCTGCATCTGGGTCGGACTGGACGGCGACGAGATCGTCTCGGCGCACCTTGGGGATCAGCGGAAGCTCCGAAACGTCGCCCGCGATCCGCGCGTGGCGCTGTCGATCGAGGGCACTGAGGTCGAGCCGCCGGGGCTCAAGCAGTACCTCGTCGTCCACGGCCGGGCGCGGCTCGTCGAAGGTGGCGCACCCGAGCTGTTGCAGCGGCTTGCCCACGTCTACCTGGGCCCCGAGGTCAAGTTCCCGCCGATGGACGACCCGCCTCCGGGTCACGTGATGCACATCACGGTCGAACGCATCGGCGGTGTCGGACCGTGGGCGGGCTAGCCTCCAGTCCGGTCCCGCCGTGAGCACGATGACCGACCTGGACGAGCTCGCGCTCTCGCTGCCGCACACGACGAAGGAGCTCTCGGACGACGGCCGCCCGTCGTACAGGGCACACGGCAAGCTGTTCTGCTGCCGGCGCGGCCGCAGGCCCGACGCGGTCGATCCGGAGACGGGCGAGCGCCTCGACGACGTCTTGATGTTCCGCGTCGCCGATCTCGACGTGAAGGAGCTCCTGCTCGCCGACGATCGCGGCCTCTTCTTCACGACCCCGCACTTCGACGGCTACTCCGCGGTCTTGCTGCGCATCCCGGATCTGGCGCGCATCGACGCCGACGAGCTGTACGACCTGGTCGTCGAGGCATGGCTCACGCGAGCCCAGAAGCGCGTCGCCAAAGCCTGGCTCCAGGAGCACGGGGCGCAGGGCGACTGAGCGCCGAGGGCCTTACTACGAAACTCCGATTCGGTGACGCGGAGCGCTAGGCGAGCGCCTTCTGCTTGAGCGCCTCGTACTCGGACTGGTTGATGGCACCACTGTCGAGGAGCTGCTTCGCCTTGTCGATCTCGGCCGCCGCTCCACCGCCGCCTGCGGTCTCGCGAACGTACTGGTCGAGCTGGGCCCGCTCCGTCTGCGCACGCTCGATGTTGCGCTGGTCCATCCCGTCGTGCTGCGAGATCAGGTAGATGAAGACGCCCAGGAACGGCAGGACGATCGTGAAGATCAGCCATCCGGTCTTGCCCCACCCGGAGATGTCGTGTCGGCGGAAGATGTCCGCGAACACCGTGATCAGGAGCCAGAACCAGACCACCCATACGAAGAACACGAGCATCGTCCAAAACACGTCGAGAAACGGATAGTCCGAGCCGAGCATCACGCCTCCTCCAGTTGGTTATGGCAGAACCGGACGTCCGAGCCGGGTCGCCACTGATCTGCGCAAGCTACGCGACTCGCCGACCGCGCGATGTCACAAGTGCCGGTCAGATGACGATCGGCGCTCTCGGCGCTCGCGCAGACACCTCGGCAGAATCGGTGTCACGGCGGCTCGGACGACCTCGTCCCGGGTAGCGAAGGCTTCAAAGGAGGAACGACATGCACGGGTCGGCTCATCGGGTGGTGATCGTCGGAGGAGGCTTCGCGGGGCTGCAGGCTGTGCGCGGGCTGCGTCGCGCTCCGGTCGAGGTGACCCTGGTCGACCGCCAGAACTACAGCCTCTTCCAGCCGCTCGTCTACCAGGTGGCGACCGGTGCACTCTCGCCGGCCGAGATCGCGGTGCCGCTGCGCTCGATCTTCAGGCGCCAGAGGAATACACGCGTCGTGCTGGCCGAGGTGACCGGCGTCGACATGGAACGGCGCGAGGTCGTGCTGGATCACCTGCCCAACGGCGAGCGACGGGCCGTCCTCGGCTACGACACGCTGGTCGTCGCCGGGGGCTCCCGGTACTCCTACTTCGGCCACGACGAGTGGCAGGAGCACGCCCCGGAGCTGAAGTCGTTGGCCGGCGCGCTCGAGATCCGGAACCGCATCCTGGCCGCGTTCGAGGCGGCCGAGGTCGAGCGCGACGCCGACAAACGGCGAGACTGGTTGACCTTCGTCGTCGTCGGCGCCGGGCCGACCGGGGTCGAGATGGCCGGGCAGATCGCCGAGCTCGCCCACGACGCGTTGCCGCGCGACTTCCGTTCGATCGACCCCCGAACGGCGCGCGTTCTGCTCGTCGAAGCTTCCGACCGCGTCCTGCCGGGCTTCCCGGAGTCGCTGTCGGGGAAGGCAGCGCGCTCGCTCGAGCAGCTGGGCGTCACTCCGCTGGTAGGGCACACCGTCGTCGACGTCGGCGCGTCCTCGGTCGCGATCCGTCCCCAGGACGGCGAGGTCGAGCACGTCGGCGCGCGAACGGCGGTGTGGGCGGCGGGCGTCACCGCCTCCGAGCTCGCTGCGAAGCTCGCAAGCGCGGCCGGCCTCGACCTCGACCGGGCGGGAAGGCTCACCGTGCGGCCCGATCTCACCTTGCCCGGACATCCCGACGTGTTCGCACTCGGCGACATGGTGCAGGTGCAGGCCTCCGATGGAACGATCGCGCCGCTCCCGGGCCTCGCGCCGGTTGCGATGCAGCAGGGCCGCTACGTCGCGCGCGTGATCCGCGGGCGCCTGCGCGACCGGGTGCCCGGACCGTTTCGCTACGTCGACAAGGGCAACCTCGCCACGATCGGGCGTTCGAAGGCCGTCGCCGACGTCAAGGGAGTGCACGTCGCCGGCTTCGTCGCGTGGGCCCTCTGGCTCCTGATCCATCTCTTCTACCTGATCGGATTCCAGAACCGGCTGCTCGTATTCCTCCGCTGGACGATCAGCTTCCTCACTCGAGGACGAGGAGCCCGGCTGATCGTCGAGAGAGCCGAGCCGGGCAAGGGCGACGGGGCAGCAGCCGCCGACCAGCTTGCCGTCGTGAACCGCGATTGACACCCTTGCCGGGCCGATGCGCTCGGACCCGACGCGACTCCAGCTCTCCCTGTATGCGTTCCCCGACGAGCTGCGCGTGGACGAGCTCTGGCTGCACGCGCCGCGGGACGAGGACGTGGATCGCATCGCGCCGGCCTTCCGCGATCCGGCCGTCGGCGGCGAGGCCGGGCTCCCGCCCGTCGGCGCCTCGGAGCTGCGCGTGATGATGCGCGAGATGCTTCCGGGGATGCGGCTGGCCGGGATGCTCTCGCCGTACGTGATCGAGGACTCACAGGCGGGCGACCTCCTCGGCGGGCTGACGCTCCACCACTTCGACAGCATGCGCGATTCGGTCGAGGTCGGGTTCTGGCTCTTCCGAGAAGCACGCGGACGCGGCGTCGCGACCCGAGCCGTCCGCGCCGCGGCGGAGCACGCGCTCGCGAACGGGATCCATCGAGTCGAAGCGCACGTGCGACTCGGGAACACCGCCTCCGAACGCGTGCTCGAGCGCGTGGGCTTCGAGCGCGAGGGCGTCAAGCGGCGATACCTCCGGCACGAGGGCGTGCGCGTCGATGCAACCTTGTTCGCCCTGCTCGCGGACGACTGAGCCTGCTCGCGGATCACGTCCGCGACCGCGTCCAGGCGGTCGTGCTCGCGCACCAGGCAGACCGAGAGAGAAGGCCGCACTCCGGGGTGACTGGGCGAGCCCGGTCAGACCCGGGCGCGGATGAACTCCGTGGCGCTCGAGGCGAGGAAGAAGCCGGTCGCCGCGAGCACGATCGTGCCCCCCGGAGGAAGGTCGCCGTAGTAGGAGACCGTGAGCCCGGCGAGCACCGACGCCAGCCCGACCACGATGGACAGGCCCATGGTCGAGCGCAGGCTCCACGCGATCCGCTGCGCCGCGATCACGGGCAGCACCATCAGCGCCGCGATCAGGAGGATGCCGACGATGCGCATTGAGATCCCGATCGTGAGCGCCGCGAGCATCGAGATGACGGCGTTCAGGACCGGAACCGGCAGCCCGGCGACGCGGGCGCCCTCCTCGTCGATCGAGACGGCGAGCAGCGCCCGCAGCAGCACGGCCACCACGACGAGCGACCCGAGG
Organism: uncultured Actinomycetes bacterium; assembly: GCA_963754265.1. Classification (GTDB taxonomy): domain Bacteria; phylum Actinomycetota; class Thermoleophilia; order Gaiellales; family Gaiellaceae; genus AC-32. The sequence continues at coordinate 83,014 of CAVWFB010000006.1, read as the reverse complement.
CCGAGCAGCGCGATCGTGAGCAGGTCGCGGCGGGTGACGGTCAGGATCGACCCGAACAGGTAGGAGAACAGGTTCGCGTTGAGGGCTCCGGCTGCGGAGATGAGCACGACGCCGCCGGCGATGCCGGTGTAGAAGACGAGCGCGAGCGCCTGGTCGCCCGCCGCCTGCTTGCGCGCGCGCAGCCACTCGATCCCGACCGCGCCGATGAGCGCGGCCGCGAGCGCCGTCCAAACCGGCGAGATCGCCGATCAGGTAGCCGGCCGCGACGCCAGCGAAGGCGACGTGGCCGATCCCGTCGCCGATCAGGCTCATCTGCCGCTGGACGAGGAAGAACCCGACCACCGGGGCAACGACGCCGACGATCGCCCCCGCGGCGAAGGCAAGCCGCATGAACTCGAGGTCAAGCATGCGCGTGCGAGGGGTCGTGCCACAGCTCGGGCAGCGCGGACGGGCGATCCGTCGAAGACGATTCGCTCGCGCACGAGCACGAGCCGCTCGACCACGTGCTCGATCGCACCGAACTCGTGCGAGACGTAGAGGATCGTGACCCCGAGCTCGCGATGAAGGCGCGCCGAGCAGCTCGGCGAGCGCCTCCTGCGACTCGACGTCGACACCGGTGGTGGGCTCGTCGAGCGCGAGCAGGCGCGGCTCGGCCGCGAGCGCCTTGGCGATGAACGCCCGCTGCTGCTGACCGCCGGAGAGGCGAGTCAACGGCCGGTTCCTGAGCTCACCGAGGCCGACGCGCTCGATCGCCTCCTCGATCGCGTCGTCGTCGCTGCGCGCGAAGCGGCCGAACGGCTTGCGCGCGCAGCGCCCGGCGGCGACGACCTCGCGCACGGTCGCGGGAGCCTGGACGCCGAGGTTCGTGCGCTGGGCCAGGTACCCGAGCCCCGCGCGATCGCGGAAGCTGTCGGCCGGCTCGCCGAAGAGGCGCACGTCGCCGCGGGTCGGCCGCTCCAGACCGAGCGTGAGCCTGAGCAGCGTCGTCTTCCCGCCGCCGTTCGGGCCTGCGAGCGCGACGAACTCGCCGGCCTCGATCTGGAGGTCGACATCGCGAAGGACCGGCTGCCCCGGGAGGTAGCCGAACTCGACGTGCGCGAACTCGACCGCTAGCGGCATCCGAGCGCAGCCTCGAGCTGGGTGAGGTTCCGGCGCATGAGCGAGAAGTAGTCGGCGCCCTGCTGCTCCTCGGACGGGGTCAGGCCTTCGATCGGATCGAGCACCTTCGCCTTCGCCCCGGCATCCCGGGCGACGGTTTCGGCGAGCCTCGGTGAGACGAGCCGCTCGAAGAAGACCGTCGTGACGTGCTCGCGCCGGACGAGGTCGATCAGCTGCTGCAGCCGTCGCGGGCTCGGCTCGGCCTCGGGATCGATCCCCGTGATCGGGATCTGGTGCAGTCCGTAGCGCGCGGCGAGGTAGCCGAAGGCCGCGTGGCTCGTGACGAAGTCGCGGCGGGCGCAGCGCCGGAGGCCGGAGCGGTACTCGCGGTCGAGCGCGCGCAGGCGCCGGGCGAGCGCCGCGGCCCGGGCGGGCCTGCCGAGCGCGTCTGCCGATCCGCTCGACGATCCTCGAGAACAGGACCGGGTCGAGCCAGACGTGCGGATCGGTCTTTCCGGCGTCGTCGCCGGCTCCGTGCTTCAGGTCGAGCCCGGCGAGCGCGTCCACGCGCTTGCCGCTCGCCCCCTCGACCGCGTCCTGCACCGCCGGCTGGAAGTCGTGGGAGAGGTAGAGGACGACGTCCGCGCCCTGGAGGCGGCCCACTGCGCGCGGCGTGAGCTCGACGTCGTGCGGCTCGGCCCCGGGCGGCGTCAGGTTCTCGACGTGCACCTTCGCGCCCCCGACCGCAGCCGCGGCGAAGGCGAGCGGATAGAAGGCGGCGACGACCGAGCGCTGCCCCTTTCCGGCACCGGAGCCGGCACAGCCGGCCGCGAGGAGCGCGAGAGCCGCCAGCGAGACGGGAACGATTCTCATCAGAGGGAAGACGATAACGGTTCTCGTCACCGTTATCATCCGCTCGATGGGCAGGACCGCCACACCCTGGTCGGAGCGGGCGCTCGCCGAGCTGCGCTCCGCCGGCTATCGGCGCGGGGCCGCCCGCCTCGCGGTCATCGGGTTCCTCGACGAGCAGCCGTGCTGTCTCGGCGCGCAACAGATCCACGACGAGCTGCGTCGACACGGGACGCCGGTCGGCTTGGCGACCGTCTACCGGGTCCTCGACACGCTCGCCCAGAAGGGTCTCTTGCAGCGGCTCGACCTCGGCGACGGCGTCACCCGCTTCGAGCCGGTGCGAACGGACGACGACCACCATCACCACCTCGTCTGCGATGGCTGCGGCAAGGTCGAGTCGTTCGCGGACGAGCGACTCGAGACGGTCATTCGCGACGTCGAGCAGCGCAGCGGCTACGCGGTCGCGGCCCACGAGGTCGTCCTCCGCGGCGCCTGCACCGCCTGTCGCTGACTTGGGCTCGATGCCGCCGGAGCTGCGCGAGCGCCTCGACGAGGTGCTGCGCGACATCGGCTTCGGCCGGCTCGTCGGGGTCGAGGTGCTCGACTGGGAGCCAGGGCGCGCTCGGACACGGCTCGTTCCGGGCGCCGAGCAGACGAACGTGCACGGCTTCGTCCACGGCGGCGCGCTCTTCGCGGTCGCCGACACCGCCTTCGAGGTCGCCTGCAACAGCTACGGCCGGGTCTGCGTCGGACTCGACGTCTCCGTCCACTATGCGGCGCCCGCTCAGCCGGGCGAAGCGCTCGTGGCCGAAGCCCGGGAGCTGACCCGCTCGAGGCGCGTCGCCTCGTACAGCGTGGAGGTGCGGGGCGAGGACGGCCTCCCGCGCTGCACGGCGCTCGCGGTCGCCTTTCGGACCGACCGCTGGCACCTCGGCAGCGACGAGTGGCCGCCCGACTGGCGCGACCGCCACTGAGCGGACGCTAGGCGGCGACCGGGGCGCCGGGGACCGGAGCGACCGCGTCGAGAAGGCGCTCGAGCAGCTCGCGATCGCCGTGGACGGTCACGCCGTCCCAGCGCCGCTCTACGAAGAGGTAATAGAAGCTCTTCCTGTCGGACTCGACCACGACGTCGGGCTGCTCCGCGGCACCGACTCGGGCCGCGCCGTCGACGAGGGATGCGACCTCGTCGCCGACGCGGAACTCGAAGCTGCCGTCGGGCGCCATGGGCGCGAAGACGGTGTCCAGCGCCCCCTGAAGCCAGCCGGGTGCGAACTCGTCGTCGTCCTCCGGAGCCCCGAGCGAGCGAATCCCCCAGAGCGCGAGCTCGCGCATGACCGGCCTGAGGCTCTCGCCGTACGGTGTCAGCTCGTAGACCTGCGCCGGGGTGGGCGGAGGGAGCCGACGCTTGGTCAGAATCCCGCCGGCCTCGAGGTCCTTCAGGCGCGCCGCGAGAACGTTGGTGCCGATGCGAGGGAGGCTTCCGGAGAGGTCGGTGTACCGCTTCGGTCCCGTCAGCAGTTCCCGCACGATCAGGAGCGACCAGCGTTCCCCGACCAACTCGAGCGCGTGAGCGATCGCGCAGTACTGGTCGTAACGCTTGGCCATGGGCCCAGTGTAGCGCGTCTGCTTGCGGTTATGAAGGGAATACTTGCTTTTTGAAAGTCGTTCCTGCTAGGTTGAAAGCGCGATCACACAAAGGGGAAAGGAACGACGACATGGTGACTACTGATCGACGCAAATGGCTGGCACTGGGACTACTCAGCGCCGTCCAGTTCATGGTCGTCTTGGACATCGCGATCGTGAACGTCGCGTTGCCCTCGATCAAGCTCGACCTCGGCTTCTCGCAGGAGAACCTGCAGTGGGTGATCAGCGCCTACGCGCTCGTTTTCGGCGGCTTCCTGCTCCTGGGCGGGCGCGCCGCTGACCTTCTCGGGCGCAAACGAATCTTTCTTGCCGGCGTCGTCGTCTTCACGGTCGCGTCGTTTCTCGCCGGGATGGCCTGGTCGGAGGCGTCGCTGATAGGTGCGCGGGCGCTGCAGGGTCTCGGCGCGGCGATCATCTCGCCGGCCGCGCTCTCGATTCTCTCGGTCACGTTCCGCGAAGGACGTGAGCGCAACATCGCACTCGGCGTCTGGGGCGCGGTCGGCGGCTTCGGCGCCGCGGCCGGCGTGCTCCTCGGCGGCGTCCTGACCGAGGCCCTCAGCTGGTCGTGGATCTTCTTCGTCAACGTGCCCGTCGGCGTGGCCGCGTTCATCCTGGCTCCGCTGCTGCTCTCCGAGAGCCGCGACGCGAGCACGAAGTCGTTCGACGTGCCGGGCGCAGTGTTCGTCACCGCCGGGCTCTCCACACTCGTGTACGCGATCACGCAGGCGGGCGAGCACGGCTGGCTCGCCGGGCGGACGATCGGCTTCTTCGCAGCGTCGCTCGTCCTGCTCGTCGCGTTCGTCGGCTGGGAGGAGCGTCACCCCGAGCCGCTGATGCGCTTCGGGATCTTCCGGACACGCACGGTGACCGGGGCGAACGTGGCCGGGTTCATCCTGGGCACGGCGATGTTCTCGATGTTCCTGATGCTGACGCTGTACATGCAGCAGGTGCTCGGCTATTCCGCGATGGAGACCGGCGTCGCCTACATCGCCGTCGCCGGCACGGCGATCCTCTGGTCGGCCGTGGCTGCGCAGCTCGTCACTCGAATCGGGGTGAAGCCGGTGCTCGCGACGGGCATGGTGGCCCTCACCGCCGGGCTCGTGCTCTTCACGCAAGTCTCGGTCGGCGGCTCCTACGTCACCGACCTGCTGCCCGGATTCCTGCTGGTGGGGCTCGGCATCGGCTTCGCGTTCGTCCCGATCTCGATCGCTGCTCTGGCAGGCGTGCAGGCGGCCGAGGCGGGTCTCGCCTCAGGGCTGATCAACACGTCGCAGCAGATCGGCGGCGCGCTCGGGATCGCCGCGCTCTCGACGATCGCGACCTCCCGCACCGGCGACGCGCTCGCCGCCGGCACCGCCGCGCCGGCCGCGCTGGTCGACGGCTTCACGGCGGCCTTCGTCGCCGGTGCCGTGATCGCGGCACTCGGGATCGCCGCGGCGCTGACGCTGATCCGCCGCGAGGAGCTGGCTGCGGCTCCGGAAGCCCAGCCCGCGCTCGATCTCGCCGCCTGAACCGCTTCGTGGGGGGACCGTGAGGTCCCCCCACGACTCGCCTAGGGCCGCAGCAGGTAGAAGCGCCAGAAGTCGTTCTCGATCGGCAGCACCTCGCAGCTCGAGAAGCCCGCTTCCTCCGCGTACCGCTGCACGGTCGCCGGGCGGATGACGGTGCCGGTCCCGGCGGCGCCCTCCCCCACCATCCCCACCGGGAGGCAGTGGAAGACGCTGAAGCCGTAGTAGAGGCGCTCGGTCTCGCCCGCCGGGGCGGTGAAGGACTCCTCGGTCCGCTCGTCGCCGATCAGCATCACGCCGCCGTCCGCGAGCAGCCCGCGCGCCGCGCGCAGCACCTCGACCGGGTACGACATGTCGTGGAGCGCCTCGAAGATCGTGACCAGGTCGTACCGCCCGGCGAGCCCCGCGTCGGCCGCGTCGCGGTCGTGGAACGACACCCGGTCCTCGACGCCGCTGCCCTCGAGGTTCTTGCGGGCGAACTCGATCGACGCCGTGTCCGAGTCGATTCCGTCGACCTGCACCTTGGGGTACGCGCGCGCGATCTCGATGCTCGAGCGGCCCTGCCCGCACGCGACGTCGGCGACGCGGGCAGGTGGGTCGGCGAGGAGCCGGTCGCGGATCTCGGGCACGCCTCCCAGCCACTCGCTGCCGAGCAGGTTCTCGAACAGCGGGCGCGTGAAGGCCGCCTGGGCCTCGTGGAGGTCGTCGCCGTAGTCGGCATAGGGCACGCCGCCGCCGGTCCGCATCGCCTCGAGCAACGCGTCGATCGGCCGGATCGAGGCCAGGACCGCGCGCGCAATCGGCGCGATGTAGTTGAGGCTGGAGACGTCGAGGAGGGCCTCGTCGTGACCCTCGGGCAACCGGAACCGCCGCGAGCCTTCGTCATCTCCCTCCGCGGCGAGGATGTCGCTCGCGGCCTGCTGCTCGAGCCACTCCCGTGCGTACCGCTCGTGAATGCCCGCGGCCTCGGCGAGCTCGGACGAGGTCAGCGGGCCATTGTCGGCGAGCGCCCGATAGAGCCCGAGCCTCTCCCCGATGTGGACCGAGAAGAGATCGAACGCCCCGATCGCGTCCAGGGATAGGCGCTCGACGAGCGCGTCGCGCCGCCGGTGGCGTCAGCAGCACTTGCCATGCGAGAAACCTCCTGTCGACGCGGCGATCTTCGCGCCCTGCGCGCGGCGAAAGCAAGGGAGTAGGGTTCGCACCGATGGCGACGGAGCAGGTTCGCGACGTGACGGATGTCCGCTCGGAGCGCGCGCGGCTCGTCCCGCGCGGCGTGGCCACGACGGACCTCGTCGTCTCACGCGCGGACGGAGCAACCGTGTGGGACGCGGACGGCCGCGAGTACCTCGACTTCGCCGGTGGGATCGCGTGCCAGAACCTCGGACACAACCCCGAGTCCGTCGTCCGGGCGGTGCACGAACAGGTCGACCGCTACCTCCACCAGTGCTTCATGGTCGGGATGTACGAGCCGTACGTCGAGGTCGCGCGCCGGCTCGACGAGCTCTGGCCCGGCGAGAGCGCCACCAAGACGATCCTCGTCAACTCGGGCGCAGAGGCGATCGAGAACGCGGTCAAGATCGCCCGCGCCGCGACGAAACGGCCCGGCGTCGTCGTCTTCGACCGCGCCTTCCACGGCCGCACGAACCTGACGATGGCGATGACCTCGAAGCTCGTCTACAAGCAGGGCTTCGGGCCGCTCGCGCCCGAGGTCTATCGCGCGCCCGCTCCCTACACGTACCGCGGCGTCTCGACCGAGGACGCGCTCGCCGGGCTCGAGCTCCTGTTCAAACAGGACGTCGATCCGCAGAGCGTCGCGTGTGCCGTGCTCGAGACCGTCCAGGGCGAGGGCGGCTTCATCCCGATGCCCACGGAGTTCGTCCGTGCGCTCAGGGAGCTCTGCGAGCGCCACGGGATCCTCTACGTCGCCGACGAGGTGCAGTCCGGCTGCGGCCGCACCGGTCCGGTCTGGGCGATCGAGCACCACGACGTCGAGCCCGACCTGATCGTCTCGGGCAAGACGCTCGGCGGCGGCCTCCCGCTTGCCGCGGTGACGGGCAAGGCCGAGCTGATGGACGCCCCGCACCCGGGCGGGCTCGGCGGCACCTTCGGCGGCAACCCGGTCTCCTGCGCGGCCGCCTGCGCGGTGCTGGACGCGTTCACCGAGCCCGGCTTCCGCGAGCGCGCCGACGAGGTCGGCCGACTCCTGCGTGAACGGCTCGAGCAGATCGCCTCGGCGGCGGCACTCGTCGGCGAGGTGCGCGGCCTTGGCCCGATGCTGGCACTCGAGCTCGCCGAGCGCTCGCCCGACCAGGCGCGGGACGTGACCGTCGCGGCCCGCGAGCAGGGACTGCTGCTGCTCTCGTGCGGCCTCTACGGAAACGTGATCCGCCTGCTCCCGCCGCTGACCGCCACGGACGAGGAGCTCGAGCGAGGGCTCTCGATCCTCGAATCCTCGCTTGCCGCCGCTTCCGCTCCCGCCTGAGATCGACGAGTTCCTGCGGCTGCCCAACCCGGCGGTCGTGGCGTCGCTTCGCTCCGACGGGTCACCGCACACCGTCGCCACCTGGTACCTCTGGGACGGCGAGCGCCTCCTCCTGAACATGGACGAGAGCCGTCTCCGGCTGCGGTTCATGCGACGGGATCCGCGCGTGGCGCTGACGGCGCTCGGCGACGGCGAGTGGTACCGCCACGCGAGCCTGCTCGGCGAGGTCGCCGAGATCCGCGAGGACGACGGGCTCGCCGACATCGACCGGCTCGCCGTTCACTACACCGGCTCGCCGTTCCGGAACCGAGCGGCCAGGCGCTTCAGCGCACTCGTCGAGCCAAGCGCCTGGCACGCGTGGAGCGGCTCAGGCGCCTGGCTCGGCGGTTCGGACTAGGCCGGCTCGATCGCCGCGTCGGCCCGCACCCGGAGCACCCGCGCGACCGGCTGCGGCAGGTACCAGTTCCAGCTTCCCATCAGTCGCATCACCGCCGGGACGAGCAGGGTTCGGATCACCGTCGCGTCGAAGATGATCCCGGCCGCGAGCCCGATCCCGAACTGCTTGATGTCCACGCCTGGGCTGGACGAGAGCACGAAGAACGCGAACATCAGCACCAAGGCGGCGCTCGTGACGAGCTTCCCCGTCCGCGCCAGCCCGAGGCTGATCGCGTGCGGCGTGTCGTGGGTCTCGTCGTAGATCTCGCGCATCCGGCTGAGCATGAAGACCTCGTAGTCCATCGAGAGGCCGTACAGGAACGCGAAGATCATCAGCGGGATCCAGGGGATGATCGCCTGCGTCGCGGGCACGCCCCAGATCAACTCGGAGCCGTGGCCCTGCTGGAAGATGAACACGATGATCCCGTAGGCCGCAACCAGCGAGATCAGGTTCAGGATCACCGCTTTCAGCGGCAGGACGATCGAGCGGAAGGCCCGCATCAGCAGGATGAACGTCAGTAGGACGACGAAACCGAGCACGTAGGGGAAGTTCGAGTACACCGCGGCGACGAAGTCGCGGTCCTCCCCCGCAACGCCGCCGAGGGTGGCATCGGTGCCCTTGAGCTCCGCGCGGACGCGCTTGATCGTGCCGCGGGTGGCCTTCGCCGCGCCGTCGCTCGAAGGGAAGGCCTCGATCAGGCTGTCGGAGCCCGAGCGCCACTCCGGCGGCGCCACGACTGCTTCGACGCCCTCCACCTTCCGCAGCTTCGCCACGATCGGTACCCGATCGGCTCCGTCCTCGACGAGCACGACGAACGGCTTCATCACGCCGGGCGAGATGCCCGCGTGAGCCAGAGCGGCCCGGCCCTGGATCGCGCTGCCGGTGCCTGGGAAGTCCTTCGCTTGCGCCTCGCTCGGGTTCAGCTGGACGCCGTAGAAGACGAGCACCGCCACGATCGCGAAACCGACCGCAGCAACCGGCACGGGCCGTCGCATGACGAAGTTGGCCCAGCGGCCCCACAGGCCGTCTTCCGGATGGCCACGGTCCACGAACCGCTTCGGGAGCAGCCGGAGGCTGTTGATCCGCGTCCCCAGCACGGCGAGCAGCGCCGGCAGCAGCGTGATGGCGGTGATCACCGAGACCGCCGGGATCAGCATTCCACCGATCCCGATCGAACGGATGAACGGCAACGGAAGCACGAGCATCGAGAGCAGGCCGACGGCCACGGTCGACCCCGAGACGATCACCGACCGCCCCGCATGCGTCATCGTCTCGACGAGCGCGGTCTCGACGTCCTCGCCCTCACGCAGCTCGTCGCGGAAGCGGAAGATCATCAGCAGCGCGTAGTCGATCGCGACGCCGAGGCCGACCAGCGCAATCAGGAACTGGACGATGATCGAGACATTGGTGATGTAGGTCAGGATCCACACGAGCGTGAAGGTGTTGAGAATCGACGCGACCGCGACCGCGAGCGGGATCAGCACCGCCGGCACCGTCCCGAACACGAAGAACAGGATCACGAGGCAACCGAGGCCGCCGATCAGCGCTTCGGTGAGGACGCTCGGGCCGCCGTCGTCACCGCCCGTCGAGGCGTCGTAAAGCGGGTCGCGACCGGTCAGGTACGCCTGCACGCCGGCGGGTGCACCCTCCTTCAACTTGGCGCGCACCTGCGAAATGTGCACCGACGAGCTGAAGGTCGGCGTTCCCGGCGGGTAGATCTCCGCGAACGTCGTGTGCCCGTCCTTCGAGACGTAGGCGTTGCTGTGGGTCGACCAGTACGACGAGACGCGGGAGCCCGGGTTGACCTTCGCCGCGTCCGCGATCGCCTTCTGAATGCCCGCCTTGTTCCTGACCTCGCCGTTCGAGTGGAAGACAGCGACGAGCGGGGCCTGCTCCCCGGTCCCGAAGGCCTTCAGCGTCCGCTGGTTGGCCTCGTACGACGAGTAGCCGGGGATCGAGAAGCTCTCGAACCAGCGCTTGGAGACCTGGCCCGCGGAGAAGGCGCCGAACAGCGTCAGCACGACCCAGGCCGAGATCACCCACCAGCGGCGTCGCGCGATCGCGTGCGCAAGCCGGGCAAGCCGCGGCTCGTTCTCGGGTGCTTGGCTGACGTAGTTCATAGCCCTCCTCTCGATTGGCGGCGGGTGTTCATCGAGTACGACCTGGAGGCGGCCCGAAACTCATCGGGGCTCTGCCACCTGCTGCACCATACGCATCTGGTTCCCACTGGGGTCGCGGAAGCCGGCGTCGATCCCGTAGGGCTGCTCCGTCGGCTCCTGCTGGAACTCGACGCCGAGGCCCTTGAGCTCCTCGTAGGTGGCGCGGCAGTCGTCGGTGTTGAAGAAGAGAGCCCCGTAGGCGCCCTTGGACATCAGCGCGACGATCTGCTCCCGCGTCTCGTCGTCGAAGACCGGCGGTCCCGGTATCGCCATCAGGGTGACGGCGACGTCGGGCTGGCCCGGGACGCCCACGGTGAGCCAGCGGAAGTTGCCCAGCTCGGGCACGGTCACGTCATCGCGGAGCTCGAGCCCGAGCTTGTCGGTGTAGAAGGCAAGCGCCTCGTCCTGATCGTGGACCCACACCAGCACGTTGGTGAGCTGCTTCAACATCGTTTCCTCCCCTTCGTTGAATTGACGGCGGCGACCTTAGCCATGTGACTTCGAGCTGTCTTCTCGAAAACTGCTGGAGTGCGGCCGCGCCCACGCGAGCTGCACGCAGGTCGGGATCCGAGCGCGGACGTGCGGTGGGTGCGCGGCCCGGTAGGCCGTCGGCGAGAGGCCGTACGCGCGGCCAAAGCTCGTGGTGAAGGAGCCGATGCTTCGGAGCCCTACCGCGAGACAGATGTCCGCGACCGCGCGGTCGGTGTTGCGCAGCAGCGCCGCTGCCCGCTCGAGCCTGCGGGTCAGGAGGTACTGGTGGGGCGTCTCACCGAACTCCCGCCTGAACTCGCGACTGAAGTGCGCAGGCGAAAGGTGGGCGGCACGCGCCAGCGCCGGCACGTCGAGCTGATCGCGGTAGCGCGCGTCGACGAGATCCTTGGCGCGCAGGAGATGGCGGGCGGCGGGCAGCGTGTTCATGGTCTCGATCGTCAGAACGTTCTCGGGGCTTCTCGTAATCTCCGGCCATGGCGAGGCAGATCGTCCTCCTGCGCGGCATCAACCTGGGCTCTCGCAACCGGATCTCGATGCCCGAGCTCCGCGACGCGCTCGAAGGCGCCGGCTTGGACGACGTCCGGACCTACCTCCAGAGCGGAAACGCAGTCGTGTCGAGCCCCGCGGCCGCCGACCGCGTCCGGCGCACCGTCGAAAAGCTGATCGCCGAGGAGTTCGGGCTGGAGATCGCGGTCGTGGTGCGAACCCGCGCCCAGCTCGCCTCGGTCGTTCGGCGCAATCCTCTCGGCGACGTCGCCACGGATCCGAAGCGCTACCAGGTGAGCTTCCTCGCCAAGAAGCTCACTCCGGCGGTCGTTCGGAAGCTCGAGGCGGCCGCCGTCGAGAGCGAGGCGCTGGTCGTGAGCGGCAGCGAGATCTTCGCCTGGCACCCGGAGGGCGTCGCGCGGTCGAAGCTGTGGGCCATGCTCGCGGGGAAGGGCCTCGGCGTGACCGCGACCGCGCGCAACTGGACGACCGTCACCAAGCTGCTCGAGCTCGCAGACGATTAGCCGTCCCTCCCCGCCGGGCGGTACGTGAGGACGACGATTGTGCTCACGGTGCTCCTCCTCCTGTCCGTCGAGACTCACCGATATGACGGCACGGCGCGAGGAAACTCATCGCGCGAACCGACCGGCCGTCAGCCCCGACAGCCTAGGCTGTGCGGCATGGCCTCGACGAAGCTCGATCAGACCGTTGCGCGGCTCGGCGGGGAGACGACCGTCCGCGGCGTTCTCGCCACCACCTGCCGCGAGCTCGTCGAGCTGCTCGACGCCACGGCGTGCGCGGTCTCGCGCGTGATCGGCGACCTGCTCGTGGGACTGGACGAGTACACGCTGAGCGCCCGGCCGCTCGAGCATGGGCACGAGTTCCTCATCTCCGACTACCCCCTCACGCAGGAGGTGGTCGAGTCGGGCGAGCCGCGGCGCGTGTCGCGGATCGATCCCGAGGCCGAGCCCACGGAGGCCGCGCTGCTCGAGAAGCTCGGTTTCCAGTCGCTGCTGATGGTCTGCCTGCCGTCCGGGGGCGAGTGCTGGGGCCTCGTCGAGGTCTACGCCCGCGAGGACAGCTTCGGCGAGGAGGAGGCCGAGGTGGCACGGCGTGTGGCTCGAGCCGCGGGCGAGCGCCTGAAGCAGCTGGAACCGGCCTAGGAACGACCGGTTGCTGCTAGCTTGGCCGGGTGGCAGATCGCGCCGCCCAGGCGAGCTACGACGTCGTGTGCCCGCATTGCAAGAAGCGCTTCGAGGGCCGGCTGATGACGGCTGCCGCTCCTCCCTGGACGAGCGGCTTCAAATGCCCGCATTGCCGATTGTTCGTGCCGTTCGAGCGGGCGAACGGCGAGCCGCTCGGCGACGGCGGCGACTGACCCGGGATCCCTCGTTCAAGGGATAGCAGGGGCCTGCCGATAGCGCTCGTGTGGCAGTCGACGTACCCGTCCCGCGGCCGGACGCGTTCGCGCGCGTTGCCGCCGTTCCAGCGCGGCTCGTCTTGGCCGGGATCGTCGCGGTCAGCTTCGCCGTCCGGTTCGCCGCGGCCCTCGGCCATAGCACGCCGCTGTACTTCCCGGACGAGTACATCTACTCCGCGATCTCGCGGTCGCTCGCCGAGCACGGGCGCCCGCTGATCCGGGGCAGCTCGGCGCACTTTCCGGCCATGGTGGAGCCGCTGCTGGCGGCGCCCTTCTGGCTCACACACGACCCGGAGCTCGCCTATCGCCTCACGCAAGCCGAGAACGCGCTCGCGATGTCGCTCGCCGCGATCCCGATGTACCTCCTGCTGCGACGGCTGGGCGGCGGACCCTGGGCCGGCCTCGCCGCGGCCGCCCTGACAGTCGCCTCGCCGGACCTCTTCTTCTCCTCGTTCGTCCTCGCGGACGCAATCGCCTACCCGCTCGTGCTGGGCGCCGTCTACCTCGGCGTTTGCGCGCTCTCGCGGCCGGGCCGCGGCGCCCAGCTCGGCTTCGCCGGGCTGGCGGTGCTCGCGACCTTCACGAGGATCCAGTACGTCTTCCTGCCGCTCGTCTTCGTCGGAGCCGCTCTCGTGGTGGAGCGTGGCTCGGTGCGCTCGGTCTGGCGGCGCTTCCGCCTCTCGCTTCTGCTCTACGGCGCACCGATCGCCTTCGCGGCGGTGCTCGGGCCGCGGCGCCTCCTCGGCTACTACTCGGGAGTCGCCGATCTCCACGTCCGGCCCGGGGCAATCGTCCACTGGGTCGGCACCGACTCGATGCTGCTCGCCTACGCGGCCGGCTTCGCGCTCGTGCCCGCCGCTCTCGTGGGTCTGGCGTTCGCGCTCTGGCGCCCTCGTTCCCGCGAGGAATGCGGGCTCGCGGCGATCTCGGTCGGGCTCCTGCTCAGCCTGTTCGCCGAAGCGGCCCTCTACGCCACCAACGGCTCGGATCGCTTCCAGGAGCGCTACCTGATGATCCTCCTCCCGCTCGTCTTCCCGGCCTTCTGGCTCTGGTTCCGGCGCGGCCGCCCTGCGCCGCGAGCGGTCGCGCTCATCGCGCTCGTGCTGTTGGTGCTGTCTGCCCGCGTGCCCCTGTCCGGATACACGGTCAGCGACGCCAAGCAGGACTCGCCCTTCCTGCTCGGGATCTTCCGGCTCGAGAAGGCGGTCGGGATCGGCGACGGCTCCCTCGCGGTGGCGCTCGCCGCCGCTGCACTGGCGTGCATTGCCGCGGCCGCCGCCTTCCGCGCGCGTCTCGCCTATGTCGCGGTGGCCGCCACGCTGGTCGCCTCGACCGCGGTCTCGATCGCCGCCGTCTCCTTCGACCACGTCGTCGTGCGGTCGGTCCGCACCACCCTCCTGCCGCCCGACGCCCGCTGGATCGACCACGCCGGGCTCGCCCAGACGACCTTGATCCAGACGCCGGCCACGCCTCACGCGCGCGCGCACGAGCAGCTGTTCTGGAACCGCTCGCTAGGGCGCGTGCTCTTCCTGGACGACGCCTCGCCGATCGACGCCTTCGGCTCGCCGCGTGTGCGGGTGGCTCCCGACGGGCGGCTCGTCTCGGGTGGGCAAACGCTGCGCGGGCCGCTTGCGATCTCGAACTACGCCGTCCGGGCGCGCCTCGCCGGTGCCGTAGCGGTCGCACGAGGTGCCGGGTACGAGCTCTGGCGCCCACTCGGGACGCCGAGGATGGCGATGTTCGTCGGCGGCCTCTACCAGGACGGCTGGCTCGCGAACGGCGGCCACATCACGCTCTGGCCGGCGAGCGACGGCCGCGTCGAAGGGACGCTCAGGCTTCCGCTCTCGCTCCCGCGGGACACCCGTCGAACGGTGCTCCAGCTCCGAGGCCCCGGCGTCAACCGCCGCGTCGTGGTCAAGCCCGGGCACGCCACGGTGGTCGAGCTACGGGTCTCGCACCGCGGCCCGTGGACGCTGAACTTCCACACGAACCATCCCGGCTACCTGCAGCCGGACGACCGTCCCATCAGCGTTCAGGCGCTGTTGCCGACCTTCAGCGGCAGCTTCTGCGGAACGGCGCCTCCGGGCGCGCTGGCCTAGGCGGGCTGCATGAACATCCAGCGGTGGCCCTCGAGGTCGGCCGCGGAGTAGAGCCGGCCGAAGGGGAGATCCTCGGGCTCACGCAGGATCGTTGCGCCCGCCGCCCGCGCCCGCTCGTAGTGCGTGTCGAGGTTCGCTACTTCGACGTGCACGCCGTCGACCACCCACGGGGTCGCCAGCCACCGCGCGGCCTGCGCGCACTCCTGAGCGTGCCGCTTCGGACTGTGGTAGTCGGGCCCCGGCCAGCCGAGCATCACGGTGGCGCCGTCCAGCGACAGCTCGGCGTGCGTGACGCGGCCCTCGCCGTCGGCATAGCGCTGACCCGATTCGCTGGAAGCCGAACGCCTTGCCCAGCCAGTCGACCGCACGCAGCGACGTCCTCGTAGGAAATCATCGGAGTGGCCAGGCGGTCGGATGCCATTAGGCCGATTCTAGGTTGGCTTCGCTGGGCCGCCGGAGCCGGGCTTCGCCCGGCGGGAGGCTCACTGCGCCAAAGAACGTTCGCCCAAGCGACGAGTTGCCGGCATGTGACCCGCCGAAACCCAGAAAACGTCGCGAAAGGAGGGGTCCCACAGGGGAACCAGGGGTTCCCCTGTGCTACTAGACGCAGTCTTTGAGGCCTTGGGCCTCGGGAAGCGATTCGAGCTTCTTCAGCGTGTTGTTCTCGATTTGACGGATGCGCTCGCGCGTGACGCCGAAGGCGCGTCCGACCTCCTCGAGCGTGCAGGGCTGCTGCCCCGAGAGTCCGAACCGGAGCTCGATCACCTTGCGGTCGCGCTCGGGCAGCGAGGCCAGAGCGTTCTCGATGTCCTCACGCCGCAGCGAGACCTGCGCGGTGTCGTACGGCGACTCGGCCTGCTCGTCCTGGACGAAGTCTCCGAGCTCGGATTCCTCTTCCTCGCCGATCGGCTTCTCGAGCGACACCGGGTGCTGGGCCATCCGCAGGATGTCGCGCACCTCGGCGGTCGTCATCTCGAGCTCGTGCGCGATCTCGTCCGGGCGCGGCTCGCGCCCGAGGCGCTGGACGAGCTGGCGCTCGATGTGCACGACCTTGTTCAGCTTCTCGACCATGTGCACCGGAATGCGGATCGTCCGCGCCTTGTCCGCGATCGCGCGCGTCACGGCCTGCCGGATCCACCACGTGGCATAGGTCGAGAACTTGTAGCCCTTGCGGTAGTCGAACTTCTCGACGGCCCGAATCAAGCCGAGCGACCCCTCCTGGATCAGGTCGAGGAAGCTCAGGCCGCGTCCGAGATAGGACTTCGCGATCGAGACGACCAGCCGCAGGTTGGCCTCGATCATCTGCGTCTTCGCGCTCATGTCGCCGCGCTCGATCCGCTTCGCCAGGTAGACCTCCTGGTCGGCGGTCAGCAGCGGGACCTTGCCGATCTCGCGCAGGTAGAGCCGCAGCGAGTCGAGCGAGGGCTCGACGGTCAGGTCGAGCTTCGGGCCCTTCTCCTCCTCGGCGAGGGCGGGCTGCTCGTGTGGTGGGTGCTTGTGCTGCTCCCCCTCCATCAGCTCGATGGAGTGGTCGATCAGGTACGTGTAGAAGTCCTCGATCTGCTCCTTTGTGAGCTCGACTTCCTCGAGCCCGGAGACGATCTCGTCGTAGGTGAGGAACCCCTTCTCGAGCCCGTCCTGGACGAGCTTGTGGAGCTCTTCGACGTCCGGGAGAGAGATGTCGACGGTGAGCACTTGACCTCCGGCTGTCTCGCGGCTGGTTTTCGACCTACCTAGAAACGAAAGAGCCGGCTCCCATCCCCCGGCTCACCCTCTGCGGACGGGATGTTACACACGAATCCGCAAATTCGAAACAATTTCCTTACAGAAGCGAGACCGTGCCGGCCGGTTCCCCATGCCAGTTCCGGAGCGGAACCTGGTGGAAATCGGGCAGTTCGAGGCCAAGGTCGGCGCCGAACGCCGCAAGCGCCGGCCTCAGCGCACGGGAGTTGCCGTCCGCGACCTTGACCGCAACGCCGACCCCGGCGGTCGAGGCGGCGCACATGAGGCCCTCCGCTCCGCCTTTCGCGAGCCATTGCGGCTGGGCCCGCATCAGCGCGGTATCGGTTGCTCCCTCGCCGCCGATCAGGACGGGATGGGCGCGCATCGCGGCCGCGATCCGCCGCCCGCCCTCGAGGCCCTCGAGCTCCGAGAACGCGCGGGCGGCACGCTCCAGCGGGAGCCCGAAGCAGACGACTCCGCAGCCGTCCGGCCCGGTCGAGATCTCGGCCGTCCCGAGACCGGCGGCAGCCGCGACCTCCTCGTGGAGGGCGAGTTGGAGCGGATGATCCGGGTGCCGGTAGCCCTCGACCGGCCAGCCCTTGTCGCGGCAGACCGCGATCATCGCGGCGTGCTTGCCGGAGCAGTTGTGGAACACCGGCTCCGGTGGACGGCCGTCCTGGAGCCCGCAGTCGAGCTCGTCCTCGCGTCCGCCTGTCGCCGCCAGCAGCCGGCGCACGACCTCGACGTGCTCGGGCGTGCCGAAATGTGAGGCGGCCGCGATCGCGAGCTCGTCCTCGGCGAGGCCCTCGTAGGCACGGGCAAGCGGCAGCGCCTGCAGCGGCTTGGCGGAAGAGCGCAGCGATGCGGGCAGGGACGGGTCTCCTGCCTCGGCCACGACGGAGCCGTCGTGCACGGCGACCGCGTGCACCTCGTGGACGCACTCGAGGATCGCGCCCCGTCGCACGGCTACCCTGAGCGGCTCAGCCATGGGCGGGAGCGTAAATGCCTGAGCTACCGGAGGTAGAAGCGCTTCGGCGCGCGCTCGACGACCCTGTGCGCGCGTTTCCCATCGAGCACGCGGGCCCGGCGCACGTGGCGACGCTGAAGACATTCGATCCGCCGCTTGCCGCACTCGACGGGCGGGCGCTGTCGGGCGCGGAGCGGCGGGCCAAGCGGCTGCTCTTCCCTACCGAGGACGGCGAGCTCGTCCTGCTCATCCACCTGATGTCGGCCGGGCGTGTGCGCTACCTCGCTGCGGGCGAGGCCGGCCCGAAGGCTCCGGCCTTCCGGCTGCGGTTCGAAGGCGGCGCCCAACTCGTCCTGACCGAGGCTGGCCCGAAGAAGCGCGCCGGCGTCTGGCTGCTCACGCCCGACGCGGTCGAGCAGGAGCTCGCGCACCTCGGGCCGGAAGCGCTGGGGCTGGGGCCGGAGCGGCTCGGGAAGATCCTCGCAGAGGAGCCCCGACGGCTGCACTCGCTCCTCCGCGACCAGCGAATCATCTCCGGGATCGGCCGCGCGTGGGCGAACGAGATCCTCCACACCGCGGGCCTGTCCCCTTTCGCCCCGGCCCAGGGTCTGACCCCGGGACAGGTCCGTGTGCTCGCGGACGCGATCGACTCCGAGCTGCTGCGCGGGCTGGAGCTACGCGAGCGCGGCGCGAAGGACGCGAAGGTCTACCGGGTGCACAACAAGCTGCACGAGCCCTGCCACCTCTGCGCGACGCCGATCGAGCGCGTCGACTTCGACGAGCACACGATCTACTACTGCCCGAGCTGCCAGACGGGCGGGCGGGTGCTCAAGGACCGGCGGCTCTCGCGCCTGCTTCGGTAGCGCCGTGCCGAGACTGTCGATTCGAGCCTGGCGAGTACGTCGAGTTGCCCGGTGCCCACCACGACTTCGATCTCTGCGAGTCGATCCGCGCCGCCGCGATCAACGTGGCGGTCGAGTCGTTCATCGAGCGGTCCGGACGCTCACCTCCGGCAGGATCCACTAGCATCGAACGTGCCCTCGCCGGGGGAGAGGGAGGTGCAGGCCGCGCGTCCCCGGCCCGGGCCGAGTATGGGCTGGTAACCGGTCCGGTCGTCAGCGCAAGACAGCCGCCGACAAAGGGAGAGCCATGAAGAAGCTACTGGTCCTCAGCGGCCTCGTCGCCGTGCTTTCGATTGCCGTCGTCTCATCGTCGAGCGGGGCTCCTGCGTCCAGCTCCACCGTGAACACGGTCTTTCCGATCGACCTGATCGTGTTCGTCCCGTGCGCCAACGGCGGAGCGGGCGAAGACGTCGCGCTCAGCGGAAACCTGCACGACCTGTTCCACATCACGGTCAACGGCAACAGCCTCCACGTGAAGACGCACGATCAACCGCAGGGCATCTCCGGCACGGGCCTCGTCACCGGCGACAAGTACCAGGCCACCGGAGTCACCCAGGACGAGTTCAACACGTCCTTCGGCATGGAGGAGACGTTCATCAACAACTTCCGGATCATTGGTCAGGGCCCGGGAAACAACTTCCTCGTGCACGAGAACTTCCACATCACGATCAACGCGAACGGAACGGTGACCGCGTCCCACGACAACTTCACCGTCGACTGCAAGTAGCGGCGAACCTGTGGCGAGCGGCGCGAGGGGCCCGGGGCAACTCGGGCCTTTTCGCGTCAGGCGACCGCGGCGCCCGCAGTCAGCCAGTCGAAGACGACCGACCACTCCTCGATGAGGAAATGGCCGCCGCCTGCGAGGAGCTCGAAGCGTGCGTTCGGAAGCCTGCTCGCGACGTACTCGCCGTGGCTGCGCGGCGCGAGCACGTCCAGCTCGCCCTGCCAAAGCCGGACATCCGCGTGCACGTCCTCGGGCTCGAAGCCCCACGGTTTGGCAAAGGCGAGGTCGTCGTCGGCCCAGCCGCGGACTCCCTGCCGCACCGCCTCGAGGAACGAGTCCTTGATCACCTCGCGGTACTCCGCGCGATTGATGATCTCGCGGTCGACCTCGGGAAGCTCGCTCGCGATCTGGTCGAGCACGCTGTCGGGATCGGTGCGAATTCCTTCGACGTACGGCTCGATGAACGCGTCGATCGCCTCCTTGCCCTCGAGGGCGGCGCCGAACTCCTTCACGTTCAGCTCCGCGAGCCCGTCGAAGAAGTCGAAGTCGGGCGAGTCCGAGGGCGCCGGAGTGACGAGCGCGCCGACGCGGATCACGCGGTCGCCGAGCAACGCTCCGCAGGCGAGGGCGTGCGGAGCCCCTCCGGAACCGCCGACGACCGCGAAGCGCTCGAAGCCGAGCTCGTCGGCAATCGCCTCGATGTCGGCGGCGGCGTCGGCCACCGACCGGCCGGGACTCGGGTCGGAGCGGCCGTAACCGGGCCGGTCGTAGACGACGGCGCGCACGTTGTGCCGCTCGTAGATGCCCGGGTCGGGGTGGCGGGCGAACCGGCTGCCCGGCGTGCCGTGCGAAAAGATCACCGGGACGCCGTCGGCGCTCCCCCGCTCGAAGTAGGCGAGGGTGCGCCCGTCGTTCGTCGTCAGGGTCGCGTCGTTCTCCATCGGGTCGAGATCATAAGGGCGATCCGGCCCGGCGAACGTGCACCCGCCCGACCTCTGGCGGCGAGGTGCACCCGAGCAGCTTGAGCCCGACCTCGATCTCGGTGCGAAGAAGCGCAAGCACCTGCCTTGCGCCCTCTTCCCCGCCGGCAGCGAGCCCCCAGAGCACGGCTCGCCCCGACATGGCAGCGCGGGCGCCGAGGGCGAGGGCCTTGAGGACGTCCGTGCCGCGCCGGACGCCGCCGTCGAAGAGCACCTCGATCCGCTCGCCGACCGCCTCGACCACTTCCGGAAGCACGTCGAGCGTGGCCGGCACACCGTCGAGCTGGCGCCCGCCGTGATTCGAGACGACGACGCCCTCGGCGCCGTGCTCGGCCGCCAGCAGCGCGTCCTCGGCGGTCAGGATCCCCTTGACGACGACCGGGAGGGGGCTGCAGGAGCGCAGCCACTCCAGGTCGTGCCAGGTGAGGGTCGCGTCGACGACGCTCCCGAGCGCGGTGTGGAAGTCCTCCCGCCGCAGCGTGACGGGGATGTTCGGCAGCGGCAGGTCCTGCGGCAGCGCGAACGAGGCTCGGGCGTCCCGCTCGCGCCGTCCCGCGACCGGGAAGTCGACCGTGAGCAGGATCGCGCGGTGACCCGCCTCCGCCGCGGAGGCGACGAGCTCCTTGGTGAAGCCGCGGTCGCGCGACCAGTAGAGCTGGAACCACTGAGCGGCCCCGGGGGCGGCGGCGGCGAGCTCCCCGGGCGTGACGCTCGAGAGGGTCGAGAGCGTCATCACCGTGCCGGCCGCCGCGGCGGCCCTCGCCATCGCGAGCTCCCCGTCCGGGTCGGCGAGACGCTGAAACGCCGTCGGCGCGACGAGCAACGGCATCGAGACCTCGGTGCCGAGGACCGTCGTCGCGGTGGAGACCTCGTCGACGTCCACCAGCACGCGCGGCCGCAGCTGCCAGCCTTCGAACGCCGCCGCGTTCGCCCTAAGCGTGCGCTCGTCGCCGGCGCCTCCCGCCATGTAGCCGTAAGCGCCGGGATCGAGGCGGGCTCGCGCCGCCTCCTCGAAGTCGTCGACGTTGATCCGGGCGTCCGTCACGCGAGACGGACTTTAAGCGTGTCGCCCTCCAGGGCAACCGACCCGCCCTGCGCGCGGATCAGACGGACGGCGACGGCGGCTCCGAGGTCGCGCAGGTCCTCGCCGAGGACGACCGGAGCGGAGGCAGGCGTGATCGGCGCGAGCCGGAGCTCCTCGCCCTCGACGGTCAGCTCGACGCGCTCGAGGCCGCCGTGGCGGAGCGCGCACTGCGCGAGCGAGGCGACCGCACGGCGGCTCGCATTGACGTCCACCTCGATCTCGGCGCCCTCGCCGGCCACGGCCACGCGTTCCTCGCCGAGCTCCTCTGCGGCAGCGCGTGCGAGGTCGATCGTGTTCGCACTCGCGCGCACAGGGTCGTAGCGGCCCCCCTCGATGCGGGCCCCGAGCGAGAGCTCGTCGATCAGCTCGGCGATCTGCGCCGAGGCGGAATCGATCATGCCGAGATAGCGAACCGTCACCTCGTCGAAGCCCTCCATCCGCACCAGCGTCTGCGCGAAGCCGTGCACGGTCGCGAGCGGCGTGCGCAGGTCATGGCACGCGAGCATGACGAGACGGGCGAACTGTGGGTCTTCGGGCAAAGGGGGCCTTGGTAGTAGCGTTGGCGGCGTGGACGAGCCCCGTCAGCTTCTCACACCCGACCTCCAGGCCGCGCCGTCCGAGGTGCCGCTAGGGCTCTCGCGCGCGGGGGTCCGCGGCGTCCAGAAGGCGATCCGGATCAGCTACGGCGGGAGCGAGAAGCTGATCGCGGCCGACATCGACTGCACCGTCGACCTCGACCCCGGCCAGAAGGGCGTGCACATGTCCCGCTTCCCGGAGCTCTTCGAGGCTGCGATCGAGCAGGTCGTGATCGGCGAGGCGCTGCTGGTCGAGAGCCTCGCCGAGCACATCGCCTCCCACATCGTGAAGCGCCAGCGCGCGCTCCGCGCCGAGGTGCGCATCGTCGCGCGCTACCCGCTCGAGCGGGAGACGCCGGTAACGGGCCTTCCGACCCAGGAGATGGTCTCGCTGATCGGCCTCGCGGCGGCCTCGGAAGAGCGCACCCGCAGGCTCGTCGGGGTGGAGGCGAACGGGATCAACGCCTGTCCCGTGCGCCCAGGGCCTCGTGCGCGAGCGCGCGGCCGAGCGCCTCGGGGAGGCCGGGTTCGACGAGCTCGACGTCGAGCGGATCCTCGAGCTCGTGCCGCTCGCGACGCACAACCAGCGCGGTCGCGGGACGCTGTTCGTCGGATCGGAGTCGCCCGTGAACGCCGAGCAGCTGGTGCGAGTAGTCGAAGGCTCGATGAGCTCGCCGGTCTACGAGCTGCTCAAGCGCCCGGACGAGCTCTTCGTGGTCGAGCACGCGCACCTGCAGCCGCGCTTCGTCGAGGACTCCGTTCGCATCTCGCTCCGCGACACGCTCGGCGCCTACCCGGAGCTCGACGATGCCGACTTCCTGCTCGCCCGCCAGGTGAACCTGGAGACGATCCACTCGCACGACGTCGTCGCCGAGCGCTACGGCACGGCCGGCGAGCTGCGGGCCGAGCTGGACGGCGGCGGTGCGGCGACGCGGCACACCGAGCTGCGGGAGTGGCTCGGCTCCTAGCTCCTAGGCACTGGTCGCGAGGGTGGCGCCGCCGGGCGGCGGAAGCGGAAGCGCGTCTCGGTCCCGGCCCGTAGGCGGCTGATGTTCTGCCGGTGGAGGACGAGCACGGCGACCGCGGCAATCGCCGCGAACGCGATCACCGGCCAGGGCTCGCCGAGGCCGAGCGCGATCAACGGCATCGAGAGCGCCGCCGTGATCGACGCCACCGAGGCGTAGCGGAAGACCGCGAAGACGATCAGCCAGACCGCGGCGCCGATCCCGCCGACGAGCGGGGCGACGCCCAGGAAGGCGCCACCGCAGGTCGCTACGACCTTGCCCCCGCGCGCGAAGCGCAGGAAGAGCGGCCGCCAGTGCCCGAGCATCGCGGCGCCGCCTGCGATCACTCCGGCGAGGTGGCCGACGTAGACGGTCGCGAGGAAGGCCGGAACGAACCCCTTGGCGGTGTCGAGCACCATCACCGGCACCCCGAGCCGGGCGCCGTAGGTGCGCCAAACGTTGGTCGCGCCGATGTTGCCGCTGCCGACCTTGCGGATGTCCTCCCCCCGCAGCGCACGCACGAGCCAGTAGCCGGTCGGGATGCTCCCGGCGAGGTAGCCGGCGAGTGCGAAGAGCGCGGTGTTCAGGTCGTCAGCTCGTCAAGGTCTGATCTGGTACTGCTGCACCCAGTCGTTGACCACGTCCCAGTCGAGGTTGTTGAAGAACGCCTCGATGTAGGACGCACGGTCGGTCTGGTAGTCCAAGAAGTACGCGTGCTCGTAGACATCCAACGCGACGAGCGGCGTCGCGTTCCAGATCGGAAACGTGTTCTGCGCGTCGCCGACGTAGTTGAAGAGCCGCCCCTCGTCCCAGTCGTAGGCCGTCCAGGCCCAGCCGCGGCCGGCCATGCCCGTCGCCTTCAGGTCGGCCCGCCAGTCGTCGAACGAGTCGAAGTCGCGGGCGATCAGGTCGGCGATCGGGCCCGTGAGCCTTGCCGCCGCCCCCACCGAGATGCTCGAAGTAGATCTCGTGGTTCTTGATCCCTCCGATCGCGAAGGTCAGGTCGACCTTCAGCGCCCGTAGCTCCGAGTAGACCTGGTTGGCGGCGGAGGCGTCGACCTCGGCCAGCTTGACGAGGATCTCGTTCCGCTTGGCGACGTAGCCCTCGTAGAGCTTGAAATGCGCTTCCACCGACTCGCGCGAGATGCCGTCGAGCTCCAGCAGGGCCGGCTTGAGCTGGCGCGGCGTGATCTCCTCTCGGTTGAAGGCGAGCTCCGACAACATCGACTCCTTTCGGACGGGCCGAACGCCGGAGCATAACGACCCGCCGGAGGACCGAACCCGTTAGCCTCAGCCGAAGCGAGGAAAGGAGCGACATGGCCTTCGAGGTTCCCCCTCTCCCCTACGACTACGGGGCGCTCGAGCCGCACATCGACGAGCAGACGATGCGGCTGCACCACGACAAGCACCACCAGGCCTACGTGGACAACGCAAACAAGGCGCTGGAAGGAACCGCGCTGGCCGACAAGCCGGTCGAGCACGTCCTCACCAACCTCGAGGTCCTCCCGGAGGACAAACAGACGCTGGTCAAGAACAACGCCGGCGGGCACAGCAACCACTCGATGTTCTGGGAGATCATGAGCCCCGACGGCGGCGGGGAGCCGAGCGGCCCGCTCGCGGACGCGATCAACGACCTCTGGGGCAGCGTCGCCGACCTGAAGCAGCTCGTCAACGAGACCGGTGTGAAGCGCTTCGGCTCCGGCTGGACCTGGCTCGTCCACGACGGCACCGGCCTCGCTGTCTACTCGACCGCAAACCAGGATTCGCCGATCCTCAGTGACGATTTCCCGTTGCTCGGCAACGACGTCTGGGAGCACGCCTACTACCTCAAGTACCAGAACCGGCGACCGGACTACCTCGAGGCGTGGTGGAACGTCCTCAACTGGGACGCGGTCTCCGCCCGCTACGAGCAGGCGCTCGCCCTGCAGGAGGGCAAGGACTAGGCGCGGAGCACGGTGCTGGAAGCGCTGAGGTAGCACGGACCGGCCTGCGCGGCCGTGATCAGCGTGCGCACGCGGGTCTTGGCCGGAACCTTGGCCCGGAACGAGACGGAGTCGACAACGACCGGCTTCGTCGCCGGCCCGACGGTCTCGGTCGCGAGGATCAACCTCTTCACCTGGATCCAGCGCTTCCGCAGCCTCGAGTAGCGCTGGAAGAGCACGGCCTTGCCCTTCAGGGAGCGCCCGGCGGTCACCTTCGCCGTGTACGAGCCGCGCGCGACCCGGATCAACTGGAGCAGCGGCCGCACGGTCACCGCCACGACCGGGCTCGTGGCGTTCTTGTACGTGACCTGGTAGCTCGTTCCTGCGATCGGTGTCGACGCGGTGGTGTAGGCGCCGGCGGCCGCCGTCTTGACGGTGGCGGTCTTGACTGCCTTGGTGCTGCCGCACTCGGTCGACTCCAGCGAGATCGACTGGTTCGTCTTCTGGGTGGAGAGGGCCCCGCTGAGCACGACGGGCTTCCCGTAGTCGACGCTGCGGGCGCTTGCGGCGAGGGTGAGGGTCGGTGCTGCTGCGGCAGCCGCCGCCGCAAGGGCGGCTCCCGCGATCGTCACCAGGACGAGGATCTTGGTCATGGTCTCAAGATGACGCTGCAAACGGACGGAAATTGCGCCGTGCTATGACTCGTTCATGCGCGCGTTGGTGACCGGCGGCACCGGACGGCTCGGGTCGGCGATCGCCGAGCGCCTGGATCGTGAGGGCTGGTCGGTCTTCGCAGCCGGCCGGGCGGACGGCGACGTGGCTGAGGTCGAGCAGGCCCGTGCCCTCGTGGCTAGAGCGGTCGAGCGGCTGGGCGGGCTCGACCTGCTCGTGAACGCGGCGGGCGAGGGCTTCGCCCCGAAGCCTCTCGACGAGCTCGACGAGGCCGACTGGGACGCAGCTTTCGGAGCGACCGCGAAAGGCAGCTTCTTCGTCTCGCAGGCCGCGGCACCGCACCTGCGGGCTTCGCGCGGCTGCATCGTCATGCTCGAGGACGTCGCCGGCTACCAGCCCTGGCCCTCGTTCGCGGCGCACTCCGCCGCGAAGGCAGCGCAAGCCATGCTCACGCGCGCGCTCGCGCGCGCGCTCGCGCCCGAGGTACGGGTCTGCGGCGTCGCTCCGGGCCCGGTCGCGGTCGAGCCGGGGCAGGAGGAGCGCCGTGCCACCGAGACGCTGCTCGGCCGCATCGGCTCTCCGGACGATGTCGCGAGCGCAGTCTTCTACCTCGCGGGGGCCGGGTTCGTCACCGGCTCGACGCTGTTCGTCGACGGCGGGCGGATGCTCCAAACCAGCCGGGCTCCAGGGACGTAGAAGTTCCGATGGACCTCGCGCTCGACACCCTGCGCTTGCCGCGCGCGGCGGGAGCAGCCACGATGCCCGCGGTGGCGGTCAACGACTGCACCGACGGGGAGCTGATCCGCCGCACCGGCGACGGCGACCGCAGTGCGTTCGAAGTCCTCTACCGTCGCTACGCTCGACCTGTGTTTGGCCTGGCGCTCCGGAGACTCGGCGACCGCGGTCGCGCCGAGGACGCGGTTCAGGAGACGTTCGCCTCGATCTGGCGGGCGGCCCGGAGCTACCGGCCCGAGCGCGGTCCCGGCGCCCCCTGGCTCTACGCGGTCGCGCGCAACGCGATCATCGACCGCAGCCGAGCCCGCACCGAGCCGCCGGCGGACGCGCCCGACGAGGCCTCGCCTGATTCCGGCCCGGCGGAGCTCGCAGAAGCCGGCTGGACCGCCTGGCGAATCCACCGGGCTCTCGAGGAGCTCTCGGAGAACGAACGTTCGGTGATCGAGCTCGCGTACTGGAGCGGGCTCTCACAGTCCGAGATCGCGGACTACCTGGGGATCCCGCTCGGAACCGTCAAGACACGCACGCGCGCCGCGCTCGCCCACCTGGCCGACGAGCTCGAGGGAGAGCTCGAATGACCGACAAGCCCGATTTTCGCGACCTCGTGGGCGAAGACCTTCCGGAGGAGGAGCGCGCACGGCTCGAGCGCGTCCACGAGCTCCTGGTCGCGGCCGGCCCGCCGCCCGAGCTCACGCCCGCTCTCGTCGATCCCGACCTCGATCCCCGCGAGTCGAACGTCCAGTTTCTCCCGCGCAGGCGCGCCGGCTTCATGCTGGGAATCGCGGCCGCGATCGGCGTCGCAGCGTTCCTCGGCGGCTTCCTCGCCGGGCGCGCCAAGGAGCCGTTCTCGACCGTCTTCACGGTCCCGATGCACGGGACCGCCGCCGCGAGAAGCTCGTCGGCGACGATCGACATCGGCAAGGCGGACGAGGCGGGCAACTGGCCGCTGAAGCTCGTCGTCCACGGGTTGAAGCCGCTCCCGAAGGGCCAGTACTACGAGATGTTCCTCACGAACGGACACAAGCCGAGCGCCTCGTGCGGCACCTTCCGCGTGACGAGCACCGGCGACACGGTACGGCTGAACGCCCCCTACAACCTGCGCCGCTTCGACGGCTGGGTCGTGACCCGCGAGCGTCCGGGGAACACAACGCACCCGGTCGTGCTCACGACCTAGAGCGCGAGGCCTCCTAGGGCGCGGTGCGGTCGTTCGCGACGAACGCGGCGTACGTGACCGGCATCAGCTTCTCGAGGAACCCTTCGCACGCCTCCGCATACCGCCGGATCTCGCGCTGCGCCGTCTCCGAGTTGCGCAAAGAGACGAAGTTCATCAGCGAGCGCGCGTTGACGGTCCAGTAGAACTCGGTGTAGGCCCCGACCGGCAGCACCGCGCGGGCGATCTCCCGCGCGACGCCGAGCTCGACGAGCTGCTCATAAGCCAGGTAGGCCGTCTCGTAGACCGCCTGCATCTTCTGGCGGGTCGCCTCGGCGATCTCGTCGCCGACGGGCTCGAAGGAGTAGGAGCCGGGCTTGCCCACCTGGGTGCGGACGTCGGCGGCGTCCGGAACGTAGAACTCGTCTGTCGCGCGCGCGTAGCGCATCGAGAACTCGTTGAACGAGCCGATTCGATGCCGGAACCACTCGCGTGCCACGAAGATCGGCGTGCGCACGTGGAAGCGGAAGGAGTTGTGCTCGAACGGCGTCCCGTGCCGCTCGCGCATCAGGAAACGGATCAGGCCCTCGTCGGACTCGTCCATCTCCTCGTGGCGCCGCGCGAAGCTGACCCGCGCACCGTTCACGACCGAGAGGTCGTCGGCCATCGCGCCGTCGAGCCGGACGAAGCCGTGGTCGAGGACGTGGACGGTGTCGTCGGGTATCACTTCAGGCGTCGTGACGGCCACGCGGGCGAGTGTAGCGGGGGCATATGTCGGAACCTCCGGCTGGTCCTACCCGACCTGGCGCGGAGATTTCTACCCCTCCGATGCGCGCCCGAAGGACTTCCTCCGCCACTACGCCGAGCGGCTCACGTCGGTCGAGCTGAACACCAGCGCGTACCAGCTTCCCTCCGAGGAGCACTTCACCGGCTGGGCAGAGCAGGTATCAGCCGGCTTCCGCTTCGCGGTCCGAATGCCTCGCCTGATCACCCACGCCTCGAGACTCGGGCTCGTGGGCACCTTCTGCGAGCGGGCCCGGCTGCTGGGCGACAAGCTCGGCCCGGTGCTCGTCGTGCTCGACCGCAAGCGAGACGACGGCTTCCTCATGCTGCTGCGGGACTCGCTCGACCCCGACCTCGAGGTCGCGTTCGACTTTCGCCACGAGTCCTGGGCCGGGGCCCAGGTGCCGGTGCGGGTGAACTCGCTCGAGGCCGACGCGCCCTTCCGCTACCTGCGGCTGCGCAAGCCGCCCTACGACGAGGCCGCGCTCGCCGGCTGGGCCGCACGCCTAGGCCCGCTGCTGGACGAGGGCGTGCGCATCTACTGCTACTTCAAGCACGAGGACGACCCCAGAGGCGCCCTGTACGCGGAGCGGCTCCTGGAACTGCTCGCGCCATAGCCGGGAGCCACGGGCTCGTCCATACTCACGGACGCCGTGAAGGTCGTGATCTTCTGTGGGGGCCAAGGGATGCGGTTCCAGACCGAGAACCCGGCCGAGCGGCTTCCGAAGCCGATGGCCTCTCTGGACGGACGACCGCTCCTGTGGCACATCATGAAGTACTACTCGTACTTCGGGCACCGGCAGTTCGGGCTCTGCCTCGGCCACCATGGCGCCACGATCCAGGACTACTTCAACGGCCGAGAGTTCGCCGACGACGGCTGGGAGATCGAGTTCCTGGACACCGGTCTGGACTCGAGCATCGGCGAGCGCTTCGCCCAGACGCAGGCGTACGTCGGCGACGACGAGGTATTCCTCGCCTCCTACGGCGACACGCTGACCGACGCGCCGCTGCCACAGCTGATCGAGACGCATGCGGCCAGCGGCAAGGTGGCGAGCCTGCTCGCGAGCAAGCCGAACTACACGTTCAACGTGATCGACGCCGACGAGAGCCACGTGGTCACCGGGTTCGGCGACGTGACCGAGAGCGGCATGTGGATCAACGGCGGGTTCTTCGTCTTCCGCCGCGCCGTCTACGACTACGTCAGGGCGGGCGAGGACCTCCCCGAGACGCTCAACCGCCTGATCGCCGACCGCGAGCTCTACGCGTACAAGTACGGCGGCTTCTGGGCGCCGCTGGACACGATCAAGGACCGCGAGCGGCTCGAGGGCCTGGTTCGCGGCGGCGGCAGCGTCTGGCAGGTATGGAACGCACCCGAGGCGGCCGGCTAGTGCTGAGACTCGGGCTCGGAACCGACGGCGCGACCGCTCTCGAGGTGCTCGCGCTCGGGGCGCACTCGGACGACATCGAGATCGGCTGCGGCGGCACGCTCCTCCGGCTCGCCCAGGCGGTCCCCGAGCTGAAGGTGACCTGGGTGGTGCTCAGCGCAGCGGGCGACCGCGGCAACGAGGCGCGCGCCGGCGCGGAGGCCTTCCTCGAAGGAGTGGCCCAGGCGGAGATCGAGGTGGAGCGCTTCCAGGACGCGTTCTTCCGCTACGGGCCCGAGGTGAAGGAGTACTTCGAAGGGCTGAAGGCGAAGGTCTCGCCCGACCTGATCCTGACCCACCACGGATCGGACCTGCACCAGGACCACCGGCTCGTCGCGGAGCTGACCTGGAACACCTTCCGCGATCACCTGATCCTCGAGTACGAGATCCCGAAGTACGACGGCGACCTCGGCGCCCCGAACGTGTTCGTCCACCTGGACGACGAGGTCTGCCGCCGGAAGGTCGAGGCGCTCCGGACCTGCTTTCCGTCGCAGGCGGGCAAGCCGTGGTTCGACGACGACGTCTTCAAAGCGCTCCTCCGGCTCCGGGGGATGGAGTCGCGCTCGCCGAGCGGGCTCGCCGAAGCCTTCTACGGGCGCAAGCTCGTTCTCTGACCCGCGAGCTCCGCGATCTGCTCGACGGTGTGGCGAAGCTCGTCGTCGGTGTTGAAGAAGTGCGGCCCGAGCCGCAGGCCGACGTCCGGCCGGTGGTCGCAGAGGATCCCGCGCGCCGCCAGCTCCGCGTCGACCCGCTCGAAGTCGGGCGGTCGCACCACAACCGTCCCGCCTCGCCGGGCCGGGTCGCTCGGGCTCCCGACGGGAAAGCCCGCCTCCTCGAGTAGCTCGATCAGCAGCGTCGTCTGGTCGACGGAGCGCTCGCGGATCCGGTCGATCCCGACCTCTTCGATCACGTCGTAGCCGGCGGTCGCGGCGTAGAGCGCGGGCACGTTCGGCGTGCCCGTGAGGAACCGCGCCGCGCCCTCCGCGTAGTCCTGCTCCGGCTCGAAGTCGAACGGCCGTGCATGCGCCTGCCAGCCCGTGAGGCCGGGCTCGAGGACGGAGGCGAGGTCGGGCCGGACGTACAGCCACCCGGCGCCGGGGCCGCCGCAGAGCCACTTGACCGAGCCGCCGACCGCGAAGTCCACCCCGAGCGCGGTCACGTCGAGAGGCACCGTCCCGACGGACTGGTACGCGTCGAGCACGACGAGTGCGCCGTGATCGTGCGCTCGCTCGACGATCGCCTCGACGTCCTGGATCTCGCCCGTCTTGTACAGGACGTGCGTGACCGGCACGAGGAGCGTCCGGTCGTCGATCGCCTCCACCACACCCTCGTCGTCGGCCGCCACGACGATGTCCGCGCCGCCCCGCTCGGCTTGCGCCTGGTAGAGGTAGCGAACAGAGGGGAAGTTGCCCTCCTCGTAGACGATCCGGCGGCGCGGGCGGTCGAAGCGGAAGCACGAGAGCACGACCGCCTCGGCGATCGTCACGTTCTGGTGCATCGAGACGGTCCCGGGCGGCGCCCCGATCAGGCGGCCGATCTGGTCGCCGACGGTCAGCGCCATCTCCCACCAGCCTTCGCCCCAGGCCCGGATGCCCCGTGTCTTCCACACGTGCGCGTACTCGAGGACGCGCTCCTCGGCGGCCGCGGGCATCGCGCCCAGCGAGTGGTTGATCAGGTACGTCGTCTCCGCGAGGATCGGGAAGCGCCCGCGGTAGTCGGAGAGCTCTGCCACCGGCCGCGAGTATAGGGACGTCGCCGAGGCGAACCTGGTCCCCCGAAAGAGTGATTCGGCAGGACAAATCCCCTTTAGGGGTGATAACAGCGGCTCTCCCTCCGAATACGGTCGAGTCAGACGATTTGCGGCCCGCGCTCAGCGCGGAAAGGGGAGAGGAATGCGGAGGAGCGAGAACGGCGGTACCGGTGGTGAGACCCGTTCGAGCGGGCTCTGGGGAACAGGGCGCGGCGGCCGGGGCACCGACGGGCGCAATGCCACGCTGAAGCGCGGCCTCCTGGCCCTCGTCGTTCTCGCTCTCGCGGCTCCGTTGGCGGCGAGCGCCGGCTCGGGCGAGCGGGACGCGCACGCCGACAGCTATCTCGCCCCCGCGCTGCAGACGGTTGCGAGCTCGACGCCGAATGCGGACGTGCGGGTGATCGTCCACAGCGACCGCGGCGCGGGCAAGGCGCAGGACGCCCTCAAAGAGTTCGCCGACGACGACAGCACGCGGCTCCCGATCGTGGACGCCGCGGCCGGGTCCGTGCGGGCCGGGGACTTGCCCGACCTCGCCGAGTCCTCCGGCCTCGTGATCGTTCCCGACACGCCCGTCGCCCTCGACGGGCTGCCCGGCTTCAAGGACACGAAGGAGAAGAAGAAGCTCCCGAGGGGCCACAGCCAGCAGGACTTCACCTCCAGCGAGCTGTGGACCTCGGCCGTCGGCGTCGACAGCCTCTGGCCGTTCCTGCCCGGCGCGCACCCGGAGAGCGCGGCCGGCAGGAGGAATCCCTCCATCGCGTTCATCGACTCCGGGATCGACGCATCGCGCAGCGATTTCGCCGGCCGCATCCGCGCGCAGGTGGACATGACCTCCCTGCCGGGGAACTCGGCAGGCGACGGGCGCGGCCACGGCACCTTCGTGGCGGGCCTGGCCGCCGGTGCAGATGACCGGCATTCGGGCGCCGCGCCGACGGCGGGCATCGTCTCGATCGACGTGATGGACGACCAGGGCATGGCGCGCACGAGCGACGTGATCGCGGCCGCGCAGTGGATCCTCCGGAACAAGCAGCAGTACGACATCCGCGTCGCGAACTTCTCGCTCCACTCCGCGACCCCGAGCAGCTTCCGCTGGGACCCGCTCGACAAGGCGGTCGAGAAGCTCTGGTTCGGCGGCGTCGTCGTCGTCACCTCCTCCGGCAACTACGCCGAGAACGGGAAGACGTCCGACGTCGAGTTCGGGCCGGCGAACGACCCGTTCGTGATCACGGTCGGCGCCCTCGACCTCCACAACTCGACCAGTCCCGACCGCGCGTCGGTGGCGCCGTGGTCGACGTGGGGATACACACACGACGGCTTCGCCAAGCCCGAGCTGAGCGCCCCGGGCCGGGATCTGGTCGGGCCGATTCCCGCGGGGTCGACGCTCGCCGAGGAGCGCCCGTCACAGGTCCTCCATACGGCCGACGGCACCTACATGGAGCTGTCCGGGACGTCGTTGTCGGCGCCCATCGTCTCCGGGATCGCGGCCGACCTGCTCATGCTCCGACCGAATCTCACCCCCGACCAGGTCAAGGGCGCCCTGATGGTGGCCGCCCAGCCGGTCCGGCACGCAGCTTTCCATTCGGCGGGAGTCGGCGAGGTCTTCGCGCCCGGCGCGCTGGCCTTGGACTCGCCTCCGAACCCGAACCGGGCGCTCAACGCCTTCCTCGATCCGGACGGCGGCGACGGGCCCGCGTTCGACGACGCGGCCTGGCTCGCGGCGGCGCAGGCATCGCCTGCCTGGGACGAGGTCTCCTGGCTCGACGGCTGGCAGGACGCGGCCTGGTCGCTCGTCTCCTGGAGCGACGTGTCCTGGAGTGACGTCTCGTGGAGCGATGTCTCCTGGAGCGATGTGTCCTGGAGCGATGTGTCCTGGACCGACGTCTCCTGGTCGGACTCGGTCTACGGCGACGTCGCTCCCGACTAGTTCAAGCGCTTGAGCAGGCCCAGGGCCCGCTGGTCCCACGGGACGCGGTGCGTGACGCCGGCCTCGGCGAGCCCCTCGCGATTGGCGAGGTACCAGTCGTAGGTCTCGCAGAGCGCCTGCTCGTTGGAGAACCGCGGGCGATAGCCGAGCAGGCGCTGCGCCTTCGAGACGTCCACGTACGAGTCTCGGTGCGCCGTGCGGTAGTGCCACTCGGCCAGGGGTGAGAGGCGCGCCAGCTCGAGCGCGCGGAGCGCGAGCTCGGCGGGCCGCGCGGGCACCGGCCGCAGGCGGCTGGCCGAGCCAGCGTGGGCGATCAGGCCCTCGAGGTCGGAACGGACCGTGCCGAACGCGGTGGCGCCCACGTTGAAGGTCTCGCCGGCCACATCGGCCGTACCGGCGCTCACGGTCGCCTCGACGAGATCCTCGACGGCGAGGAGCTGGTAGCGGTTCGAGCCGTCTCCCAGGACCGGGATGCGACGGCCCTCGCGGATCCAGTCGAAGAGGATCTCGAACACGCCGAGCCGCTCAGGGCCGATGAAGGTCTTCGGGCGCAGGACGACGACCTCGAGCCCACGGCGCCCGGCCCGGCGCGCGACGCGCTCGGCCTCGATCTTCGACTCGCCGTAGTCGCCCACTCCGACGAGCGGCGCGTCCTCGCGGAGCGGGTGATGCTTCGGGATCCCGTAGACGGCGGTCGAGGAGATCTGGACCGCCCGGCCCGCTCCGGCCTCGAGCGCCGCGGCGAAGACAACGCCGGTGCCGTCGACGTTCGCGGAGCGAATGGCGTCTCGCGAGGCCTGGATCGGCAGCGCCGCCGCGGCGTGCACCAGCACGTCGGCGCCGTCGACGAGGCGGGCGGCCGCCGAGGCGTCGCGCACGTCGCCGCGGAGCTCCTCCACCTCGCGCTCGAGCTCGGCGTCGTCGAGGGGCGCGAGGTCGAGCGTCCGCACGTCGTGCCCGTCCGCGAGCAGCCGCCGTGCCAGGTGCAGGCCGAGGAAGCCCGCTCCGCCGGAGATCGCCCACCGCATGCAGTTCACGCTAGCGGGAGGACTCTGGCCGCGACGGCCGAACTGGACCGATCCGTGGCCCGCAGATCCGTCGCCCTGTGCGCGGCCGTGATGACGGCGCTCGTCTTCGCCGCCGCCGCAAACGCCTCGAACCCCCAGATCGCGGGGCTCCAGGTCGCCCTGCGCGCATACGGCCTCTACAACGGCCCCATCGACTCGATCGCCGGACCGGGGACGGTGCGCGCGACCAAGGCCTTCCAGCGCCGGGTCGGGCTCGCCCCCGACGGCCGGGCGGGGCCTGCGACGCGGCGTGCCCTCGGCCCGCTCGGCCAGCCGCTCTTCGGCCGCCGGACGCTGCGCCGCCGGATGTTCGGCTGGGACGTGTCCGTACTGCAGTTCATGCTTGCCCGGCGCGGCGCCCTCGTTCCGGTCTACGGCTACTTCGACGGCGCGACCGAGCGCGCGCTCCGGCGCTACCAGCGCGGACGCCGGCTCGCCGCGGACGGCATCGCGGGGCGGTTCACCCTGACCGCCCTCGCCCGAGGCCGGCCGGCGGTGTCGCTCGTTCGCCGGACGATCCGCCCCGCGCGGACGATTCGCCGCGCACCGACGGGCGTCCGCAGCCTGCTCGCGCACTGGGCGCGCATCTACAGCATGGATCCCGGGCTCGTGCGCGCGCTCGCCTGGATGGAATCGGGCTACCAGACCGGCCTAGTCTCCTCGGCCGGCGCCCGCGGTGTGATGCAGGTCTTGCCGGTGACGAGGGACTACGTGGAGACGGTCCTATTGCGCAAGCCCGTGCCGCACTCGGTCAGCGGGGACATCCAGGTCGGAGTCGTGTTCCTGCGCCAGCTCTTGCGCGAGTTCCGCGGTAGCGAGCCGAAGGCGCTGGCCGGCTGGTACCAGGGGCCTGCGTCAGTCCACCGGCACGGGCAGTACCGGGGCACGCGGCTGTTCGTCGCGAACGTCCTCGCCCTCCGCACCCGCGGCGTCTAGCGCCCCTGCTGAGCAAGGGGCGGCCGCGGAACCGGCTGCGGCGGTGGCTTCGAGTCGACCAGCACGGCAGCGGCCAGCAGGATCGCCATCCCGACTGCGCTCTCCCCGGCCAGGCTGCGAGGCAAGGATGCGAACAGGGGCGCGCCGCGCTCCAGCTTCGGGCGCACGAGGAAGTGGTGTGCCGCGCCCCAGAGCAGCGCCAGCGAGACCAGCGCGAGCTTGACCAGCAGCACCTGGCCATAGCGCTCGCCCCACAGATCGTCGAGCTGCGGCAGCCGCAGCACGCTGAGGTAGATCCCTGCGCCGAGGATGACCACGATCAGGGCGGTTGCGAGGCGCGAGAAGCCCAGGAAGGCGCGGCGTCGCAGGTCGGGCTCGAGCGGCCAGACGACGAAGGCGAGCTGCACGAGGCCGCCGACCCAGAGCGAGGCGGCCGCCAGGTGAGCCCAGTCGGCGAGCTCGGAGAGCCAGGACGAGCCCGCATCGGCCGCGGAGTGCCCGGAGAGCGAGAGGCCCGAGGCGAAGCTGAGCGACAGGGCGAAGGCCGGCCAGAGCAGCCACACGCGGTCGGTCAGCCAGGCGAGGAAGACGAGCGCGCTCACCAGCGCGAAGCCGAGGGTCATGGCGACGAAGGCCGTCCCGAAGCGCGTGCCGTTCGCGACCGGGGCAAGGTCGCCGTAGAGGAACCTCCCGAACGGCAGCTGGAGCGCGTCCTCGGCGCGCAGCAGGAACGCGACGATCCCGACCTCGATCACACCCACCGCGCCGACCCCCACCACGCGGTAGAAGCGGCGCTCCGTCTCCGGCCGGAGAGGCCCGCGGAGGACGAGCAGGCGGAAGCCGAGCCCGCCGGCGAGCAGCGCCAGCGACAGGAAGTAGAGCCACCGCACCACGTGCTCCTTCGTCGTGGGCCCGGTGGCGCCGAATGCCTCCGTCGCCGGAGGCGCGCGGTGACGGACCCCGAAGGTGAAGACGCCGCTGATCACGTGCCCGTCCGCGGAGATCGCGCTCCAACGGACCGTGTACGCCCCGCGCGCCAGGACGCCCACCGGTGCGGCGATCACCCGCGTGTCCGACCCCGCTCGCGTCACGCCCGAGACGACTCGTCCCTTGGCGGTAAAGACGCGAATCCCGTTCGGAAGCGCTTTCACGCTCTGGTCGAAACGCAGGCGCACGAGCTTGGGCGAGCTCTGCACACGCTGCTGGATATTCGGCGTCGTCTCGATGAGCGTGGCGTGGGCGGAGGCCACGGCCGGAAGCGCGAGCGCTGCAAGCACGGCTGCGAGCAGGCTCCTCACCGGTGCTGCTCCCCGGCAAGCGGCGAGAGGTGCCCGAAGATCGGGGCAACGTCGCGATCGGAGTACAGGAAGACCGCGATCACGACGAACGTGATCGCGAATCCCGAGCTCCACACGGGCGAGCGGCGGCGGAAGGCGCCGATGAGCGGGAAGAGGGCGCCGATCAGCGCCGTCCACCCCAGGATGTGGTGGAGGAAGGCGGCCCGGGAGAAGAGCCAGCCGTTCTGCTCGTGCACGAGGATCGCCACTCCCGAGACCGCGAGCGCCAGCGGCATCGCCAGCCTCCAGGCCACGTTGTGCAGCTTCCCCCGCACGAGGCCGAGCTCGGCTGCCCCGGCCAGCATCATCGTCTGCGCCCACGCCCCGTGGGCGACCATGTGGATCATGGAGTTGGTGTAGAAGACCATCACCGGCCACATCAGGACACCCATCAGGAACAGCAGGCTCGGCCACAGGTAGGCCCGCCAGGGGCGGCGGCTCCAGACCTCCTCGCCGACGAGCGCCCGGGCGAGCAGGCACAGCCCGAGCAGCAGGAAACCGGTCGCGAACAGCCAGTGGACGTGTTCCGCGGGCGGCTCCATCAGCGCTCCTCGGCCTGGAGGTCCTCGATCACGCCCGGCGCGACGAACAGCGCGAAGACGACGCCGACCAGGACCGCCAGGAGCGGCGGCTGGACGAACAGCCACCAGAAGCCCTGGTCGTGCGGATGCAGGAGCGTGATTCGATACGGCTGGAGGAACGCCCAGCAGACGCCGCCGAGCATCGCCAGCGGCCCAAGCGCAGCGACGGCTCGTGCGCGGAGCGACCGGCGACGAGTCGCCACCCGCTCGGTGATCAGTTGCGTGCTCATCTCCACCTCCCCGGAGTCAGGACATCGACACGGGGCCCGCGGGCGCTGGGCGTTGCCGCGGGCTAGGCGGGAACGGGCGGCGGTCGGCTCTCGAAGGCGAGGCCGAAGAGCTTGCGTGGAGGCGCGGCGGCGGTCTCGGTGCGCTGGCTGCGCGGCGGCGGCGAGGCGGTGACGATCCGCTCTGCCCGGGCGCAGGTTTCCTTCGCGTAGCGCTCGTAGGCATTCAGCCAGGACGCGACGGCGCTCCAGGCGAGGGCGACGAGCACGGCGAGCACGGCGAAGACGGGTAGCGCCGAGCTGTGGAGCCACGGCGAGAGCAGCGGCCACCGTCCGACCGAGGCCTGCTCCGCGTCCTGCTGGACGAGGTAGAAGAGCGAGGTGGCGAGGAAGGCGGTGAGCCACAGCCGAGGCGAGAGGTCGAGACGCACCCGGGGCGCCGGCGCGGGCCGCGAGCCCACCCTGGCCAGCACACGCCGCCCAGCCCGCGCGGCGGCGTGCGCGCGGACGAAGCGCCAGGCCAGGCGCGCGAACAGGAGCGCGACGCCGAGCTTCACGGCGGCGAGCAGGAACGGGTAGTAGTCGGCACCTGCGTAGCTCGGCGTGGCCACGTGCTGGCCAACGTTGAGACGGTGCGTCAGGCTGCGGCCGACGAGCTCGGCAATGAGCGCAAGCAGCGCGAACGCCAGTCCGGCGAATAGGCGCTGATGCCTCCTCGCGCGCTGCATGGACCCAAAGTGTGCCTCAGACGGCACGCCGAGTCCAAACGGAACCGATCTAGCCCAGGATGGTCAGGTTCCAGCGAGGCTCGGACGGGCGGTCGAAGCCCAGCAGCAGGATGCGCTGCCACTGGCCGAGGCTGAGCGAGCCGTCCCGGAACGGAATCTGCTCGCTGTGAGGGCCGAGCAGCAGGCAGAGGAGCCGCTCCCGCTCGGGCTCGTCCTGCGGCACGAGGCGGGTGAGCAGGTCCTCGAGATCGGCGAAGAAGCCGCTTTCCCGCTCCTGAACCCGCACCAGCGCGACGTCGTCGAGCGGTGAGATGTACGCGATCCCGCTCCCGTGGCCGGAGCGCGAGAGCTCTCGCTTCACGTCGTTGGTGATGTCGAGCACCGTCAGCGACGGGAGCGCCGAGGCGATCGAATAGGGAACCTCGACGCTGGTCATGCTGTTGTTACTTCCCTCGGGAGCCGGAAGCTCACACTC
This sequence comes from uncultured Actinomycetes bacterium, assembly GCA_963754265.1. Classification (GTDB taxonomy): domain Bacteria; phylum Actinomycetota; class Thermoleophilia; order Gaiellales; family Gaiellaceae; genus AC-32. The sequence continues at coordinate 44,669 of CAVWFB010000006.1, read as the reverse complement.
TCTCTGGCCACCTCGACCTCGCCGAGCTCGTCGTAGCCGAGGGAGGCGAGGCCGCGCAGGACGAGCGCGACGAGCTCCTCCGGTGTGGAGGCGCCGGCGGTGAGGCCGACGGTCTCGTGCCCGGCGAGCAGGTCGGGGTCGAGGCCGCTCTCGCCGTCGATCAGCAGCGCCGTGGCGCCGAAGCGCTCTGCCACCTCGACGAGGCGGCGCGCGTTCGAGCTCGTTTCCGAGCCGATGACGAGGATCAGCGTCGCGCCTCCCTGAGCGAGCGCCTTGACCGCGTCCTGGCGGTTCTGGGTCGCATAGCAGATGTCGTCCGCGGCGGGCCGGCGCAGATCGCCGAAGCGCTCCCCGAGCGCGTCGACGGTCTCGGCGACGTCGTCGAGCGACAGCGTCGTCTGCGTGATGACCGCGATCGGCTTGCCGCCGGAGTCGAGCTTCGCCGCGTCCTCGGGCGACTCGATCACCACGGTCTGGTCCGGGCGCTCTCCCCGCGTCCCGATCACCTCGACGTGGTCGGCGTGGCCCACGAGAGCCACCAGGTGGCCGCTGTCGGCATAGCGCCTGGCCTCGGCGTGCACCTTCGAGACGAGCGGGCAGACGGCATCCACGACGACGAGGCCGCGACGCTCGCAGTTCTCCCGCACCGACGGCGCCACGCCGTGGGCCGAGAGCACGCAGATCGCGCCCGCGGGAATGGCGTCCTCGTGGTCGACGAACACTGCGCCGAGCCGCTCGAGCCGTCTGACCACGTGGTCGTTGTGGACGATCTGGTGGCGGACGTAGACCGGAGGGCCGTGCTTCTCGAGCAGGATCTCGACGATCTCGATCGCCCGGTCGACGCCGGCGCAGAACGAGCGCGGGGCGGCGAGGAGGACCTTGCCTACCGGGACCACCCCTTGGCGGCGGCGCCGAGCCGGCGCAGGGCGCGGTTCGCATCGGCGGCCGCCCGGACGAACCCGCGCGGCTCGCGCACGAAGGCGCGGACCAGACCAAGCCAGTCGTACGTTCCGGCCAATGTCAGCGAGTCGGCAAGGCCGTTCAGCTGGCGCTCGGGCGTGTCGCTCACGGAGCGCAGCACGCCGTGCAACCGCCCGGTGCGGGCCAGGCGCCCGCTCTCCATGTCGACCGCGTCCGCTCCGGTCAGCTCGTGTAGGCGCCGCCGCTCGCCCGGGTCGTCGACGATCTCGTCGGCTGCGAGCATCGTCGCAGCCTCTGCTCCGGGCACACCCAGCGGCCGGCCCTCCCAGAGCACCGTCCCCTCGGCGTCGACTACGCGCGTCGCGTCGAGGACAGTCCCGATCGCGAGCCCGTCGCGCAGCGCGGCGGCAACGCCGAAGGAGACCACGGGTCCTTCCGGTATCCCGCTCGACGCGCCGAGCCCCACGAGCGCGGAGCGCGCGCCAGCGCGGCGGGCGACCCGCTGCTCCGCCGTCGTGGCGCAGGCGAAGGTCACCCCGTCAGCGTCCATGCCACGCTGCGGACGCTCTCCCGCATGCTCCCGGCCGCCTCGAAGGCCGCCGAAGGCTCGAAGCCGGAGTGGATTGCGCAGTGCTCGCAGCGCGCGTCGTTGCCGGGGCCGTACTCCTCCCACTCGATCCCGTCCAGCAGCGCCTCGTAGGTCGGGAAGATCCCGTCCGTGAGCAGGTAGCACGGGCCCTTCCAGCCGTACGGGTTGCGCGTGATGGAACCCCACGGTGCGCAGGGGAGCTTGCGATCGCCGGCGAGGAAGTCCTGGTAGATCGGGCTCGCGAGCCAGCGGTAGCCGTTCTCGCGCGCGGCCGAGCGGATGACGCGGAACTTCTCCTCGTGCTCGGCTCGCGTCATCGTCAGGTTCGGATCGATCTGCGAGTACTGGTAGCCCGGCGCCACGAGCATGCCGTCGATCCCGACCTCGTCGGTGAGGTAGCCCATCATCTGGATGACCTCGTCCGGGTCGGTCTCCTTGAAGATCGTGGTGTTCGTGGTCACCCGGAAACCGCGCTCGCGCGCCTGGCGGATCGCGTCGACCGCGATGTCCCAGAGCCCCGGGTAGTCGCAGATGTAGTCGTGGATCTCGCGCATGCCGTCGAGGTGCACGACGAAGGTCAGGCGCTTGTTCGGCGTGAACACGTCGAGGAACTGCTCGAGGCGCAGCGCGTTCGTGCAGAGCTCGATCGTCTTGTTCAGCTCGAGGAAGCCCGCGACCACGTCCTCGATTCCCTTGAAGACGAGCGGCTCGCCGCCGCAGATCGAGACGACGGGGGCCGGGCACTGGACGCCGGCGTCGATGCACTCCTCGACCGACAGTCGGGCCTTGTTCGACTCGTACTCGCGGATCTTCCCGCAGCCGATGCAGGCGATGTTGCAGGCCAGAGTCGGTTCGAGCATCAGGACGAGCGGATAGCGCTCGCCCTTGCGCTGCTGCTGGGTGACGTATTTCGCGATCTGGACTGTCGGGGCGAGCGGAAACTTCATCGACTGAGCCTTTCTCGTAGACGGCCGAGGGCGAGCAACGGGAAGTGCAGTCGGTACAAGTGGTACCTGATCATGAAGTCAAGCGGGAACCCAGTGCCGGTGAACTGCTGCTCTTCCCAGTCTCCGTTTCCTTGCTGTGCGTTGCAGAGCCACTCGGCCGCGCGCCGGGCGGGCCGGCCCTGCGCCTCGTTTGCAGCGACGTAGGCTAATAGCGCCCAGGCCGTTTGGGAAGGAGAACTCGGGCCTCGGCCGCGCCAGGCGGGTTCGGCGTAGGAGCGGACGTCCTCGCCGAAGCCCCCGTCCTCGTTCTGCACCGAGTCGAGCCAGGCGACGGCGCGCCGCACTGTGGGGTGTTCCGGCTCGACGCCGCACGCCTCGAGCGCCGGGAGCGCCGCCGCGGTGCCGTAGATGTGGTTGACCCCCCAGCGCCCGAACCACGAGCCGTCCGCCTCCTGCTCGGCGAGGAGCCACGCGAGGCCGCGCCGCACCTCGTCGTCGTACCCGTGCTCCTGGGCGAGCGCCTCGAGCGCGTGCGCGGTGACGTCGGCGGTCGGCTCGTCGGTCACCTTGCCGAAGTCGCAGAAGGGGAGCTTGTAGAGCCAGAAGGCCTCGTTGTCGACGTCGAACGCCCCCCAACCACCGCTTCGCGACTGCATCCCAGCCGTCCAGGCCAGGCCGCGGTCGACGGCCTCGCGCGCTCGGTGGCAGCGCCGCAGCGCGAGCGCGACGACGGCGGAGTCGTCCACGTCCGGATAGAGGTCGTTTTCGAACTCGAACGCCCAGCCGCCCGGGGCGAGCTCGGGACGCCGAACCGCCCAGTCGCCTTCGATCGTCACCTCCTCGTCCTCGAGCCATTCGGCCGCGCGCACGAGCCCGGGGTGCTCCGGCCCGAGGCCCGAGTCACGGAGGGCGAGGACGGCGAGGCCCGTGTCCCAGACGGGCGACTGGCAGGCCTCCGGGCGCAGGCGGTCTCCCTCGTCGATCGTGAACCCTTCCCAGCCCTCGACCGCTCGTCGCAGCGTTTCGTCCTCGAAGCCGTGTCCGAGGGCGACGAGCATCAGGATCGACCAGACCCAGGGCGGCTGGATCCCGCCCCACGAGCCGTCCGCCTCCTGGTGCGCCCGCACCCAGCGCTCGGCCTCCCGCAGCGCAGCGCGGCGCAGGGACGACGGGCGTGCGGGCGGCTTGCTCTTGCCCGGCCGCGCGCCGATCTCGCGGAGCTCGATCGGCGCCGGCCGCACCGGACGCAGCGCCCGGCAGGCCGCGAGCGGGACGAAGGTGCCGCGGGCCCAGCAGGAGAAGTCGTAGATCGAGACCGGCCCGGACGGCGGCAGCAGCACGAGCTCGACCGGGATCGGCGTGATCCGCTGCCACGGCCACTGGCCGAGCAGCGCCAGGAAGCACTTGGTGAAGATCCGGCTGCGCGGGATCCCGCCCCGCGAGCGGATGAACTCGCGCGCCCGGTGGCCCGGGTCGACGCCGGCCAGCTTCAGCGCCGCGTAGGCCTCGATCGAGGTCGAAAGGTCGGGCGGGCCCTCGAACCAGATCGACCACGTCCCGTCCTCCCGCTGCCGGGCCAGCAGCTCGTTGGCGATCTTGCGGTCGAGCTCCGGGGTCCTCAGGCCGAGGACGTGGTGCCAGAAGAGGTGCTGGGCGATCATCGTCGCGTTCGACTCGAGCTCGCCGACCCAGTACCCGTCGGGGTGCTGGAGCTCGAGGAGGCGCTGAGTGGCGGCCTCGATCGCCGCGTCCAGGCGTGTGTCGATCCTCTCCGGCGCAACCGTCATGCGGCCACCTCCTGACGCGCCGAGGTCAGGGCCTGGGCCGCGGCGACGCCGCTTCGCACCGCGCCCTCCATCGTCGGCGGCCAGCCGGTTCCCGTCCACGCGCCCGCGCGCGTGACGTCCGGCCTCGACGTCTGCGGCCCGGGCCGGTTCTGCTCGCTGCCGGGGCCGACCGCGATCGTCGCCTCGGGCTCTCGGCTGACCCGCGACCAGAGCAGCTCGGCCGGGCCGAGCCGCTCGACGAGCGCTCCGGCGATCAGCTCGACGAGCTCGCGGCCACGCAGGGCCTCGAGCTCGGGCGCGCCGCTCGAGACGACGGTCAGGTACTGGCCGGTCTCGGGCTCGTGGCCGGTCAGCCGCCCGCGGTCGAAGACCCAGTGCGCGGGGCTGCCGAGCAGCGCCGCCAGCGGCTCGTGCAGGAGTCGCCGGTCGAAGAGCAGGTGGACGCTCACGATCGGGGAGTACCCGAGCTGCGGCTCGGGCTCACCCAGCAGGCGGGCGCTCTCCGCAGGCGGCAGGGCCACGACGACGGCGTCGGGCTCGAGCTCGTGCAGGTCGTCGACGCGCATGCCGGTGCGCACCGTTGCGCCGGCCGCTTCGAGCGCGCGACCCGCCGCCTCCCCGTGCATCTCCCCGAGCGGCCGAACCGGCAGGAGCAGATCGGAGGCCCGCTTCCCCGAGAGCAGCGCGGTCCGAACGGTGAAGTCGCCGACCTCCGCGTCGGCCTCGGCCGCGGGCAGGTTCAGCGCGGGACGGATGAACACGTCCCAGAACCGCTCGATCGCCCGAGGCGACTGCCCCCGCCGCCGAAGCGCCTCGGCGAACGTCCCACCCCGGGAGTTTGTGCTCCAGTGAACAAGCACCTTCAAGATCCTGATCCGATCGCCGAGAGGAAGGTGGCGGTAGCGGAGGAGAGCGAGCGCCGAGGGTCGGATCACCGCTCTCCGCGCCCGCTCGTCGAGCACCGGCAGCTCGAGCGGCTGGCGGCGCAGGGAACCGCTCTGCCCGATCCGCTCGAGGAAGCGCAGGTAGGCCGTGAAGCAGCCGAGCGCGATGTGCTGGCCGTTGTCCGGCGGCGGTTCCGGGTCGCCGTCGCGCCGCGGCAGCGTCTGCACGGCGCCTCCGAGCGTCGGCCGCGCCTCGTAGAGCGTCACCTCGTGCCCGGAGTCCACCAGCTCGAGGGCGGCGCTCAACCCGGCGAGCCCGCCGCCGACGACGGCAGCTCTCATCGCGATACCTTCGATCCGAGCGCACCTGGCCAGCGGCGCAGACGGCCGATCCAGCAAAGCCGGCTCGGCCTGAAGGCGACATCGCAAGCGACGTCGCTCATCGGAGCAGCCCCGCTCCCACGATGCGCAGCTTGGTCAGCGGCGACAGGCGCAGCGAGCCCTCGAAGACGTCGAACCCGCGTGCCTCGATCCGGTCGAGCGTCGCCCGGTAGAGGCCCGCGAAGGTGGCGACGCAGGCGGCGCTACGGGAATCGAGCGAGTCGAGCAGCTGGAGCCCGTCGTCGAGGTAGGCGCGTGCGCGCGAGGCCTGGAACGCCATCAGCGCCCTCCACTCCGCTTCGGCCCTGCCGGCCGCGATGTCGTCCTCGGAGACGCCGTAGGCCTCGAGCTCGTCCTGCGGCAGGTAGACGCGGCCGAGCTCCCAGTCCTCACGCACGTCCCGCGCGATGTTGATCAGCTGGAGCGCGACGCCGAGCGTCTCCGCGTGCCCGACCTCGTCCGAGCCGTACACCGCCACGCAGGCAACGCCGACGGCTCCTGCGACCCGGCGGCAGTAGCCGAGCAGCTCGTCGAAGTCCGCGTACCGGCTCTGCTCGGTGTCCTGAAGACCGCCGTCCACGAGCTCGTGCAGCGCATCGCGGGGGATCGGGTAGCGGGAGCGCGCGTCCGCCAGCGCCACGAGCATCGCGTCCTCGCCTGGGGGCGCGTCCAAGGCGCCGTGCAACCTGCGGAGCCGCGCCTGCTTCTCGGCGAGGGGCAGCGCGCCGTCCGCCACGTCGTCGACGCGGCGCGCGAACGCGTAGATCGCCGCGATCGCCTGTCGCTTCGGCCGCGGCAGAACCATGATCCCGTAGGCGAAGTTGCGGGCCTCGCGGCGCGTGAGCCGCTCGACCTCCGCGTAGGCGGCCTCGACGGTCATAGGCCGCCTCCGGGCCGATGAGCGGGTGGAGGGGGCGTGGGGGAACCGGGAGGTTCCCCCACATTGGACTCTAAGAAGGGTGCACGCGGGGGAAACATGGTTTCACCCGCGGGAGCGAGCCGGAGGCGAGCGACGGTCATCGGATCGCCGCCAGCGCCAACCTCGCCCGTGAGGGCCGAGGGCGCCCGTTGAAGATGTCCCAGTCGGCGCGCTCGAGCGCCTCCAGCGCCGCGACTCCCCCGCGCCCGAAGAGCGCGACCGCCCGGCCGACGCGGCCGCCGAGCCGCCGCCCGAGCTGCTCGCCCGGGTCGGAGAGCAGCCCGCGGGCGCGCTCGGCCTCGAACTCCAGCACGCTTCGCAACGGGGCGTTCGGCTTGGCCAGCTCGGTGACGCCGAAGCGCCGGCGGTCCTCGGCCGGCAGGTAGACGCGCCCGAGGTCGAGGTCGCGCGGCACGTCCTGGAGGAAGTTGACGAGCTGCAGGCCCGTGCAGACGTCGTCGGAGAGGGCCACCAGGGCGGGCTCGGGCCGCCCGATCACGCCGAGCACCAGCCGCCCGACCGGATCGGCGGAGTGGACGCAGTAGTGCTTCAGGTCGGACCACGTCTCGTACTCGGAGACCCGCTGGTCGATCCGGTTGGCCTCGATCAGGCGCAGGAACGGCTCACGCGGGAGCCCGCACGCCTGGATCGTGGGCTGGAGCGCCCGCGTCACCTCCCAGGTGGGCTCCCCTTCGTAGCACGCGTCGACCTCGGCCTCGAGCTCGTCCAGCGCTGCGAGACGGTCACCCACGACGTCGCTTGTCGACGTCGGCTCAGAGGGGATGCGGGCTTTGCCCGCGTCTCCGGCCAACCCACGATCTTGGAGTTCCGTACGCCCCCTAGTGTCGAGACCTCCGGCTGAGAACTCGTCGCCGAGCATGTCCACGAGCCGCGCGAAACCGTAGACGGCGCGCAGGTGGGGGCGCATCGAGCGCGGAAACAGGAGCGAGGCAACCGGGAAGTTCTCCGTACGCGCGCGGGCTGCCACCGAGCTGGCGGAGGCCGGGTCCATGCGCAAACCATGGCCCTCGGCGAGCCGCCTCGTCAAACGGCTACGTCGTGGCGCGTGGAGACGGCGGTGCCTGCGGGCGCCGCTGCGAGGCGGGATCGCTCCGCCAGACCTGCGTCAGCGAGACGCCGGGCCGGATCCCACGGCGCTCCGCCTCGCCCGCCGGAAGCTCGAGCACTGCGCGCGCGCCCCGGCAGGCAGCGGCCCGCCAGGGGCGAATCTCGGGCGCCACCTTGACGACCCGGTTCTCCTTGTCCACGAAGACGGCGTCGATCGCGAAGCGCATGAACGCGGTGTGGATCGACGACGCCGGTCGGAGCAGCATCCCCTCACCCTCGGCGAGGCCGCTTCTGCCGAGCAGGCCGCGCAGGCGGGCGAACATCGTCTCCGCGAGGAGACAGTGCTCGCAGACGACGCTGCCGTCGTCGTTCGCCAGCGCGACCTGTGGCAGAGACCTCATCAGTACCCGACGTGGATGTGGTCGTAGTGGTTGGCCAGCGGGAACGACGGCCCGCCGAGCCCCATCAGCGAGATGACCTGCGCCGGCAGCATGGCTCCCGGGAGCATGAGGACGCTGCGTACCGCCTGCTCCGTGATCCCGCCGGGCTGCTGGTGCCCGGTGATCGAGATGTTGTGCACGGCGGCGATGTCCACCGCGCGCCCGTACACGTGCGCCGAGACGACGCCGGGGCGGGCGTAGAGCCGGTGACCCGAGACGAGGCACGAGACCGTGACCTCGTGATAGGTCTGGGCGAGGTACAGCATCAGCGCCAGCACCCGCACGTCGACGCGGCCGGCGGCGACGTCCGCCCGCCCGCCCGCGTAGATGTGCAGACGCGCGTCGTGCAGCACGCGGTCCTGCAGGTCGACCTTCTGGGAGAGCAGGCCGCGCACCAGGCTCGCGAGCCCGACCGCCCGGTAGTAGCTGCGGAGGGCGACGACCCGGTCGGCGAGCGACGTGTTGCTCGAGTACGAGAGCGCGGCGGCCCACGCGTTCGCGCGTCCGCCGAGCGAGCTCAGGCGGAAGGCGAGCCCGCGGAGGGCCGTGCGATTCGCGGGAATGCGGCCGTTGTGGCCGTCTGCGCGCAGCGTGGCGAGCACGAGCGCCCAGTCGACGTGCGCCTGCCGCGAGAAGGCCACGAGCTCGACGCGCGAACGCGAGCTGGAGCCGGGCGGCAGGCGGCGTCGGATCGGGAGCCGCGCGATTCAGCCAGACGGTCGCGCCGGCGGCTGCGTGCACCTCGGGATCGAGAGCCGGAGCCTTGGGCGCCTTGGGAGCCTTGTGCTTGTGCGAGACCTGCGGGCGGGACCGCTTCACGCTCGGGCGCGCGACATGCGTGCGCGAGATCGCGGCCCGCTTGGGAGCGGCGGCCTGCGAGCTCGACGCGCCCGTGAGCGAGGCGTGCGTCGGACGGGAGGTCAGTACCGCGACACGCGGCGCGGTCGGGGCCGGAGCCGGCTCGGCCGGCGCAGCGCTCTCCACCGGCGCGGCGGCGTCGCCGTCGTCGACCTGGCCGGTCGGCACGGTGGCCGACGCGGCCGGAGCGGTCGGGCCCGTCGGACCCGTCGGGCCGGTCGGCCCGGTCGTGCCCGAGACGGACTGCACCGCGACGGGAGTCGAGTCGTCCTCCGCGAGCATCGACCTCACGCCGTTGCCCGCGCCCGCCGAGATCGCGAGGCCCGCGAAGAAGAGAAGGCTGAAGGACAGCGTGTGCGCGAAGCGGCGCTTGTGGTTCCGCTTCGGCTCCGGCTGCGGCTCCTCGCCCCGCTCGTCCCACTCGTCCCAGGCACGGCCCCTGCCCAGCACGGTGAGGACCGACCTCGCGAGAGAGATCAGGAGGAGGTGGTGCAGAAACCGCCTGGTCAGAGAGTTCCGTCGTGGCATTGCCTTGTGCTCCCGTTCGTCTTGGGCGCCGGTGGGCCGCCACGTCGGCGCGGATCTCTATTGGCATCCGCGGGCCATACGGACTTGGGGGGACTATCGAGCCACCGGGCCGGCCCGCCCTCCCCCGAATTAGGGATGTCTGCGTGAGATCACCCTTGCGAGGGATCACTTCGCGGGCCTTTCGGATCGATGATCGCCGCAGTTGAGCCATAGGCGGCGCGGCCACGCCGAAACACCCCCGGAGGTCTCCCCCGCGTGACCATGCGCATCGCCCGCACCAGCAACAAGCTCTTCCCAATCCGCACGCACGACCTCCTTCCGGGCTTCCCCGTGAGAAATTCGCGCGCCCCGGCGTGCGCATCGATGAGAGAAGGGAGGTGAATCAGATGCTGAGGCTTTTCACCTTCGTGCAGACCGCCGCAGATTCGCTGCGCAGGCGTGAGGAGGGACAGACGATGGCGGAGTACGGCGTGGTTCTCGCCGTGATCACGCTCGCCGTGATCGGTGCCATCACGCTCCTCTCCGACAACGTTCGCGCTGCGATCGAGAACGTCGCGGGCATTCTGCCCGGCTAACGAACCACCGCTTTTCTCCGGTAGGGGCCCCTTCCACGGAAGGGGCCCACTCCTTCAAAACGCAACAGGAAAGAACTCCCGTGAAGCACACCGAGCGCCGCACAATCAATCTTCGATCCGAGCGAGGTCAGTCGCTGACCGAATTCGCGCTGGCCCTGCCGATCCTCGCGTTGCTGCTCTTCGCGGTAATCCAGTTCGGAATCGTCTTCAACAATTACGTCACGCTGACCGACGCCACGCGCGCCGGGGCTCGGAAAGCCGCCGTCGACCGGCAGCTCGCGAATCCCGCGGGCGGGGCGGTCTCGGCCGTGCGGTCTTCCGCCGCGAACCTCAAGCAGAGCGACCTGGCCGTGACCGTCACCTCCACGTGGCAGCCGAGCGCCGACGTGACCGTCACGGCGACCTACCCGTACTCGATCAGCCTCCTCGGCATGGTCGTGAAGAGCGGGCGCCTGTCCAGCACGACTACGGAGCGTGTGGAATGAGAACTCGAAGCGACAAAGGCCAGGCGACCGTGCTGACGCTCGTCTTCCTGGTGGTGCTGCTCGGGATGGCGGCACTCGTGCTCGACGTCGGCTCGTGGTACCGGGCCGACCGCGCCGTCCAGTCGACCGCGGACGCTGCCGCCCTGGCCGGCGCGCAGAGCCTGCCGTACAACCCGGGCAACGCGTCCACCCTCGCAGTCCAGTACGGCGACAAGAACGGCGGCGGCGTCAACGGCTCCGGGATCACGATCTCCAACAGCAGCCTGGGCGTGAACGACACCATCACCGTTCACCTGACCCGGCCCGCCCCGGGCGTCTTCACGAAGCTCTTCGGCGTCAACTCGGTGACCGTGGGCGCCCATGCGACCGCGCGGGCGAGCCTGATGCAGCAGGCGCAGTACATCGCGCCGATCGGCGTCAACCTCAAGCACCCGAAGCTGAAGGGGACGGTCAGCTGCCCGTGCTTCGGCACTGGCAACCCGACCACCCTTCCGCTGGGCAAGACCGGCGCGCCCGGCGCCTTCGACCTGCTGAACGTCGACGGCAGCCACGGCGGGACGGGCCCGCAGACGCTCGGCGACTGGATCCTGAAGGGCTACTCGGGCTACCTGCCCGATCGGCTCGTATCTCTCGGATCCCGGCGCGAAGTGGAACTCCAAGCCCGTCGACGGACGCGCTCACGGCCCGCCTCAACACGAATCTGCTCTTCCCCGTCTACGACGTGATCGTGGGCAGCGGTGCCAACGCGACCTACCACGTCGTCGGCTGGGTCGGATTCCACCTGACCGGCTTCGACGCCAGCGGCAGCAACGGCTCGATCACGGGCTACTTCACCCAGGTGATCTGGGACGGGATCGAGAGCGTCGCCGGCGACGGGAGCAATCCCGACCTCGGAGCACGGGTCGTCAAGTTAATCGACTGAGCAACCGACCTATCGACTGAGCAACCGACCAAAGGAAGACACAGAGCCATGGCATATCGAGCTAGAAACATCATGATCGCGGTCGCTCTCGCGGCTGTGGCCGCTCTGCTCACGAGCTTCTACGTGACCAGCTACAAGCGGCACGTCCAGCGCGGCGAGGACCACGTGACGGTGCTCGTTGCCAAGAAGGACATCCCGGAGGGAACGTCTGGGGCAGACGCCTCGCACATGCTCTCTCCGCTCGAGGTTCCTCGGCGAAGCGTCGTTCCCGGCGCGATCTCCAGCGCCGACCAGATCTCCAGCCTCGTCGCCACCAAGCCGACCCTCGAGGGCGAGCAGGTGACGATGCGGCGCTTCAGCCCGGTGGCCGAGCGCGGCATTCGCGCCGACCTCAAGGGCAACCTGCGCGCCTTCCAGGTTTCGGGCGACGTCAACCAGACGCTCGCCGGCACGCTGCACGACGGCGACCGCGTCGACATGGTCGCCACCTTCAAGTACAAGAAGGCGGGCGGCTCCTCCGGAGACACGTTCTTCGCGAGCCGCGTCGTCCTCCGCGACCTGAAGGTGCTGAAGGCGCCGAACGGCCCGCCTGTTGGCACGAAGCTGACGAGCGGGTTGCAGGACAACTTCTCGGTCATGCTCGCCGTCACCGACCAGCAGGCCCAGAAGCTCCTGTTCGTGATGACCCAGACTGGTGGCCAAGGCGGCGGTAACGGCGTCGGTTGGTCGCTCCAGCTCCGCCCAGTTCTCCACGCGGCCGATAGCCCGGAGAGCGTCACCACACTCGACACCGTCCTGCGCGACGGCCTCGGAGGAGCGCAGCTTCGGCGCTACTCCGGCTCCTTCGGAGGTGGCCAGTAATGCCTGACGAGACCCAGATGGACACTCAGAGCCAGAGCACGAGTCGCGAGCCTGCCCGGATCTACGTCACGGGCGACTGCGACGGGCTGCCGGATCTGCGGGACGCCCTCGCGGCGCACCCGGAGGTCGAGCTGATCGGCTCGGCGGGCCAGGTGGCCGAGGCCGCCCCGACCCTCACGGGCGGGCACCTCCAGGTCGTCCTGCACGCCACGCGGTCGTCGACGCTGCCGGTGAACGAGCTGGCGGCGATCCGCGAGTACACGCGGGCGCCGATGATCCTGCTTGCCTCGAACGGCTCCCCCGCCTTCCTCGAGGAGGCGCTCGAGCATGACGTCGCCGACGTGCTGCTGTTGCCGCAGCTGACCGACAACGTCGTCTTCGCGATCCGCAAGGCCGGCCACGTCGGCAAGCGGCTGACGGGCACCCAGCGGCGACACGGTCGCCTGGTGACCGTCTTCTCGCCGAAGGGCGGGACGGGCAAGACCGTCACGGCAACGAACCTGGGCAGCTCCCTGGCGAAGCACTGGGGCAAGCGAGCGCTTCTGCTCGACCTCGACCTCCAGTTCGGCGACGCCGCGATCATGCTCGGGATCGAGCCGGAGAAGACGATCTACGACCTCGTCACCGCTCCGGGCGAGCTCGACTCGGAGAAGCTCGCCGGCTACACGACCCGCCACGCCTCCGGGCTGGACGTCCTTCCGGCGCCGCTGCGCCCCGAGGACGCCGAGCTCGTGACGGAGGCCAAGCTGGCCCGGCTGCTGGAAGTCGCGCGCGAGTCGTACGACGTGATCGTCGTCGACACCTCGCCGTTCTTCCACGGGCCGATGCTGGCGACGCTCGACCGCACCGACGAGCTGCTGCTCATCTGCGGGCTGGACGTGCCGACGCTGAAGAACGTGCGGCTCAGCCTCCAGACCCTCGAGCTGCTCTCCTTCCCGCCCGACCGGATCAAGCTCGTGCTCAACCGGGCCAACTCCAAGGTCGGGATGAAGCCGAAGGAGGTCGAGGGTGCGCTCGAGCGCGAGATCGCGTTCTCGATCCCGAGCGACCGGATCGTGCCGCTTGCCGTCAACCGGGGCAACCCCGCCGTCATGTCCGACCCGAAGGCGGAGTTCTCGAAGGCGGTTCGCGCCATGGCGAAGGAGCTCGTGGCGGCTCAGGCCGCTGCCAAGCAGAAGAAGAGCTTCATGGCGACGCTGGCGAGGGCCTAATGGGGCTCCACGACCGACTCCACCGCCAGAACGGCTCGACCAACGGCCACGGGCCGGAGGCCCTCGACGCGCTCGGCAGCCAGACGCCGGAGCCCACCGAGCGGCCGCCGGACCCCTACGGCGACCTGAAGGGCCGGATCCACCACGCCTGCATCGCGAAGCTCGGCCCGCAGCTCTACGCGGCCGGCAAGTCCGAGGATGGCGCGACGGACGACCTGGCCGAGAAGGTGCTGCGCGTCGTCACCGAGCAGCTCGCGCTCGACCGCACCCCGCTCACCCGCGAGGAGCGACGACAGATCACGCGGGAGATCACCGACGACATCCTCGGCTACGGGCCGCTCGAGCCGCTCCTCCGCGACGACTCCGTGACGGAGGTCATGGTCAACAAGCACGACCGGGTCTACGTCGAGCGCGGGGGCAAGATCGAGGAGGCCGACGCGGCCTTCGTCGACAACGCCCACCTGCTCCGGATCATCGACAAGATCGTCTCGCAGGTCGGACGCCGAGTGGACGAGGCCTCGCCGATGGTGGACGCGCGCCTCCCTGACGGGAGCCGCGTCAACGCGATCATCCCGCCGCTCTCGCTGCGCGGGCCGACGCTCACCATCCGGAAGTTCTCGCGTGACCCGTACACGATGGACGACCTGATCTCGTTCGGGACGACCACCCCGGAGGCAGCGTCGTTCCTCTCGGCGTGCGTGCGCGGGAAGCTGAACATGCTCATCTCCGGCGGTACCGGCACCGGTAAGACGACGACCTTGAACGCCCTCTCGGCATTCGTGCCGAACGACGAGCGCATCGTCACGATCGAGGACGCGGCCGAGCTCCAGCTCCAGCAGGACCACGTGATCACGCTGGAGTCGCGCCCGCCCAACATCGAAGGCCAGGGCGAGATTCGCATCCGCGAGCTCGTCCGGAACGCCCTGCGTATGCGACCCGACCGGATCATCGTCGGCGAGGTCCGCGGCGCGGAGACCCTGGACATGCTCCAGGCGATGAACACGGGCCACGAGGGCTCGCTGACCACGATCCACGCGAACACCCCTCGCGACGCGCTGTCCCGCCTCGAGACGCTGGTGCTCACCGCCGGCGTCGAGCTGCCTCACCGGGCGATCCGCGAGCAGATCGCAAGCGCCTTCGACCTGCTCGTGCAGATCGCGCGCCTCGTCGACGGCTCGCGCCGGATCACCCACATCACCGAGGTGCTGCGGATGGAGTCCGACGTGATCACCCTGCAGGACGTCTACGTCGCGAAGCCGCCGGACGAGGAGTCGGCCCCGGCAAGCCCGGGCAAGCCCGTGCAGCTGCTCGCCGAGCTCGAGTGCACCGGCCTCAAGCCGCACTTCCTCGAGAAGATGGCCGCAAACGGCGTCGCGCTGCCGCCGAACTTCTTCAGCGACGGCACCTCGTACCGGCCGAACTACGCAGCCGCGAGCTACGGCGGGTTCGAGTGAGCCGCCTGCCGCTGATTCGCCTCCTGCTCCTCGTCGTCACGGTCGCCCTCCTGGCGCCCGTGGCGGCGAGCGCGTCCGTGACGCTCCGGCGCGTCGACCCGAGCGGGTACCCGACGGTCCGCCTGACCCTGGTGGCACCCGTCGCCTCGGACCAGCCGCCCACGATGACCGAGAACGGCCGCCCGGTGGTCGACCTGACCACGCAGAACCTGTCCGCCTCGAAGAGCGTCGTGATCGCCGTCGACCGCTCGCGCTCGATGGCGGGCAAGCAGCTCGACGACGCGACGGCCGCCGCGAGGGAGTTCCTGGCCGCGAAGTCCGGCTCCGACCGGGTCGCGGTCGTCGTTTTCGGCTCCAACGCGGTGCAGCTCACACGCTTTGCCTCGTCGACGATCGACGCTGACGACGCGCTGCGCACGATGGCCGTCGACGCCAAGTCCGGAACGGCCCTGAACGACGCGGTCGCGCTCTCGGCGAGCCTGCTCGCGAAGGAGCAGGGCCGGGCGCGGGTCGTCGTCCTGCTCACCGACGGCCAGGACGTCTCCAGCAAGACGACGCTCGACCAGGCGATCGCCGGTGCCCATAAGGCCGGCACGCTGGTCTACCCGATCTCGATCGGCGCCAGCGACAAGACCAAGCAGCCGCTCCAGAAGCTCGCGAAGGAGACCGGCGGCGCCTTCAACTCGGCCGCCTCGAGCAAGGCGCTCTCCGGCGTCTACTCCTCGGTCGCAGCGGAGCTGAAGCGCACCTGGCGGATCGAGTACGTCACGGCCGCGCGACCCGGCGAGAAGCTCCACCTGCGCGTGTCGCTTCCGCCCGAGGGTGCGGCCTCGTCCGACCTCACGATCCCGGGCAACTTCGAGGCGCCGAGCGGCGGCGGCGAAAGCCTTCCGTCACCGCTCTACACGCCTCTCGGCGGGCTCCTGCTGACGCTGCTCGTCGCCTTCCTCGTGCTGACCGCCTGTGGGTTCCTGCTCACCTCCGCCAAGGGCTCGTGGGTGAAGACCCGCCTGGCCCCCCACGTCGAGGGGACGCGCAAGTCGAGGCGGAAGAAGAAGGGCGAGCGCATGGCGGCATTCGCGGGCCTCTTCCGCGCGACCGAGCAAGCCTTCGGGCACCGGCGTGTCTGGATGAAGCTCCAGCGCCTGCTCGAGCGGGCGGACGTGCCGCTGCGCACGGTCGAGTTCGCCTACATCATGCTCGGCTCCGCCTTCGTCTTCGCCTTCCTCGCGGTGCTGATGGGCCGCTCCTCGGTCGGGATCCTGATCGCGCTCGGGGTAGGCGCCGCGGTGCCGTACATGTGGGTCTCGTTCAAGGCCAAGCGGCGGATGAACGCATTCGAGAACCAGCTTCCCGACCTGCTTGTGACCCTCGCCGCCTCGCTCAAGGCAGGTCACAGCTTCAAGCAGGGGATCCAGACCATCGTCGACGAGGGTCAGGAGCCGGCGAGCAAGGAGCTCGGCCGCGTGGTCTCCGACACCCGCCTGGGCCGCCCGATGGACGAGGCGCTCGCCGACACGGCCGAGCGGATCGGCTCGAAGAACTTCTCGTTCGTGATCACCGCGGTCACGATCCAGCGCCAGGTCGGAGGCAGCCTCGCGGGCCTGTTCGACATGGTCGCCGACACCGTCCGCCAGCGGCAGCAGTTCGCCCGCAAGATCAAGGGGCTGACCGCCATGGGACGCGCCTCGGCCTACGTGCTGATCGGACTGCCGTTCTTCGTCGCCTTCGCGATCACGCTTCTGAACCCGTCGTACATGGCGCCGCTCTACGGCACCACAACGGGCCACCACATGATCATGGGCGGCCTGGTGATGATGGCGTTCGGTTCCCTAATCCTGAGAAAACTCGTCTCCTTCCGGGGGTAATCGCCAGTGATCATCTTCATCGTGCTCGGAGTCCTCTGCCTCGCCGGCGCCGCCTACTTCATCGGCGACGCGGTGACGCTGCCGGCCCGCGAGCGTCGTGTGTCCGTGCAGCGGGCGGCCACCTACGGGCGCTTCCGAAGCCGCCTCGGCAGCGGCCAGGCTCCGTTCCGGCAGCGCGTGCTCTCGCCGGCCGGAGAACGGCTGGCCGGCTGGACGCTGAAGCTCCACCCCAAGACGTCGATCGACGGCGTCAGCGCCCGGCTGCTCGCGGCCGGGCTCGGACGGTCGATCTCGCCGACGACCTTCCTCGCGTTCAAGTCGGCGCTCGCGATCGGAGGCGTCTTCCTCGGCGCGCTCTTCGGCGGCGCGGTGACCGGCGCCGGCGGGGTCTTGCTTTTCGCCATCGCCCTCGGCGGCATCGGCTTCCTCGCTCCCGACTTCGCCGTCTCGGCCAAGGCGCGCTCGCGCAAGGACCGGCTTCGCGCCGAGCTGCCCGACGCGCTCGATCTGATGGCCGTTAGCGTCGAGGCCGGAATGGGCTTCGACGGCGCCATCTCGAAGCTGACCGAGCATATGGAAGGCCCGCTCGCCGACGAGTTCGCGCTCACCCTGAGCGAGATCCGGATCGGCGAGTCGCGCCAGGACGCGCTCAAGAAGCTCTCAGACCGCACCGGCACGCCGGAGCTCTCGAGCTTCGTGCGGGCGATCATCCAGGCCGACCAGCTCGGGATCTCCCTCGGCCGGATCCTGCGCGTGCAGGCAACCGACAGCCGGCTCAAGCGTCAGGCCGCCGCCGAAGAGAAGGCGATGAAGGCGCCGATCAAGATGCTCTTCCCGACCGTGCTGTTCATCTTCCCGGCCATGTTCCTCGTGATCCTCGGGCCGGCGTTCCTCAACCTCTCAAAGATCTTCTAACCCGGACCGGAGGCCCGACGATGTCCGAGACGCCCAACAACCAGCCAGCGGAGACCGAAAAGGGGTTTGGGACCGGCCTGCGCGCGCAGCTGCAGCGCAGGCGGGAGGACGAGTCGCAGCCGGATGGGGGCACCACGAACGTGGAGCTCCGTCTCGAATTGACCGCGAGGCCCGCGGGCGACACGCTCGAGGCAGTCGTCAGTCCGGACGTCCAGGCGCTGAAGGCCGAGCTCGAGGCGGCGCAGGCGCGCGAGGCGTCGCTTCGCAGCGCGCTCGACCAGCGCTCACAGGCCTACGACCAGAACATCGGCTCGGAGAAGGAGCTCGCCCACCGTGCCTCCACCCTCGACGAGCGTCAGGCGAAGCTGGCGGAGTTCGAGGTCGAGCTCGAGGAGCGCGAGCGGCGCGTCCGCGACCAGAGCGCGGCGATCGAGGCCGAGCACACGCGGGTCGCGGAGATGCAGGCCGAAGCCGCAGCCGAGCAGGCGCTCGCGGCCGAGCGCCAGGAGGCCGCCGAGGCGCGCCTGCACGAGCTCAAGGGAGCAGACCGCGACCGCGACCGGGTGGTGGCTGATCTGGGGAAGCAGCAGTCCGCCCTCGCCGAACGCGAGAAGAAGCTTTCGAAGAAGGAAGAGGAGCTCAACACCAGGGAGCAGGCAGCAGCGGCCCGCCACCAGGGGCGAGACCGGTCGCTCGAGAAGCGCGAGAACGAGTGGCGTACGCGCGACAAGGAGATCACGGAGCGCGAGCGCAAGCTAGCCACGCGCGAGAGCGACCTGAAGAAGGACGCGGCCCGCATCGCGGCTCGGGACGAGGCGATCGGCGACCGCGAGAGCGACCTCCTGCTCAAGCAGCAGAAGCTTCGTGACGACGCCGAGCGGTTCGAGCGGGAGCTGGCGGACAGCGGCAAGGTCGCCCGCGAGGCGGTCGCCCGTGAGGCCGACCTGGACCGACGCGAGCTCGACCTGACCGCGCGCGAGGCGGAGCTCAACCGGCTCCAGGCTTCGATCTCACACCACGAACGCGACGCCAACCGCGGCCGGGACCTCGAAGAGTGGAACGTCCGCCTCGAGCAGCGCGAGCGCGAGCTGGCGGCCCGTGAGGGGCAGCTTTCGAACTACGAGACGACCGCGGACTCGCAGAAGAAGCGCACCGACAAGCGCGAGCAGCGCCTCAACGATCTCGAGGATTCGGTTCGCGACCGGCTCAAGGAGCTCGACGACCGCGAGGGCGACCTGGACCTGCGCGAGGCCAAGCTCGAGGCCGACGTCGAGATCCGCGGCGACAAGCTCGAGGAGCGTGAGCAGGCACTGGCCGAGCTCGAGGAGCGACTCGCCAACCAGGAGCGGGAGCTCGCCGCGTACGTCGCGAAGGCCCAGACCGAGATTCAGCGGCGCGAGTCCGAGTGGTGGCAGAAGCAGCTCGGCAACGACGCCGAGATTTCAGCGGCCTGAGACCGCCCAACGCTCCTTCTCGGAATGGGACAGCGTCGAGCCTCCGCCTACGCAGGCCTTAAGCTCGGCCCGTGCAGGGCCGCCGCCGCGAAGCTCTCGCCGTCGGCCTCGTCTGGCTAGCCTGGCTCGGCGCCGTCCTCCTGACGGTCGCGATCGGGCTGGCTGCCGGCGCCTACACCTTCGGCACCGGGTGGTCGATCCACGAGGGGCTGTGGCCGCTCTACGCCTGGGACTACAACTGGTACCACCTCGTCGCCTACGGCGGCTACCCGGATGGGCAGGGCGGCCGCCAGTACGCGTTTTTCCCGCTCTGGCCGCTTCTGCTCCGCTGGTCCGGCTCGATCCCGGACGTGGTCGCGGCGGCCGCGCTGGCGTGGGCGGCGAGCGCGGCGGCGTTCCTCGGCCTCGCCGAGGGCCCGCCCCGGGCACGGTTGCGAACTGCGCTCGCCCTTGCCTGCTGGCCCGGGTCGTTCGTCCTCGCCCTCGCCTACCCCGACGCCCTCGCACTGGCGGCCGGCGCCTGGGCCGCGGCGCTGGCCCTGCGCGGCCGGCCGCTCGCAGGAGGCGTCGTCGGCGCGATCGCCGCGGTGGCGCGCCCGAACGGCGTCCTCATCGCGCTGCCGCTCGCGTGGCTCGCCCGCGGCCACGGGGCGCGGGCTTGGATCGGCGCGGCCGTGCCGGTCGCCGGTGCGGCCGCGGTCGAGGGCTACTTTTGGGAACGCAGCGACGACGCGACGGTCTTCTTCGACGCCCAGAGGCAGTGGGGCCGCAAGGGCCCCGGCGGCCTCGGGCACTGGGCTTCGCACCTCGGCGGCGTGCTCGAGCGCCACGGCCTCGTGATCGGCTTGCTCGCAGTGGCCGCCGCAGCCGCGATCGTCGTCGCGTGGCGGCGCTTCGGCCTCTGGCCGACGGCAGTCGTCGCCTACGCCTGCGCGGTGCCACTGCTCCTGGCCGCGACGCAGAGCCTGCAGGGCTTCGTCGACAGCGCCCGAGCGGCGCTCGTCCTGCCCCTGCTCGTCGTCCTCTGGCGGCTCGGCCCGCGTTACCGGCCCTGGGCGGCGTTCGCGACTGCTGTCGTGGGGCTGCTCCTGCTCTCGGGAACGATGCAGAGCTTCGGCCGGCAGAGCCTGTTCGCGTTCCCGATCTTCTGGGCGATCGCGGACGGGCCGCGCTGGCTGCGCTACCCGCCCCTGGCGGCGCTCGGGCTCGTCGCCAACCTCGGGCTCGCGCTTCTGCTCACGCGCTACGCCCCTTAGAACGCTCTCGGTATGCAGCCGCGGCGATGCGGTCGGCGCAGAGCTGGCAGCAGTAGCGGCGGCTGCGGTTGCGAGAGCGGTCGAGGTAGACGCAGCGGCAGGGAAGGGCGTCGCAGACCCCGAAACGCTCCCAGCCCTCGGTCTGGATCGCCACCAGCAGCGCGGCTGCGACCCTGGGCGCGAGCCGGTCGGCGAGATCGCGGGCGCGCCGCGGCTCGTAGGCGAAGCGCCAGCCGGCCTTCTCCGGCCGCAGCTGCGGCACCGAGTCGGCGAGCAGGTCGTTCAGGGTCTCGACCGCCTCGGCCTCGGTATCCGCCTCGAACACGCTCCGCACGCGGCGGCGGAGGGAGCGCACGCGCGTGAGATCGCCCTCGGTGGCGACCCGCGCCTCACGCTCGAGGCCGTGCTCGTGGAGAAACTTGCGCAGGTTTCCGACCCCGCTCAGAAACTCGGGCTCCTCGTCGAGGACATCCCAGGTGTTGACGAGGCCGACGGCCAGATCGATCTCGCGTTGCTGAAAATTTGCTCCGTTCATGCTAAGTTCCGTCAGTAGCGTAGCCGTCTAAGGTCCTGACGGAGAAGAGACAAGGAGGCGACGGTGATTCGATACATCATCAGGCGGTTGCTCTGGGCGGTCGTCCTGTTCATCGCTGTCACCATCGTCACCTACATCATCTTCTTCGTCATTCCGGCCGACCCGGCCCGTGCCTTCGCGGGGAAGAACCCGACGCCAGACCAGATCGTCCGCGCACGGCACTACCTCGGGATCGACAAGCCCGTCCCTGTGCAGTATGCGCGCTTCCTCTGGCGGCTTACGTACCACCACTCGCTGGGACGCTCCTTCGCGAACCGCGAGCCGGTGAACACGCTCGTCTTCTCGGCAGCTCCCGTGACTGCCTCTCTCGTGATCGGCGGCGCGGTCTTGTGGCTCCTCATTGCCCTCCCTCTGGGGATCCTGTCCGCCATGAGGCCGCGCTCGCTGTTAGACCGAACCTCGATGGTCTTCGTCCTCATCGGGGTGTCCGCGCACCCGGTCTGGATCGGGCTCATCCTCAGCTACTTCCTCGGCTACCGGTTCCACCTCGCCCCGATCGCCGGCTATTGCGACTTCTTCAATCCGTCGACCGGCGCCGACTGCGGCGGGCCGACGCAATGGGCGTACCACATGATCCTCCCCTGGATGACCTTCGCGCTGCTCTACGCGGCGCTCTACGTGCGGATGATCCGCGCCAACGTGATGGAGGCCAAGCACGAGGATTACGTGCG
The DNA here is from genome assembly GCA_963754265.1 of uncultured Actinomycetes bacterium. GTDB lineage: Bacteria > Actinomycetota > Thermoleophilia > Gaiellales > Gaiellaceae > AC-32. Next base: position 23,080 of record CAVWFB010000006.1, on the reverse strand, counting down.
CACCGCCGTCGCCAAGGGGGCTTCCCAGAGCCGCGTCATGCGCGTCCACGTCCTGCGCAACGCCCTCCTGCCGATCGTGACCATCCTCGGCATGGACATCGGCTTTGCACTCGGCGGCGCGATCTTCACGGAGTCGATCTACGGGCTGCCGGGTCTGGGCAGGGTGTCGCTCCAGGGCCTCAACAACCTCGACCTCCCGACCGTGATGGGCGTCGTCGTCTTCGCGACCACCATGATCATCCTCTTCAACCTGGTCGTGGACATCCTCTACGCCTGGATCGACCCGAGAATCCGCCTGACGTAACGCGTAACCTCCCGGCCGTGGCCGAGAGCGTGCTCATCACCGGCGGTGCCGGATTCATCGGCTCGCACCTCGCCGACGAGCTTCTCGGCGCGGGCTACTCGGTGCGCGCCCTGGACAGCATGGTCGCCCAGGTGCACGGCGACGGCGAGCGGCCCGGCTACCTGAACGGGGACGTCGAGCTGATCACGGGCGACATCCGCAACGCGGACGTCGTTCGCGGCGCGCTCGAGGGGATCGACTCCATCGTCCACCTGGCGGCCCGCGTGGGAGTCGGCCAGAGCATGTACGCCCCGGGCGACTACACGTCGGCCAACTCGCTCGGGACGGCGGTCCTCCTCGACGCGCTGCTCGAGCGGCCGGTCCGCAAGATCGTGGTCGCCTCGAGCATGAGCATCTACGGGGAGGGCGCCTACGAGCCCGCGCCCGCCGCGGAGCGGACCCGCGCTCAACTCGAGCGAGGGGAGTGGGAGCCGCGCGGGCCCGGCGGCGAGGAGCTCCAGCCGGTTGCGACGCCTGAGGACAAGCAACCCGCGCTTTCCTCGATCTACGCGCTCACGAAGTACGACCAGGAGCGGCTGTGCCTGCTCTACGGCGCGGCGTACGGCGTCCCGGTGGTGGCGCTGCGCTTCTTCAACGTCTACGGGCCGCGCCAGGCCCTCTCGAACCCCTACACCGGCGCGCTGGCGATCTTCGCGGCCCGGCTCCTGAACGACCGGCCGCCGGTGATCTACGAGGACGGCGGTCAGCGCCGCGATTTCGTCAACGTCGCGGACGTCGCCCGCGCCTGCCGGCTGGCGCTCGAGCGCGACGGCGCCGACGGCCGCCCCGTGAACATCGGGAGCGGCCGCAGCGCGACGGTGCTCGAGATCGCGGACCGGCTCGGGCGCGTGCTCGAAAAGGAGATCGAGCCGGAGCTGCCGGGCACGTTCCGCGCCGGCGACATCCGCCACTGCTTCGCCGACGTGACCCTCGCCCGGGAAGAGCTCGGGTTCGAAGCCGAGGTCGCACTCGAGGACGGAATGGCGTCACTCGCCGGTTGGCTCGAGGGCCAGGTCGCGACAGACCGCTTCGACGACGCTGCCGCGGAACTCGCCGAGCGAGGGCTGACCAGGTGATTCACGGGGGAGCAACTCGGCCGAGCACTCGCTAGTCTCCCGCCCGTGACCGCCGCCACGCTTCACACCAACCAGGGTCCCATCGAGGTCGAGCTCTACGACGAGGACGCGCCGAAGACGGTGGAGAACTTCGTCAAGCTCTCACGCGACGGCTTCTACGACGGCGTCATCTTCCACCGCGTGATCCCCGACTTCATGATCCAGGGCGGCGACCCCACCGGAACGGGGATGGGCGGGCCCGGCTACACCTTCGAGGACGAGTTCAACGACCACAAGATCGAGCGAGGCGCGCTCGCGATGGCCAACGCCGGCCCGAACACCAACGGCAGCCAGTTCTTCGTCGTCACGACCGAGGCGGCACCCTGGCTCGACGGCAAGCACACCGTCTTCGGCCGGGTCACCGGCGGCATGGAGGCGGTCGACGCGATCGAGGGCCTCGACACCGACGCGCAGGACAAGCCCCGCGAGCCGGCCGTGATCGAGCGCGTCGAGCTCGTGGAGTGAGCGTCTAGCCGCTCGAGCTGCAGGCCAGGCCGTTGTAGCTCGCCTGGAACTGGGTCTTCGTCGACTTGAGCACCGGCTCGACCTGCTCGAGCGTTTGCTGCGGGCTCGTACCCGGTGGGACGGCCTTCACCGCGGCGACCAGGCGTGACGCAGCTAGCGCGACGGTGGTGGCCTGGGTTTGGGAGACGTTCTTTGCGGCCGCTTGCACCTTCGCGTTCGCAGCCCGCACCTCCGTGGCAGCGGCCTGGATGTCGGCATTCGAGGCGGTCTTCGGGTCGAGGTTGTCCAGATCCGTCAGGCCCTTGTTCAGGGTGTTCAGCGAGTTGCAGAGCGCCTCCTGTTGAGACGACTGGCTTCCGCCACCCTGGTTGCCGTTGCCCTGCGCGGTGTCGCCACCTCCACCGCAACCGACCAGGAGGAGCGGTGCGACTGCCGCGGCCGTTAGCGCGACCAGCTTCGCGCCGAACAGCTGTCTATCCCCTTGTCGCACCAGCGCCTCCCTGTCGGTGAATCCCAAGGTTCGACGCCAAAGCGCCCGCGGGCACCCTCCCAACGGGATGAAATTGAAACTGCGGCGTGAAATGCGGGATGAGGCCGGCACGAGGCCGGCCCCATCCCGAAGGTTCGCGCTACGGGGCTCGGTAGAAGAGCCAGGCGTCACGCATCCGCTGCGCCTGTCCCTGGGTGAACTCCGAGTAGCAGCTGTCGAACGAGTAGTCCATGTAGTTGTGGATCGGGTCGGGGCCCGGATCCGAGCACGTGTCTTTCCCGGCGGGACAGCCCGAGGTCGGCGTCCGCTCGGCCGGGGTGTCGGCCACGAAGTCGCCCTTCGCGTTGCAGCCGCCGAAGAACGTGTGCTCGAGGTTGAGCCAGTGGCCGGCCTCGTGCGTGACCGTCTTGCCCAGATCGAACTGGCCCGCGTAGGTCGTGGAGGCCCCCGGGACGGTCTCCCAGTCGAACACGATCCCGTCGATGAACGCCTGGCCGGGCTTCGTGACGATGTCCGGCAGATACGCCCAGCCCAGGTACGGGCCGGCCGTGGTCGAGTACAGGTTGAGCGCGTTCTTCCCACCCTGGTGCAGCGCCCGCTTCATCGACTTCTCGTTGATCCCACCGGGCTTGGCGTAGAACCAGTCCGCGTTGTCCGAATGGGTCACGCCGGCGAGCGTGAACGAGAAGCCCGTGTTGGCGCCGCCCTCCATGCCGGCGAACTCCAGGTTCAGCACGGTCATCTGGTCGGAGATCTGCTTGCTCGTCAGATCGCCGATCGAGCCGTCGGTGACGACGTGGAAGTACACCGGCACAGTCGCGCTGAAGTTCGGGCCCGCCTGGCCGATCGCCGACGCCGGCAGGTCCTGGACGACGGTGTTGTCGGCCGGCTCACGCGCGTCGAAGCCGCGTCCGAACGCGGCTGGCGTCAGCTTGTCGTAGACCGAGAACAGCGAATCCCCGCTCAGCGCCGGGACGCAGCTCGCGACCTGTTCCGCCACGCTCGGGACGGCACTCCTGCCGGCGCCCGTAGCGGGTGAGACCGTGGCCGCCGCATAGAGCGCGACGGCGAGCACGGCGACAGCGAACATCCTCCCCTGCTTCATCTCTCCCCTCCATTCCTCTCTTTTGGGGCTGGCCACCCCTTCCACAGCTTAATCCGTGCGAATAGAGAGTTCCATATCGGAGCGCTCGAGCGCTAGGTGACCTTGCCGATGAGGTGGTGCGCGAAGGACCACCAGCCGATCAGCCGCACGTGGTCGCTACCGCCTTCGCGGGCGATCGCGAGGACGTCCCGGTGGTCGGGCTGGCCGAACCGCTCGTGCATCCAGACGATCACGGCGAAGTCGTTGTCGAAGTAGCAGAACCGCCGTCCGCCGGGTTTGCCAGGGCCGTGCTCCCAAGGCCCCTCACCGCCCCAGCTGAGCGAAGTGCACTTGCCGCTGTTGCGCTTGATCTTCGAGCTCCGCAGGAGATCTTCGTACGCCGCCCGCACCGCGTCCCCGCTCGGGTAGATGGAGAGCTGCCAGCGGTCGGGATAGAACCCTCCGCCCCCGCTCGGCGGAAGGCAGACGGCGGTTGCGACGGCGCCGGCGTCGGGCACCGACTGCTGCACGCAGGTCTTCCGCAGGCCCGCCGGGATGAGCGCCTTCACGTCGGAGGCCGGCGCAACGGCCTCGGTTTCGGTCCCAGCTGTGGTGGCCGGGCTCGTCGGAGTTCCGCCCGAGTTCGCGCCACCGCTGCTCCCGCCGGTGGTCAGGTAGACGACGGCCGCGGCGGTCGCCGCGGCGATCAACACCACGCCGAGGGCGATGCGCCACCCCGCCGCACCCATGCGTTTGGGCCCGCCGAAGAACATCACGATCCAGGGCTGGCTCTGGTCCTGCTGGTCCTCTTCCGAGGAGACGCGGATGAGGCGGACGGTCCCGGCGATCCCCTTCAGATTGGCCCGGCCCCGGTCGACGTAGCGCACGCCCGGGACGCGCCCGGCAAGACGGGTGGTCCCCTCGCTGACGATGACCTCACCACCCTGCGCCAGGGCGCACAGCCGTGCGGCGACGTTGAGAGCAGCGCCGCGGAAGGATCCGTCGTCCAGCCGGAACGCCTCGCCCGAGTCCACCCCGATCCCGACGCGAAGCGGCAGGTTGGGATCGGATTCCGTGTGCTCGGCGAACCAGCGCTGGAGGTCGATCGCGGCCCGGATCGCCTGGCGCGCCGAGTCGAAGACGGCGAGCGCCTCGTCGCCGCGGATCTCGATCAGCTTCCCGCCTCGGATCTCCACCCCTGCCTGGACGAGGCTCGCGAACTTCTCGGCCAGCCCGGCAGAGGCCTCGTCGCCGTGCTCCTCGGTGAAGCGCGTGTACCCGCGGATGTCGGCGATCAGGAAGGTGCGGACCGGTGCGTTTGGCGTGTCAGACAGGGCGTATCGAGTGTACGGCCTGGAAATCGCGGCCTCAACCGAGCTGCCCGGAGCGGCGATAGGCATTTGCCGCGGATGCTGCGAGAATCGCCGTGGAGGGCTGGCAATTGCGGATGCGGACACTTGTGGCGGCGAGCGTGGCCGCCCTTGGGCTGCTCGCGCTCACAGGCGGGCCGGCGGCGGGCGGAGCCGCTCCCACCGAACGGGCGGCCGCCTGCACCGCCAAGCAGCAAAAGCAGCGCCAGCAGGCGATCGCCGCGTACAGGAAGCGGATGCCGAAGGATCGCGCCCGGTACTTCAGGAAGCACAGCTCGAAGAAGAAGCGTGCCGTCTTCGTGAAGAAGCAGCAGGCGCATCTCAAGGCACTCCGGAGAGCGCTCGCGCGGTGCTCGAAGACCCCGGTCAAGCCGGCGCCGGTCAAGCCAGCGCCCGAGGCGGATCTCTCGCTCACCATCTCCGCGGCCGGGATCAACCAGGTCACCTACACGCTGACCGTCAGGAACGCTGGACCGGCCGCAGCGAGCGAAACGAGCCTCTCGGACTCTCTCCCGGCCGCGCTCACGTTCGTGGAGGTGCGCACTACTCAAGGCACCTGCGTGGGAGGCACCGCAGTCGTTTGCGGGCTCGGTTCAGTCCCCTCCGGTGCCGAGGTGACGGTGACCGTCGTCGCCTGGACCCGTGGCGGGACGTCCACCAACTCGGCGGTCGTCGGGTCCGCGACTCACGATCCCCAGCCCGGCAACAACGGGGCAAGCGCCGACTTCATGGTCCGGATCCCACCTGCTTCGACCGGACCGCCCTGCTCGCCCTCCCTGGCCCGCGGGCCGCTGATCAGCATCGGGCATCCCAGCACGTACACGGAAGGCGCCACGGACTACAACGTGTTCGTCCGCCCTGCCGGCACCGTGCGGACACTCATGCTGTTCGTCGACTTCTCGGACGCGCCGGCCACCGAGACGACCGCCGCGGTCTACGACCACGTCGCGCCCGACACGTCGGCCTGGTTCTCGGACATGTCAGGTGGGCGGGTCTCTCTCCAGGTCGATGCGCACGACTCCTGGGTGCGCATGCCTCATCCCTCGACCTTCTACGGGCTCTCGACCGGCGCCTACAGCGAGCAGTACGTCCGCGAGGCCATCGCCGCAGCCGATCCAACGGTGGACTACACGCCCTACGAGATCGTCTACATCCTTCCGTCGGCGGGTGCTGCGATCAGCGGCGGCCAGTCGCCCTACGCGTTCGGCAGCGGCGGCCTCATGACGGCCGAGCGGGCGCTTCGCCACGTGACGTATGTCGGACCGACGTATCGCGAGCCGTGGGTGCTCGAGCACGAGACGCTTCATCACTTCGGCCTACCGGATCTCTACGACTTCGACCCGACCGGTGGCTCGGCCAGGCACGTAGATGGCTGGGACATCATGAGCAGGCCGCTCGCCGCGCTCTTCGCGTGGCATGAATGGAAGCTCGGCTGGATCGATCCGACCGCGATTCGCTGTCTGGCGTCCCCCGGTCAACTCGAGGAGACGCTGACACCGGTGACGCGCCCGGGCGGAGTGAAGGCGGTCGTGATTCCGACCGACGCCTCACGTGCCTACGTCGTCGAGGCGCGCCAGCCGGTCGGCCGCGATGCGGCGATCTGCGACAGCGGCGTCCTCGTGTACACCGTCGACGCAACCGTGTGGAGCGGGTCGGGGCCGATTCGGCTGAAAGCCGCCCCGAGCGCCACCAACCCGACGCTGTTGGGCCGGTGCGGGCTGTTGTACAACGCGCCGTTCGACGTCGGCCCCGGCGAGGTCGCGGCGTTCCGCGATGGGAACCTCACCGTCGAGGTGCTTTTCACGTCGGGGGAGGAGTACCGCATCCGGGTGACGCGCGCCTAGCCTGCCAGGCGAAAACCCGTCCTCTGTCGTGCGTCAGTCGGCCGCGGCCATCGGGAGCGGCCGGTTCTCTACGGCCGAGGAGTGCACCAGCGACGTCGTCGTCCGGCCGTAAGGCGTGAAGCGGTCGAGGATCCGCTCGAGGTCGTCGATCGTCCGCAGGTGGAGCTTGATGAAGAAGCAGTCCTCGCCCGTGATCCGGTGGCACTCGACCACTTCCGGAGTCTCGCGGGCGATCTCGCGAATCCTCTCGAGCTGCCGCGTTGCGGGCGCGACGCGGACAACCGCGGCGAGCGGATAGCCGATCGCCTTCGGGTCGATCACGGCGTGGTAGGCGGTGATCACGCCGGTCTCCTCGAGGCGCTGCACGCGCTCCGCGACCGCCGGAGGCGAGAGGTTGACCCGCCGGCCGAGCTCGGCCATCGAGAGCCGGCCGTCGGCCTGAAGTTCCTCGATGATCCTGAAGTTGATCTTGTCGATGACCACGTGATCATAGGCGTTCCGGGCCGATCCGTCGTTCTTCCGAAGGCGTTTGGCCGAAATTCCTTTCTCCGCGGCCGGTGGTTGGCCACCATGCGGCCGTGGTCTCCCACGCGCACAGGCGGAACGCGTCGTTCCGGGTGCGCCTCGCAACGGCGCCCGGCTACTCGTACTTCGTCGGCAGCGCCGTCTTCCACTACCTCGGACCGGCCTTCGCGGTGCTCCTCTTCGCTCGCGTGGCGCCGCTCGGAGTCGCGTGGCTCCGGATCGCGATCGCGGCGGCGGTCTACGCGGCATGGCGCCGCCCCTGGCATGACTGGCGTTTTCTCGACCGACCTGGTCGGCTGACGATCATCGCGATGGGGGTGACCCTTGGCGTAATGAACGCCTGCTTCTACCTCGCGATCGCGAGGTTGCCGCTCGCGACCGTGGCGGCGATCGAGTTCCTGCCCGTGATCGCACTGGCCGCCCTCGGCACGCGAACGATCCGTAACGGCGTCGCGCTCGCGATCGCGGTCGTAGGCGTCTACCTGCTCACCGGAGTGCAGCTCCATGGTGAGCCCTTCGGCCTCCTCCTCGCGTTTTGCAATGCCGGCCTGTTCGCTCTCTACATCGTCCTCGCCCACCGCGTGGCGCGGCTCGACCACCTGGGTGGGATCGACGGGCTGGCAGCTGCGATGCTCGTCGCGGCGGTCGTCGTCACCCCGATCGGTGGCTGGAGCGCAGTGCCTGCCTTCGCCGACCCGGTCGCGCTTGCGGCTGCAGTCGGAGTCGCGGTCAGCTCATCCGTCATTCCCTACGTCTGCGATCAGCTTGCGATGGCGAGCATGGCCCGCTCGACCTATGCGCTCTTCGTCTCACTGCTGCCTGCTACGGCCACCGTCGTCGGGGTGGTCGTGCTCGCCCAGCTGCCGACCCCGATCGAGGTCGTGGCGATCGCGCTCGTGATCGGTGGCGTGGCCCTACACCAGGAGCGTCTGAACGCCTAGGCGGACGCGGGGAGCAGGGCCTCGCACTCGCGGACGTAGCGAGTGGCGCCGACCGAGCGGTAGAACGCGAGAGCTTGCTGCATCTGCTCGTCAGCCTCGGCGCGGCGGCCCTGGGCCACGAGCTCCTCCGCCGCCCGGAGGCGAGCTTCCGCTTCGTCCGGCCTCGTACCGATTCGGCGCAGGATCTCGGCGGCAGCGGCGAAGTCGCGCTGTCCGTAGGCGCGGACCGCGTCCGTCCAGGGCGTGGCCGCGTAGTCGGCTAGCGCAGCCAGCACTTCCTGCTCGAGGCCGAGGTGACGAGCTGCCGCCGCGAAGACGGGGAAGTTGACCACGGCGAACTGGACGTCGAGGCCGCTCTCCAGGGCCTCGATGAGCTCGCGGACGAGCGGGACGGCCCGGTCGTGCTCCCCTGCGAGGGAAAAGATGTTTGCGCACGCGGGCAGCACGAAGTACACGGCCTGCGGGTCCGCAAGGGCTCGCCCGGCGGCGAGCCCGCTTTCCGCATCGCGCATCGCCCCGGCCAAGTCGCCTCGGGCCGCGCGCATCTGGGCGCGGATGACCCAGTCCTGAAACGCGTTGTAGTGGGGCGAGCCCGCCTCGATCGCGCCGAGGTATTCGTCGGCCATTCGCATCGCCTCGTCCCACTCACCGCGACGGTAGTGATGATCCGCCAGCACCCCCTGAAACCAGCGCGCGTCAGTCGGAGCGCCGATCTGCCCGGCCAGACGCGCGCCTTCGAGGCGGGCTGCATACCCGGCGTCGAGGTCGCCGAGAACCTGGTGCGCCACGGCCAGCGTGTTGTGTGCGCGCAGCAGCACGCCGAAAGCCCCGGCGTTCCTGGCCATCTCGACGCCGCGCTCGACGTCGTCGAGCCCATGCCGATCGCCCAGGTACACCCGCAGCAGACCGAGCAGGGACAGCGCTTCGCTGAGACCCTCCTCCCAACCCAGCCCCTCTGCCTGAGCACGCGCCTCCGACACGAGCTCGATCGCCCTCGGGTTGTCGCCTTCGATGCTCGCGCGCGAGGCCATGCGCGCGATGACCCAGGCGGTGGAGCGACTCGGCGGTGCGTCGGCGATCAAGGCTGCCGCCCGGCCGGCATGCTCCGCGCCGAGCTCGCGGCGGCCGAGCATCCAGAAGCCCATGGAAAGAAGCATCTCCGCCTCCGCGGCCTTGGGTGCGTCCCCTGCGGCAAGCAGCGCGTCGCGTGCCTCCGCCAGCCGCTCGGGATCGCCACCATCCAGATTCCCCACGGGAGCGGCCCGGCGGAAGAGAAGCTGGGCCCGTTCGGGATCGTCCTCCGGCCAGAGCCGAAGCGCGGCGTCGTAGAGACGTTCGGCAGCCTCGAGCGCGTACAGCGACGAGGCCCGGTCGCCTGCATCGCGTAGGGCGTGCCTTGCCGACTCGCCGAGCCCGGCCGAGTCGAGCCCTGCGACCTCGGCGAGCTCGAGCGCCTCAAGGTAGTGGTGGGCGAGCATCTCGGCCTGATCCTCGGGTCGGCCGAGCGACTCGATCCAGGCCGCCGCCTGCCGGTGCTTGAGCGAGCGTGCAGCGCGCGGGATCTGGCCGTATGCGATGTCGCGGATGAGCAGGTGGCGGAAGACGAACTCGCTCTCACCGGCGACCGACGAGACGCGAGAGCGCCCGAGGAACTCCTTGCGCTCGAGCGCGAACAGCAGCTCCTCGGCCTGCGTCCGGGTGACGCTGCCGACCGCCTCGACGGCGCCCAGCCAGAAGACCTTTCCGACCACGGCCGCGTCCTGCAGCAGCTGTTTCTCGTCCTCCGAGAGCGCGTCCAGCCGGGCGGCGATGATCCCCTGGACCGTCTCCGGCAGCTCCGAGAGATCGCCCCGTTCGAGCAGGACGCGGGCGTACTGCTCGGCGTAGAGGGGGTTGCCTCCGGCCCGGCCGAGCAGCGCCTCCTGGGTTTGCGCGTCGAGCAGCGGCCGCTCGAGCAGCGCCTGGACGAGACGGGCCGTGTCCTCGTCGGAGAGCGGCGAGAGCGAGATCGAGAGGGCGTTCGCCTTGCCGCCGCCCCAACCCGGCCTGCGCTGCAGGAGCTCGGGGCGAGCGGTCGCGAGGACGAGCAACGGAACGCCGCTCACGCGCTCGACCAGCTGGTCGACGAACTCCAGCAACGACGCGTCTGCCCAGTGCAGATCCTCGAACACGAGCACGAGCGGCCGCTCCTCGGCGAGGGCCTCGAGGAAGCGGCGCCAGGCGGCTACGCCCTCCGCCGCCCCGGTCGGCTCTTCGTCCGCGACTCCGGCGAGCGGGCGCAGGTGCCGCTCGAGCCACTGCCGCTCCGAGGCGTCGGAGCCGAGCTGGGCGACGGTGCGGACGAGCTTCTCCTCGGCCTGCTCGGGCGTGTCGTTCTCGAGGATGCCCGCCTCTGCCTTGACGATCTCGGCCAACGCCCAGAAGGTCACTCCCTCGCCGTAGGGAAGCGACCGGCCCTGGCGCCACGTGACGAATTCGGGGTCCTCCTCGACCGCTCGGAACAGCTCGAGGACGAGCCGGCTCTTGCCGATCCCGGGGACGCCGACGATTGTGACGAGCTGGGGCGAGCGCTCCTCGCGGACACGCCCAAGAGTCGAGACGAGTAGCTCGAGCTCGCGGCCGCGTCCGACGAGCGGCGCGTCCGCCCGCCGCGAGACGTCGACGCCGAAGCGCGAGCGTGCCTCGAGCGCCTCCCAAACCGGGATGGGCTCGCTCTTCCCCTTGCCGACCACCGGCTCCGCCTTGCTGTAGTCGAACACCTCGGACGTCGCGCGATAGGTCTGCTCGCCGACGAGGATCCCGTTCAGCGGGGCGGCTGCTTGCAGGCGCGCGGCCGTGTTGACGACGTCGCCGGCGGCCATCGCCTCGCCCTCGCTCGGCCGGGCGTCCAGCGCGACCAGCGCTTCGCCGGTGTTGACCGCGATCCGCACCTGCAGCTCGTCGCCCTGCTCCCGGGCCCAGTCGCGGATCGCGAGCGCGGCCCGTACGGCCCGTTCGGGATCGTCCTCATGCGAAGCCGGTGCCCCGAACAGCGCCATCACCGCGTCGCCGATGAATTTCTCGACGGTTCCACCGAAGCGCTCCAGCTCGGAGCGAAGATGGGCGTGGTAGGGCGCAAGGAGCGCGCGGACGTCCTCCGGGTCGAGCCTCTCGGACCGAGCCGTGAAGCCGACGAGGTCCGCGAAGAGCACGGTGACCACCTTCCGCTCCTCGCGAGCGGGCCGAACCGGCGTCTGCGCCAGCGCAGCGCCGCAGAAGGGGCAGAACGAGAATTCCCCTTCCAGCTCCCGGCCGCAGTTCGGGCAGGTCACCGGCGGAGTCTAGGAGGGTTTGGCGGAATGGGGCCCGGCCGGCGGCAGATCGCCGCCGCCGGCCGGGCTCGCTGGCTTCACCGGATGCGCATCCCGAGCACGGGATCCCAGTGCAGCACGTTGTCGTAGCGCTGCAGGGGCGCCTCGGGAAGCTCGCCGACGCTGACGCCGTAGCGCCAGTTGCTCGGGCAGATCGCGATGAAGCGCGCGTATCCACCCAGACCGCCGCCGAACTTGGGATAGCCGATCTCGACCAGACACCCGGTGGCGGGCACCCGGTCGAGGTTCGCCACACCCTCCGCCTGGGCGAAGCCGTTGTGCATCAGCCAGCTCTCGCCCTCCAGCGTGGGCGTCGAGTCCGTGTCGAGCGGCTCGTGCCCGTGGAAGAGGATGTGCCGCTGCAAGTGCAGGAACTGCAGCGCGGCAAGGGACACGCCCGGGAACTTCGTCAGGAGCGCGAGACCCGGATCGGGCCAGCGCTTCGACCAGTCCGAGCGCACCATCACGACGCTCCCCTCCGGGATGCGGCCGTGCTGGCGCTCCCACCGCAGGATGTCGGAAACCTGCAGGTGGTAGTTGAAGTCGCGGTTCACCTGCTTGACGATCGAGATCACCACGAGCGGCCTGACCGCAAAGGTCGGTGGCAGCTCGTCGATCGCCGCGTACTCCGGCGCCCAGTGCGCCGGCGGGTCGAGCTGCGTGCCGAGCTGGTCGGTCTGCAGCGTGTAAGCGGTCGCCTCGAAGCCGTCCACGGCATACGTGTACGGCGCGCCGGTCACCGGGTTCTTGGCCGGTGCGAAGAGCGACGGGCCGAAGCCCGCCCAGACGGGAATGGAAGGCGTGATCGTGTGAGTCAGATCGACGTATTTCGCCTCCCGAAGCGTCTGCTCGTAGAGCCCCCACAGCGACTGCGGGTGATGGTGGTTACGTCCTGCCGAAGCAGCGCCGACACTCGTCAGCACGACGGCGAGCGCGCACACCGACGCCAGCAGGAACCGGGCGGCACGGTTCGCGCGATGAGTCATAGCTCATCCCCCCTTCGATGTGTTCCTCCGACCCTAGAGGATCGCCAGGGGATTCAGCGGGGAGCCGGTTCCCCGCGGGATACGCAGCGGCGCAGCGACGAAGAGGAACTCCCAGCGCCCTGCCCGACGCTGCGCTCCACAGCCCGGCCGCAGGCAGGCCCGAGGTCCTCGAGGCAGGAGGTATCAGTCCGCGCCGCCTGCACCGCTCTCTCCCGCTCGAGGCGGCCGACAACGAGCGTCGTGGTCGCCGTCGCCCGGAACCGACGGCAGGAGGCGGGCTTACGGCCGCCGGACTTCGCAGCCGAGAGTCTTGTCCCGCGGGTCGGCGCGGACCGTGTCGCGCCCACGGCCGCACGAGATCACGTCCCGAGCTCCGTCGACCGCGAAGATCCGGTCGCGGCCGGGTCTCCCTTGATGTTGTCGCGTCCCGCTCCCCCGTAGAGCCAATCCGATCCCTTGCCGCCGCTCACGGTGTCGTTGCCCGGGCCGCCCCTCACCTCGTCGTTCCCGGCTTCGCCGAACAGGCAGTCGATCCCGGCGAAGCCGCGTATCCGGTCGTTTCCGGCACGGCCATAGATCGTGTCCCCGCCCGCTCCGCCGTCGAGCCGATCGGCGCGAGGCCCACCAAGCTTTCGAACTGCGCACGCGCTTGGCGGCGGCGGGGGTCCAGACGGCGGTGGTGGTGGTGGTGGTGGTGGTGGTGGCTGGGCCCGCTTGGCGAAGCTCGCTTCGAGCCGGCTCACCGGCATGACCTCGAACTTGCACGTGAGGCCTCCCGAGCAGAGACCGCCCGGCATCTTCCAGCCGGTGAACATCGAGCCGGCTGAGGCGTCGGCAACCAGTGTGACGGTCTCACCTTGCTGGAAGTAGGCCTTGCAACCGGGTCCCGAGCCACAGTTGATCGCGTCGCCGTACCTCGACCGTTTCGAGCTGACGGTACCTTGGCCATCCCCGGTCTTTCTTACCTCAAGCTTCCCCGGGATCCGCGGAGGAATGATGTTCGGTGGTTCTGCCCCGTCGAACCACGCTCCGACGATGTCGTCTCCGGAGAGGCGAATGGTGCAGGTCTGTGAGCAGTTGACCGCCCGGATATCCCGCCTCCAGGCAGGCCCCGTTCCAGCCCCTGAAGCCTGGCGTCGAGGCGGTCAGGGTCACCTCGGCAAATGGCGGCGCGGGGAAGTCGGCGACGCACGCGACGTCCGGACAGTTGATCGATCCACCCGTGACTTTGCCGTTGACACTGCCACTGTTGACACGCACGGTCAGATGCACAGGGCTATACGTCGCCACGACAGTCCGCAGCTGCGAGTCGACGACGACTTTGCACTCACCGGTGCCGGGGCATTCCGGGATGCTCCAGCCGACGAACGTCGAGTCCTGAATGGCGTTCGGCGTGAGCGTCACCGTGCTGCCCGGCGTGACCGCGTAGTAACAGGCTTCGCCGCCGTCCTGGCTCGTTCTGCACTCATCGCCCGGCGGCGACACGGTGACGGCTGCGTCGTTTCCGGTTACACCGACCGCGAGCGTCGCGTCCGGCAGGAAGACCGCGTCGACCTCCGTTGTCGGCGCCGGCCAGACTGAGCGCGCAGGGGGTCTCCATGTTCGATGCGGCACACGCTGGTAGCGGTCGAGTCGTTTCCTGGTCTTCGGAGTCTTTCCAGCGGTAGAAAAACGACCCGGGATCTGGGTTCGCCGCGAGTGTCACGGAGTCCCCGTCGTCGTACTGAAACGTGCAGTCGGGCGGACACGTCGCTCCGGGCGCTCCGGGCCGTGTCACTGTGACTGTGCCGCTGCCGTTCGCGCTGTCCGCGCTCACCGGCGAGATCGTGAGCGTCCCCGTCTGCAGAGCGACACCCCCGGTCGCGGGCCTCGGCGAGGCGCTGTGCCCTGCACCGGCGGCGCTCGAGCCGCGAATGACGCAAGCAGCCAGAACAACGACACCGGCGCTGACGATGAGGCCAAGCATCCGGCGGCGGGCGGCGTTCCCTCTTGCTGCGGCTCGCAGAGGGCCTCCTCACGACGGACTGACTACCGTCCAGCATGGCACTGCCCTTGACGACTGTCAATCGCGTCACGAGCGTCCCGGGGAAGCACCGGAGAGCGCGTGTGGAGTGAGACGATCTCGCAGCGAGACAGAGGAGGTCCTGGAAGAGATCGACACTCGGTGCAATCGAGCATCGCTGCTTCTGAGCCTCGCCCGCGCCGGCTACGGCGACGCTCCAGCGAACGGGGTCGAACGCTGCCGCCTCCAGGTGGTCGAGCCCCGAAGGAAGCTCCGCGACGAGTCTGCCGCTCTCGGTGGCGAAGACTCGCGCAACGCCGTCATCGCCTGCGGTGACCAGGAAGCGACTATCCCGGCTGAAGCCGACACCCCAGATCAGCTGACGACCGGGCAAGGTGGCGACGAGCCGGTGCGAACGAACGTCCCAGACCCAAGCCGACCCTGACAAGCCGCCCGCCGCTACCCGTGCTCCGTCGGGGCTGAACGCCACGCTGAAGAGTTGGATTGCGGTCGACGCGGAGGGTGGCGACCGGCGCCTTTTGGCCCGAGACCTTCCAGAGCCGCAGCGCGCCGTCCCAGGCCGCACTCGCCACGAGTCCCCCGGTCGGGGCGAAGGCGACCCCGTAGATGCCCTCTGCTGGACTCCTACGGACGACTGGCCGAGCGCCCGCCCCCAGCTTCCACATGCGCAAGACCCCGCCTTTGCCGCCCGCGGCGACCAAGGCGTTATCTGACGAAAGATCGGCCGCAAAGAGGGGCTGCCCGTCCTCTCTGTCGACCGTGGTGAGCAGCTAGCCGGTCTTCGCGCTCCAAACCTTGGCGGTCCCGTCGCTGCCGGCGGTAAGGATGCGGGAGCCGTCCTGGCTGAAGGTGGCGCTCTCGACCCAGTCGTCGGCCTCCCCATTGGGTCCGTGCCGGAGGATGTAGACGAGGGACGAGCCGTCCCACACGCGTCCAGTCCCATCCTCACTGGCCGTCACGAGACGCCTGCCGTCCGGGCTGAAAGCGATGTCCCTCAGCGTCTTCCGGTTCGGCATCGTCAGCTCGACGGCCCTGCTTCGGAGACGGCCAGAGGCGAAGAGTTCCGTCCTCTCCCCCGGTCGCGATCACTCGGCCGTCGGGACGAAAGGACGCGCTGAGGACGGATCCGTTGTGACCGAGGAGTTGCGCCACCGTGCTGTCTGTTTCGGCGTCCCAGACCCGCGCGGTGGCGTCGTCTCCCGCCGTGACGAGGAAGCGACCGTCCGAGCTGAAGGCGGCACTCCGGACGACGTCCACATGCCCGCTGAGCTGATTTTCGAGCCTGCCCGAAGGCAACTGCCAGACCCGAACCGCCCCGTGATCGTCCGTCGTGACGACCTGCTTGCTACCCGGCCGGAAGGCGGCATCCCGGACCTTGTCCGCCAGTGGGTGGGGAAGGGTGGCGAGTCGACGACCGGCGGGGACGCTCCACACCGTGGCGGTCGACCCGCTTGCTGCGGCGAGCCGCCTGCCGTCAGGGCTGAAAGCAACGGCCACGAAGGTGCGATGCCCAGCCCGACGAGAGAGCCCTCCCACCGGCCGCCTGCTCCGCACGTCCCAGAGGTAGAGCCCGTCCGCGGCCGCGCTCGCGACTAGCCCTCCGTCGGGGCTGAAGGTCGCCATGTTCGCGGCGGTGCGCCGAATGAGGCCACGGGCTTTGCTGTTCCGCGCACGGCGCGCCAGATCTGCGCCCCCGCGGCGCCGGCCGTCACAACGACTCGGCCGTCCGGGCTGAAGCGGGCGCTCATGAGAGTCGTCTTGGCGCGTAGGGACGCAACCAGGTGCGGCGAGCGCGGGTTGTGTACGTCCCAGATCCGCACGCCGCCCTGTTCGCTCGCCGTGACGAGCCGCTTTCCGTCACTACTGAACGCCGCGTCCCAGACGCGGGCGGTTCCGACCGTCACGACCGAGGAGGGAAGCGACGATTGCAGCGAGCGGCTCAGCGCGTCCCGGGCCTCGTCTGTTTCCGCAGTCGTCGCCGCGCGAGTAGCAAGCGCGAGGCTCCGCTCCGGGCGGACGTCCCGTTCCGCGTTCGCCTGGGCGGCGAGCTGGCGAGAGAGCGCGACTCGCGCCTCGCGCCTCGCCTCGTTCCGCTGGAACAGGGCGAGGAGCGCCAGGCCCAACGACACCGCCACGGCGACGAGCGCGGCCCCGACGAGAATGCGCTGACGCCGGGTCGCCGCTCGCCGGGCCGCCAGAACGTACTCCAGCTGGAGCGGCGTCGGCTGGGGATCGCGCTTCGCCGACTGGGACGCGACCCAGTGCTCGGCCTCCTGCAGATCGCGGCCACGAAGGAGATAGCTCCCCTCCCTGCCCTCCTTCTCCCACTCCAGGGCGCGACCCAGAAGCCTCGTGTGGGCGCTGACCCAGTCCAGATCGGTCTCGAGAGCGGAGACGAGCGTCTCGAACGAGGCTCTGTAGTCATCCTCGTCCCGAAAGAACGTCCAGTTCCGTGCTGCGAGAGGCTCCGGCACGGGTTCGTCGCGGGCATCCCGACGGACGACGGGCACCAGGCGCTTGTGCTGTTCGAGCGCGTGGCCGAGCTCCCGCGCACAGACCTCGGACGCCAGGGAGTCGGGGCTGATGACGAAAAGGAAGTTGTCCGAGGACTCGACGCCCTCGTAGACCTCCTCGAGCCACTCGGCTGTCGGGAGGATGTCCTGCCAGTCGACCCAAACGTCCTTCCCGCGCTCGGCGAGCGAGGCATCGAGTCGTTGGACGAATTCGAGGTCGCGGCGTGAGTAGGAGATGAAGACGTCGGGCATCGCGCCTTCCCCGCCGCCTACTCCTCCCGAGGCTTGGGCCGGGCCTCGCCGGTGACTCCCTCCACGTAATCCTCGACCTCTTGGCCGAGAATCTGCTCCACGCGGGAGACGAAGTCGGGGAACACCTCGCGGTGTGTCGCGTTGCGTCGGTGGTACTGGCCGCTCAGCTCGGCGAAGCTCCAGCCTTCGGACTTGAGTCGCTCGACAGTTCCGCGGTAGTGCCGCCAGCGCATGCCGAAGTGGAAGAAGCCGTCGATCGCGGCGCTCCCGGCGACGAGCAGGCTGATCGCGAACGTGGTCCAGTCGACCGCGGTGTCGACGCTACCGGTGAGGTTCAGCGAGAGCAGCGCGGGAATGACTACGGCGCCGAGGACTGTGACGAGACGAAGCGTGTAGTAGCGGACCCGCGCACGGCTGGCCGCGTTCTCCATCCAGAGAACCTGGTCGAGCCAGCGCGAGCGTAGGTACTGCTCCTCCTGGTCGGGCAGATCGATCGACTCGATCAGCTTCCCGAGGTTTCGCTCCAGCTTCGCAGACTCCGATCCTTTCCTTGCCACTACGGCTGCCCTCCGAGAAGCTGCCGGACCGCGTTCTTGATCGACCACCCGCCCTCATCTATCGGCTCGGTGGCGACGAGCAAGCCCGAGGACGCGAGCGGCTCAACACGCTTATCCGCCTTGGTCCCGAGCAGATGAGCGGCGACGGCATCCGCAGTACCCCCGGTTCCCGTGACGGCAACGACCGAACGGTTTTCGGCGATGCTCGCCGACACGTCTGCCCAAGAGATCTCGCCGCCGTTCACGAGCAACGTCAGCGAGACGTCCCCGGCCGCAAGGGCGCTGGCCAGGCGCGCGATCCACGGCGATTCCTCACCCCAGCCTTCCCCAGCGATCAGGAGGAAATGTGAGTGGTTCGGCTCGAGCTCGACCGCGTCGGGCCCGTGCCCCTCGCCCGGCATGGCGACGTTTCCAATCGCCGCGACGCCGATCAACGGGAAGCTCAACGCCAGCTCGCCGCGCGCTTGCCCGATGAGCTGCACGACGCCCGCGTCCGTTGCCCCGTCGACCACTCGAGCGCCCGCCTCTTGGACGAGCGGCGCGATCGTCTCGACGAACAGCACGCGGAGCCGATCCAAGGCCGAGCCGGTCAAACCGTCCGCGCCGCCGATGAGCGAGACGGTCGGTCCCGAGGTGAGGCTCAGCGCCCGGCACGCGCGGGGGAGTTCGTCCATCGAGTTCACGCGAACAGCCGTCGCGGAGCGGTTGTTAGGGAAGTCGACGGCGAAGGCCTCGTGCACCGCTCTCCCTTGCTACAGCGGCTCTCGAGCGCGGCTTCGCCTGTATCCCATACTCGCAGCACGCTAGACGAAGTGCCGTCGAACTCCAAGACCAAAGCCTTACATTTGCGGGGCTTTCCAGAGCCCTCTTGGGATTCGAACCCGGACGGCCCTGGTGGGACTGGGTACCGCTTCGCCCAGGCCGAGGAAGCTATTGATCGTCTTCAAGCTCTTCGCGGAGCCCAATGCGATTAGGGAACCGGATGCCTACCGCTCGCCCTCGAAGTACGACGGGCTCACCACCCGCTGTCGCTCCGGGGGGGTGGAACGAGCGTCTCCTCCTCGAGAACAGCAGTGCGAGGAGCGACGCTTGGGCCTTGGGCCTCCTTTGCGGCGTTGCGCAGGTTCTCCATCACTTCCTTCAGGTTCCCTTCGAGCGCGCGACGTTGGCGCTCCTTCCGCTGGACCTCTTGCCGAAGCTGCTCGTTCACCTGTTGTGCGTTCTCGAGCCGCGTCGTGAGCTCGTGCTGGTAGGCCTGCGTGGCGTGCTCGGTTCCCTTGATGCCGGCGCTGAGCCGCCCGAGCTCGCGCTCCGCGGTCTGAGCCCGCCGTCTGGCGTGTCCGAGCTCTTGTTGAAGCTCTTCCGACTTGGTGTCGGCACGCTCGCGACGCTGCGTCTCGCGGGCTAGCTCCGCCCGCGCCTGCACCAGCGACTTCGCCAGCGAATCGACCTCCGTCGCAAGCATCGCGAGCTCTCCTGCGAGGTTGCGTTCAGTCATGGAACCCGACCGTTTCGCCCTCGAGGGCGAGACTCCTTTCGGCAGCGCGAAGGCACAACTCGCTGCTTAACGGCCTGAGTAAGCCGGGATCGTGGTTAACTCTTCATCCCCCTCTCCCTCAATGGGGGGTGCAGAGGAATACGAGAGCCGCCTTCGGGCGGCTCTCTTTTCTTAGGGCCTGGCGGTAGGGGGCCTGCCCCGGCCCGCACGCGCGGTCTGGTTTGTAAACGAGCAGGGAATCAGAACTGCGAGAACTCCCGAGGGACGAGCATCCGGCTCGCCTGAGGCGGCAAGATTGTCTGACATGGGTATCGAAGACACGAAGCGGGGAACCTGGTTCTCTGTAGTTGTCGGCGCAGTGATCGGGCTAGCGCTCGGAGTGCTCGTCAGCGTGACCGCCGACGTTCCCCTTGCGATCGAGGCCGGGTTGGTACTCGGTGCGCTCGCCGGGTGGCTCTCGCGCCGGGTCAGGACTTAGGCGTACCTCGTTGTCGGGACTTTAAGCCGCGCGCGCTTAAAAGTGCGCCCACCGCGGTATATGGATCAGCGCGGCAGGGGTTTGACTGCGGCAAAAAGAGTACGCGCGCCCGGGCGGCGGGCGCGAGTGCTGGGTCACCCTGCCGCGCTCGCATTCTCGGACGGGGCGGCGGACTTGCACAACCGCTAGCCAGGTGTACGACCCTCCCGGGTGGGGCATCTTCGTAGTCATGGATGCCCGTCACGAGCGCGTCTCCCGAAACGAGGCCATGTTTCGGTCCGTGAACCGCGAAATCGAGCAGGTGAGTGAGCAATCAGGGGATGGACGGCAAGACCGGATCGAGGTCATCTGCGAGTGCGGCCAGGATGGCTGCTCGGAGACCCTCGACCTGACGGTCGCAGAGTACGACGACGCACATGGGCAGCGCGACCGTTTCGTGATCGCCCCGGGACACGAGGACGAGCAAATCGAGGTTGTCGTGACGCGAGCCGAGCGCTACCTCGTCGTCGACAAGTTCGGCGAAGCGGAGCGCGTCGCAGAGGCGGAAGAGCGACGCGAAGGCACCGAGTAGCTTTAGATCCGGCCGCGAGCCCCGCGTCATGGCGTTCACGCGACGCGGAGTCGGTGCTCAGAATGCGTTCGCGGCCGACTTCCACTCCGCGAGGCGCTGCGCGATGAGCTGGGCCCGCTCCTCCTCGCTTCCGCCGTCCAGTACCTCGAGGTCTGAGGGGTCGGCTCGAAGGTAGACGCCGGCCGTTCGGGCATTTAGCCCGGGGTCGCGATCCGAACGTGTCGTCCAGTACCCGGTGGCGCGGTCGGTGGTCTCCACCCTGATCTCGCCGGTTCCCTCGAGCTGCGGGGCATTTGGGTGCCGAGGGCGCTCGCCTTTCCAGAAGTAGAAGATGCCGGCCGGATCCCTGCGCTCCTTCGCAGCCTCGCTCCAGTAGCGGGCCGACAGGGTGCCGTCCTCCTGCCAGGATCGGCCGTTCACGACCAAGTCACCGTCCCGGTCCCGGGAGATGCGCAGGAGGCTCACCGCCGACGGTTCTTCCTCGCTCCGCATGGTGAGCGAGAGCTGCCACCACAGCCCCTCGACCGGCCCGCGCCGACCCTCGGTCTCGATCGCCTTGCGGAGCTTCTGGTTGATCGCGCGAACCTCCGCGGGGCTGCTGGCCGGGTCGTAGCGGACGGAGGTCAGCCCGAGCAGGTCGCTCGGCAGCTTCGAGCCGTTCGCGTGGAGGATGAACGTGCGCCGGATGCCGAGCGCGCCGCCGAACAGCCCGGCCTCGAACACCACGTTGTCGCGCGGCGACGCCTGGCCGGACTCGGGCGCATCCGTCGTCGTCCAGTCGTCCTGGGCGAACACGAACGCGGCGAAATCAACTTCCTGGGAGAGCTCGACGAGCCGGTCGAGGGTGGACCGCCCCGGGTTGAACGTGGTCGTCCACGGCTCGACGTCGGCGACCTCTTCGAGCCCGCGCGTGATCGCCTGGAGCAGTTTGGCCTGCTTGCCCGACGACCCGAGGAAGATGCGCGGCTTGTTCATGCGCGACGTACGTCCTGCACTCGTTCGAGCTCGCGTTGACGAAGCACGATCCGGCGGATCTTGCCGGTGAGCGTCTTCGGAAGGTCGTCGACGAACTCGATGCGCCGCGGGTAGGCGTAGGCCGAGAGCCGCTTGCGAACAAAGGCCTTGATCTCCTCGCCGAGCTCGTCCGATGGCTCATGGTCGGCGGCGAGCACGATGAACGCCTTCACGACGTTGCCACGCAGCTCGTCGGGCGAGGCGACAGCCGCCGCTTCCCGCACCGCCGGATGCTCGAGACACGCGGACTCGACCTCGAACGGGCCGATCCGGTAACCGGCGGCGATGATCACATCGTCAGCGCGGCCTTCGTACCAGACGTACCCGTCGTCGTCCTGGCGAGCGGCATCCTTGGTGTGGAACCACTCGCCGCCGAACACCTCTTCGCTCTCGGTTGGCCGGTTCCAGTAGCCGAGCGGGAAGTGCGGGTTCGAGCGAGCGCGGAGGCAGATCTCGCCTCGCTCACCCCGGGGGACCGGGCGCTCGTCCTCGTCGAGGAGCTCGACCTTCCAGCCGGGCATCGGCTTTCCCATCGACCCCTCCCGCACCTCCATGAACGGGTAGTTGGCAACGAGGGGGTACGACTCGGTCAGGCCGTAGTAGTCGAGCACGGTCACGCCGTACTGCTCCCGGAACCAGCGGATCGCCTCAGGGTTCAAGGGCTCGCCGGCCGAGCAGACGCGGCGGAACTGCTGCGGGTAGCGCTTGCCCGCATCGGCGATCGCCATCATCGCGCGCATCGCCGTCGGCGTCGTGAACACATTCGTCACGTTGCGGCGGCTGAGGAAGTCGAGTTGCTTGTGCGGGTCGAACCCCGACTCGCGCTGGTAAACGCACTGCACCGCCCCGAGACGCCACGGCCCGAGCAGCGGCGCGATCCCGGCCGCCCAGGCCCATTCGCCCATGCCGTGGAAGTACTCGCCCTCCTCGACCTCGTGGCAGTAGACGAACTCTTCGTGCCCGAGGATGTAGCGGTGGGCGTGCACGATTCCCTTCGCAAGCCCGGTCGTCCCTGAGGTGTAGTAGAGCTGCGCCGGATCGTCGGCCGAGGTGCCGCAGTCGATGGACTCGGTCGACGATCCTGCAAGCGTGTCCGTTTCCAGCACCAGCAACGGTGCGCTTGAGTCATCGAAGCGCTTCGCGTTCGCGGCATCGGTGACGACGAGCGCGGCACCGGAGTCGGAGAGGCGGTGACGGATCGACTCGTCACCGTAGAGAACCGACATCGAGAGCAGGACTGCGCCCAGCTTCCAGATGCCGAAGAAGATCGCGGCCGTCTCCGGCGTCGCCGGCGCGACGACCGCGACCCGGTCGCCGCGCTCGATGCCGTGTGCACGCAACACGTGCGCCGCCTGGTTCGCGAGGTCCTGGAGCTCGCCCCACGCGAGCTCTCGATACGAGCCGTCGAAGCTCTCCCACACCATCGCGAGCTTGTCGCGCGGGTGCTTGTCGCACACATCCGTAGCGATGTTGTACTGCGCGGGCACCTCCCACCGGTGAGCCGCACAGGCCTGTTCATAGGAGGTCGCGCTCATGGAACGACCCATACTTAGCATGGCATCGCGCGTTGCGCCCACAGCCGCAGCGAGTCCGAGGTTGCGCTCGCCCACTGAAGCGCCCGTGAGAATCGACTTCGAGCCGTCAGACCGGAGGATCGGGCG
>CAVWFB010000005.1:0-31953 GCA_963754265.1 uncultured Actinomycetes bacterium | reverse complement strand
GGAGTTGTTGCGACTGGGAGTCCGACAAGGGGGCTTACCTCCCTTCTCGGTCAATCAAGCGTCACTCCGCTTGCCGAGAGGGCTGAGTTTTAACGCCGGCGCCCTCGAAGTCACCGAAGATAAACCCAGTCTCAGTGAATCATGAAGCGATATGAAGGCCCCGCCTGCTTCTTCTCCGGGGCCAGCTCCGGCGGGGCGTCCCCCGGGTCGACCCCACCGCCATGGTTGATGTCCAGTCGAGCTTCTCGCCGATGCGATTGAGGAGCTGCACCTCTTCCGGAGAGAGGTCGGTCGCGCACAACTCGCGCGCTTGCAGCGCGCCCAATCTCGGGGAGGCTCCGCGCGAAGACGTCGATGGCCCAGCGCGACTGGTGGGCTAACGAGTAGACCGGTCCGCAAGCCTTCGGCTGGGCGAGCGGGTCTCGGACGTTGGAATCACGCTCGCGCCCATGGCTGTCGTATGCTCGCCATGCCGTTCGGCCCCACCCGAAAACGGAAGGGGAGAACCGAATGGCAGGGTTTCTGTTCAGGCTCGAGCTCGAAGGCGGGACGCCCGCTGATCCGGCGACGTTCGAGACGGCCGTGCATCCTGGCGACCTGGCGACACGATCCCGCTAGGTCGCAGAGAACTTCGCGTGGTTGGTATTCGCGATGACGACGCGGACCGACCTCCAGTGCTGGTGGTTGAGGATCTGGCCCAATGACCGGGTTGCAAGGTCTGATCTAGAGCCGCACCGTTTGAAATGAGGGGCCGGGCGGCCTTTGGGGGCACTGCGGGCGGCGCAGTTGCCCCACTTACGACACAGGTCGCCTGGCTCCGGTCGCGCTTGTGAAGGTTTTGTAACTACGGGTTTCCACTCGTCCTGACCGGCTATACATTCCGGTGCCGGCGGGAGACCAACCCTGCGGGGACTGAATACGCGCGGGGGAGAGACGCGCGGGGGGCTGGTCTCCTGCTTGGCGTTTCCTCTATCCATTTAGGGCTCTCGATTGCGAGCCTCCTAACACTTCGTTAACAATGCGAAATTGGCCGGGCCGGTTGCTCCCTCTCTCCCCTGGGTGGCCTGGCCACCCTCGGAGCTTCCGCCCGGCCCCTTGCTTGCGTCTATTGAGGCAGCGTCCTTGAAGGAAATCGAGGAGCCGTGACGCCCCGGCTCCTCAGTCCGCGAGGGGGGCGGCCCCCCGCCACGGGCTACCGCTGTGAGGGGTGATACCCCATGCCGACTTCGTCTACGCCACAGGCACAGCACAACGGGCGCAAAGAGCGAGGACTTTTCCGCTTCGAGTCAAAGCCGGGTCGGGACGCCGACACTCGACACCGCCATGTCGATGTGGAGGACACTACGGGTAGTCGACGTTCGCGATGACGACGCGGACCGACCTCCAGTGCTGGTCGTGGAGGATGCGTAAGTTCTAAGCGCAGGTCGCATCTATCTGGAAGAGGAGCCGGGTGGCCCCTTCTCTCTGCTCTGGGACCCTGGCGGCCAAGACAGTCCCAGGCACCACGGGGGTCGCCTGGCTCCGGCTGCTAATTACGGTTTACCGGTCTGCACGAACGGGAAATCCCTCCTGGGCGGCAGGGCGACTGCGGTGAAGCGGACGCGTGGCTATCGGGGACTGACAGCGCGAACGCTAGTCCTCCTGCCGCATCCGCCTTGCTAGTCGGAGCCGAACTCGCGCTCGGCGCACTTCGAGCAATAGAAAGCCAGTTCTGGCGGCTCGTCATCTGTGAAGTAGGCCGCAAAGCGACCCTCCACATCCGGCCACCACACCAATCCACACTCGACACAGCCCGGGATTTGAACGAGCTGCTTGGGGGTCACGTGCTGAGTCTAAGACACCCGGATTTGACCTAGTGGACGAAGGTGATTTACTCGGCCGGCGAGGATTTACTCGGCCGGCGAGGAGTCGCCCTGAGAAAGAAGACCCCCTCCTCATAGGCTCCCCGCCGTTGAAAGCCCCTCGGCGCTCGCGTCGGGGGGCTTTCTTCTAGGAC
Organism: uncultured Actinomycetes bacterium; assembly: GCA_963754265.1. Lineage (GTDB taxonomy): Bacteria > Actinomycetota > Thermoleophilia > Gaiellales > Gaiellaceae > AC-32. The sequence continues at coordinate 29,957 of CAVWFB010000005.1, read as the reverse complement.
GGTGGGCGGGGTCAGCTTCGCTCTCCCCTCGCAGCCTGAGCTGCAAGTTCCCCTAAGCCGGTCGCCCGGCTCCCATCTAATTGGATCCTGCGCAGCGCTCGATCTTGTGCTCTGTTCCGCGAGCTCAGGGTTCTAGGCGAGTAACCCTCTCCGCCGCCGAGCCGTTTGAAAGGAGCGCCGGGTAGCCGCCACCTGGCCTCCTGCGGCAACTATGGCCACGGGAGATAGGCGACTACCCGGCGCTTAGTACCTTGTCGGGCCGAGCGATGACTTGCACGGGCCGAACGGATGGGCCGAACCTCGCTGCTCGAACGGGCTTTTTCAATTCGGAGGGCGGCCCTGCGAGGTCGGACGCTCCTCCTCCCCGGGGCCGGACGGCTCGTCGATCCTAATAGGCGGCGTGGTTGAAAGGCCAACCAGCCTCTGTCACCGTCAACGCGGATGCTGCGCCGTCTTGTACTCGCTCTCGCCTGCGGACTCGCGCTTGCGGCGCCGTCTCTGGCTGACGACGGTCCGCCGGCCGTCGCCGTGCCAATCCTTGTGACACCGCCTATCCAGCAGGCTCCGCGGGCCGACTGGAAACTCGTGGCCGGTTACGGCACGTGGAAACCAGAGCAGAGAAACCGGATCTTCTACGCGCGAACCCCGGGACAAGTGAGCGCCTGGAAATACCACGTCTACGACACCTACGAGACCCGCGCGGCGCTCCACCAGAACTTCAGCCGCTATGGGCTGCTCGCGGTCTTCCTGTCGAGTTGGGAGCCGGGCTCCACGATCGCAGGCGTCTATCTCGCCGAAGACGGCGCCCTGAACGTTCAGATTCGCACGGCACCGCCGCCAGAGCCGCCTGATTGCCCTCCGACGACGGTACCGCCCGGCGGGCCGGATGCTCCCTGCCCTGTCTCGCTACTACCGGGACCAGGTCCGGAGTACCGCTTGATCGCGATTCGCAAGGACTCGCTGCCGGCGCCAGTGAAGCGGCTCTACATCACTGAGGCGCCTTAAGTGGCCGCAAGCTAGATGAAACGGAGAGCGCGGCGCGCCGATGGAGCGTTGGTGCGGTGAGGTCGAGCGCAGCGGTACGCGCATCCGCCCGGACAACCAAGAGAGCCCTCGCAGACGCGAGGGCTCTCCATTCTCCAGGTGCGAAGTCCGCAGGTCCCTAGCGGACGACGGACTCACAGTGGCGGAGGACGTCGATCCGGTCGGCCGTGACCCGATCGCTGCCGCGGCCGCAGTCGACGACGTCGCGCCGAGCGTCCCGCACGCTGATGTCGTCGTTGCCTGCGCCGCCGTTCACTCGATCCTTTCCGGCTCCGCCGGAGAGGACGTCGTTCCCGCGGCCGCCCTTGAGGAAGTCCGCGCCAGCGTTGCCGCTCAGCACGTCGTTCCCGTTGCCGCCGTCAAGCACGTCGTTGCCGGCCCCGCCGCGGAGCATGTCGTTCCCTACCCCGCCCCAGAGCCTGTCATTTCCGGCCTCGCCGTTGAGCCAGTCGTTGCCTGCACGGCCGCGCAGGCGGTCGTTGCCAGCACGTCCGGAGAGCCTGTCATTCCACTTACCGCCGACCAGCGCGTCGTTGCCTGCCCCGCCGAACAGGGACAGGTTCCGAGCCCTTTTCCCGCTCTCGTTGGCGGAATCGAAGCCAGTGCAGTCGTCCATGCTGGCCGACTCATCGTCGCTCGCCGATGCGCTGTCGGCAACGTCGGCCGAATCGTCGCTGCCATCGGTGCCGCTAGCGTCCGACTGATCGTCGTCCGCCAACGCGGGGTCGTCAGCGCTGTCGGCCGCGTCGGCCGAATCGTCGCTGCCATCGGTGGCACTTGGGTCCGACTGATCGTCGTCCGCCAACGCGGGGTCGTCAGCGCTGTCGGCCACGTCGGCCGAATCGTCGCTGCCATCGGTGGCACTAGGTCCGACTGATCGTCGTCCGCCAACGCGGGGTCGTCAGCGCTGTCGGCCACGTCGGCCGAATCGTCGCTGCCATCGGTCGCACTTGGGTCCGACTCATCGTCGCCCGCCAACGCGCTGTCGTCCGTGCCCTGATCGTCGGTGATCGGCGTTTCGTCGACCGACACGTCGCATGCGAAGCCGCTGGGATTGTCACTGGCTCCCTTACTCGGATTCGCAAACGCCGCGGTGGTGCAGACGAGCGCGAGAATGGCGACAAAGGCTGCCATACCGAGCGCGCGTCGAAGGTAGTTCCGTGCCATTAGGTCTTCCTCCTGCTTGGGGTCCTCGGGTCTGGAAAGAGACTCCCAGGCACGAATGCGCGTCGCTTGACCCGGTTAGATCAGTGAGCGGTTATCGCCTGACCTAGATCGATCAGAAAGCGGCGGTGGTCGCGCAAAGTCGCTGTGGACGGGTTCGTTTAGAGGCACATTCCGCGATCGCGCGGGGTGACCATGGTCACCCACGGTTCAGTTCGATTCGGGCCGGTTCTGCTCGACTGAGATCGCGCCCGAGCTGAAGACCTCGCACTCGGCTCCGCGATCATCCGCCTGCTGCGTGAGCTCAGGGCCGAACTCGAGGACTAGCCGAGATTAGTTCGCAAGAGTCTGGTCGCGGTGTTCAACGCCGACCTGATCGCGGTGCGCAACGGCGACCGCCTCCAAGCGTGAATGGACGCCGAGCGCCCCCAGCAAGCCGCGGATGTGGTTGCGCACGGTGTCGATGCTGAGGTGGAGGTCGGTGGCCATCTGTTCGGTCGAGCGGCCCTGATCGAGCAGGCGCAGGACCTCGCTTTGACGCGGCGTGAGCTTTGGGTGCGGCGGCAGAGGAGACTCCTCCTCCACATCCTTGAACTGGCCGAAGACACCGATCACCTGCTCACCGTTAGCGAGCGGAACAGCGCTCAGTTCTGCAGTGAAGCGCTCGCCCTCGGCGTTCAGAAGCACGGCTCGGTTGTCCGATCCCCCAGGCGGTCCGAGGAGATTTCGAGTAAAGACCTCTCGCCCGCGCCGTCGCTCCTCGGGTGCGAGCGGAGTCGTCATCTGCTTTCCCCGAACATCGCCCACGAGCCGCTCTGCGGCTGCGTTGATCCAGCGGATCACTCCGTGGCGGTCGATGACGTATGCAGGAACCCGGACTCGCTCAAGCGCGCTCTCGACATCAGCGCCGAGCTGCTCGAGTCCGGCCATGGAGCAAGTCTGCGCTCCTGGTGCCCGGACGTCAAACGACGCCTCAGGCGAAGCCGGACGGCGTGGATATCCGGCCGTGTCCTCGACGACCAACACCCGAGGCTCGTCGGAGTCGTCGCCGCGGACGCCAACGACGCGCATCGGCTTATGCCCGAAGTGGCCGGGTTGTCGGTGTTGCCTTTCTGGGATCGCCTGCCCTCTCCTAAGCAGACCGCTAGGTGGCGAGTCGAACGCCTAGGCTTCCCACGACCGGCTTAGACTCACAGCGTGGAAGCCGAGCACGTTGCCCTGATCCCTCGTTGCGCTGAGTGCGGCGCCATCTGGCTCCCAGCGGACAAGGAGCGCTGGGAGGCACTCGACGTCGTAACCGACGTGGATCCTCGACGCATTCCTTCCGAGCATCGAACCTGAGTCATCGGCGGGAGCCGAAGTGCTCAGCGCCGCGTCGCGGTGGCTGGTCGTCCGGCGGCGAAGTGTCAGTGCCACGTGAGGTCGTCGGAGCACCAGGAGAGAGAGAGGATCAACTCGGTGCCGATTCGTCTTGCACTCGCTCTCGTCGCGGTGGGTTCCACATAGAGCGAGCGGGCGGCCGCGCTCGCAGCCACCCTCTCGCTCGAGGCTTACCTAGCCCGGGCTCTACTTCGAGCCGGAACGGAGGATCTACGACCTTCGCCACACCTACGTGACGTTCAGCCTCGCGGCCGGCGTGTCGTTGTTCACGCTCTGGCGTGGGATGGGGACGAGCGTAGAGATGATCGACCGCACCTACGGGCACTTGGCCCCGGATGCGGAGGAGTACGAGCGCGGCCTCCTGGACGCGTTCGACGCCAAGGTGGAGACGGATCGAGCCATGGCGTAAAGGCTGCTCGCGTGTCGGCGAGCATCGCGGACTAGCTCCTGTTGATCGTCACCGTCCCGACGCCTGTCCCCACGATGGTCTGGCCCGCGAACTGTCCGCCCGCTATTGGGCCGAAAGCCAGGGTGATGGATCCGGAGGAGGCGTCCCCGACGAGGTTGACGGGCGACCCGATCAAGAAGGACTCGTTCGAATCGGTAGTCACACCAGTGAGCGTCACGACATCTCCACTGACGGAACCGGTCACGCTCCAGTCATTGTGTGCCCCACCTGACCCGAAGTGCCTGCCATTGCCTTCTAGGGAAGACGCATCGTCACCCTGCGCCTCGGCCTTCAACCTGAATGTGACGTCCGAACCGTCTGGCCGTGTGCCCCTCAGGTGTTCGCTTCTCAGCTCCACGTCAACTGCGGGCGATGTCGGCATAGCCCACTCCTTTCTTGCAGACGGGCTGAATCTACATCCGTCCGAGACTCTCCGACCATGCTCGGTACTACAGCGAAGGAGGAGTCGTGGTACGAACACCGTCAATCTCACGGCCGGAGCCTCCGAAGCCGAAGGAGCGCGAGCCCGGGGAGAACGAGGAGGAGGAGGAGGAGGAGGAGGAGGACGTAGTCGCGGAGCTCCGCTCCAAGCTCAAGAGCGCCAGAGGCTCGATTCGTTCTGCGTTAGGGCACGGATTGGGCAGCGGCCAGAGAGGCTAAGCCAGCCATCCCAAGGCAAAATCCCTACTCCTAGGGGAAGCCGACGCCCGGATTCGAACCGGGGACCCCTTCATTACGAGTGAAGTGCTCTACCAGCTGAGCTACGTCGGCAAGGGCTTCGGATAGTAGCGGCCCGCCTGCGTCGGTTACCGGTGCGCCAGGAGGCAGTCGACGGCTACCGTGGATGACATGTCCGCGGGGGTGGATCAGCGGATCGAAACCGGCGCGACGACCAGCGTCGAGCTGCGTAGCCTTCGAGAAGACCTACCGGTCGCCGGCTGGGCCGGTTCACGCGGTTCGCGGCGTCGACATCGCCGTGCACCCCGGCGAGACCGTCGCGCTGCTCGGGCCGAACGGGGCCGGCAAGTCGACCACGATCGACATGCTGCTCGGCCTCCAGTCGCCCGACTCGGGATCGGTTGCGGTCTTCGGAGCGCCGCCCGAACAGGCGATTCAGCAGGGCCGGATCGGGGTCATGCTCCAGACGGGCGGCGTCCTGCGCGAGCTGACCGCGCGGGAGCTGGTGGCGATGATCGCCGCGCTCTTCCCCCAACCGCTCGAGGTCGACGAAGCGCTCTCGCTCGCGCAGATCGAGCCGATCGCCGATCGGCGCACGGAGCGCCTCAGCGGCGGCGAGACCCAGCGGCTCCGATTCGCCGTCGCGCTGGTCAGCGACCCCGAGCTGCTCGTGCTCGACGAGCCGACCGTCGGGATGGACGTCGAGGGCAGGCACGCCTTCTGGACGACGGTGCGCGACCTATCCGGCCACGGCAAGACGATCCTGTTCGCGACGCACTACCTGGAGGAGGCGGACGCCTACGCCGACCGGGCGGTCCTGATGGCACGGGGCCGCGTCGTTGCGGACGGGCCGACGACCGAGATCAAGGCAATGGTCGGCTCGCGCACGATTCGAGCGACGCTTCCCGACGTCCCGCTCGAACGGCTCGAGCACCTTCCGGGCGTGACCGGCGCCGAGCGCCGGGGCGAGGCAGTCGTCCTCGCCTCCGCGGATTCGGATGCCTCGCTGCGCGCCCTGCTGCTCGCGTTCCCGGAAGCCCACGACATCGAAGTCAAAGGGGCCGGCCTCGAGGAGGCCTTCCTTGCCCTCACCGGCGACGAGACCGAGCAGGAGGCGGCCTGATGAGCACCGTCGAGTACGCGCGCTACGAGCTCCTGCGCACCTTCCGCAACCGGCGCTTCTACATCTTCTCGTTCGGCTTTCCCCTCGTCCTCTACTACGCGATCGCGGGGCCGAACCGAAACGTTGCCAGCCTCGGCGGAACCGGCATCTCGGCGCCGCTCTACTTCATGGTCGGCCTGGCTGCCTTCGGGACGATGAACGCCGTGCTCGGCTCGGGGGCGCGCATCGCCGCGGAGCGCTCGGTCGGCTGGAACCGCCAGCTGCGCCTGACCCCCCTTTCGACCCGGACGTACTTCCGCGTCAAGGTGCTGACGGCCTATGCGATGGCGCTCGTCGCGATCGCGCTCCTGTACATCGCGGGCGCGACCCTCGGCGTCCGCCTCAAGGCGGGCAACTGGGTGGAGATGACGGTCCTGATCCTCATCGGCCTGATCCCGTTCGCCGGCCTCGGGATCCTGATGGGGCACCTGCTGACGCCCGATTCGATCGGTCCGGCAATGGGCGGGACGACGGCGCTTTTGGCGCTGCTCGGCGGCGTTTGGTTCCCCGTCACCGGCGGCGCGATGCACGCGGTCGCGGAAGGGCTGCCGTCGTACTGGCTCGTCCAGGCGGCCCACGTCGGCCTTGGGGAGCCGGGCTGGGGCACCCTCGGCTGGGCGGTCGTCGCGGCCTGGAGCGTCGGCGCAGCGCTCGCCGCGGGGCGCGCCTACCAGCGCGACACCCAGCGGGTCTGAGAGCCGCGGGCTTCCGTGGCGGGCTTGCAACCGCTTAGACTCTCGCCGTGCTGCTCGTCCGCCTGACCATCGCGCTCCTGATCAACGCGGCCGCTCTTTGGGTGGCCGACGTGCTCTTCGACAGCATGCACATCAGCGGGTTCTGGTCGTACTTCCTCGCCGCGCTGGTGCTCGGGATCGCGAACTGGATCATCAAGCCGATCCTGACGATCCTGACCTTCCCGCTGATCATCATCACGCTTGGCCTCTTCCTGCTCGTGATCAACATCGCGATGGTCGCGCTCGCCGAGTGGATCGCGCCGAACTTCTCGATCGACGGCTTCTGGACCTACGTCGGCGTCGTGGCCATCCTCTGGCTCGTCAACTGGGTCGCCTACACGCTGATCGACGAGCTCGAGTCCGGCCGCGGCCAGCGCGTGCTCGCCTAGCGCGACACGAGAACGCCTGAAAAGGCCCGACGCAGCTCGACGAAGAGCGCCTCCAGCGCAACCCCGGCCGAGAGCTGGAACTCCTCGAACGAGCGCCAGGCCTCGCGCACGAGCTCGGCCGCGCGCTCGGCGCCCTCGAGCCGCTCGAGCGTCCCGTCCTCGCGCAGCGCCTCGGCCAGGTCGACGTGCACGAGCGCCTTGTCCGCCCCGGCCGCGGCCGCGACCAGGTCGCGGTACCAGGAGGCGAGCTCCTCGAGCGAGGCCAGCAGCTCCTCGCGCTCGGCGCCGCGGCCGGCCCTGCGCACGCGCTGCTCGGCCTCGCGCGCAGTCAGGTCGAGCCCCTCGATTGCCGCCTCCTCCTGCTCCTTCGCCTCCGCCCCGCGCTTCCGGGCGCCGTCGAGCAGCCGCGCGGCCGCCGCGGCAGGATCGAAGGTCTCGGCGTAGACCGAGCGCGCGGTCTCGAGCAGGGCCACGCGCCGCTCGGCGGCGGCCGGGTCGAGCAGCCGCTCCGCCCGGTCGAGCCGCCCCGAGGCGACTCGTGCGATCGCGGTCGCCTGCTCCTCGGTCAGCTCCGGGGCGCGGGCCTGAACCTCCGCGCGCACGGCCCGCTCCGAGAGCCGGCGGAAGGGCACCGCCTGGCAGCGCGAGCGAATCGTCTCGGGCAAGGGCCCGACCTCGTCGGCGACGAGCACGATCACGGCGTACTCGGGCGGCTCCTCCAGGTCCTTCAGCAGCGCGTCCGCCGCTTCCTCGTTGAGCAGGTGGGCGCCGAAGACGAGGTAGACGCGGCGGTCGGCCTCGAACGGGCGCATGTGCAGGTCACGGCGCATCTCGCGCACGGCGTCGATTCGGATCTGGTCGCCGAGCGGCTCGAGCACGTACAGATCGGGGTGCGAGCGCCGCCCGACGCGCGGGTCGCCCCCGAGCAGCTCGGAGGCGAAAACCACCGCTGTCGCGCGCTTCCCCACCCCTGCGGGGCCGTGGAAGAGGTACGCGTGAGCCGGCCCGTCGGCCAGAGCGGCCGCGAGCAGGCGCTTCGCCTCGCCCTGCTCAGGAACGCTGTCGAAGCTCGCCAAGGATCTCCTCCGCGATCTCCCGAGGAGGCCGCGTGCCGTCGATGGTCGTGATCCGCTGCGGGAAGAACGCCGCCAGCTCTCGGTACGCCGCGTCGACCCGGGAGCGGAAGTCGTCGTTCTCGCGCTCGATCCGGTCGCCCCCCTCGCCCACGCGCCGCGCCGACTCCTCGGGGTCGACGAGGAGCAAGAACGTTCGGTCCGGCAGGAGGCCGCGGACCGCGTGCAGGTTGAGCTCCAGCACGCGCTCGAGCCCGAGGTCGCGCGCGAGGCCCTGGTAGGCGAGCGAGGAGTCGAGGTAACGGTCGCAGACGACGTCGGCGCCGCCCTCGAGCGCCGGCGCGATCACCTCCTCGACGAGCTGGGCGCGGGCGGCCGCGAAGAGCGCCGCCTCGGCCCACGGGGCGATCTCACCGCCGCCGAGCAGGAGCTCTCGGATCCGCTCTCCGACCTCGGTTCCGCCGGGCTCGCGGGTCGCGACGACATCGCGCCCGTCGCCGCTCAGCGCCTCGGCGAGGAGCTTCGCCTGCGTCGACTTGCCGCTGCCGTCCAGCCCTTCGAACGTGATGAACACCGCAAGTCCTAGGATATGAGTCCTTGCGGGCGATCGTCACAGGGGGCGCGGGATTCATCGGCTCGCATGTCGTCGAGGCGCTGCTCGCGCGCGGTGACGAGGTGGTCGCGCTCGACGATCTTTCGAACGGCAAGCGCGAGAACGTGCCCGAGGGCGTGCGACTCGTCGTCGCCGACCTGCGCGAGCCGCCGGACGAGCTCTTCGCCGAGGTGCGACCCGAGGTCTGCTTCCACCTCGGCGCGCAGGTGGACGTGCGCGTCTCGGTCGAGCGGCCGGCGCACGACGCGGACGTGAACGTGATCGGGACGATCAGCGTCCTCGAGGCCGCTCGCCGCCACGACACGCAGGTCGTGTTCAGCTCGACCGGCGGTGCGATCTACGGGGAGTGCGACGGACCGGCGGATGAGGATGCGGTGCGGCGGCCGCTCGCCCCGTACGGGGTCTCGAAGCTGGCCGGGGAGGAGTATCTGGCCGCCTACAACCGGCTCTACGAGTCGCGCCACGTCTCGCTGCGCTTCGGCAACGTCTACGGCCCGCGGCAGGACCCCCACGGCGAGGCGGGCGTGGTCGCGATCTTCCTCGGCAAGCTCGCGGAGGGGGAGTCGCCGAGGATCTTCGGCGACGGGCGACAGACCCGCGACTACGTCTACGCGGGCGATGTCGCGCAGGCGACGCTGGCCGGCGCCGGACAGGACGGCGGGGTCTTCAACGTCGGCACCGGCGAGGAGACGTCCGTGCTGGACCTGTACGAGCTTTGCCGGCGCGTGGCGGGCTCGGGCCTCGAGGCTGAGGAGGCGCCGCCGCGACTCGGCGAGCTCCAGCGCAGCGTGCTCGACGTCTCGCGCGCAAAGCGAGACCTGGGCTGGAGCCCGGAAGTCCCGCTCGAGGAGGGCTTGCGCCGCACCTGGGAGTCGATTACCGGGTAGGAGGAGGGTAGGCCGCGGCGGCGAATCGAACGATCCGCCGTGGAGCACGCCCTTTCGACACCACCTGGTCACCACCCCTGGCGCACGATCGCGGTCGTCGCCGCCGGGATCGCCACCCTCGAGCTGCTCGGGCTCGTGATCGTCGGCGTCGCGCTGATCGCCAAGCCCGTCATGCACCGTGCCCGTTCCGAGGCAGCAGCAGCCCCGTCGGCGAAGCACCAGGCGACGAAGACGAAGATCCTGCCTCTCCTCCCACGCGGCTCGACCTCGGTCACCATCCTGAACGGCAACGGCCGGTCCGGGGCCGCCGCGGCACAGGCCTCGCGCGTGCGCGCGCGCGGGTATCTCGTCGGCGACGTCGGAAACGCGCCTCGGATGGGTTACGGACGCAGCGTGATCATGTATCGCGGAGGTCGCCGCCCAGAGGCCCTGCGCCTCGCCCGCGACCTCGGAATCAGGCTCGTCACGCCCCTCGACGGCCTGCGCCCGCGCGACCTACTGGGCGCCCAGCTGGCCGTCGTCGTCGGCGGCTAGGCCGTAGGTCACGAGCTCGCTGAGCACGACCGCGACCGCGAAGATCGCCGCGAGCACCCACTGCCCCGTCGCGGCGAGCCCGGCCGTGGCCGCACCGAAGAACGGGATCTCGACCACGAGACGCTTCGCACCCGGAAGCCGACGCCGCGACTTCGGCGCCGCGTACACGCCCCAGACGGCCGCACCCGCCAGCGGCGCCGCGATCGCCAGCACGATCGAGACCGCGAACGGCCCGGTCTGCGAGCCCCAGTAGCCGAGAGCGGCCAGTGCACTCAGCTCCAGCAAGAAGCGCAGGCCGAGATTCGCGGTCTTGATCCTCACACCCGAACCCTATGATCAGGCCGTGGCTGGCGAGGAGCGCAAGCAGGCCGAGATCGACTACCCGCAGGCGGCCGGCGAGGAGGGCCGCCGCTGGATCAGGGGCAAGCCCTTCGGCCACGATCCTCGCGAGTCCGCGCGCTTCCTGATCGACTTCGGCTACGTCCTGCAGCTGCTCGACCTGCATGCCGGCACGAGCCTCGTCGAGCTCGGGTGCGGCTCGGGCTGGATGACCCGTTTCGCAGCGCGGCACGGCGTCCACGCCGAGGGCTACGACATCTCACCCGAGATGATCGAGATCGCCCGCGAGCAGGCCGCCGTGGAAGGACTTGAAGTCGCCTTCGAGGCCGCGGACATGGAGCAGCTCGACCTCGGCCGCCGCTTCGACGCGTGCCTGATCTACGACGCGCTCCATCACAGCGAGCACGCTGACCTCGTGCTCGCGAGCGCCCACCGCGCGCTCAAGCCGGGCGGCCGGCTGCTGCTCGCCGAGCCGAACTGGAAGCAGCGCTTCCAGGGCCGTTCAGCCTCGAGCGAGTACGGCGTGACCGAGCTCGGCTACAGCCCGCGCAAGCTGAAGCGCCTCCTGCGCGAGGCCGGCTTCGGCGATATCCGCCGCTTCCACAACAACCGCAAGCGGCTCTTCTCGAACTCACCGCGCGAGACCGCTGCGCACCTGGCCGAGCCGCTCGTCTACCGGCTGCTCGCGCCGTTCTGGACGCAGATCTGGCTCAGGGCGCGAGCGACCTGACGCGTTCGAGCTCGGCCCGGGGAGCGGTGCTCTGCGGGTCGAGCTGCACCGCCCGCTCCAGGGGCGGGATCGCGCGCGGGTAGTCCTGCTGGCGCGCCTCGAATTCGCCGAGCTCGAGCCATGCCCGCCAGTTGAGCGGCTGCAGGCGCACCGCGTCGATGTAGAGCTGCCGCTCGCCCTGGAAGTCGCCCAGCTGCTCCAAGGCAAGCGCTTGCCAGAAGATCGGCTCGAGCGCGAGCGGGTTCAGCGAGCGCGCGTCCCGCGCGTGCCGGTACGCCTGACCCGGCCTCCCGGCGGCGAGCGAGGCGATCGCGGCGTCGGTGTCCCGCTGCGCGAACCACGGCGTCAGAAGCGAGAGCGCGAGCGCCACGGCGACCGCAACCGGCAGCGGCGCCAGCCACGGCCGCGGCTCCTCCCTCACGACTCCTCTTCCCAGCAGCACGCCGAGGGTGAGGAAGAAGGGGCCGCTGACCGCGACGAAGTCCCAGTCGAAGTCCACGAGCGAGTGGAGCAGGTAGGTGACGAGCACGATCGCCAGCGCGACACCGGCCGCCCGCTCGATGCCGTCCAGCCTCCGCACGGCGCGCACCACCCCCACTCCGGCTGCGGCCAGGAAGGCGACCAGGAGCAGGAACCCGACGATCCCGGTCTCACTGAGGAACTGCAGCGGCACGTTGTGCGGTTCGGTGACGACGATGTTGTTCGTCCGCAGCAGCCGGTGCGTCAGCTCGAAGGTCCCGGCCCCCGTGCCGCGCCCGGGCTGGTCCTCGAAGGCGTGCCACGCCTCCTTCCACCAGAGCCAGCGGCTCGAGGAGTTGACGGTCGCGAGCCGTCCGGGCCCTTCCTGGGCGCCGGCGTTCGTCGGCTGGGCGGTGAACTCCTTGAACCATCCTTCCGGCTTCGTCTCGACCACCACCCCGACCGCCCCGGCCGCAACGGCGACCACCAGCGCCCCGAGCGCAACGCGTCCGAGCAGGCGGCGCCGCTGGTCGCTCAGCGGGCGCCGCTCCTCCACGACCGAGCCGAAGTACGCGAGCGAGCCGGCCACGAGTGCGGCCAGCACGAACACGACCGCGAACCAGGCGCCGTCGTGCACGCGGACCGCGTGGCTCTGCCCGTCATCCGCCAGGCCGGGCCGGGAGAACGCCCAGACCGCGACGCCGAGCCCGGCCCCGCCGCCCAGCAGCACCGCCGCCGCGCTCTCGACGCGCGGCCGCCCGAGCGCGATCCAGAGGACGGCGGCGACCCCGCCGACGAGCACACCGCCGCGCGAGTAGGTCAGCGTCAGCCCGACGACCAGCCCGAAGACGTAGACGACTCCGAGTGCCCGCAGCCAGTGCGCGTGCTCGCGCCGTGCCGACAGCCAGAGCGCGAGCGGCAGCGCCATCGCGAAGAGCAAGGCGAGCGCGTTCCAGTAACCGACGGGCGCGCTCAGCCGGGCGATCCTCCCCGACTCGGACCCGATTCCGGGAAACGCCTTGGCGAGCAGCGCCCAGCCGAGTGGAAGCGCCAGCGCCGCCGCCAGGACGTAAGCCCAGACGTACGCCGCGCGCGGGAGGAACGAGCCCACCGCAATCCCGACCAGGGCCAGGGCGAGGTAGACGAGCCCGCGGTTGAGGTAGTCCCAGGAGCGATCCGGCTCGATCGACCAGAGGACGGAGATCCCGTTCCAGGTGACGAACGCGGTCAGGAGCAGGAGCGCAGCCACCGCCTCCCGCGCGAGAGCGGGACGCGGCAGGCCGAGGAACGCCCAGGCACCAACGGCTGCCGCCACGACGAGAGCCGCCAGGCCGATCCAGACCAGCCGCCCGTTCGACGATCCAGAGGAGAAGAGGGCCGAGACCGCGACGAGTAGGCCTCCGGCACCGAGCAGCACATACGCCGCCCAGCGATCCAAGGCCCTGCGCATCAAGCGGGGAGGCTAACATCGGGCTAGACCGAATTTGCGTTTACAAAGTGTTTACGCGGGGATCACGGTCGGCTTAAGGTGGGTCGTAACACTCATACGCACGGCTCTATGCCCCGCGACCGCATGCGCATCCGTTACGCCGCCACGCTAACGCTCTTCCCCGCCCTGCTCGCAGGGCTCGTCCTGATGCTCGCCTTGCCGGGCCAGGCCGCCGCGGCGAAGCCGTGCTGGGAGCGCGTGATCGACGACTGGCTCGCGAACGGAACCATCACCGGCACCTACAAGGTGAACTGCTACCAGCAGGCTCTCAAGCACGTGCCGGAAGACCTGCGCGACTACTCGAACATCACCGACGCGATCAACGCGGCGATGCTGGCCACCCTTCGCGGCACGCCGGGCAATGGCAACGGCTCCGATCCAGGCACGGGCTCCGCCTCCAACCCGGGCAATCCGTCCGTCGGGAGCACCAAGGCCGAGAAGAACCGCCGGCTCCAGGCGACGCCCGAGCGCTCGTACTACCGCCGCGCGATCGACAACCTCGGGACGACGAGCGCCGACTCGGTGCCGATCCCGCTGCTCGTCCTCGCCGGACTGGGCACGCTGCTCCTCCTGAGCGCCGGCGGCCTCGCGGGAGCCAAGCGCTACCGCGCGGTCCGCGGCCGGCCGAAGCCGCCGCCCGCGCCTTAGAAGCTGAAGGTCAGGGTCCCGGCGACCCGCGCCTTGTAGGCGATGCAGCGGCCGAGGATCCGGTGCCGGTAGTGGGTCAGCGTGACGGTGAACGTGCCCGTGCCGCTCGTCGTCGTGGTCGTCGAGACGTTCTGAAGGGTGTCGACGACGCGGTAGCGCTGATTCGTGCAGTTGGGCCCGCGGTCGAGCGTCGTGATCATGCCGCCGTGGAAGGTGAAGGTCCCGACGACCGCATCCACGGAGGTCCCCGGGCCGGCGACCGTCATCGCGAACGAGCCGCCGTTCACGTAGGTCGGCTTCGAGCCGAGCTTGTCGTGCTTCACGGTCGCGTTCCAGAAGACCTTGCCGCCCGCATCGCCCTTCCCGCTTCCGGCGAACGTGCCGACCGTCGAGGTGAAGGCGTACTCGTAGCCGACGACCGCGAAGCTCGTCGAGGCAGGCGCCGGCGAGGCGGCAGCCGGGAGCGCCAGGGTCGCGAGTAGGGCGAGGACGACGAAGCGAAGCGTTCTCATGGCGTCGCCGGCTAGGACCGCCGACGGGCGGCCGAAGTTAGGCCACGCGACTCGCCGCTAGCTCGGAGACTCGCTCGAGGTCGCGGCCGGCTCGGGCTCCGGCTCCGGCTCCGCGTCCTGAGAGAAGAGCGACGCGACATTCTCGTCGAGGTCCTCCACCACGAAGTTCTCCCCGCCGAGCGGCTCCAGCAGCTGCTTCGCCTGATCGATGGCGTCGCTCCCGATCTCCACGACGATCGCCGAGCTGTTCGGCTGCAACGACTTGCCGAGCTGCTCGAGCTGATCGTTCTTGAAGCCGGAATCGCGCAGCTTCGAGACGGCGGCCCCGATCGCACCGCCGGCGACGATCCCGAGCGGGCCGCCGAGGATGCCGATCGCGCCGCCCAGGAGCGCACCGCGTCCGGCGCCCCAGTCCTTCGACTCGACGAACTTCGCCTTGCCGTCCGGTCGGACGTAGAGGACGGCGATGTTGCCGACCTGGTCGCGCAGGGCGCCTCCGAGGGCGCCGCCGGCGCGCGAGCCACCGTCGGGAGTGGTGAAGCTTGCGGCCAGGATCTTGCGGCCTGAATCCTGTCCGGCATCGGTTCCTCCTCCGTTCGACTGACTGGCTAGGCCGCGACTCTACCCGGAGGCGGTGGCAGCCCGAAGCGCCTCGGCGACCGCGGCCTCGAGGGAAAGGGCGCGCCCTTGCGCATACGCTCGATCGAACTCGGCGCCGTGGGCGACGAGCACGCGCATTCGCGTACTCCTCCCTCTCGATTTCCCACTGACCCAGGGGAGCACGTTCCGCCTCGGCCTCGAGCGCGCCCCAGAGCAGTCCGGCCCGAGCGGGCCTCCGTTTGACCGCCGAAGTGCGCGCGATGTGAGCCAGGCCATAGACACACCGACTGCCGGTCCCCGATCTCGTCTCGCCAGCTCGAGCGCCCGCCTGCAGGTTCGTCTCCGACTCGTCGATCCGCCCGAGCTGGAACTCGCAATCGGCGATGTTCGCGAGCATGTTCTGACTGCCACCAGGTGAACCCGATCTCCGCGCACATCTGCTCGCTTCGTCCGAACAGCTCGAGCGCCCCCTCGAAGTCCCGCTCCGTCTTGCACGACGAAGCCGAGAGCGCCGATCGCCTCCGCCTCGCCGCGGGTCGAACCGAGCCTCCGAAAACGTCCGACGCTCTCCTCCAGGAGCTGTCGAGCCCGCTCGGGCTCCCCGAGCATGAGCGTGTTGATACCGATCCGGATGCAGAAGCTCGGCAATCCCCGCGTCGTCTCCGGCCGCGCGGAACAGCGCCAGGCTCTCCTCGTTCGCCTCGCTGTGCCTGCTCGTACTGCCCGCCAGGAACGACGAGCCCGCATAGCAGCGAAGTGCCCGGGCGCGAAGGAGATCGGGCACGCCCTCCTGCGCGAGCAACCGCTCGTACGTGCGGATCTCCCTCGAACGGGTCGGCGATGACCCAGAAGTTCTCGAGCGAGATCGCAAGCCGGACTGCAAGCTCGATCTCACCGGCGCTCGCAGCCAGTCGATCGCAGCGCTGAGGTTTTCCCGCTCCGGCGGCAAGACGTCGTAGCGAAATCCGTAGTCGTCTCGGCGGACATGTCCGTCCGACTCCGCCGAGTGCGAGGAATGCACTCGGCATGGGCACGCCGCAGCGCGGTCGGTCTCCCCCGCCTCAGCGAGCTGCTCGAGCGCGTACTCCCTGATCGTCTCCAGCATCGCCGTAACGCGCTCGTCGTCGAAGCGCAGGCAGGCTCTTGTCGACCAGCGACTGCAGGCCGTCGAGGTCGGCACCTGCGACCTGCGCGGCCGCCTCGAGCGCGCAGCCGCCGGCGAAGACGGACAGGGCGCGGAACAGCCGCTGTTCCTCGGCCGAGAGCAGCTCGTAGCTCCAGCCGATCGTCGCGCGCAGAGTGCGCTGGCGCTCCGGTGCGTCACGGGCTCCGCCGGTGAGCAGCGGCAGGCTCTGCTCGAGCCGCTCGAGGATCTGCGCCGGTGAGAGCGATTTCACGCGGGCCGAGGCCAGCTCGAGCGCAAGGGGCAGGTAGTCGAGGCGCCTGCAGATCTCCAACACGGAGCCGTCGTCCTCGAACTCCGGTCGCGTCGCCCGCGCGCGCGAGAAGAAGAACCCGACCGCCTCCTGCTCGACGAAGGGCGGCACCGGGTACTCCTGCTCGGCAGCGAGGCGAAGCGGCTCGCGGCTCGTCACGAGCAGGCCGAGATTCGGGCACGCCGCCAGCAGCTCGCCGAGCCCAGGCGCCGACTCGACCACCTGCTCGAGGTTGTCCAGGAGGAGCAAGATCCGCCGGTTGCCGACGTGCTCGGCGAGCTCGCCTTTCGCGCCCAGCGTCGCGCCGATCGTGGGCAGGACGAGCTCCACGTCCCGGACCGCCTGCAGCCCAACCCACCAGACGCCGTGCTCGTGCTGCTCGACCACCTCGGCCGCTGCCTGCACCGCCAGCCGCGTCTTGCCGGAGCCGCCCGGCACCGGTCAGCGTCAGCAGCCGCCCGTTCTCGCGCCGCAGCAGGCCGAGCACCTCCCCGAGTTCCTTCTCGCGCCCGACGAACGGCGTGGGCTGCACCGGCAGGTTCGACTGGTTCAGCGACTTGAGCGGCGGGAACGCCGCCTCGCCAACCTGGTACAGCGGCTCCGGCGCGGTCAGGTCCTTGAGCCGGTGGGCGCCCAGCGACTTCAAGTTCCCGTCCGCGACGACGAGCATCGTCCGCTCCGAGACGAGGATCTGCCCGCCGTGCCCAGCCGAGCAGATACGGGCCGCCTTGTGCACGTCGACGCCGACGTAACCCTCTCCAGTCAGGACCGGCTCGCCGGTATGGACGCCCATCCGCACGCGGATCGGCTCGGCCGTGAGCGCGTCCTGGGCCTCGCGCGCCGCGAGCAGCGCCTCCCCCGCGTCGGGGAAGGCGACGAAGAAGGCGTCGCCCTGCGTGTCGACCTCGACCCCGCCGTGCGACGCGAACGACGCTCGCAGCGCGCGCCGGTGCTCAGCCAGCGCGTCTGCGTACCGCTCGGCGCCCAGCTCGTGCAGCAACGCGGTCGAGCCCTCGATGTCGGTGAACAGGAACGTGACGGTGCCGGCCGGCAGATCGCGCATCAGCGCGCATCATCCGGCACGCTCAGTTGCTGGGCAACAGCACGGGCTTGTCGCGGCGCTCGGCCTCGATCTGGATCCTCGGCAGCCACTCCAGCCAACGCGGCAGGTACCAGTTCCAGTCACCGAGCAGGCGCATCGCCGCG
The DNA here is from genome assembly GCA_963754265.1 of uncultured Actinomycetes bacterium. Classification (GTDB taxonomy): domain Bacteria; phylum Actinomycetota; class Thermoleophilia; order Gaiellales; family Gaiellaceae; genus AC-32. The sequence continues at coordinate 12,432 of CAVWFB010000005.1, read as the reverse complement.
GGCAGGAGCACCGAGCGGATGATGGTGGCGTCGATCAGGAGCGCCACCGCGATCCCGAACCCCATCTGCTGGAACATGACGAGGTCGCCCATCGCGAAGCCGCCGAAGACCGCGACGATGATCAGCGCCGCGCCCGTGATCAGCCGCGCGGTCGACGAGACGCCGTGGACGACCGCGTCGGTCGTCGAGCCCGTCTCGTCGTAGCGCTCCTTGATCCGGCTGAGCAGGAACACCTGGTAGTCCATCGAGAGGCCGAACAGGACCGAGAACAGGAACAGCGGCACCCAGGCCTCGATCGCGTCGATGCGCTGGAAGCCGAAGAGGCCGCTCCCCACCCCGTGGTGGAAGACGAGCACCACGAGCCCGTAGGCCGCCCCGACCGAGAGCAGGTTGAGCCCGATCGAGGTGGCCGCGATCACGATCGAGCGGAACACGATCGTCAGGAGCACGAAGCTCAGGCCGAGCACGAAGACGAACACGATCGGCAGCCAGGCGTTCATCGCGTCGATGAAGTCGACGTTGTCGGCCGTGTCGCCGCCGACGACCACGTGTACGTCCGTGCCGGCGAAGGCTCGCGGGATCTCGACCGAGCGCAGGTGCCGCACCGCCGCCAGGGCCGTCGGGCCCGTTCGGTCGCCGCCGACCTGGACGCCGATCGCGGCCGTGTCCCCGTTCGCCGAGTAGCGCACGTCGCTCGCGCCGAACACCGGGTCGCGCGCGAGCTCATGACGAAACCGGGCGATCGCGGCCCGCACCGGCGCGCGAGCTCACCTGTCCTTCGACCGCGATCAGCGCGGGGCTCGAGCTCGCCTGCGGGAAGTCGCGCGCGAGCGCCTCGTAGCCCTGCTTCGACTCGAGCCGGTCGGGCAGCGTGCTCACTCCGCTCGCTCCCAGCTTCAGCCCGATCGCCGGTGTGGCCGCGACGAGCAGCAGCGCCCCGAAGCTCAGCAGGCTGAGCAACGGCCGGCGCATGACCCCGCGCACGACCGCGCCCCAGAAGCGCCCTTCCTGGCCGCTGCCGATGTTGCGGCCGATGAACGGCACGCGGAGCGCGTTCACCCGGTCGCCGAGCAGCCCGAGCAGCGCCGGCAGCAGGGTCAGGGCGGCGAGCACCGAGACGATGCCGACCGCGATCGCAGCAACCGCGAGGCTCTTCATCACGTTCGAGGGCACGAGCAGCATCCCGCTCAGCGCGATCACGAACACCGAGCCGCTGAAGAGCACGGCCCGGCTGGCGGTCGCGCCGGCGGCCGCGATCGCGTCGAGCTCGACCCGGCCGTTGACGCGCTCCTCGCGGTAGCGCGAGACGACGAACAGCGAGTAGTCGATCCCGAGCGCAAGCCCCATGCCGGTGAGCATGTTCACGAAGAAGACGGAGAGCGAGAACGCCTCGGCCAGGATCGCGCACAGTCCGAGCGCGACGACGATCGCGACCATCGCCATCACGAGCGGAATCAGCCCCGCGACGACGGCGCCGAAGACGAGGATCAGGATCACGAGCGCGGCCGGCAGGCCGAACTGGAGCTCGCCCGTCTTGAGGTCGTGCTGGGAGAGATCGTTGAAGTCGTGGTCGAGCGTGCCCTCACCCGTCATCACGACGTTGAAGCCGTCCTCGCCATCGCTGCGCTGGACGAAGCTCAAGAGCGGATCGACGTCAGCCTTGCGCTGGATCCCGATCAGCGTGGCGTGTCGGTCGCGCGAGACCTGCGCCGGATCGTGCGTCTCGTAGTAGGTCGAGGCCCGATAGACGACTCCGGTCGCGTCGGCCTGCGAGAGAAGCTTCGTGACGAACGCCTTGAACTCTGGCTGCCCCACGGTCCGCCGCGGCGAACGGACGACGATCAGCTCGTCGACCCCGCGACTGTCCGGCTGAAAGCGGGTGTGGAAGAGGTCCTCCGCCTGCTTCGACTCGGGATTGCCGGTCACGTGACCGGTCGTCGTCAGGTTCCCCGGCAGGAAGGCGGCCGCGAGACCGAGGGCGAGAACAATCGCGCCCAGCCACCCTCCGACGGTGCGCCACGGATGGCGGCTCGACGCACGGGCGAGTCGCTCGGTCACCCCCATCGAGGCCAGTATGCCCGTCCCCGGGCGGGCGGCTCAGGCGACAGGCGCCGGCTGCTCGTCTTCGTAGATCTTCTCGCCACGGTGTAGCCGTCGTGCGATCTCGTAGGTCTGCCGCTGCGACCGGGCCGTCGGCGCGTGTGCGGCGAGATAGCGGGCCGCGGCGATCAGCGGCATGCCCGCGTCGGCGCTCCCGCGCAGCAGCTCGTGCTGGCGCACGCCGGCCTCGACGCACTGGATCGTGTGGAAGTTGCGGTCCTCGCGCAGCAGGCACGCGCCGAGCGCCTCGATCAGCGGCGCGGAGTCGTCGCTCGCAGCGAGGTAGGAGGCGACGAGCTCGCCGGCCTGGTCGACGTGCTGCTGGCCGTCGAGCAGGGTCGGCAGCTCGGCGAGGAGCGCAGCCGGGTCGGCATCCGCCTGCGGCCGGGGCAGCCGCGTCGCCGGCACGTTGAGGAAGCGATCGAGGTGAACGCTCATCGCCGCGTCCAGCACGCCTCGCAGCAGCTCCGGGGACGGCGAGCGCCGCAGGCCCTGCTCGACCGCGTTCGCGAACGTGAACGTGTGCAGGGCCGTGTCCCAGTCGCCGAACTCGTTGCTCGTCGGGAAGCGCGCGATCCGGGTCGCTGCCGCGAACGACACCGCCGAGGCGAGCTCGACCGCGCTCGCGCCCTCGCGCAGCGCCGCCAGCAGCGCCTCGAGGATCTTCACGGGCTCGGCGTTCAGGACGACGTGGACGAGCTCCGCGCGTCCGTTCCAGCCGGCGCCTGCCGACCTTCCCGGCAACTGCTCGAATGCCTCTTCCAGCAACGCGACGAGGTCGACCGGGTTGCGCCAGGAGTTGGCCTCCTCCATCCGCTCCGCGAAGGCGAGCTGCGGCGCGAGCGAGGGCAGCACGGTCTCGGCGTGATCCCAGCCGGCGACATCGAGCGCCTCGAGGGCCTTGTTGACGAAGTCGAGCGTGTGGCCGCCGTCGAGGTAGCGGTGATCGGTCGCCGCGGCGAAGAGCATGTCCGCGAGCTCCTCCGGTGACGCGCCCGAGCCCACCGCGGAGACGAGCGCGCGCTCGGCGCCCTCGGCGTCGCGCACCTCGACGAAGCCGCGGAACCAGCGGCCGAGCTGCTCCGGATCCAGCTCCGTGCCCGGAAGCGGGTCGAGCGGGAACCGCGGCGCCTCCATGGCGGAGTCGCCGGCGACGTCGGCAAGCCCGTGGTAGAGCGCCGCCGAGCGCTCCTCCCAGGCCAGCTTCGGGACGAGGTTCATCAGGCACGTGAGCGTCGTCAGCCCGCGGAACCAGCCGCCGCCGCGCCGCAGCGCCCCGAACTCGAGCCCCGCCCGGAAGGGGCCGACGCAGGTCGCGTCGGCATCGGCCAGCGCGATCGCCGACTTGGCCAGGACGAGCGGGATGTTCCGGCGCAGCCCGTCGTACAGCCGCTGCCGCTGGTGCGCGAGCGCGTCCTCGGGCGGCGTCAGGTCGACGTAGACGTCGTCGCCCTCGACCTCGACCGGGAAGCGGCGCAGGTCGTCGGCCCACTCGTCGAACGTGCCGCCGGTGCAGAGGTCGAAGCGCGCGTGGTGCCAGTGGCAGGTCAGGATCCCGTCGGCGACCGAGCCGCGGTGCAGCGGAAAGCCCATGTGCGGGCAGCGGTTGTCGACCGCGTGGACGTCGCCGTCCTCGACGAGGAGGCAGATCGTGTGGCCGTCGAGGTGGACGACCATCCGCCCGGATGCGCGCAGGTCCTGCAGCGATGCGGCCCGCTTGCGCTGCGCGGTTCCCGCGACTGCCATGCCGAGACACTATCCCTCCGGCCACCCCTTGACAGGAGAGCGGCCCAGCGCCAGGCTCGGTGTGCGGCCCGCCCCAATGAAGGGAGCAGTAATGCCGTCGGGCCCGTCCTCCTCCGCAGGTTCTGTGGTGGCGCTTTGGCGCTACCCGGTGAAGTCGATGCTGGGCGAGGAGCTGAACGCGACCGAGGTCACCCCGCGCGGGCTCGTCGGCGACCGGCAGTTCGCCGTGATCGACCGCGTCACCGGCAAGGTCGCCGGCGCGAAGAACCCGCGCAAGTGGGGCAACTTCTTCGAGTTCCAGGCCGCGTACACCGAGACGCCGCACCCGGTGTCGAAGCTCCCGGCGGTCCGCCTGACCCTTCCGGACGGCTCGCAGACGACCAGCGAGCAGCCCGACCTCGTCCACAAGCTCTCGCGGGCGCTCGGCCGCGAGGTCGCCTTCGCCCGGATCGAGTCCGGCGGGTCGTCGAAGAACCAGGCGGAGGAATACTGGCCCGACCTGGACGGCCTGGAGTTCCGCGACACGGTCACGGACTTCGAGCTCCCAGAGGGGACGTTCTTCGACCTCGCGGTCGTGCACCTGCTCACGACGAGCACGCTCGACCGCCTGCGCAAGCTCTACCCCGAGGGGCGCTTCGAGGCGAGGAGGTTCCGCCCCAACATCGTCGTCTCGACCCCCGGGCAAGGCTTCGTCGAGAACGACTGGGTCGGGCACACGGTCGCGATCGGCGACGAGGTGCGCCTGCAGATCACGCGGCACCTGCGGCCGCTGCGTGATGACGACCCTGGCGCAGGGCGACCTGCCGAAGGATCCGGGGATCCTGCGCACCGCCGCGCAGAAGAACAACGCCAACGTGGGCGTCTACGCCGACGTGATCGCCGGCGGCACGATCCGGCGCGGCGACCGGGTCGCGCTGGCTTCGTAACCGCTTGTCAGGCGAGCGCCGGCTTGCGCAGGACGTATCCGTAGTAGTTGCTCGCGCCGAAGAAGACGTCCGACTCCGATGCCTGTATCAAGCGATCGGCCCAAGCACTCGCTTCGGCTGCGGTCATGGCGCCCGCCGTGGGCATGAGCTTGCCGAAGGCCTCGATCGCGGGCAGCCAGAAGTCGGCCTTGCCCACCTCGGCGAGGACGTGGGGAAAAACCGCAACGAGCTCCAGCCCGGTTTCCCGAACGAGGACCGGCATCTGGCGCATGACGCGCGGGTTGGTGACGAGGGCGGCGATCAGCGCCTCGTCGTCACGTTTTCCCCGATCGGGATCAGGGTGGCCGAAGGTCAGCGATGCGTAATCGCCGTCGAAGATCCCGATCGAGCTGCCGGGCTTGGCGATGCGGGCGACTTCGGCCAGCATGGCAATGGGACTGTCGACGTGACTGATCACCGTGTGGGCGACAACGGCATCGAATTCGCCATCGCCGAGATCGAGGCTCTGCGTGTCGCCGACGCGGAATGTGAGGTTCTCGTCGCCCGCGAGCCCTTTGGCCGCGTCGATGAGGAACGGGCTGCGGTCGATGCCCGTGACGTGCCCGGAAAACCCTGACCGCCGGGCGATGCGACGCGACGCGACACCGGTGCCGCAGCCCAGGTCGATGACCGCCTTGGCGTCGTCGATGCGCATGGCATCGAGATACGCATCCATCATGCGCAGGTAGACGGGGTGCTGGCCACGTGACTCGAGGCGTGTTGCGATCGTGACGAGAGCGGCATCGTCCAGCTTGTCGGTCACGCGATAGGGGTCGACGCTCGTCATTTCCCTCCGCTTAAAGACGGCCCGGTAGATCGACAGGCTAGGTATATCCACAGGCCGATCTTCTCCACAGCGCCTCGGTGGAAAGTTCGCGCGCACGTTGCGGGAACTTCGCGCCGCTTTCCACATGCGATCTACAGGCAGCCGCGCGACCCTATGACTATGAGCCCCGCCGAGATCGGCCCCGTGCCAGCGGGCGCGCACCAGGCTCCGGTCGAGGAGCTGCAGACTCGCATCACCGCCCTCCAGGCTCAGCGCCAGGAGCTGCGGGGGTTTGGCGCGGAACGGTCGTGGCTCGAGCAGAACCGCCGCGAGCTCGCGCACAGCCAGCGGGAGCTCTCCCACGCTCTGATCGAGCGGCACCGGCCGGCGCTCTCATCCTGAGCCCCCAGGAGCGAGGCGCCGGCCGGTGCACCCTCGGTCGCGATCCGTCCGAACCCCCCTCTACATTGGGCGGTCCGCTCGACCCGCGCAGGCGCGCCGGCCCGGGCTGGGATCACTACCATTAGTCGGAGCCCGGGAGGTAAGGAAATGGCGGCAGCAAGGGAAATCTCGACCGTCGAGCTCAGCGAGGCGGAACTCGGAAATGTGGTCGCCGACGAGGCGGCAGGCCTCGGCGTGCGCCGCTTCTTCACCATCCCGGATCGCGACCCCTTCGAGGAGATCGACTGGGAGACGCGCGACGCCCTGATCCCCGGCAAGGACGCCGCCGTCTTCGAGCAGAAGGCCGTCGAGTTCCCCAAGTTCTGGAGCCAGACCGCGACCAACATCGTCGCGCAGAAGTACTTCCGCGGCCGCATGTCCTCGCCCGAGCGCGAGCAGAGCGTCAAGCAGATGATCGGCCGCGTCGTCGACACGATCGGCGCCTGGGGCCGTGAGGGCAGCTACTTCGCCGACGAGGACGAGGCGCAGACCTTCGAGGCCGAGCTGAAGGCGATCCTGGTCAACCAGTACGCCGCCTTCAACTCGCCGGTCTGGTTCAACGTCGGCTTCGAGGAGAAGCCGCAGTGCAGCGCCTGCTTCATCCTCTCGATCGACGACTCGATGGAGTCGATCCTCGACTGGATCCGCCGCGAGGGCATCATCTTCCGCGGCGGCTCGGGCTCCGGCGTCAACCTCTCGCGCCTGCGCTCCTCCAAGGAGCAGCTCTCCAAGGGCGGCTACGCCTCCGGCCCGGTCAGCTTCATGCGCGGCGCCGACGCCAGCGCCGGCACGATCAAGTCCGGCGGCAAGACGCGGCGCGCGGCCAAGATGGTCGTGCTCGACGTCGACCACCCGGACGTCGAGGAGTTCATCTGGTGCAAGGCGCGCGAGGAGGAGAAGGCGCGCGTGCTCGAGCAGGCCGGCTACGACATGTCGCTCGACTCGAGCGACTGGTCATCGATCCAGTACCAGAACGCCAACAACTCGGTCCGCGTCACCGACGCCTTCATGGACGCGGCCGACCAGGACGCCGACTGGAACCTGACCGCCCGCACCGACGGCGCCGTCGTCGACACGGTCAAGGCGCGCGAGCTGCTGCGCCAGATCGCCGAGGCCTCGTGGAAGTCGGCCGACCCGGGCGTCCAGTACGACACCACGATCAACAAGTGGCACACGCTCCCGAACACGGGCCGCATCAACGCGTCCAACCCGTGCTCGGAGTACATGTCGATCGACGACTCCGCCTGCAACCTCGCCTCGCTGAACCTGCTCAAGTTCCGCCGCGAGGACGGCGAGCTCGACGTCGAGGCCTTCGAGCACGCGGTCGACGTCGTCTTCCTCGCGCAGGAGATCCTCGTCGGCTACTCGTCGTACCCGACGCCCGAGATCGAGCGCAACGCCAAGGCGTACAGGCAGCTCGGCCTGGGCTACGCGAACCTCGGCGCGCTGCTGATGGCGCGCGGGCTCCCGTACGACTCGGACGAGGGCCGCGCCTACGCGGCGGCGATCACGGCGCTGATGACCGGCCGCGCCTACCGCAAGTCGGCGGAGATCGCCGCGCGGATGGGCCCGTTCGCCGGCTACCGGCCGAACGCCGGCGCGATGATCGGCGTGATGTCGATGCACCGCGCGGCGGTGGGCAACATCGAGAACAGCGACGTCGTCCCGAACGACCTGCTCTCCGCGGCACGCAAGTCCTGGGACGACGCTCTGAACTTCGGCGAGGTGCACGGCTACCGCAACGCGCAGGCGACCGTGCTCGCGCCCACCGGGACGATCAGCTTCATGATGGATTGCGACACGACGGGCGTGGAGCCCGACTTCTCGCTCGTCAAGTCGAAGAAGCTCGTCGGCGGCGGCGAGATCACGATCGTGAACAAGACCGTGCCGATGGCGCTCGAGAAGCTCGGCTACGCGCCGGCGGAGATCGAGGAGATCGTCGCGTTCATCGACGAGCGCAACACGATCGTCGGCGCGCCGACCGTGAAGACCGAGCACTACCCGGTCTTCGACTGCGCGATCGGCGACCGCGCGATCCACTACGGCGGCCACGTGAAGATGATGGGCGCCGTCCAGCCGTTCATCTCGGGCGCGATCTCGAAGACGGTCAACCTGCCCGAGACGGTCTCGGTCGACGAGGTCTCGGGCCTGCTGCTCGACTCGTGGAAGCTCGGCGTGAAGGCGATCGCGATCTACCGCGACAACTGCAAGGTCGCGCAGCCGCTGTCGGGCAAGAGCGAGAAGGGCGAGCAGCTGGCGGTCGCGGCGTCGCCGCCGGTCCCGCTGACCCAGCGCCGCCGGCTACCGGAAGACCGCGTCGAGGTCGGCCGCAAGTTCCGCGTCGGCGACTACGAGGGCTACATCCACGTCGGCCTCTACGAGGACGGCACCCCCGGCGACATCTTCGTGGACATCGCGAAGGAGGGCACGACGCTGGCGGGCCTGATGAACTCGTTCATGATCTCGGTCTCGCTCGGCCTGCAGTACGGCGTGCCGCTCGAGGTCTACGTCTCGAAGTTCGCCCACATGCGCTTCGAGCCGAGCGGGATGACGAACGACGCCGACATCCGAGTCGCGAAGTCGATCGTCGACTACATCTTCCGCTGGATGGGCAAGAAGTTCCTGACCACCGACCAGCAGGAGGAGGTCGGGATCCTCTCGCCGGAGGTGCGGGCGCGGCTGGCGCAGTCGTACGCGGCGCTGGAGGGCCAGCCGGTCGCGGCGCCTGAGGCCGCGGAGGCGGCTCCGCCGGGGCAGACCGCGCTCTTCAACAACTGGGAAGACGCGGTCGAGTGCGCCAAGTGCGGCGGGCGGATGGTTCGGACGGGTAGCTGCTACACGTGCCGGGACTGCGGGACTAACACCGGCTGTAGCTAACCAACGGTTCACCAACCGCTCAGGATCAGACGGGCACTAGATGGCCGCGCAAGGCTCCAGTCGGCAGCTCGGCGGTTACCAAAGGCCGGCTGTTCGGTTGACGCCACTCAGAACCGAAGAAAGACTGCCGTTGTGGACGCCAACCTGAGAAAGCGGCTCTCCGGCCAAATGGCCCGTGCCGGTGTGATGCTGTTCACTGGCGCAGGATTTTCCCGAGCAGCACGGACTCACGACGACACACATCTCCCATTGGCGTTCGAGCTACGTGATCTTCTCTGGCGAATCGCGTTCCCGGACCGTGCAGTCGATACCGGCTCATCCCTCGGCGACACATACGGAGTTGCCGTTCGACAGAACCAACGAGCAGTCCGTGAACTATTGCACACGCGCTTAGAGGTCGACTCGAGGACGCTGCCTAGCTTCTACGAGGCATGGTTTTCGGCGCCATGGAGTCGAATATACACAGTCAACATTGACACCCTCGATGAAGCAGTTAATGCGTGCTTTGACCTGCCTCGCCGACTTGAGGTCGTCTCTGGGTTTGATGACGAAGCCGCACCCACGGAATCGGTCCTTCAATGTGTTCATTTGAACGGGCGTCTATCTGACTTCCCTGAGACAACATTCTCGTTTCGACAATACGGTGAGCGAACAGCAACTCGCGACTTTTGGTACCACCAGCTCGTCCGACAGATGAATGGTCAAGCGGTTGTTTTCGTCGGCACCGAGTTGGACGAGCCACCACTCTGGCAGCACCTCGAGCTCCGTGGCGCTCGCGGAAGGAGGCTTCGCGAGTTGAGACCCGGCTCCTACCTTGTATCGCCGAGTTTGTCAGCCGCTCGCGCAGCGATGCTCGAGGAGTTCAACATCAATTGGGTCGAGATGGATGCTGAGAGGTTCGCTACCGAAGTGCTTCTTCCGATGTCCGAGGAGTTCGCTTCCGGCCTCCGGTCGGTAAGTAGCCGCGAGGCACCCCAACGCGCCGACGAACTCCTGCAGTCGCTCAGCGAACTCCGGCTCGAGCCAGCTTCGGACACGCGCGAGTTTCTTCTAGGCCGAGAGCCCGTGTGGGCTGATTTCGGCGATGACGGTTATGCCATCCTCCGGCAGTTTGACGCTGACCTCTACGCGAACATCGAGAACGAGCCATCAGGCGTCGTAGTTCTCACGGGACAGCCGGATCAGGCAAGTCCGCGACCCTCATGAGATTGGGGCTAAGGCTCGATGCAGCCGGCCGCAACGTTCGCTGGTTAAACGTCGAAGCTGAGACCACCATCGCTCGCATCCGCGCCGCTCTCCGCGTTACTCCCCCTGACGTTCTGCTGATCGACGACTTCGACGTGTTTGGAGGCAGTGCCGGGCGGCTTCTACTCGAACTCGAGCAAGATTTGCCAGACGCTCTAATCATTGCGGCGGTCAGAAGCTCGAAGTACGAGTTGCTGGAACTCGCCGATACCGCTCCAGGCCGCGAGTTGACGGTCCCGCATCTCGCCGATTCGGACATTGATGACTTGCTCGATGCGCTAACGAACGCGGGTCGTCTAGGTGAGCTCAGGGGCATGTCCCGGAGTGAGCAACAAAAGGTGTTCAGAAGAAAGGCGAACCGGCAACTCCTCGTAGCCATGATCGAGGCGACTTCGGGGCGACGCTTCGACGAGAAGGTCGAAAGCGAGTGTCGTGACCTCGGCACAGAAGCCGGCCTTCTCTACGCAATAGTCGCGATCGCAACACTTCATCGACACGCGGTAACGCGACAAGACGTCTTGCTCGCGGCCGGAGATGCATCAAACGAAACTCTGAACCGCTTGCAGGGCTTGCTGAATCGCCACCTCCTTGTCGCGGAGGGCGAGTTACTACGGGTGCGGCACCGTGCGATCGCTGAACGGGCGGTGGACTGGTACCGCCAACAAGGGCAGCTAGCCGCTCCGATCAGTGGGCTCCTATTTGCGATGGCAACTCAGGTAGCACCGCCCGACTATAGGCGAACCAGACCGGGACGAATTCTGGCCCGAGTGATGAATCACAACTGGCTTCGGCGAATGCTTGCGGATGACCGGGTCGCTATCCGGGACATATATGACGAACTCCAGTCGCTCATGGATTGGGACTACCACTACTGGCTTCAGCGCGGGAGCTTCGAGGTTGAGGTTGGAGATATCGATATGGCTGAGAACTTTCTCGACCAAGCGCGATCTCTCAGCGACGATTATCGCGTTCAGACCGAGTGGGCGTACATGATGTTGGTTAAGGCGATTCAGAACCCAACCAACCCTGACTCTCCAGGCCGTGTTGAGGCGGCATTTGAGGCTCTGGAGGATGCAATTGAGCGGCGAGGCGAAATTGATGCTTACCCATTCAGTGTCATGGGGCGACAAGGCTTGCATTGGCTCGAAGAGGCCCAGATTGCTCAAGAGGAAAAAATCACGCTTCTCACTCGGCTTCGTTGGGTGGCGAATGAAGGTTTGCGCCTTCATCCATCGGACCCGGTATTGCGGCAACTCGAGCGCGACTTGGAAACGGCTTACCTTGCGATCGCGACGATGCAGGCCGAGGGTTACTAGACGGGTAACGGTGTCAGACACCGTTCGCTGTCAAGCGGAATCTGCGCCCAAGGTGTGACTTCCTGGCCACGCGCGGTGACCACTCCTCGTTTGCGACTGCTGTCGCGCCGCTAGCCGGCCGTTAGGCGGCGAAGCGACGCGCGAACAGCGCCCGGCGCCTCGACCCACACGAAATGCCCGGCGCCCTCGACTACCTCGACCCAGGCGCCTGGGATCCGCTCGGCCGCGTCCGTCGAGGCGGCGAGCGGCATCGGGCTGCGTGAGCCGTGGACGAAGCCGACGGGGACGCTGATCCGCGGCAGCCCCGCCTCGAGCGCCGGCAGCTCTGCGAAGATCGACGGCACCATCTCGGCCGAGCGCGCGCTCGCGATTCGCAGCTCGGGCATCGGCGGTGCGCTCTCGGGATCGGCGAAGTACGCGGGCCAGACGAGGCGCATCCCCTCGAGCGCCAGCTCGTCGTCGGCCTTGCCGGCCATCGAGAGCTCGTCGATCTCGCGCGCACGGTCGCGCACGGACTCCGGCGTCCGGCGGAACATCTCCTCGTCGAACTCCGGCCAGCGTCCGTCGCCGACCGAGCCGAGCGGGTCGACGGCAAGCACGCCGAGGAGCCGCTCCGGCATCGCCTCCGCGACGTGGAGGGCGAGGTGCCCGCCCCACGAATGGCCGACGACGTACGCCTTCTCCCAGCCGAGCGCGTCGAGGACGCGCCGGGCGTCCCCGACATCCGCCGCCACCGTGTGCGGCCCTTCCGCCGCCGACGGCTCCTGCCCTCGCTGCTGGTACCACGCGACGTCGTTCTCCTCCGCGAGCTCGTCGGCGAGATCGCGCAGGTAGTCGAAGCCGAGCCCCGGCCCCCCGTGCAGCAGGAGAACCGGCGGCCCACTGCCGGCGCGGCGACCCGCGATCAGCGGCCCGTCGTCGCTGCGTCGTGAACTCGGTCCACTCCACCGGCCGCGATCGTCTCACGCGCAACAGC